>JAIYCR010000052.1 GCA_027487905.1 Rubrivivax sp. | reverse complement strand
CTTGAGGGGGTAGTGGCGAAAGCTGTGCGAGTTCGAGTCTCGCCGTCGGCACCAAGCTGTCGTGGTCATGCGTCCGTCCGGGCGACCACCAGCCCATCGAGCCCCTGTGCAGTACCGTGGTCTCGGTGCAGTTTCAGGTCTCAGTCGGATGGGTCGGGGGTTCGTCGCTGTCGACGAGGTTTCCGCGCCCAACCGAACGAGCCAACATGGACCTGAACGAGTACCTGCCGGTCATCCTCTTCATACTTGTGGGCATCGCCGTCGGCGTGGTGCCGCAGGTGCTGGGCTTCCTGCTCGGTCCGAGCCGCCCCGACGCGGCCAAGAATTCTCCTTACGAGTGCGGCTTCGAGGCCTTCGAGGACGCACGCATGAAGTTCGATGTCCGCTA
Organism: Rubrivivax sp.; assembly: GCA_027487905.1. Lineage (GTDB taxonomy): Bacteria > Pseudomonadota > Gammaproteobacteria > Burkholderiales > Burkholderiaceae_C > JAIYCR01. Next base: position 104,856 of record JAIYCR010000052.1, on the reverse strand, counting down.
CTACCTGGTGGCCATCCTCTTCATCCTCTTCGACCTCGAGATCGCCTTCCTCTTCCCCTGGGCTGTCGCCTTGCACGACATCGGCACGTCAGGCTTCCTCGCGATGATGCTGTTCCTGGCCATCCTGGTCGTCGGCTTCGTCTACGAGTGGAAGAAGGGCGCGCTGGACTGGGAATGATCGGCTGCAGGAGTTGCTGAATGGGCATTGAAGGCGTTCTCAAGGAAGGCTTCGTCACCACGAGCCTGGACACGGTCATCAACTGGTCGAAGACCGGTTCGCTGTGGCCGATGACCTTCGGTCTGGCCTGCTGCGCGGTGGAGATGATGCACGCGGGTGCGGCGCGATACGACATCGACCGCTTCGGCATGCTCTTCCGTCCGAGCCCGCGCCAGAGCGACCTGATGGTGGTGGCCGGCACGCTGTGCAACAAGATGGCCCCCGCGCTGCGCAAGGTCTACGACCAGATGGCCGAGCCGCGCTGGGTGCTGAGCATGGGCTCGTGCGCCAATGGCGGCGGCTACTACCACTACAGCTATTCGGTGGTGCGCGGCTGCGACCGCATCGTGCCGGTGGATGTCTACGTGCCGGGCTGCCCGCCCACGGCCGAGGCGTTGCTCTACGGCATCCTGCAGCTGCAGGCCAAGATCCGCCGGGAGAACACCATTGCCCGCTGAAGCTCCCCGCCCCCAGCTCGATCTGGCCACGCTGCGCAGCCGCCTGGAGGCGGTGCTTGGCGAGCGCATCCGCGGCCTGGTGCTGTCGCGCGGCGAGCTCACGCTGACGGTGGCCGCCGCCGACCACCTCGAAGTGGCGCTGGCGCTGCGCGACCACCCCTCGCTCGCCTTCGAGCAGCTCGTCGACCTGTGCGGCGTCGACTACTCCGCCTACCGCGACCAGCCCTGGGACGGCCTGCGCTACTGCGTGGTCCAGCACCTGCTCAGCCTCACCCACAACGTGCGGCTGCGGCTGAAGGTGTTCTGCCCCGACGACGACCTGCCGATGGTCCCCTCGATGGTGCCCGTGTGGAGTTCGGCCAACTGGTTCGAGCGCGAGGCCTTCGACCTCTACGGCATCGTCTTCGAAGGGCACGAGGACCTGCGCCGCATCCTCACCGACTACGGCTTCATCGGACACCCGTTCCGCAAGGATTTCCCCACGACCGGCCATGTGGAGATGCGCTATGACCCCGAGCAGAAGCGCGTGATCTACCAGCCCGTCACCATCGAGCCGCGCGAGATCATCCCCCGCATCATCCGCGAGGACCGCTACGGCGGCCTGCATTGAGATCGGCCTGAGCCAACCCCATGGCAGAGATCAAGAACTACACCCTGAACTTCGGTCCCCAGCACCCGGCCGCGCACGGCGTGCTGCGCCTGGTGCTCGAACTGGACGGGGAGGTCATACAGCGTGCCGATCCCCACATCGGCCTGCTGCACCGCGCCACCGAGAAGCTGGCCGAGAGCAAGACCTACATCCAGTCGCTTCCCTACATGGACCGGCTGGATTACGTCTCGATGATGTGCAACGAGCACGCCTACTGCCTGGCCATCGAGAAGCTCATGGGCATCCAGGTGCCCGAGCGCGCGCAGTACATCCGCGTGATGTTCAGCGAGATCACCCGCCTGCTCAACCACCTGCTGTGGCTGGGTGCGCACGGGCTGGACTGCGGTGCGATGAACATGCTCATCTACTGCTTCCGCGAGCGCGAGGACCTGTTCGACATGTACGAGGCGGTGTCCGGCGCCCGCATGCACGCGGCCTACTTCCGCCCGGGCGGCGTCTACCGCGACCTGCCCGACTCCATGCCGCAGTACCAGGCGTCCAAGCTGCGCAACGAACGCGCGCTGCGCCAGATGAACGAGAACCGGCAGGGCTCGCTGCTCGACTTCATCGACGACTTCACCCGCCGTTTCCCGACGATGGTCGACGAGTACGAGACGCTGCTCACCGACAACCGCATCTGGAAGCAGCGTACCGTGGGCATCGGCGTCGTCACGCCCGAGCGCGCGAAGAACCTCGGCTTCAGCGGCCCGATGCTGCGGGGCTCGGGCATTGCCTGGGACCTGCGCAAGCAGCAGCCCTACGACGTCTATGACCGCATGGACTTCGACATTCCGGTGGGCACCCAGGGCGACACCTACGACCGCTACCTGGTGCGGGTGGCCGAGATGCGCGAGTCCAACCGCATCATCGAGCAGTGCTCGAAGTGGCTGCGCGCCCACCCGGGGCCCGTCATCACCGACAACCACAAGGTGGCCCCGCCGTCGCGGCTGGAGATGAAGTCGTCGATGGAGGAGCTGATCCACCACTTCAAGCTCTTCACCGAAGGCTTCCATGTGCCCGAGGGCGAAGCCTATGCCGCGGTCGAGCATCCCAAGGGCGAGTTCGGCATCTACATCGTCAGCGACGGCGCCAACAAGCCCTACCGCCTGAAGATCCGGGCGCCGGGCTTCGCCCACCTGGCCGCGCTCGACGAGATGTCGCGCGGCCACATGATCGCCGACGCGGTGGCCGTGATCGGCACGATGGACATCGTCTTCGGAGAGATCGACCGATGAGCACGCAGCAGGCGGTGTTCTCCGCCGCGACGCTGGCCCGCTTCGACCGCGAAGTGGCCAAGTACCCGAGCGACCAGAAGCAGTCCGCGGTGATGGCCTGCCTGGCCATCGCGCAGCAGGAGCAGGGCCATGTCAGCGAGGACGCCGAGCGCGCGATCGCGGCCTACCTGGGCATGCCGGCCATCGCGGTGCACGAGGTCACCACCTTCTACAACATGTACAACCAGGCCCCGGTGGGCCGGTTCAAGATCAACGTCTGCACCAACCTGCCTTGCCAGCTGCGCGACGGCGAGAAGGCGCTCGCCCACCTGTGCCAGCGGCTCGGGGTGGAAGAGGGCGGCACCACCGCCGACGGCCTGGTCACGCTGCAGAAGAGCGAGTGCCTGGGCGCCTGCGCCGACGCGCCCGTGCTGCTCGTCAACGACCGGCAGATGTGCAGTTTCATGACGAACGAGCGGCTCGACGCGCTGGTCGACCTGCTGGCGTCGCAGGCCCGCTGAAGCCGTACCGGGATACCCGCCATGCTTGACCTCTCCCAGTTCCAATCGACCGGCGCGCAAACCTGCTTCCACGGCCGCCACCTGAAGCCGCAGATCTACGCGGGTCTGGACGGCCGCAACTGGCGCCTGGCCGACTACGTCGAGCGGGGCGGCTACCAGGCGCTGCGCAAGATCCTCGGCGCCGACGGCGGACCGGGCCTCACGCCCGAGCAGGTCATCGCCGAGGTGAAGCTGTCCGCGTTGCGGGGCCGCGGCGGCGCCGGCTTCCCCACCGGCCTGAAGTGGAGCTTCATGCCGCGGGCCTTTCCGGGCGCGAAATACCTCGTCTGCAACTCCGACGAGGGCGAGCCGGGCACCTGCAAGGACCGCGACATCCTGATGTTCAACCCGCACATCGTCATCGAGGGCATGGCCATCGCGGCCTATGCGATGGGCATCGGGGCGGGCTACAACTACATCCACGGCGAGATCTTCGAGGTCTACGAACGCTTCGAGGCAGCACTCGAAGAGGCCCGCGCCGCGGGCTTCCTGGGCGACAAGCTGCTCGGCTCGGCCTTCAGCTTCCAGCTGCACGCCGCGCACGGCTTCGGTGCCTACATCTGCGGCGAGGAGACCGCGCTGCTCGAATCGCTCGAAGGCAAGAAGGGCCAGCCGCGCTTCAAGCCGCCCTTCCCGGCGAGCTATGGCCTGTACGGCAAGCCCACGACGATCAACAACACCGAGACCTTCGCCGCGGTGCCCTGGATCATCCGCAACGGCGGCCAGGCCTACCTGGAGGCCGGCAAGCCCAACAACGGCGGCACCAAGATCTACTCCGTGTCCGGCGACGTGGAACGCCCGGGCAACTTCGAGGTGCCGATGGGCACGCCCTTCCCGGTGCTGCTCGAGATGGCCGGTGGCGTGCGGCGTGGCCGCACGCTCAAGGCTGTGATCCCCGGCGGATCGTCCTCGCCCATCCTGCCCGCCGCGCAGATGATGGACTGCACGATGGACTACGACAGCATCGCCAAGGCCGGCTCGATGCTGGGCTCGGGTGCGGTCATCGTGCTCGACGACAGCCGCTGCATGGTCAAGAGCCTGCTGCGCCTGAGCTACTTCTACACCCACGAGTCCTGTGGCCAGTGCACGCCCTGCCGCGAAGGCACGGGCTGGCTGCACCGCATGGTCCACCGCATCGAGCACGGGCAGGGCCGCCTGGAGGACATCGACCTGCTCAATTCGGTGGCCGACAACATCCAGGGCCGCACCATCTGCGCGCTGGGTGACGCCGCGGCCATGCCGGTGCGCGCAATGGTCAAGCATTTCCGCGACGAGTTCGTCCACCACGTCGAGCACAAGACCTGCGTCGTGCCGGCCTACGTCTGAGCCCGTCGCGCAGCGAGAACACCCATGGTTGAAATCGAACTGGACGGCCGCAAGGTCAGCGTGCCCGAGGGCAGCATGGTCATGCATGCGGCTGACGCCGCCGGCACCTACATCCCTCACTTCTGCTACCACAAGAAGCTGTCCATCGCGGCGAACTGCCGCATGTGCCTGGTCGACGTGGAGAAGGCGCCCAAGCCGATGCCGGCCTGCGCCACGCCGGTCACCCAGGGCATGATCGTCCGCACCAAGAGCGACAAGGCGCTCAAGGCCCAGCAGTCGGTGATGGAGTTCCTGCTCATCAACCACCCGCTGGACTGCCCCATCTGCGACCAGGGCGGCGAGTGCCAGCTGCAGGACCTGGCAGTCGGCTACGGCGCATCGTCTTCGCGCTACGCCGAAGACAAGCGCGTCGTGCTGCACAAGGACGTCGGCCCGCTGATCTCGATGGAGGAGATGACGCGCTGCATCCACTGCACGCGCTGCGTGCGCTTCGGCCAGGAGGTCGCCGGCGTGATGGAGCTGGGCATGATCCACCGCGGCGAGCACTCCGAGATCACCACCATCGCGGGCGAGACCATCGACTCGGAGCTCTCGGGCAACATGATCGACGTCTGCCCGGTCGGCGCGCTCACGAGCAAGCCCTTCCGCTACAGCGCCCGCACCTGGGAGCTGTCGCGCCGCAAGAGCGTCAGCCCGCACGACAGCACCGGCGCGAACCTCGTCGTGCAGGTGAAGAACCACCAGGTGATGCGCGTGGTGCCGCTGGAGAACGAGGCCGTCAACGAGTGCTGGCTCGCCGACCGCGACCGCTTCTCCTACGAGGCCTTGAACACCGATGACCGGCTGACCCAGCCGATGATCAAGCAGGGCGGCGAGTGGCGCACGGTCGACTGGACCACCGCCCTGGACTACGTGTGCAGCAGCCTCGGCCGCGTGAAGTCCGAGCACGGTGCCGGCTCCATCGCCATGCTGGCCCAGGCCACGTCGACCAACGAGGAACTGCACCTGCTGGCACGCCTGGCCCGCGGCCTGGGAACCGGGCGTCTGGAGCACCGGTTGCGTCACGCCGACGTGGGCAACCGTTCGACGCTGGCCGATGGCACCGAGGGCGCCCGCTGGCTGGGCATGCCCATCGCCGAGCTGTCGCAGCTGCAGCGGGTGTTCGTCGTCGGGTCCTTCCTGCGCAAGGACCACCCGCTCTTCGCCCAGCGGCTGCGCCAGGCGGCGCGTCGCGGCGCCCGCGTGGCCAGCCTTCACGCGGCGCACGACGACTGGCTGCTGCCGATGGCGGAGTCCTGGTCGCTGGCGCCGGAGCAGTGGGTCGAGGCGCTCTCGCAGATCGCCGCCGCGGTGGCGCAGCGCACCGGTGCCTTGCTCCCGCCCGAGCTGCCTGCCGCCCGCGCGGCCGCGCCCTCCGAGGCTGCCCAGGCGGTCGCCTCGCTGCTGCTGGGTGGCGAGCGGCGTGCGGTGCTGGTGGGCAACTCGGCGCTGCAGCATCCACAGGCTGCCACGCTCTTCGCGCTGTGTGCCTTCATCGCCCAGACCTGCAGCGCCCGCCACGGCGTTCTCGGTGAAGCGGGCAATGCGGTGGGGGCCCAGGTCCTGGGAGTTCTGCCCGCGCCGGACCTGCCTTCGCCCCTGCTCGACGGCCAGGCCCGTGCGGTGGTGCTGCTCAACGTCGAGCCGTCCTGCGACTTCGCCGACACCCCGCGTGCGCTGCGTGCGCTGGCGGCGGCCGACACGGTGATCGCGCTCAGCGCCTTCCGCTCCGCGGTCGAACGCGAGGCGGACGTGATGCTGCCCATCACCCCCTTCACCGAGACGGCAGGCAGCTTCATCAACGCCGAAGGGCGGCTGCAGACCTTCCACGGCGTGGTCCGTGCCCGCGGCGAGGCGCGCCCTGGCTGGAAGGTGCTGCGGGTGCTGGGTTCGATGCTCGGCCTGCCGGGCTTCGACTTCAACTCGGCCGACGAGGTGCTGCGCGACGCCTTGCCTGCCGGTCAGGCATCCGTCGACCCGCGGCTGGACAACCGTGCGGGCACCGTGGCGTCTCGCGCCTCGGCGCCGGTCGAAGTGGTCGCGCCCGCTGCCGGTTCGGTCATCGCATCGCGGGTGGCCGACGTGCCCATCTATGCCACCGACGCCATCGTGCGCCGTGCCGGCAGCCTGCAGCTCACCGCCGACGCCCGGCCGCCGGTGGCGGCGCTCGGGCCGGTGCTGTGGAACGAGCTCGGCCTGAGTGCCGGTGATGCGGTGGAGCTCACCGGTCCTGCCGGCAGCGCGCTGCTGCCGGCGCGTCTGGACGACGCCCTGGCGCCGGGCACGGTCCGCGTGGCCGCTGCCCACCCGTCCACGGCTGCACTCGGCCCGATGTTCGGTTCGCTGCGCATCGCCCGCGTGAGCGCAGGCCGCACCACGGAGGCCGCATGATCGACGCCATCCACGGGGTGGGACAGGCCTGGCTGGGTGGCGCCTGGCCGGTGGCCTGGACCCTCATCAAGATCGTCGCGCTGCTGCTGCCGCTGATGGGCTGCGTGGCTTACCTGACGCTCTGGGAGCGCAAGGCCATCGGCTGGACGCAGATCCGTCCCGGCCCCAACCGGGTGGGTCCGATGGGCCTGCTCACGCCGATTGCCGACGCCGTCAAGCTGATCTTCAAGGAAATCATCGTTCCGTCGGCGGCCAACCGCGGGCTCTTCCTGCTCGGCCCGGTGCTCACCATCATGCCGGCACTCGCCGCCTGGGTGGTCATCCCCTTCGGGCCCGAGGTGGCACTGGCCAACATCAACGCGGGCCTGCTCTTCCTGATGGCCATCACCTCGCTGGAGGTCTACGGCGTCATCATCGCCGGCTGGGCCTCCAACTCGAAGTACGCCTTCCTGGGCGCGCTGCGCGCCTCGGCCCAGATGGTGAGCTACGAGATCGCGATGGGCTTCTGCCTGGTCGTGGTGCTGATGGTGTCGGCCTCGATGAACATCACCGACATCGTGATGCAGCAGGGCCGGGGCACCTTCGCCGAGATGGGATTGACCTTCCTGTCCTGGAACTGGCTGCCGCTGCTGCCCATCTTCGTCGTCTACTTCATCGCGGGCCTGGCCGAGACGAACCGCCATCCCTTCGACGTGGTGGAGGGCGAGTCGGAGATCGTCGCCGGTCACATGATCGAGTACTCGGGCATGGCCTTCGCCATGTTCTTCCTGGCCGAGTACGCCAACATGATCCTGATCTCCATGTTGGCGGTGCTCATGTTCCTCGGCGGCTGGCTGCCCCCGATCGACGCCGCACCCTTCAACTGGATCCCCGGCTGGATCTGGCTGGGCATCAAGACCTTCGTCGTCGTCACGATGTTCCTGTGGGTGCGGGCCACCTTCCCGCGCTTCCGCTATGACCAGATCATGCGTCTGGGCTGGAAGATCTTCATTCCGGTGACCCTGGTGTGGCTGGTGGTGGTGGGTCTGTGGATCCAATCGCCCTGGAACATCTGGAAGTGACACCCGCACCGACTGCGAGGCGCCCCATGTCCACTGCTTCGTCCATCAAGGACCTGATCTCGAGCTTCATGCTCACCGAGCTGCTCAAGGGCATGGCCCTGACCGGTCGCCACTTCTTCCAGCGCAAGATCACGGTGCAGTTCCCCGAGGAGAAGACGCCGCTGTCGCCGCGCTTCCGGGGCCTGCATGCGCTGCGCCGCTACGAGAACGGCGAGGAACGCTGCATCGCCTGCAAGCTGTGCGAGGCGGTCTGCCCCGCCATGGCGATCACCATCGAGTCCGAAGTGCGCGACGACGGCAGCCGGCGCACCACGCGCTACGACATCGACCTCACCAAGTGCATCTTCTGCGGCTTCTGCGAGGAAAGCTGCCCGGTGGACTCCATCGTGGAAACCCACATCCTCGAATACCACGGCGAGAAGCGGGGCGACCTGTACTTCACCAAGGACATGCTGCTGGCCGTGGGTGACCGCTACGAGAAAGAGATCGCTGCGAACAAGGAGGCCGACGCCCGCTATCGGTGAGTTCGCGACGGGGGCAGCCTGCAGCGCACGCGCTGACGGGCGCCCCATCGGAGGAGGGCCAGTCCGGCACGGCACGCGAAAGCGGTCGATCCGGGCCGCGCGCTCCACGCGCGATGCCCATCCGCCTGCCGTGCCCGCACGACGCCATGACCACCACCACCGTCCTGTTCTACATCTTCGCGGCCGTGCTGCTGTTCGCCGCCTTCCGCGTCATCACCGCGCGAAGCACCGTGCACGCGGCGCTCTTCCTGGTGCTCGCCTTCTTCAACGCGGCCTGCATCTGGATGCTGCTGCAGGCGGAGTTCCTCGCCATCTCGCTGGTCCTCGTCTACGTGGGCGCGGTGATGGTGCTGTTCCTCTTCGTGGTGATGATGCTCGACGTCAATGTCGAGGCGCTGCGCGAGGGTTTCTGGAAGCACTTCCCCGTGGCGGCCCTGGTCGGCGTGGTCATCGCGCTCGAGATGAGCGCCGTGCTGCTCGGTGGCTTTCGCCTCACCGAGGCCGCGCCGCCGGACCCGAACCTGGCCTCGATGGGCAACACCAAGCTGCTGGGCATCGAGATCTACACCCGCTATGTGTACCCGGTGCAGATCGCCGCGGTGCTGCTGGTGGTGGCCATCATCGCCGCCATTGCGCTGACGCTGCGCCGCCGCAAGGATTCGCGCTACGTCAACCCGGCCGACCAGGTGCGGGTCAAGCCCCAGGACCGGCTGCGCATCGTCAAGATGCAGGCGTCCGGTCCGGCCGTCGAGCCGCCGGCGCCCGCTGCCGATGCCGCGCAGGTCGCGCCGTCCCCCGCCCCCCAGGGCACCAACCCGCCGGGAGCCAAGGCATGAGCCTCAGTCCTCTGTCGCTGGGCCACTTCCTGTCGCTCGGGGCGATCCTGTTCGCGATGTCGGTGGTCGGCATCTTCCTCAACCGCAAGAACCTCATCGTCCTGCTGATGGCCATCGAGCTGATGCTGCTGGCGGTGAACCTGAACTTCATCGCCTTCGCCCACTACCTGGGCGACATGGCCGGCCAGGTCTTCGTGTTCTTCATCCTGACCGTCGCCGCGGCCGAGTCGGCCATCGGCCTGGCCATCCTGGTGGTGCTGTTCCGAAACCGCGCCTCGATCAACGTGGAGCAGCTCGACGCCCTCAAGGGCTGACGCGGCCACCCGGGACCCCCTACACATCATGTCGGCAACCCTTTCCCCCGGCCTGCTGCTGGCCGTGCCCCTGGCGCCCCTGGCGGGCGCCATCCTGGCGGGCCTCTTCGGGCGCACGCTGGGCCGCCGTGCATCGCACGCGCTGACCATCCTGGGCGTGTTCATCGCCTTCGTGCTGTCGGTGATGACGCTCAAGTCCGTCGCCGTGGACGGTGCCCGCTTCAACCAGACCCTGTACGAGTGGATGGTCGTCGGCGGGCTGCGCATGGAGATCGGCTTCCTCATCGACGGCCTGTCGGCCATGATGATGGTGGTGGTCACCTTCGTGTCGCTGATGGTGCACATCTACACCATCGGCTACATGGAGGAGGACGCCGGCTACCAGCGCTTCTTCTCCTACATCTCGCTGTTCACCTTCGCCATGCTGATGCTCGTGATGAGCAACAACATGCTGCAGCTGTTCTTCGGCTGGGAGGCGGTGGGCCTGGTGAGCTATCTGCTCATCGGCTTCTGGTACGAGAAGAAGACGGCGGTCTTCGCCAACATGAAGGCCTTCCTGGTCAACCGGGTCGGTGACTTCGGCTTCATCCTGGGCATCGGGCTGATCGCCGCCTATGCGGGAACGCTCAACTACGGCGAGGCCTTCGCCAAGGCGCCGGAGCTGGCCAAGCTCACCTTTCCCGGCACCGAATGGATGCTGATCACCGTGATCTGCATCTGCCTGTTCATCGGTGCGATGGGCAAGAGCGCGCAGTTCCCGCTGCACGTGTGGCTGCCCGACTCCATGGAAGGCCCGACGCCCATCTCCGCGCTGATCCACGCGGCCACGATGGTGACCGCCGGCATCTTCATGGTGGCGCGCATGTCGCCGATGTTCGAGCTGTCCGAGACGGCGCTGAGCTTCGTGCTCGTGATCGGCGCCATCACGGCGCTCTTCATGGGCTTCCTGGGCATCATCCAGAACGACATCAAGCGGGTGGTGGCCTATTCGACGCTCAGCCAGCTGGGCTACATGACGGTGGCGCTCGGCGTGTCGGCCTATTCGGTGGCGGTGTTCCACCTGATGACCCACGCCTTCTTCAAGGCGCTGCTCTTCCTGGCAGCCGGTTCGGTGATCATGGGCATGCACCACGATCAGGACATCCGCAACATGGGCGGGCTGCGCAAGTACATGCCCATCACCTGGATCACCGCGCTGCTGGGTTCGCTGGCGCTGATCGGCACGCCACTGTTCTCGGGCTTCTATTCCAAGGACAGCATCATCCTGGCGGTGCACGCGAGCACGCTGCCGGGCGCGGGCTTCGCCTACTTCGCGGTGGTCGCCGGCGTGTTCGTGACCGCCTTCTATTCCTTCCGCATGTACTTCCTCGTCTTCCACGGCGAGGAGCGCTTCCGCCACAAGCCGCACCCGGCCGAAGACGACCACGGCCATGGCGAGGAGGGTCACGGTCATGCCCACGAGCCACACGAGTCACCGTGGGTGGTCACCGCGCCGCTGGTGCTGCTGGCCATCCCTTCGGTGGTCATCGGCTTCATGACGATCGAGGCCATGCTCTTCGGCGACTTCCTCAAGGACGCCATCACGGTCGATGCCGCCCGCCATCCGGCGATGGCGTCGCTCGCCGCGGAGTTCCACAGTGCCGCCGGCATGGCGCTGCACGGCCTGCAGACGCTGCCCTTCTGGCTCGCGGTGGCGGGCGTGGCGGTGTCGTGGTGGTTCTACATGAAGCAGCCGTCCATCCCGGCGGCCATCCGCAAGGCTGCAGGCCCCGTCTACACGCTGCTCGAGAACAAGTACTACCTCGACTGGTTCAACGAGCATGTGCTGGCGCGCGGCGCGCGGCTGCTGGGCATGGGCCTGTGGAAGGGCGGTGACCAGGCGCTCATCGACGGCGCGCTCGTCAACGGATCGGCGCGTGTCGTGGGGAGCCTCGCGGTGCTGACGCGCCTGATCCAGACCGGCCACCTCTACTGGTACGCGCTGGTGATGATCCTGGGCGTCGTCGGGTTGATGACGTGGCAACTGTGGCCGTTCCTCTTCGGTGGCCTGATGGGCAATTGAGCCGGCAGCGGAGAACGGAATCATGGGTTTGTTGAGTCTTGCCATCTGGCTGCCGATCGGCTTCGGCGCCGTCCTGCTGGCCATCGGCCGCGACCAGAACGCGCATGCGGTGCGCTGGATGGCGCTGGTGGCCGCCTTCGTGAGCTTCCTTGTCACGGTGCCGCTGATCCTGGGCTTCGACAACGGCAGCGCTGCGATGCAGTTCGTCGAGCGCATCTCGTGGATCGAGCGCTTCAATGTCCATTACCACCTGGGCGTGGACGGCATCTCGGTGTGGTTCGTGCTGCTGACCGCCTTCATCACGGTCATCGTGGTCATCGCCGCCTGGGAGGTGGTCACCGAGCGGGTGAACCAGTACATGGGCGCCTTCCTCATCCTGTCCGGCCTGATGGTGGGCGTGTTCAGCGCGCTGGACGGCATGCTGTTCTACGTGTTCTTCGAGGCCACGCTGATCCCGATGTACATCATCATCGGCGTGTGGGGCGGCCCGCGGCGGGTCTATGCGGCCTTCAAGTTCTTCCTCTACACGCTGGCCGGCTCGCTGCTGATGCTGGTGGCGCTGCTCTATCTGTACTGGAAGTCCGGCGGCAGCTTCGACATCCAGGCCTGGCACAAGCTGCCGCTGCCGCTGAACGCGCAGACGCTGCTGTTCTTCCCCTTCTTCGCGGCCTTCTCGGTGAAGGTGCCGATGTGGCCGGTGCACACCTGGCTGCCCGACGCGCACGTGGAGGCACCCACCGGCGGCTCGGTGGTGCTGGCGGCCATCATGCTCAAGCTCGGCGCCTACGGCTTCCTGCGCTTTTCCATGCCCATCGCGCCGGATGCGAGCCGCGAGTTCACCTGGCTGATGATCGCGCTGTCGCTGATCGCGGTGGTCTACATCGGCCTGGTGGCGCTGGTGCAGCAGGACATGAAGAAGCTGGTGGCCTACTCGTCCATCGCCCACATGGGCTTCGTCACGCTGGGCTTCTTCCTCTTCAACGAGCTCGGCGTGTCCGGCGCCATCGTGCAGATGATCTCGCATGGCTTCGTGTCCGGTGCGATGTTCCTGTGCATCGGCGTGCTCTACGACCGCATGCACTCGCGGGAGATCGGCGCCTATGGCGGCGTCGCCCACGTGATGCCGCGCTTCTCGGCCTTCGTGGTGCTGTTCGCCATGGCCAACTGCGGCCTGCCCGGCACGGCGGGCTTCGTCGGCGAGTGGATGGTCATCCTGGGTGCGGTCAAGGTGAACTTCTGGCTCGGCCTGACGGCGGCCACCACGCTGGTGTTCGGCGCCGCCTACACGCTGTGGATGGTCAAGCGCGTGTACTTCGGCCCCATCGCCAACGAGAACGTGCGCGCGCTCGTCGACATCAACGCCCGCGAGTTCACCGTGCTGGCCATCCTGGCGGTGGCCGTGCTGTGGATGGGCGTGTACCCCAAGCCCTTCACCGACGTGATGCACGTGTCGGTGACCGAACTGCTCAAGCACGTGGCTGCGAGCAAGCTGAATTGAACCTGCGTTGAACGCGCAAGCCGCCTCATGTCCTCGACCAACCTGATGATGAACTGGACCGCGGTGGTCCCGCAGGCCGTGCTGCTGCTGGCGGCCTGCACCGTGGCGCTGGTGGACCTGTGGGTGAAGCACCCCGAGCGGCTGCCCACCTACGTGCTCACCCAGCTGTGCCTGCTCGGCGTGGCGGTGCTGCACCTGGGCTACTTCGACGCCGGCTTCACGCTGTACTCGATGCAGCGCATGATGGTGGCCGATCCGATGGGCCACCTGATGGGCTTTTTCGCGACCGTGTCCCTGATGATCTGCCTGGCCTACGCGCGGCCCTATGTGCAGTCGCGCGACATGGCCAAGGGCGAGCTCTATTCGCTCAGCCTCTTCTCGCTGCTGGGCATCCTGGTGATGCTGTCGGCGAACAATTTCCTGGTCATCTACCTGGGCCTGGAGGTGATGAGCCTGTCGCTGTATGCGCTGGTGGCGCTGCGCCGCGACCACCTGCCGTCCACCGAGGCGGCGATGAAGTACTTCGTGCTGGGTGCACTGTCCAGCGGCTTCCTGCTCTATGGCCTGTCGATGATGTACGGCGCCACCGGCTCGCTGGACATCCCCGAGGTGTTCAACGCCATCGCCACCGGCCAGATCAACAAGTCCGTGCTCATCTTCGGTCTGGTCTTCGTGGTCGCCGGCCTGGGCTTCAAGCTGGGCGCCGTGCCCTTCCACATGTGGGTGCCCGACGTCTACCAGGGCGCTCCCACGGCGGTCACCGTGATGATCGCCGGTGCCCCCAAGCTGGCCGCCTTCGCCATCGCCTTCCGCATGCTGGTGGAGGGCATGCTGGGCCTGGCCTTCGACTGGCAGCAGATGCTGCTGGTGATGGCGGTGGCTTCCCTGGTGCTGGGCAATCTGGCGGCCATTGCGCAGTCCAACGTCAAGCGCATGCTGGGCTACTCGACCATCTCGCAGATGGGCTTCGTGCTGCTGGGCATGGGTGCCGGCGTGGTGCACGGCAACACGCTGTCGGCCGCGAATGCCTATGGGTCCTCGATGTTCTATGTCGTCACCTATGTCCTGACGACGCTCGGTACCTTCGGCGTGCTGATGCTGATGTGCCGCAAGGGCGTGGAAGTCGAGCAGGTGTCAGACCTGGCCGGCCTGGCGCGACGCAGCCCCTGGCTGGCCGGCGTGATGGCGATCTACATGTTCTCGCTGACCGGCATTCCGCCGATGGTGGGCTTCTATGCCAAGGTCTCGGTGCTGCAGGCCCTGATCTCCACCAACGTGACCGGCTACCTGGTGCTGGCCGTTGTCGCGGTGCTGCTGTCGCTGGTCGGAGCCTTCTACTACCTGCGCATCGTCAAGGTGATGTACTTCGACGAGGCGGTGGACACCTCGCCCATCGCCACCACCGGCGAGGCCCGCACGGTGATGGCGCTCAACGGGGCGGCCGTGCTGCTGCTGGGCATCCTGCCCGGCGGGCTGATGGCCCTGTGTGCGCGCGCCATCCTGCAGGCCGTGGCGACCTGACGCGCCACAGGCGCACCCGCCCATGCAGGACACGGCCGCCATCGCCCTGGTGCTGGGCTTCGCCTTCGTTTCGGCCAACCTGCCGTTCTTCTCCGAGCGCATCTTCTTCGTGGGGCCGCTGCGTCTGCCCAAGGCCGCCATCTGGCGCATCCTTGAACTGTTCGCGCTGTGCATGCTGTCGCTCGGGGTGGGCTTCTTCGTCGAGGCGCGGCAGGGCCAGCGCGCGCCCCAGGGCTGGGAGTTCTACGCCGCCTTCGTCTGCCTGTACCTGACCTTCGCCTTTCCCGGCTTCGTCTGGCGCTACCTGCGCCGGGGAGCGGCATGACGCCGGCCGGGCGGGGGCCGGCCCCGGCGCCGGACTTGCCCGACGACCCGCACCTGCGGGAGCGCACGCTGGAAAGCCGCCTGGCCTACCAGGGCAGCTTCCTCACCGTGCGCCACGACCTTGTCGGCCTTCCCGACGGGCGTACCGCCACCCGCGAATACATCGTGCACCCGGGGGCGGTGATGGTCGTGCCGCTGCTGGACGACGGGCGAGCCGTCGTCGAACGCCAGTACCGCCATCCGCTGCGGCGGGTGATGCTGGAGTTTCCGGCCGGCAAGCTCGACGCCGGCGAGGATCCGTTCGACTGCGCGCGGCGCGAACTGGCCGAGGAAACCGGCTACACCGCCCGCGAGTGGGCCCGGGCCGGCGTGT
Source organism: Rubrivivax sp. (assembly GCA_027487905.1). GTDB lineage: Bacteria > Pseudomonadota > Gammaproteobacteria > Burkholderiales > Burkholderiaceae_C > JAIYCR01. The sequence goes on along the minus strand of JAIYCR010000052.1, from coordinate 89,489 downwards.
TGCACAACGCCATCGCCTACAGCGACGAAGGCATCGAGATCTGGTTCGCCCGCGGTCTGCACGCCGGCGAGCGTCGGCTCGATGCCGGTGAGTTCCTCGACGTGGACCGCATGTCCGCCGACGAGCTCGAGGCGGCCGCGGCCGCCGGAGTGCTCACCGATGCCAAGACCCTGATCGGCCTGCTGTGGTGGCGCCATTGGCGCGAGGGCCGCTGGGCCTTGGACTGGCGCGCGGCAGGCTGATGGCGGTGGCCGGATAATCCGGCCATGAAGGTCTTCGATCTCTGCTGCACCCATGATCACCGCTTCGAGGGCTGGTTCGCCTCCGAAGAGGCGTTCGCGGACCAGCTGGAGCGTGCCTTGGTCAGCTGTCCCTTGTGCAGCGACGCCAAGGTCAGGCGCCTGCCGTCGGCGGCCCGCCTGAACCTCGGCGCGGCCGCGCCGGTGGTGGAGCGTGCTGCCGCCGCGCCGGATGCGCCCACCCCGTCCCAGCGCCCGCCGGACCGGCCCCTGGCTGCTGCGGCGGCGTCTGTGGAGATGCAGGCAGCCTGGATGCAGGCGGTGCGCCAGGTGCTGGCCACGACCGAGGATGTCGGCGACCGTTTCGTCGATGAAGCGCGCGACATGCACTACGGGCGCACCGACCCGCGTGGCATCCGTGGTCAGGCCACGCCCGAACAGGCTTCCGAACTGCGCGACGAGGGCATCGAGGTCGTGGCGCTGCCGGTTCCCGCAGCCCTGAAAGGCCGACTGCAGTGACGGTGCAGGCCGGCCGCTTCAGTGCGGCGACGCCTGCGGCCTCAGGACCCGCCCGGGGTTGAGGCAGCCGGCGGGGTCCAGTGCCCGCTTGAGCGCATGCATCATCTCCAGCGCCAGCGCGGGTTTGCGCAGCACCAGCTCGTCGCGCTTGAGAAGCCCGATGCCGTGCTCGGCGGAAATGGAGCCGCCCAGCGCCGTGACCGCCTCATAGACCACCTCGTTGATGGCCGCCTCGTGGTTGGAAAGGAAGGTGGCGGCATCCGCGCCTTCAGGCGCCTGGACGTTGTAGTGCAGGTTGCCGTCGCCCACATGGCCGAAGTCGACCATCCGGGCGCCGGGTGCGACCCGCTGTATGGCCAGGTCGGTACGCGCGATGAAGTCCGGGATGGCCGAGATCGGCAGCGCGATGTCGTGCTTGATGTTCAGCCCCTCCTGGCTCTGCGCCAGCGGAATGGCTTCGCGGACATGCCACATCGCCCGGGCCTGCGAAAGGCTGGTCGCGACGAGGGCGTCGGCTATGCAGCCGGCCTCCAGGGCCTGACCCAGCAGCGCCTCCAGGCGGGCCGCTGCCTGCGTTTCGTCCTCGGTATCGGAGAGCTCCAGCAGCACGCTCCACGCCGGAGGGTGTCCATCGGCCATACCGGGCAGGCCGCGGGCGAGTTCGGGGAAGTGCCGGGCGGTCAGCTGCAGCGAGAAGCCGTTCATCAGCTCGAAGGCGGTGAGGCCAGGCCCGAGCTGCTGGCGAGCCCGCCTGAACAGCGCCAGCGCAGCCGCTGCACTGTCCATCGTCGCCCAGGCGGTCAGTCTGGCCCGGGGCAGAGGATGCAGTCGCAAGGTGGCCGCCGTGATGATGCCCAGCGTTCCCTCGGACCCGATGAACAGTTGCCGCAGGTCGTAGCCGGTGTTGTCCTTGCGCAGTCCGGTAAGCCCGCTCCAGATCCGCCCATCGGCCAGCACGACCTCCAGCCCCAGGCACAGATCGCGGGCACTGCCGTAGCGCAGAACCTGGGTGCCACCGGCGTTGGTGGCCAGGTTGCCGCCGATGGTGCAGCTGCCCTCGGCTGCCAGGCTCAAGGGGAACAGCAGCCCCCGGGCCTCGGCCGCCTGCTGGACCGCCTGCAGCACGCAGCCGGCTTCCACCTCCATCGTCGCGTTGTCCACGTCCACCTGACGGATGCGGTTCATCCGGGCCAGGCTGAGCACGACCTCGCGGCCGGACCCATCGGGCACGCCGCCACCGACGAGCCCGGTGTTGCCGCCCTGCGGTACCACGGCGGCACCATGGGCCGCACACAGCCTGAGGGCGGTGGCAACGGCTTGCGTGTCACCGGGCCGCACCACGGCGCGTGCCCGCCCCCGATAACGGCGACGCCAGTCGACTTCATAGGCGGAGAGATCGCCGCCGGCCAGCACGGCGTCCGCGCCGAGGGCTTCGCTCAGGGCCGAGACCAGCGCGTCGGCCGCGCCGCTGGACGACGGCATGGGCATCAACGGGCCAGCGGGGGCTCGTCCGGGCCCGGGGGCGGATCGGTCAGGCCCGCCGCCTTGGCGCGGGCCAGCCGCCAGCGCACATGCACCGCACAGGCCGCGAAGAGCACCAGGCACAGCAGAACCTGCACGCCCGCCAGCACGCCGCTCAGGTTGTGCTCGGTGGTGGCCCGCACCACGCCTTCGGTGAAATAGAGCCAGACCAGCAGGCTGACCCAGCGATAGGTGTACATGCGGTTCTTCAGCAGGCCGGCCAGCGGCAACGCGAGCGGCAGCACCTTGACCGCCCACAGCGAACCCCCAGGGCGCAGCGGGGCGAGCCACAGCTCCCACAGCAGACCCAGCACGATCAGGCCCAGCAAGCTGCCCACGGCGGCGGTGCGGGTCCAGACCACCATGGGCGGCAGGTCGGCGGGTGCGGTCGGGGGCAGGGCGGTGGTCATCGGGGGGCCGCATGCGGCAGGCTGGCGCGGGTGGACGACCCGGTGCTGTCTATGATGCCATCGATGCCTCAACCCCCCCGCCCAACGGGCCTGTCGCCGGCGTTCGCAAGGCCGGGTGCGGGCGAGCGCTGGCGCGAGACCCTGCGCACGCTGCGCGAGCGCTTCAGTGACGATCGCCTCGGCCTGACAGCAGGGTCGCTGACCTTCACGACACTGATCTCGCTCGTCCCGCTGGTGACGGTGATGCTGGCGGTCTTCAGTGCCTTCCCGATGTTCGGCCAGTTGCAGGAATCGCTCAACCGCTTCCTGGTGCAAAGCGTGGTGCCCGAGGCCATCGCCCGGCCGGTCCTCAATGCGGTCACCCAGTTCGCGGCCAAGGCCAACCGCCTGGGCGTGGTGGGTCTGCTGGCCTTCATCGCCACGGCCATTGCCCTGATGCTCACCATCGACCGCACGCTCAACGGCATCTGGCGCGTGAAGCTGCCCCGGTCGCTCGCCCAGCGGGTGCTGGTGTACTGGGCGACCATCACCTTCGGCCCGGTGCTGCTCGGGGCCAGCCTGTGGCTGGCCACCGCCGCGGTCGGCGTCTCGCGCGGCTGGGTCGATGCCGGGTGGCCCGCGCCGCTGCGCGATGCGGTCGGTGCCGTGCTGCTGATCGCCGAGTTCGCCGTGCTGATCGCCGCCTTCGCCTCGCTGTACCGGCTGGTGCCCAACACCCATGTGCGCTGGCGACATGCCGCCGCCGGCGGGCTGCTCGCTGCCCTGGGCTTCGTGCTGGCGAAGAAGGGTCTGGCGATCTACCTGAAGGCGGTACCCACCTTCTCGGTGGTCTATGGCGCCTTCGCCACCGTGCCCATCCTGCTCACCTGGATCTACCTGGTCTGGGTGGTGATCCTGCTCGGCGCGGTGGTGGCTGCCCATGCGCCGATGCTGGCCGTGGGCTTGCGGCGGCGTCCCGAGGTGCCCGGCCTGAAGGCCCTGCTGGGCCTGGAATGCCTGGCCTGGCTCGAGGTCGAGCGGGGAACGGCGGCGGCCGGGCTCAGCCGCGGTGAGCTTGCACGCCGGATGGCAGCCGATCCGCTGCAGCTCGAAGCGGTGCTGGACGAGCTCATCGCGCTGGGCTGGGTGGGCCGATTGCAGGAGTCGGGCGACGCCCGACATGTGCTGCTGTGCGACCCGGCCACCACGCCGGTGGCGCCCTGGTTCGATCGCCTGCTGCTCGGGCCGGCAGCGGGCGCGGCCGCCTTCAGGGAGGCCATTGCGCCGGAGGCGCTGCCACTGGCTCGGGTGTTGCCCCGAGGCCTGGTCGCCGGGGGCGAGGCGCCGCCGCGCCGTTGGCTGGGACGTCTGCGGCGGCCCTGAGCGTTCGCAGCCGCCTGCGCAGCGGCGGACGTTCAGGCCAGCGCCGAACGGGTGGCGGCCAGCACTTCATCCGGCGCTTCGGCCATCAGCGAGTGTCCGGCGACGATCCTGTGGACCCGCGCCTGCAGCCGCTCGGCCAGCGCCGCGCCGGCCTTGGCCGGCGTCATCTGGTCGAGCTCGCCGACGATCAGGTGGACCGGTGCCGTCAACCGTTGCGCCGCTGCCTCGGCGCCGCTGTAGCGGTCGCAGGCGGTGAAGTCGGTGTGGAACAGGCGCTCGTCGCCCTGCGCGCGCAGCACGCCGTGCATCAGGGCGCTGGCACCGCCGCGCAGCCAGGCACCCGGCCCCGGGTAGGAAGGCTTCGGTGCCAGCGAAGAATGGGAGAAGACGACCGTCGTGGCGATGGCCTCCTGGGGTGACTTGAGCGACATCTCCAGCAGGGCGGGCGACACCCGCATGGGGTAGGCGGTGGCATACATCAGCAGCCGCTCGGCGCGCTGCGGTGCACGGGCTGCGGCCTCCAGCGCGACCAGCGAACCCATGCTGTGCCCGCCCAGTGCGGCGCGCTGCACGCCGGCCGCGTCCATGAACGCCAGCACCCAGTCGGCCATGTCCTCCACGCAGGTCAGCGCCGGTCCTTCGCTGCGGCGATGTCCGGGGAGGTCCACCGCCAGCACGCTTCGTCCGTGGTGGGCCAGCCAGCGGGCCAGCAGCGTGAACACCGAATGGTCGTTCAGCGCGCCGTGCACCAGCACGACGCAGGGCAGCTTCGCGTCAAAGGGCTTGCCACCCGTGTAGGCGTAGGCCTGCCGTCCGTGGACTTCGAGTTTCATGGGTCGTTTCCTGATGGGGGAAGTGGCCGCGAGCGGGTGGCGCGTCAAGCTGCCCGCTGCGCCGCCTTGAGGGCCCGCTGCAGATCGTCGAGCAGGTCGGCCGGGTCTTCCAGGCCGATGGACAGGCGCAGCGTGCCCGGGGTGATGCCCGCCTGCGCCAAGGCCTCGTCGGTCATGCGGAAGTGGGTGGTCGAGGCCGGGTGGATGACCAGCGAGCGGCAATCGCCCACGTTGGCCAGGTGGGAGAACAGCCGCACCGATTCGACGAAGGCCCGACCCTGGGCCCGCGAGCCCTTGAGGTCGAAACTGAACACCGAGCCGCAACCCCGCGGCAGCAGCTGGCGCGCGAGCGCGTGGCTCGGGTGGTCAGGCAAGTCGGGGTAGCCCACGCGGGCCACCAGCGGGTGCGCGGCCAGGAACTCCACCACCCGGCGGGTGTTGTCCACGTGCCGGGCCATGCGCAGGGGCAGGGTCTCGATGCCCTGCAGGATCAGCCAGGCGGTGTGCGGGCTCATGCAGGCGCCGAAGTCGCGCAGGCCCTCGCGGCGCGCGCGCAGCAGGAAGGCCGCTTCCTCGCTCTCCTCGGTGAACACCATGCCGTGGAATCCGGCATAGGGCTCGGTGAGCTCGGGGAATCGGCCGCTGCGGGACCAGTCGAACCGCCCGCCATCGACCAGCACGCCGCCGATGACGGTGCCGTGCCCGCTCAGGAACTTGGTGGCCGAGTGGTAGACGAGGCTCGCCCCATGCTCGAAGGGACGGATCAGCCAGGGCGAGGTGAGGGTGGAGTCCACCAGCAGCGGCAGGCCGTGGCCGTGGCCCAGCTCCGCGATGCGCGGGATGTCCAGCACGTCCAGCCCCGGATTGCCCACGGTCTCGCCGAAGAGCAGCCGCGTGCTCGGGCGGATGGCCTGCGCCCAGGCGTCGATGTCGCCCGGCGCGACGAAGGTGGTTTCGATGCCGAACCGGGGCAGGGTGTCGTGCAGCAGGTTGTAGGAGCCACCATAGAGGGCGCGGCTGGCCACGATGTGGCTGCCCGCGCCGGCGATGGTGGCGATGGCCAGGTGAAGGGCCGCCTGGCCGCTGGCTGTGGCCAGCGCACCGGCGCCCCCCTCGAGGGCGGCCACGCGTTCCTCCAGCACGGCCGTCGTGGGGTTGCTGATGCGGCTGTACACATGGCCGGACCGCTCCAGGTTGAACAGCGACGCGGCATGCTCGCTATCCTGGAACACGAAGGAGGTCGTCAGGTGGATGGGCGTGGCCCGAGCGCCGGTGGCGGGGTCGGGGGCGGCGCCAGCATGCAGCGCGAGGGTGTCGAAACCAGGGTCTGAGGGTCCGGGCATGGGGGCTCCACGGGGTAGGATCAAGTCATCTTCCATGACGGCGCGGCCGTCGACGCATCCGAAGCTGGGGCCTCCCGATGAAAGTCAGCGACATCCTGCGCGTCAAGGGCAACGTGCTCTACGCCATTTCACCCGATGAACCCCTCGCGCTGGCGCTGCAGGTCATGGCCGAGCGGGACATCGGCTCCCTGGTGGTGATGGAACACGGCGACCTGGTGGGCATGCTCACCTTCCGCGAATGCATCGCCGCCGTGGTGCGCAACGGCGGCCAGACGGGCACGACCATCGTGCGAACGGTGATGGACGACGCCCCGTTGTCCTGCACGCCCGACACCGAGCTCGACGAAGTGCGCCGCATGATGCTCGACCGCCACGCACGCTACATGCCGGTGATGACCCAGCGCACGCTGATGGGCGTGATCTCCCTGTACGACGTGGCCAAGGCGGTGGTCGACTCCCAGGACTTCGAGAACCGCATGCTCAAGGCCTACATCCGCGACTGGCCGGCAGACGGCCAGGGCGCGGCGGCGGGCTGATCCGGCATGGCGGGCTCCACTTTCGGTGAGCTTTTCAGGGTCACCAACTTCGGCGAAAGCCACGGACCGGCGGTCGGCTGCGTCATCGACGGCTGCCCCCCCGGACTCGAGCTCAGCGAATCGGACATCCAGCCCGAGCTCGACCGGCGCCGCCCCGGCACCAGCCGGCACGTCACGCAGCGCAACGAACCCGACGCGGTGGAAATCCTGTCCGGCGTCTTCGAAGGGCGAACGACCGGCGCGCCCATCGCCCTGCTGATCCGCAACACCGACCAGCGCAGCAAGGACTACGGCAACCTGCTCGACACCTTCCGGCCAGGCCACGCGGACTACACCTACTGGCACCGCTACGGCATTCGCGACCCGCGCGGCGGGGGTCGTTCGTCGGCCCGCCTCACCGCCCCGGCGGTCGCAGCCGGTGCGGTGGCCCGCAAGTGGCTGGCCGAGCGGCACGGCATCCGGCTGAGCGGACACCTGTCGCAGCTGGGCGAAATCCCCATCGCCTTCGAGTCGCTAGAACACGTTTCCCGAAATCCCTTCTTTGCCGCCAACGCCACCGACATCCCGCGGCTGGAGGCCTACATGGATGATCTGCGCCGTGCGGGCGACTCCTGCGGCGCGCGCATCGAGGTGGCCGCGCACGGGGTGCCCGTGGGCTGGGGCGAGCCGCTCTATGACCGGCTGGACGCCGACATCGCCCACGCGATGATGGGCATCAACGCGGTCAAGGGCGTGGAGATCGGCGCCGGCTTCGCGAGCATCGCCCAGCGCGGCAGCGTGCATGGCGACGAGCTCACCCCCCAAGGCTTCGTCACCAACCACGCCGGCGGCGTGCTGGGCGGCATCAGCACGGGGCAGGACATCACCGTGTCCATCGCCATCAAGCCCACCAGCTCCATCCGCACCCCCCGGCGCTCCATCACCAGGGCGGGCGAAGCCACCACCGTGTCCACGCATGGGCGCCACGATCCCTGCGTGGGCATCCGGGCCACGCCCATCGCCGAAGCGATGCTCGCGCTGGTGCTGATCGACCATGCGCTTCGGTGGCGGGCCCAGTGCGGCGATGTCCGGGTGGACACACCGCGGATCGCCGCCCGCGTCGATCCGACCGACTGAGCCGGGCGCACGGGGGGCAGCCGGCGCTTCAGACGCCCTGGGCGGCCTGCACCTTGCGGTAGATCGACGCGATGTGCCCTGCAATGGCCGCCTGGCGCAGCGACAGCGACGCGGCGACCTCCCGCAGCGTATAGCCGCGGCTGAGCCGGTTGAGCACATCGGACTCTTCCGGTTCGAGCCGGGCACGGCCCGCAGCCGAACCCGAGGACGGCCCGAGCACCGCCAGTGCACAGCGCGCAATCGCCGGCGACAGCGGCGGCTCACCATGGGCGATGCGCTGCAGCTGCTCGACCTGCACCTCCAGCCGGTCCTCCTTCAGCAGGTAGCCGGCTGCACCCAGTCGAATGAGGTCGAAGAGCCGTTCGTCGTCGCTGTAGAGCGTGGTCACCACCTTGAGGGCGGGACTGGCGCCGCGCTGGCGAAGCAGTTCGGCGGCCCCGCCTTCGGGCAGCTGCTGGTCGACCAGCAGCAGGTCGATGTCCGGCCCGAGCAGGTCCAGCGCGGATCCGGTGTCGCTGCATTCGACGATGGACGCCGGGTCGGAGAAGCTGTCCTGGACCACGCGCGCCAGGAAACGCCGCGACGCGGGGTTCTCGTCGGCGATCAGCACCCGCAACGCGAGCGGCGCCGGTGCTGGCTCATCCATGGGTCAGCACCAGCTTGCCGATCACCTGGCGGCTGGCCATGCGGGCGAAGGCGGCGGGAAGGGCGTCCATCGGCAGGCGCGAATCGATGACCGGGCGGACCCGCCCCTGGGCATGCCAGGACAGCAGTTCGCCCAAGGCGGCCCTCGCGGCGGCCGGTTCGCGGCGGGCGAAGTCGCCCCAGAAGACACCCACGATGGACGCGCCCTTGAGCAGCGCGAGATTCAGCGGCAGCGCCGGGATGCCACCCTGGGCGAAGCCGATCACCAGGTAGCGGCCCCGCCAGGCGATCGAGCGGAAGCAGGGCTCGGCCAGGCTGCCGCCCACCGGGTCGTAGACCACGTCGACGCCCTGGCCGCCCGTCAGCCGCTTGAGCTCTTCGCGCAGGGCGGCCACGTCCTCGGTCGACACGGTTTCGTCGGCCCCGAGCGCCTGGCAGGCCGCGCGCTTCTCGGCGGTGGACGCCGCGGCGATGACGCGGGCGCCTGCGGCCTTGCCGATCTGGATGGCTGCCGTGCCCACGCCGCCCGCCGCGCCGAGCACCAGCACGGTCTCGCCGGGCTTCAGTGCGGCCCGGTCGATCAGCGCATGGTGGGTGGTGGCGTAGGTGCAGATGAAGGCCGAGGCCTCGTCCCAGGGCATCGCGTCCGGCAGCGGCAGCAGCAGGCGCTCGGAGGTGCAGGCGTGGGTGGCGAAACCGCCGATGCCGGCGAAGGCGGCGACGCGATCGCCCACCCGCACACCCCGGACCCCTTCACCGAGCGCCTCGACCGTGCCGGCGTACTCCGAGCCGGGGACGAAAGGGGTGGGCGGCTTGAACTGGTACTTGCCCTGGACGACGAGCAGGTCTGGGAAGTTGAGGCTGGCTGCGCGGATGGCCACGCGGACCTCTCCCGCACCGGGCTGAGGGACGGGCTGCTCCCGCCACTGCAGGGCATCCACCCCGGTCGGGTTCTCGCAGATCCAGGCGTGCATCAGGGTTCCTCGTCGATGGGCGGGGTGATCATAAGCAGCGGGCGGCGGCCGGGGCTTGATGCGGTGCTCCCTACAATCCCGACATGCGCATCCTCATCGCCAACGACGACGGCTACCTCGCTCCGGGCCTGGCCACCCTGGTCGCCGCCTGCGAGGGCCTCGGAGAGCTCGACGTGGTGGCTCCAGAGCAGAACGCGAGCGGCACGTCCAACTCGCTGACGCTGGGCCGCCCGTTGCAGGTCTTCAAGGCCAGCAACGGCTACCGCTACATCAACGGCACGCCCTCGGACTGCGTCCACGTGGCGCTCACCGGCCTGCTCGGCTACAAGCCCGACCTGGTCGTCTCCGGCATCAACAATGGCGCCAACATGGGTGACGACACCCTGTATTCGGGCACGGTTGCGGCGGCGATGGAAGGCTATCTCTTCGGCATTCCGGCGATTGCCTTCTCCCTCACCGAGAAGGGCTGGGGCCACATCGACGCTGCCGGACGGGTGGCCCGCTCTGTGATCCAGCAGGCGCTGGCCGGACTGGCAGCCGGGAAGGCTGGCGGCCACTGGCTGCTCAACGTGAACATCCCCGACCGCGCGGACGCCGACAGGCTGCCCCGGGTCATCACGCGCCTGGGTCGTCGGCACGCGAGCGAACCGGTGATCGAGCAGATGAGCCCGCGGGGCGACAAGCTCTACTGGATCGGCCCGGCCGGCGATGCGCGCGAAGCCGGTGAGGGCACCGACTTCCACGCGACCGCGTCGGGCCGGGTGTCCATCACCCCGCTGCAGGTGGACCTCACCGACCATGCATCGCTGGGTCGCTGGTCGGGTGTGTGGCCGGGGGCCTGAACCCCCATGCCTGACGACGGCAAGGCCCGGCCGCGCTTTCCGGCGCGCCTGGAGTCCGTGAGCCCGACCGGTCGCAAGGCGGCCGCAGGCCTTGCGGCGAGCTCCACGGCGGTCCTGCGGCCGCAAAGCCCGCTGCGGCAGGCCCATGCCGATGCCGACCCCCGGCGCTCCATCCCACCGGCGGGCCTGGGCCTGGTATCGCGCGATGTGCGCCAGCGCATGGTCGATCGGCTGCGCGCCCAGACCGGCGTGCACGATGAACGCGTGCTGGCGGTCATGGGCGATGTCGAGCGACACCGCTTCGTCGATCCCGCCTTGGCCGTCCAGGCCTATGAGGACACCAGCCTGCCCATCGGCCATGGCCAGACCATCTCAAAGCCGTCGGTCGTGGCCTTGATGATCGGCTTGCTGCTCCAGGGGCCGCAGGCCCGGGCGACGGGCTCGATCGGGCGGACGCTGGAGATCGGCACCGGATGCGGCTACCAGGCCGCCGTGCTGTGCCGGCTGGCGTCGGATGTCTACAGCATCGAACGGCTGCGCGCCCTGCACGACGCTGCGCGCCTGCACCTCGAACCGGCGCGTCCCCGCAATCTGCGGCTGGTGCACGGGGATGGCCGCCTGGGCCACCCCCCCAACGCCCCCTACCAGAGCATCGTGTCGGCGGCCGGCGGCGAGGACGTTCCGGCCGCCTGGCTGGAGCAGCTGGCGGTGGGTGGCCGACTCGTCGCCCCCACCGGCGGGCCGGTCGAAGGCTCGCAGGTGCTGGTCGTCATCGACCGCACCGAGACCGGCTACCTGCGCACACGTCACGATGGGGTGCACTTCGTCCCATTAAAATCGGGGTTTGCCTGAGCGGGTCCCGCGCTCGTCTCGCAGCCTTCTTGCACGCATGACGCCTTTTGTTTCGGGATCCCTCCTCGTCGGTCTCCGCCCCTGGCGACCCCTGCCCGGGCTGCTACTGGCCTTGCTGGTGACCGCCTGCGCGTCGCCCAGCCACCGGGCGCCTGTCGAAGAGCGGGCCGTCCGGGGCCAGCGTCCTGCCGCGGTGGTGGCTTCGGCCACCCCGGCGCCGCTGCCGGTCACCGCGCCGGCCCCGACCGTCGCGTCGCCGGCTGCGCTCAGCGCACCGTCCGGCGCCATCGCCCTGCCGGTCTCGCCGTCGGGCCCGGCCGTCGATGCGCCGCCGCCCAAGCCACCACCGGGCATCGAGAACCTCGGCAAGCCGGGCTACTACGCCGTCAAGCCCGGTGACACGATGATCCGCATTGGCTTGGACACCGGCCAGAACTGGCGCGACATCGTCCGTTGGAACAACCTGGACAACGCGAACCTCATCGAGGTCGGGCAGGTGCTGCGGGTGGTGCCGCCGAACGCGGAGGCCTCCGCCGCCGCTGCGGTGCGCCCGGCCGGTGCGGCCTCCGGCGTCCCCGCTTCCGCGCCTGTGCTCGCTGTGCCGGCTGCTCCTGCGGTGGCCGTGGCCGGCGGAGCCGCCAGCGCCGTGGTGCCGCCGGTCCGGGCGGCTGCCGGGCCTGCCGCGGCGGCGGTGCCGAACGCCGTGCCGCCTGCGTCGCAGGCAGCCTCCGGCGATGACGACCTCAACTGGGCCTGGCCCGCCAGCGGCCCGGTGCTCGCCGCCTTCGACGAAGCGCGCAGCAAGGGCCTGGCCATCGGCGGGCGCGCCGGAGACCCGGTACTGGCCGCCGCCGATGGCCGGGTGGTCTACGCGGGTTCTGGCCTTCGGGGATACGGCAACCTCGTGATCGTCAAGCACAACAACACCTTCCTCACGGCTTATGCGCACAACCAGACGCTGCTGGTGAAGGAAGACCAGAACGTGCGTCGCGGTCAGCGCATCGCCGAGATGGGGTCCACCGACGCCGAGCGGGTGCAGTTGCACTTCGAGATCCGGCGTCAGGGTCGCCCGGTCGATCCGGCCCGCCTGCTGCCCGCCCGTTGAGCGCTTCGGCCACCGTGCGCCGGCGCGGAAGCGGCGAAGACCCGGTGGGTTTCGATAATGCGCGCATGAATGACACGCAATCGAACTGGCTGAGCATCGAATCCCTGGACCTGGAGGGGCAGGGAATCGCCCGCCGACCTGACGGCAAGGTCGTGTTCGTCGAGGGGGCCCTGCCTGGCGAAGTGGTGCAGGTGAAGGTGCATCGCCGCAAGAACCAGTGGGAGCAGGGCGAGGCCATCGCCTGGCGCCGACACAGTGCGATGAGGGTGACGCCGCGTTGCCCGCATTTCGGCGTGTGCGGTGGCTGCAAGCTCCAGCACTTGGAGCCCTCGGCCCAGGTGGCCATCAAGCAGCGGGTCCTGGAGGACCAGCTCTGGCACCTGGGCAAGACCCGGGCCGAGCGGATGCTGCGTCCGCTGGCTGGACCCACCTGGGGCTACCGCTACCGGGCGAGGCTGTCGGTGCGACACGTCGCGAAGAAGGGCCGGGTGCTCGTGGGCTTCCACGAACGCAAGTCCAGCTATGTGGCCGACATGCAGCGTTGCGAGGTGCTGCCGCCAGCGGTCTCCGCGCTCATTCCTGCCCTGCAGGCCCTGGTGATGGGCATGGATCAGCGGGACCGGCTGCCGCAGATCGAGGTGGCCGTCGGCTCGGAGCGGACGGCGCTGGCCCTTCGCCACCTGGAGCCACTGGGCGACGCCGACCTCCAGCGCCTGCGCGACTTCGCCCGCCAGCACGGCGTGGTGTGGTGGTTGCAGCCCGGAGGGCCGGCCACCGTGAAGCCGCTGGATGCGGATGCGCCCGAACTCTTCTACGACCTTCCGGCCTTCGGCCTGCGCATGCCCTTCGCGCCGACCGACTTCACCCAGGTCAACCTGGGGGTCAACCAGGTGCTGGTCGAGCTGGCCCTGCGGCTGCTCGGTGCGGGCCCCGAAGCTTCGGTCATCGACTGGTTCTGCGGGCTGGGCAACTTCACCCTGCCGCTGGCACGGAGCAGTGCGCGCGTGCTCGGGCTCGAGGGCAGCGAGACGCTGGTTCGAAGAGCCCGCGAGAACGCCCAGCGCAACGGCCTGGCCGAACGCGCCCGCTTCGAAGCGGTGGACCTCTTCAAGATCGACGCCCCGGCGCTGGACCGCCTTCCGGCGGCCAGCCATTGGCTCATCGACCCGCCGCGCGAGGGCGCCTTCGCATTGGTCCAGGCGCTCGCGGCGCGCGCCCGGTCAGCTCCGTCCAGCGCGGAGGGTGTGCAGGCTGCGGGCAGCACCGAGGGCGGTCGTCCGCTGATGCCGCGCCGCATCGTCTACGTGAGCTGCAACCCCGCGACCCTCGCGCGCGACGCGGGCCTGCTCGTCCACCGAGCCGGCTATGTCCTGAAGGCAGCGGGTGTGGTCAACATGTTCCCGCACACCGCCCATGTGGAGAGCATCGCGGTGTTCGAATGGAACCCCGACGCCGTGCTGAAGGACGACGCACCCGGTGAAAGTCTGCCGGGCGATGCCCCGGCCCAATCCGCTGTCGACCCAGAGCTGTCCTGACGGGCTCCAGACGAACGAAGGGCCCGCTCAGCGGGCCCTTCAGCACACATCTAGACGGAAGCCTCAGGCGCAGCAGGCGCCTGCGAACTCCGGGACCGGCTGGTCAGTCGCTGCTGCTGGTCAGGCCGAAGATCGCCAGGAGCGACTGGAACACGTTGTAGATGCTCAGGTAGACGCCGAGCGTGGCAGTGATGTAGTTCGTCTCCAGCCCGTCCTGCACCCGCTTCAGGTCGTAGAGGATGAAGGCGGAGAAGATGCCGATGGCCAGCACCGACAGCGTGATCATCAGCGCGCTGGACTGGATGAAGAAGTTCGCAAGGCCCGCCACCAGCAGCAGGATGGCGCCGATGAAGAGCCACTTGCCCATCGACGTCAGGTCGCGCTTGATGATGCTCGACAGGGACGCCATGCCCAGGAAGATCGCGCCCGTGCCCGCGAAGGCCATCATGATCAGCTGGGCGCCGCTTTGAAGCCCGAGCACCGCACCGACCAGGCGCGACAGCATGACGCCCATGAAGAAGGTGAAGGCGAGCAGGATGGGCACGCCGGCCGCCGAGTTCTTGTTCTTCTCGATGGCGAACATGAATCCGAAGGCGCCCACCAGGAACACGACCAGGCCGATGCCCGGGGACATCATGCGGCCGATGCCGGTGGCCACGCCCACCCACGCGCCCAGCACGGTGGGCACCATGGACAGCGCGAGCAGCCAGTAGGTGTTGCGAAGGACGCGGTTGCGCTGGGCAACCGTGCCGCCGGATGCGGAGCCGACGGTATAAGGGGTGTGGACGGTGTCGTTCATGAAGCCTCCTGCGATGTCGACGAGAACCTGCTCGGACCGCGAAGTCGCGTCCGAGTTCCCGGGTCGGGCCCGATCATCTCCGATCGCGGCGTCCGTGGCCGATTCGTCCGGCGACAATCAGGGACATGAAGAACCGACCCCACCTCGAAGCCGCCGACGTCCAGCGCATCCTGGCCGCCGCTACCGCCGAAGCGCAGTCCCATGGCTGGAAAGTGTCGATCGCCGTCGTCGACGATGGCGGCCACCTGCTGGGCATGACCCGCCTGGACGGCGCCGCACCGCTTTCGGCAGCCATCTGCGTCGCCAAGGCCCGCACCTCGGCGCTGGGGCGTCGCGAGACGGCGGTGTACGAAGAGATGATCAACGGCGGGCGCACGTCCTTCCTCAGCGCCCCGCTCATCGACGGCTTGCTCGAGGGGGGTGTGCCGGTGCTCCAGGACGGCGAAGTGGCCGGTGCCGTGGGCGTCAGTGGCGTGAAGTCCTCCGAGGATGCCCAGATCGCCAAGGCGGGCATTGCCGCGTTGACGAGCTGACTGCCGGGGCGGACCGCTGCGGCCCGCTCCTATAATCTAGGGTTTGCTCGCTCCCACCGTGCGGTGGTGCGTCCGCGCGTGCGCTCCGAGAGCCCGCCCGACGCCGCAGTGCCCCCGGGCGCTGACGCCCGCCGCGCGCCCAGCCCCCGGATCTCCGAAAGACCCCAGCCTTGTCCCTGCTGCCGCCCAGCGCCCCAGCGGTGCTCGTCCTCGCCGACGGCACGATCTTCCATGGCCAATCGGTCGGGGCCGCAGGCTCCGCTGTCGGAGAGGTGGTGTTCAACACCGCGCTCACCGGTTACCAGGAAATCCTCACCGATCCGAGCTACCGGGGCCAGCTCGTCACGCTCACCTACCCGCACATCGGCAACGTCGGTGCCAACCCGCAGGATGCGGAGTCGGCCGCGGTTCACGCCGCCGGCCTCATCGTGCGCGACGTGCCTCGACTGCACTCGAATTTCCGCGCCACCAGCGATCTGCCCGGCTACCTGAGGGACGCCGCGGTTCCGGGCATCGCCGGCATCGACACCCGGCGACTCACGCGACTGCTGCGCAGCCACGGTGCCCAGAACGGCTGCATCCTCGCGGCGGCGCCGGGCGCTTCGCTGAGCGAGGCCGACCTGGCCGCAGCGCTGGCGCGCGCGCGCTCGGCGCCCAGCATGGCCGGCCTCGACCTGGCCAGCGTGGTCAGCACCGCAGCGCCCTATGCCTGGACAGAAGGCGAGTGGGCGCTCGAAGGGGCGGGCTCGGGGGCAGAGCGCCCGGGCTTCCTCGCCCCCGCATCGCGCCCGTTCCGGGTGGTGGCCTTCGATTTCGGCGTCAAGCGCAACATCCTTCGAATGCTGGCGCAGCGGGGCTGCGACATCACCGTCGTGCCGGCCGGAACTTCCGCCCGGCAGGCGCTGGCGCTCAAGCCCCATGGCATCTTCCTGAGCAACGGCCCTGGCGACCCTGAGCCCTGCACCTCGGCCATCGAGGCCACCCGCAGCCTCGTCGAAGCGGGCCTGCCCACCTTCGGCATCTGCCTGGGCCACCAGATCCTCGCGCTGGCTTCGGGCGCCCGCACCTTCAAGATGAAGTTCGGCCACCACGGCGCCAACCACCCGGTCCGCGACGAGGACACTGGCCGCGTCAGCATCACCAGCCAGAACCACGGCTTTGCCGTCGACCCGGCCAGCCTGCCGGCCAACCTGCGGGTCACGCACCTGAGCCTGTTCGACGGGTCCATCCAGGGGCTGGCACGAACCGATCGGCCGGCCTACTGCTTCCAGGGCCACCCGGAAGCCTCTCCCGGCCCGCACGACATCGCCTACCTCTTCGACCGCTTCATCGCCTTGATGGCGAACTCCCAGGCGAGCCCGCATGCCTAAGCGCACCGACATCCAATCCGTCCTCATCATCGGCGCCGGCCCCATCGTCATCGGGCAGGCCTGCGAATTCGACTACTCCGGCGCCCAGGCCTGCAAGGCGCTGCGCGAGGAGGGCTATCGCGTCATCCTGGTCAACAGCAACCCCGCGACCATCATGACCGACCCGGACATGGCGGACGCGACCTACATCGAGCCCATCACCTGGCCGGTGGTCGAGAAGATCATCGCCCGCGAGCGGGCCGCGCATCCGCACGAGCGCATGGCCCTGCTGCCCACGATGGGCGGCCAGACGGCGCTGAACTGCGCGCTCGACCTGCACCGCAACGGCGCGCTCGAGCGCCACGGCGTGGAGATGATCGGCGCCAACGAGCACGCCATCGAGAAGGCCGAGGACCGCCTGAAGTTCAAGGACGCGATGACCGGCATCGGCCTGGGCTCCGCCCGCAGCGGCATCGCGCACTCGATGGACGAGGCCTGGGCGGTGCAGCGGCGCATCGTGGCCGAGATCGGCGGCACCGGCTTCCCGATGGTCATCCGCCCGAGCTTCACGCTGGGCGGCACCGGAGGCGGCATCGCCTACAACCCCGAGGAGTTCGAGGAGATCTGCAAGCGCGGCCTCGACCTGTCGCCGACCAAGGAGCTGCTGATCGAGGAGTCGCTGATCGGCTGGAAGGAGTACGAGATGGAAGTCGTCCGCGACCGCGCGGACAACTGCATCATCGTCTGCTCGATCGAGAACCTCGACCCGATGGGCATCCACACCGGCGACTCGATCACCGTCGCGCCGGCGCAGACGCTCACCGACCGCGAATACCAGCTGATGCGCAACGCCTCGGTGGCCATCCTGCGCGAGATCGGCGTGGACACCGGCGGCTCCAACGTGCAGTTCGCCATCCACCCCGACACCGGCCGGATGATCGTCATCGAGATGAACCCGCGCGTGTCGCGTTCGTCGGCGCTCGCGTCCAAGGCCACCGGCTTTCCCATCGCCAAGATCGCGGCCAAGCTGGCCATCGGCTACACGCTGGACGAACTGCGCAACGACATCACCGGCGGTCGCACGCCGGCGAGCTTCGAGCCGACCATCGATTACGTCGTCACCAAGATCCCGCGCTTCGCCTTCGAGAAGTTCCCCGCCGCCGACCCGCACCTGACCACGCAGATGAAGTCGGTGGGCGAGGTCATGGCCATGGGCCGCACCTTCCAGGAAAGCTTTCAGAAGGCGCTGCGCGGCCTGGAGACCGGCATCGACGGCCTGACCGAACGCAGCCGCGACCGCGACGAGATCGTCGAGGAGATCGGCGAGCCCGGGCCTGAGCGCATCCTCTTCGTCGGCGATGCTTTCCGCATCGGCATGAGCGTGGACGAGGTGTTCGAGGAAACCGCGATCGACCGCTGGTTCCTGCACCAGATCCACGAACTCATCGAGCTCGAGCACGCGCTGGGCGGTCGGGCGGTGGCCAGCCTGAGTGCCGACGAGTGGCGTTTCCTCAAGCAGCGCGGCTTTTCCGACCGCCGGCTGGGCAAGCTGCTGGCGAGCGACCAGCACGCGGTGCGCGCGGCCCGCCAGGCCCTGGGCGTGCGGCCGGTCTTCAAGCGCGTGGACACCTGCGCCGCGGAGTTCGAGACCGACACCGCCTATCTCTATTCCACCTACGAGGCGGCCGACGGCGAGTGCGAAGCCGCACCGTCCGACCGCCGCAAGATCATGGTGCTGGGCGGAGGCCCCAACCGCATCGGGCAGGGCATCGAGTTCGACTACTGCTGCGTGCACGCGGCGCTCGCGCTGCGCGAGGATGGCTACGAGACCATCATGGTCAACTGCAACCCGGAGACGGTGTCGACCGACTACGACACGTCCGACCGCCTCTACTTCGAGCCGGTGACCCTCGAGGACGTGCTGGAGATCGTCGACAAGGAGAAGCCCGCCGGCGTGGTGGTGCAGTACGGCGGACAGACGCCGCTCAAGCTCGCCCTCGACCTGGAGCGCGCCGGCGTGCCCATCGTCGGCACCTCGCCCGACAGCATCGACATCGCGGAAGACCGCGAGCGCTTCCAGCAGCTGCTGCACACGCTGGGCCTGCGCCAGCCGCCCAACCGCATCGCCCGAACCGAAGCGCAGGCGCTGGAGATGGCCGGCGAAGTGGGCTACCCGCTGGTGGTGCGCCCGAGCTATGTGCTGGGCGGCCGCGCGATGGAGATCGTGCACGGCGACAAGGACCTGGAGCGCTACATGCGCGAGGCGGTGCGCGTCAGCGAGAAGAGCCCGGTGCTGCTCGACCGCTTCCTGGACGACGCGGTCGAAGTGGACGTCGACTGCATCGCCGATGGCAGCGACGAGCCGCAGGGCGTGATGATCGGCGGCATCATGGAACACGTGGAGCAGGCCGGCATCCACTCGGGTGATTCGGCCTGTTCGCTGCCGCCCTACACGCTGTCGGCCACGCTGCAGGATGAACTGCGCCGGCAGACCATCGCCATGGCCCGCGCCCTGAAGGTCAAGGGCCTGATGAACGTGCAGTTCGCCATTCAGGGCATCGACACCGACCCGGTGGTCTATGTGCTCGAGGTCAACCCGCGCGCCTCGCGCACGGTGCCCTTCGTCAGCAAGGCCACCGGCCAGCCGCTGGCCAAGATCGCCGCGCGCTGCATGGTCGGCCAGAAGCTGTCCGAGCAGCGCGGCGTGCGCGGCGAGGTCATCCCGTCCTACTTCAGCGTGAAGGAGGCGGTGTTCCCCTTCAACAAGTTCCCGGGCGTGGACCCCATCCTCGGCCCGGAGATGCGATCCACCGGCGAGGTCATGGGCTGCGGCGCCACCTTCGGCGAGGCCATGGTGAAGAGCCAGCTGGGTGCCGGTTCGCGCCTGCCGACCAAGGGCACGGTGTGCATCACCGTCAAGACCTCCGACAAGCCCCGTGCCGCGCCGCTTGCGCGCGACCTGCATGCGCTGGGGTTCCAGATCGTTGCCACCCGGGGCACGGCGGCGGTGATCGCCGCAGCGGGCGTGCCGGTTCGGGTGGTGAACAAGGTCAAGGACGGCCGGCCACACATCGTCGACATGGTCAAGGGCGGCGAGATCCAGCTCGTCTTCACCACCGTGGACGAGACCCGCACCGCGATTGCCGACAGCCGCCACATCCGCCAGGCGGCCCTCGCCCAGCGCGTCACCTACTACACCAGCATGGCCGGCTGCGAGGCGGCCGTGGAAGGCATGAAGCACCAGGCCGACCTGCAGGTGCGGCCGTTGCAGGAACTGCACCGCGAGCTGTCGGGCGCCTGAGCGGCCGATCCGTTCCGAGGTCGCCGGGTCCGTTCGGGCCTTGGCGGCCTTGTTCTTTTTCCAACACCATTCACACAGCAGCACAGGGAGCCCCATGCCGACCATTCCGCTGACCCGCCGCGGCGCCGAGAAGCTGCGCGAAGAACTGCACCGGCTCAAGACCGTCGAGCGCCATGCCGTGATCCAGGCCATTGCCGAGGCAAGAGCCCAGGGCGATCTTTCCGAGAACGCCGAATACGACGCCGCCAAGGACAAGCAGGGGTTCATCGAGGGCCGCATCCAGGAGGTGGAGTCCAAGCTGGCGATGGCCCAGGTGATCGACCCGGCCACGCTGGATGCCGGCGGTCGCGTGGTCTTCGGCAGCACGGTCGACCTCGAGGAAGAGAGCAGCGGTGACGCGGTGACCTACCAGATCGTCGGCGAGGACGAGGCCGACCTCAAGCTCGGCCTGATCTCGGTGGGCTCGCCCATCGCGCGCGCGCTGATCGGCAAGGAGGCGGGCGATGTCGCCGATGTCCAGGCGCCGGGTGGCGTCAAGCGCTACGAGATCGTCGAAGTCCGCTACGTGTGAACGCCAGCGTGCAGGCCGCCCCAGCCCAAGGGCCCACCCGTGCCGCGGCCTGGCTGCTGGCCGTGTGGTGCGGCGCGCTGCTGGCCGTGGCGGTGGGCGTGGCGCCGCTGGCTTTCGAGCTGTTTTCCCGCCCGGTCGCCGGCGCCTTCATGGGGCGGCTGTTCGCCCGCGAGGCGCCGCTGAGCTGCGCGGTGGCGGTGGTGGCGCTGGTGCTGTACCGGCAGGGCCGGGCGCGGCTGCATGCCGAGGGTTCGGCGGGTGGCCTGGATGCTGTGGTGCTGATGATCGCCGGGGTGCTTTTCTGCACGGTGGCCGGCCACTACGGCTTGCAGCCGATGATGGAACGCGCCCGCACCGGCGCGGGCCCCATGGCCTTCGGCACCGCGCACGGCGCGTCGATGGCGTTCTTCGCCATCAAGATCGTGCTGCTCGGGGCCGCCTCCTGGCGGGCCGGCCGTTGACCCGCGGCCCGCAGGCCCAATCCGCCATGCCAGCCGCCATGGCCATGGCCATCGCCGCGGCGGGTGGCAGGCGTTCAGCCCAGGCTGCGCTTCTTGGGACTGGCCTGGCGCGGCTTGGCCCGCTTGATCTCCCCACCGGCGGCGACCCGCTGGTTGCCGAGGATCTTCACCTTGCGCACCTGGGGGCGGTGGTTGCCGCTCTTGGAGAACTTGATGATCTTCACCACCTTGGGGCCCGCGCCACGGTCGGCACGCGGTTCGGCGGGGCCGGCGGGCGCGTCGTCCGGGGCCGGCCGCCACAACACCAGCTGCTTGCCGATGTGCTGGACCGCGGCGGCCTGGAGCCGCTCGGCCAGCGTGGCGAGCATCTCGGCCCGCACCGCCCGATCGTCGTCGTGGACCTTGACCTTGATCAGTTCGTGTGCGGTGAGGGCGGCGTCGACCGCCTGCACGACCGGGTCGGTCAGGCCGCCGGCGCCGACGTGCACGACGGCGTTCAGGTGATGCGCCAGCGCGCGCTTGTCGCGCCGCTCGGCAATGCTCAGTTCAATGGCTGTCATGGCCGGATTATCGGGGGCTGCCCGTGACCAAGACCAAGAACCGCAAGGTGAATCGCGCCTGGCTCAACGAGCACATGAACGACCCGTATGTGCGGATGGCCCAGCGCGAGGGCTATCGGGCCCGCGCGGCCTACAAGCTCAAGGAGATCGACGAGACGCTGGGCCTGGTCAGGCCGGGCATGACCGTGGTCGACCTGGGTTCGGCGCCCGGCGCCTGGAGCCAGTACCTGCGCCGGCGGCTGGGACACCGGGGCGGCGGCGACGCCGGTACCCCCGCGGCCTCGATCGACGGCGTGGTGATCGCGCTGGACATCCTGCCGATGGAAGCGGTGGACGGCGTGGAGTTCTTCCAGGGCGACTTCCGGGAGGACGCGGTGCTCGAGGAACTGCACCGGCGGCTGGCCGGCCGGCCGGTGGACGTGGTGGTGTCGGACATGGCGCCCAACCTGTCAGGCATCGAATCGTCCGACGCGGCCCGAATGGCCGATCTGGTGGAACTGGCCGTCGATTTCGCGGTCGGACACCTTCACGGCCGGGGCGCCCTGGTGTGCAAGGTGTTCCACGGCAGCGGTTACAGCCAGCTGGTCGAGACGCTCAAGCGCTCCTTCCGGGTCGTCAAGCCCATCAAGCCCAAGGCCTCACGGGACCGTTCCGCCGAAACCTTCCTGGTCGGGCTGGAGCCTCGCCCGAAGGTCATGGGCGCTGCGGGTGCGGCCATCGATCGATGAGCCGGGTCCATCCCGGCGAACTCGCCCTGTCCAGGGGCTTGACTGAACTAAACTCGACCCCAGATGAAGACGTCATGCGGGCGTGGCTCGCAGCGTCCTGGCGGTTCGGCCCTCCTAAGGAGTCGTGGTGAACAATCAATGGTTTTCCAAGGTTGCGGTCTGGCTCGTGATCGCCCTGGTGCTCTTCACGGTCTTCAAGCAGTTCGACAAGGGGGTCGTCCAGGGCAACCAGATCGCCTATTCGGACTTCCTCGAGGAGGTGCGGGCCAAGCGCATCAAGTCCGTCACGCTGCAGGAAGGGCAGGGCGGCACCGAGATCCTGGCCATCACCACCGATGACAAGCGCCTGCGCAGCAACGCCACCTACCTCGACCGTGGCCTGGTGGGCGACCTCATCAACAGCGGCGTGAAGTTCGACGTCAAGCAGCGTGAGGAGCCCTCCATCCTGATGAGCATCCTCGTCAGCTGGGGCCCCATGCTGCTGCTGATCGGCGTGTGGATCTATTTCATGCGGCAGATGCAGGGCGGCGGCAAGGGCGGTGCGTTCAGCTTCGGCAAGTCCAAGGCGCGCATGCTCGACGAGGCGAACAACACCACCACCTTCGCCGACGTCGCCGGTTGCGACGAAGCCAAGGAGGAGGTCAAGGAACTCGTCGACTTCCTGAAGGACCCGCAGAAATTTCAGAAGCTGGGTGGCCGCATTCCCCGCGGCGTGCTGCTGGTCGGCCCTCCGGGCACCGGCAAGACGCTGCTGGCCAAGGCGATCGCCGGCGAGGCCAAGGTGCCTTTCTTCAGCATCTCGGGCTCGGACTTCGTCGAGATGTTCGTCGGCGTGGGTGCGGCCCGGGTGCGCGACATGTTCGAGCAGGCCAAGAAGAGCGCCCCCTGCATCATCTTCGTCGACGAGATCGATGCGGTCGGTCGTCACCGCGGTGCGGGCCTTGGCGGCGGAAACGACGAGCGCGAGCAGACGCTCAACCAGATGCTCGTCGAGATGGATGGCTTCGAGACCAACCTGGGCGTGATCGTGATGGCGGCCACCAACCGGCCGGACATCCTCGACCCGGCGCTGCTGCGACCGGGCCGCTTCGACCGCCAGGTCTATGTCACGCTGCCCGACGTGCGCGGCCGCGAGCAGATCCTCAACGTGCACATGCGCAAGGTGCCGGTCGGCCAGGACATCCGGGCCGACATCCTGGCCCGCGGCACCCCGGGCTTCTCCGGCGCCGATCTGGCCAACCTGGTCAACGAAGCCGCGCTCTTCGCCGCCCGCCGCAGCGGCCGGGTGGTGGAGATGGTCGACTTCGAGAAGGCCAAGGACAAGATCATGATGGGCCCCGAGCGCAAGTCCATGGTCATGCCCGAGGAGGAGCGTCGCAACACGGCCTACCACGAGGCGGGCCACGCGCTGGTGGCGCGCTTGATGCCCAAGACCGACCCGGTGCACAAGGTCACCGTCATTCCGCGCGGCCGCGCGCTGGGCGTGACGATGCAGCTGCCCGAAGGCGACCGCTACAGCATGGACAAGGAGCGCATGCTGTCCACCATCAGCGTGCTCTTTGGCGGCCGCATCGCCGAAGAGGTGTTCATGAACCAGATGACCACCGGCGCCAGCAACGATTTCGAGCGGGCCACGCAGATCGCCCGCGACATGGTCACCCGCTACGGCATGACCGATGAACTGGGTCCGATGGTCTATGCCGAGAACGAGGGCGAGGTCTTCCTCGGCCGTTCGGTGACCAAGCAGGTCAACGTGTCCGAGCAGACCATGCAGAAGGTCGACCGCGAGATCCGCAAGATCATCGACGAGCAATACGCCATCGCGCGCAAGCACATCGAGGACAACAAGGACAAGATGCACACGATGGCGCGGGCGCTGCTCGAGTGGGAAACCATCGACAGCGACCAGATCGACGACATCATGGGCGACCGTCCGCCGCGCCCGCCCAAGGACTGGACGCCTTCGAGCGCCCGTTCCTCCGGCCCGACCCCGCCGGTCAACCCGGACAGCGCGCCGGCAGCTGCCTGAGGCCCCTGGGTCCGGGGCGCGCCCGCGGCGGGCGCCAGTTTCCACCGAACGGGGCCTTGGCCCCGTTTTTCATGATCCTTCGCGGAATACGCGAGCGCCCGGCGGGTTATGGCCGCCCGAAGCGCGGCGTCAGCCCTTTTCCCCATGAACCCATCGCCGGTGTGGAGCACCACCCGCTTCGAGATCGACCTGTCACGGCCCCGGCTGATGGGCATCGTCAACCTCACGCCCGACTCCTTCTCCGATGGGGGCCGGCACGATTCGGCCAGTGCCGGTGCTGCCCACTGCGAGCGATTGCTTGCCGAAGGCGCCGACATCCTGGACCTCGGGGCCGAGTCCACGCGGCCGGGTGCCGCGTCGGTGGACGCGACGAGCGAATGGCAGCGGCTTGAACCGGTGCTGCGCGCCGCGCTGGGGCTGGGCGTGCCGGTGTCGGTGGACACCCGCAAGGCCGAGGTGATGGCCCGGGCGCTGGACCTCGGCGCGGACATCATCAACGACGTCGAGGCGCTGCGGGGCCCGCAGGCGCTGCCCACCGTGGCGCGTCACCCGCGTTGCGGCATCTGCCTGATGCACATGCCGGGCGACCCGTCGACCATGCAGCGCTCGCCCGCCTACGACGACGTCGTTCGCGAAGTCGGGGCCTTCCTGGCGCAGCGGCTGCACGCCTGCACCGCCGCAGGCATTCGGGCCGAGCGCGTGGTGCTGGACCCCGGCGTGGGTTTCGGCAAGACCCCGGAGCACAACCTGGCCCTGCTCGGCCGCCAATCCGAGTTGATGGCCCTGGGCCGACCCTTGCTGGCAGCGTGGTCGCGCAAGAGCACGCTGGGAGTGATCACCGGGCGGCCTGTGGGCGAACGCCTGGCCGCGAGCCTGGCCGCGGCGCTGGCGGCGGTGTCGCGCGGTGCCGCCGTCGTTCGCGTGCACGACGTGGCGGCAACGCGCGATGCCCTGCAGGTGTGGGACGCGGTCCGGATCGCCGCTGGCGACAATCCGGGTCCGGCAGCGATTCAAGGAGGACGGTGATGGCGCGCAGATTTTTCGGAACCGACGGCATCCGGGGCACGGTCGGTCGTCCGCCCATCACCGCCGACTTCATGCTGCGCCTGGGCCATGCGGTGGGTCGGGTGCTGCTGGCCCGCGGGTCGGCGCGGCCCACGGTGCTCATAGGCAAGGACACGCGGATCTCCGGCTACATGATCGAGGCCGCGCTGGAAGCCGGCTTCACCTCGGCGGGCGTGGATGTGGTGTTGAGCGGCCCGCTGCCCACGCCGGGCGTGGCCTATCTCACCCGGGCGCTTCGACTGGACCTGGGCGTCGTGATCAGCGCCTCGCACAACCCTTTCGAGGACAACGGCATCAAGTTCTTCTCGGCCCGGGGCGAGAAGCTGCCGGACGACTGGGAGGCGGCCGTGGAGGCCGCGCTTGAAGAGCCGGCGTCCTGGGTGGATGCGGCCAGCCTGGGCCGGGCGCGGCGCCTGAACGACGCCGGTGGCCGCTACATCGAGTTCTGCAAGTCCACCTTCGCCAGCGAGCTCTCCCTCAAGGGGCTCAAGCTGGTGGTGGATGCAGCCCACGGCGCGGCTTATCACATCGCCCCCGACGTCTTCCACGAACTGGGCGCGGTGGTCGAGCGCATTGGCTGCGCCCCGGATGGCCTGAACATCAACGCGGGGGTCGGTGCAACCGCTCCGCAGGCGCTGGTGCGTGCGGTTCGCGAACACCGTGCCGACTGCGGCATCGCGCTGGACGGCGATGCCGATCGGCTGCAGATGGTCGATGCCGACGGACGCCTCTTCAACGGCGACGAACTGCTCTACCTGATGGCCACCGACCGACAGGACGCGGGCCAGGCAGTGCCGGGCGTGGTGGGAACGCTGATGACCAACCTGGGTGTCGAGCAGGCGCTGGAGCGCCGCGGCATCGCCTTGGCCCGGGCCAAGGTGGGGGACCGCTACGTGCTCGAAGAAATGCTGGCGCGGGGCTGGAACCTGGGCGGCGAGAGCTCCGGGCACCTTCTGGCCCTGGACCGCCACACCACCGGCGACGGTGTCGTGAGTGCGCTGCAGGTCCTGCAGGCCATGCGCCGCCGGGGGCAATCGCTGGCGAGTCTGCTCGAGGGTGTCCGGCTCTTCCCGCAGACGCTGATCAACGTCAGGCTCTCCCCGGGCACCGACTGGACCACCCATGCCGGCCTGAAGGACGCGCGCAAGGACGCTGAGCGGGCGCTGGTCGGCCGGGGCAGGGTGCTGATCCGCGCCTCGGGCACCGAGCCGGTGCTGCGCATCATGGTCGAGGCCGACGAGGCCGAACTGGCCCGCAGCTGCGCCCAGGCCATGGCCGATCGGCTCGCCGCCTGAAGCTGTTGACGGCGCCGGACGAGAGCCGGGCCCGGGCGTGAGCCGCCGGCCCGGACCCGGGCTTTGCGGGAATCAGCGGCGCGGGGGGATGAGCACCGTGTCGATCACGTGCACCACGCCGTTGCTGGCTGCCACATCGGCGCGCGTGACCAGCGCATCTTCCACCGTGACGAAGGTGCCGGCCTTGGACAAGGCCAGGTTGGCGCCCTGGACCGACTTGACCGGGCCGGTCTTGACTTCGGCGGACGCCACCTTGCCCGGCACGACGTGGTAGGTCAGCACCGAACGCAGCAGTTCGCGGTCGGCGGCCAGTTGCGCCATGGTGGCGGCAGGAACCTTCTTGAAGGCGTCGTTGGTCGGCGCGAAGACGGTGAAGGGGCCGGTGCCGCGCAGGGTGTCGGCCAGGCCGGCGTCGCCGACCAGCTTGGCCAGCGTGGACAGCTCCGGCGTGGCCAGCGCGGTGTCGGTGATGGTCTTGGGGCTTTGCAGCGTGGCGCAGCCGGTGAGGAAGGTGGCTGCCGACAGGCTGGCCGTGGCGACGGCAAGGGCGAGGGCACGACGGGTGAAGGTCATCTCAGGGCTCCGGGGCTGTTGAACAAGGCCGGCGCTAGCCTAGGCAGGCCGTGTGACCGAGCCGTGACAATCCGATGACGCTTCCTGACCGCTGTTGCACCCATGGGCAAACCCCATGTTCGGCGCGGCGATGTCACGCAACTGTCACCTCGCTTGCCTAGAGTGCGGCGACCGACCCGTCTTCGACCACCGAAAGGCTAGACCATGTCCCTCTCCTTCCTCCGCGTTGCCGCCGTCGGCAGCGTCTTCGCCCTGTCCGCCGGTCTGAGCCTGGCCCAGGACGTCACTGGTGCCGGCGCCACTTTCCCGGCTCCGCTGTATTCGAAGTGGGCCGATGCCTACAACAAGGCGACCGGGCAGAAGATCAATTACCAGTCGGTGGGCTCGAGCGCCGGCCTGCGGCAGATCCGCGCGAAGACCGTCGACTTCGGTGCCAGCGACATCCCGCTGTCCGATGCCGATCTGGCCAAGGACGGCCTGATCCAGTTCCCCACGGTGATGGGCGGCGTGGTGCCGGTGGTCAACGTCCGCGGCATCCAGCCCGGGCAGCTTCGCCTGAACGGCCAGGTGCTGGGCGACATCTTCCTGGGCAAGATCACGCGCTGGAACGACGCGGCGATCACGGCTCTGAACCCCGGCGTGACGCTGCCGGACAGCGCCATCGCCCCGGTTCGCCGTGCCGACGGTTCGGGCACCACCTTCATCTTCACCAACTACCTGTCCAAGGTGAACGCGGAGTGGAAGTCCAAGGTGGGCGAGGGTGCCGCCGTGAACTGGCCCACCGGTGCGGGCGGCAAGGGCAACGAGGGCGTCGCCGCGTTCGTGCAGCGCCTGCCCAACTCGATCGGCTACGTCGAGTATTCCTACGCCCGCACCAACAAGATGGCGCATGTGCAGCTGCGCAATGCCGCCGGCAACTTCGTCAACCCCGATGACGCGACCTTCAAGGCCGCCGCTGCTGGCGCCGCGTGGGACAAGACCTTCTTCCAGATCCTGACCGAGCAGCCGGGTGCGCAGGCCTGGCCGATCACCGGCGCGACCTTCATCGTGATGCAGGCCAAGCAGGAGAACGTCGGCAAGGCCGCCTCGTCGCTGCGATTCTTCGACTGGGCCTTCAACAACGGCGACACGATGGCGGTCGAACTCGAGTACGTGTCGCTTCCCGACTCGGTGGAGGCGCTGGTTCGCCGCGAGTGGGCCAAGATCACCGACGCATCGGGCAAGGCCATTGCGCTGAAGTGAAGCCCCGGCGGGGACGGGGCCACCGCGGTGCTGCCGCGGCGGTCATGCCCCGGCCTGCTTCGTGTCGTCTTGCCCATTGGGAGCCTGGCTCGTCCAGGCTCCGAGGAGTGCCCCCTTGTCTGCTACGCTGCCGTCCGGTGCCTATGGCGCGGAACCGGAAAACAAGAAGATGACCCAGACGGCATCGGGCGGTGAGCCCCCCGCCCGTACCCGCCGGGCCCCCTGGGCCGACCGGCTTTTCTCCATCGCCACCCACTCGGCGGCCTGGCTGACGCTGTCGCTGCTGGTGGGCATCATCGTCTCCCTGCTGTTCGGCGCGTGGCCGGCCATCCGTGAATACGGCTTGGGATTCCTCGTCAGCACCGACTGGGATCCGGTCGAGGACCGCTACGGCGGCCTGGTGATGATCTACGGCACGCTGATGACCTCCTTCATCGCGCTGCTGATCGCGGTGCCGGTGAGCTTCGGCATCGCCCTCTTCCTCACCGAGCTCGCGCCGGGCTGGCTGCGCCGGCCGCTGGGCGTGGCCATCGAACTGCTGGCCGCCGTGCCGTCCATCGTCTACGGCATGTGGGGCCTGCTGGTGTTCGGCCCCATCCTGGCCACCTACG
This sequence comes from Rubrivivax sp., assembly GCA_027487905.1. Classification (GTDB taxonomy): domain Bacteria; phylum Pseudomonadota; class Gammaproteobacteria; order Burkholderiales; family Burkholderiaceae_C; genus JAIYCR01. Next base: position 60,540 of record JAIYCR010000052.1, on the reverse strand, counting down.
TGCAGCAGCCGCTGCAGGGCGCCTTCGGCAACTGGCCCGTGCTGGGCACCTTGTTCAGCGGGGCACCGGTGGGCATCGGCATCCTGTCGGCCGGCATCATCCTGGCCATCATGATCATTCCCTTCATCGCCTCGGTGATGCGCGACGTGTTCGAGGTGACGCCGCCGCTGCTGAAGGAGTCGGCCTACGGGCTGGGGTCCACCACCTGGGAGGTGGTCTCCAAGGTGGTGCTGCCCTACACCAAGGCCGGGGTCATCGGCGGCATCATGCTCGGCCTCGGGCGGGCGCTGGGCGAGACCATGGCCGTGACCTTCGTGATCGGCAACTTCAACCAGCTGAACTCGCTGTCGATCTTCGAGGCCGCCAACAGCATCACCTCGGCCATCGCCAACGAGTTCGCCGAGGCGAGCCCCGGTCTGCACCAGGCGGCGCTGATCTACCTCGGGCTTGTCCTGTTCTTCATCACCTTCTGCGTGCTGGCGCTGTCCAAGGTCCTGCTGGCCCGCATGCAGCGCGGCGAAGGAACCCGCACATGAGCACCCTCGGAAACCTGGACGCGGGCCGCATGCGCATGCACCAGCGGCGCAAGGTGGTCAACGCGGTGGCGCTGACCTTCTCGCTGGGGGCGATGGCCTTCGGCCTGTTCTGGCTGGCCTGGATCCTGGTGGAGACCATCCGCCTGGGCATCGGCGGCCTGGCGCTGACGGTGTTCACCGAAATGACGCCGCCGCCGCAGGCCGAGACGGGGGGCCTGGCCAACGCGATCTTCGGCTCGCTGCTGATGGTGCTGCTGGCAACCGCGCTGGGCACGCCCATCGGCATCCTGTGCGGCATCTTCCTGGCCGAGTACGGCAAGCGGACGTGGCTGGGCCATGTCACGAGCTTCATCAACGACATCCTGCTGTCCGCGCCGTCCATCGTCATCGGCCTGTTCATCTATGCGGTGGTGGTGGCGCAGGTGCGCTCCTTCTCCGCCTGGGCGGGCATCCTGGCGCTGGCCTTGATCGTGATCCCGGTGGTGGTGCGCACCACCGAGAACATGCTGAGCCTCATTCCCAACGCACTGCGCGAGGCGGCCTATGCACTGGGCACCCCTAAATGGAAGGTGATCTCCTCGGTCACGCTGCGGGCGGCGCGGGCGGGCGTGGTCACCGGCGTGCTGCTGGCCCTGGCACGCATCGCCGGCGAGACCGCGCCGCTGCTCTTCACCGCCTTGAACAACCAGTTCTGGAGCTCCAACCTGAACGAGCCGATGGCCAGCCTGCCGGTGACCATCTTCAAGTTCGCGATGAGCCCCTACGAGAACTGGCGTGAACTCGCCTGGGCGGGCGTGTTCCTCATCACCCTGGGCGTGCTGGCGCTGAACATCCTCGCCCGCGTGCTGTTCCGAAAGAAGGATTGATCCATGGACGCGAAAGTCGATCTGCCCAGCCACGAGCGGGTGAAGATCTCGGTGCGTGACCTGAACTTCTACTACGGGAAGTTCCATGCGCTCAAGCACATCAACCTGGACATTCCCGAGCGCAAGGTCACCGCCTTCATCGGGCCGTCCGGCTGCGGCAAGAGCACGCTGCTGCGGGTGTTCAACCGCATGTTCGAGCTCTACCCCGAGCAGCGCGCCGAGGGACTGGTGGCGCTGGACGGCGAGGACGTGCTCAAGAGCAAGCTGGATGTGAGCCTGATCCGGGCCAAGATCGGCATGGTGTTCCAGAAGCCCACGCCCTTCCCGATGTCCATCTACGACAACATCGCCTTCGGCGTGCGGCTGTTCGAGCAGCTGCCGCGGGTGGAGATGGATGAGCGCGTCGAGTGGGCGCTGAAGAAGGCAGCACTCTGGAACGAGGTGAAGGACAAGCTCGGCCAGAGCGGCTCGAGCCTGTCGGGCGGGCAGCAGCAGCGCCTGTGCATCGCCCGCGGCATTGCCATCAAGCCCGAGGTGCTGCTGCTCGACGAACCCTGTTCGGCACTGGACCCCATCTCCACCGGCAAGATCGAGGAGCTCATCCACGAGCTCAAGAGCGACTACACGGTGATGATCGTCACCCACAACATGCAGCAGGCTGCTCGCTGCTCCGACTACACCGCCTACATGTACCTGGGCGACCTGGTCGAGTTCGGCCCCACTTCGGAGCTCTTCATGAAGCCGAAGAAGAAGGACACCGAGGACTACATCACCGGTCGCTTCGGCTGACCGGGCAACGGAGCGCCCATGACCGACAAGCATCTCTCGACGCAGTTCGACGCCGAGCTCAGCACCATCTCCGGCCGCGTGCTCGAGATGGGCGGGCTGGTGGAAAGCCAGGTCGCCCAGGCTGTCCACGCGCTGTCGCAGTTCGATGGCGACATCGCCTCCGTCGTGCTGCGCCAGGAAGAGCGGGTGAACGCGATGGAGGTCGACATCGACCACGACCTGTCCGCGATCATCGCCCGGCGCCAGCCGACCGCACGCGACCTGCGGCTGCTGATCGCCATCTCCAAGACCATCGCCAATCTGGAGCGGGTGGGCGACGAGGCCGCTCGCATCGCCCGCACCGTGCAGCGCCTGATCAACACGGGCATGTCCATCCGGCTGCGGGTGCCGGTGTCCGACCTGCAGTTCGAGGCCGAGCTCGCGATCAACCAGTTGAGGAAGGCGCTGGACGCCTTCGCCCGGCTGGACACCGCCCAGGCGGTGGAAGTGCTCAAGCAGGATGACCAGATCGACCAGGAGTTCGACGGTCTGATGCGCAAGCTCATCACCTACATGATGGAAGACCCGCGCACCATCAGCTCGAGCATCGACCTGGTCTTCGTCGCCAAGGCCATCGAGCGCATCGGCGACCATGGCAAGAACATCGCCGAGGCCATCATCTATGTGGTCAAGGGCACCGACGTGCGCCACTCGCCGCTGGACAGCGTGGAGAACGCGGTCCGCTGATCGCCCGGGCCTGACCGGGCTGCGCTGCAAAGCCCACCCGGACACCCACGCGCCGATCCCAGCCGCCCCGAACGCCCGAACATGGACGGCCTGCTCGCTCGCGCTGCCCGCGTGGTGGCCTTCACCGCCCTGTTCGGCCTCCTGGGCCTCGGGCTGGGTCAGCTGGCGGGCCTGTCGGACTGGGCTGCCGCCACGGCGCTGGTCGGAGCACTGGCGGGCACGTCGCTGGGATGCCTGCTGGATTCGCTGAAGGCCTGGCGCCATGCCGAGTGGCTTCGCGGCGACCAGGCTCAACCCGCGCCGCGCGATCGGGGCTTCTGGGGCGAACTGGGCTACCTCGCCGAAAAAGGCATGCGCCGGCGCGAACGGGCCTTGACCGAGGAACAGCAGCGACGCCAGCAGTTCCTGTCGGGGATCGAGGCCTCGCCCAATGGCGTGGTGCTGCTGGACGCCTCCGATCAGATCGAGTGGTGCAACTCGCTGGGTGCCGAACATTTCGGCCTGGAACGTCACCGCGACCTGCGCCAGCGCATCACCAACCTCGTGCGCTCGCCCGCCTTCGTGGCCTACCTGCAGGCGGGCGTGTTCGATGAAGCGGTGCACCTGCCGCGGCCGGCGGGCGTGGGCACGCTGTCGGTGCTGGTGCGGCGATATGGCGATGGTTTGAAGCTGGTGCTGTCGCAGGACATCACCGAACGGGAGCGCGCTGACGTGATGCGGCGCGATTTCGTCGCCAACGTGTCCCATGAGATCCGCACGCCCTTGACGGTGCTTTCCGGTTTCGTCGATTCAATGGCCACGCTGCCCTTGTCCGACGCGGAGCGCCGGCGGGTGCTGGAATTGATGGGCCAGCAGACGCTGCGCATGCGTTCGCTGGTGAACGATCTGCTGACCCTGGCCCAGCTGGAGGGCAGCCCGCGTCCCACGGTGGACCGATGGATCGCGTTGCAGCCCCTGCTGTCGCAGATCCAGCTGGACGCGCAGGCGCTGTCAGCCGGACGTCACCGCGTTTCAGTCGAGCCCGCGCCGGCGCTCGAGCTGGCCGGGGCGGAGGCGGAGCTCACGAGCGCGGTGTCCAACCTCGTGTCCAACGCAGTGCGCTACACGCCCGAGGGCGGGCAGGTGAGGGTGACCAGCCGGCAGCTCGGTGACGGGGGCGTCGAACTGGCGGTCAGCGACACCGGCATCGGCATCGCGCGCGAGCACATCGCCCGGCTCACCGAGCGTTTCTATCGGGTCGACGGCAGCCGTTCGCGCGAGACGGGCGGCACGGGGCTGGGCCTTTCCATCGTCAAGCACGTGGTGCAGCGCCACGGCGGGCGACTGGAGATCGACAGCGAGCCCGGCCGCGGCTCGACCTTCCGCATCCTGCTGCCGGCCAACCGGGTGCGTCCCTCGCCTGCCGCGCCGGTACCGGTGGTGGGCATCGCGTCAGCGCTTCAGGGGCTGGAGGCCGAGCGCCGGTAGACGAGCACCCAGCCATCCCGGTCGCTGGGATGCTGCGCTCGGGCCACGAATTCCCAACCCGGACCGATCCGGTCGGCCCGGTCGCGGTGGGCCAGCCGGGATCGAACCTGCAGCCGCGTTGCGCAGGCCCTGGCCGCGCTTTCGTCCAGTGCGTAGACGCGCTCGCTGCGGGCGTGTTCGAGCGCGGCGACGAGGCTCTTCGGTGCGCCCGGCGCCCAGATGCAGCGACCGGCCACGATGTGGGGCTCGATGCGCTGCACCAGCGGGCGGTGGCTGCGGGCGTGATCGAGCAGCGGCAGCCACAGGCTCATCAGCAGCGTCCAGCACAAGGCCACGCCGCTGGCGGGCAGCACCATGCTCTTCCACAGCGGGTGCTGGTGCCTGCCCACGCGCCAGCGCACCAAGCCCAGCCAGGCCACCGTCGCCAAGGCCCCCACGGCCAGCTCGACCGGGGAGAACGCGGGCAGGAAGCCGGGGGCCAGCCGCCTCACGTTGGCCGCGGGCTGAGACGGCCAACCCGTCTGCATCGCGAGGTAGATCACCCAGATCACCAGCGCGCTGACGCTGAAGAAGAAGACCGAGAACCAGTCGACCGCGGCGGTGAAGGCCCGCTTGAGCGTGGGCAGCGCGAAGGCGGCCAGCACGGCCAGACCGGGCAGCGCCAGCAGCAGCGTGCGGTCCGAGCCCCGGGCGGCCAGGAAGGCCGCCAGCACGATGAGCACACCGAGCAGGGGCACGGCGATGTGGCGCTTGTCGATCTGTGCGCGCCAGCGCCACAGGGTGAGCAGCGCCAGGGGCAGGCAAGGCCAGGTGAACCAGGCCAGCAGCCGCAGCGTGGACAAGGCCTCGTCCACCGACCGGTAGGGTTCCAGCCTCGAGCTGCCAGCGCCCAGGCCCAGGAGGATCAGGGCGGCCAGCAGCGTGGACACGGCCGCCCAGGCCGCGAAACCCCGCGTGGGCGCGTAGCTCGAACGCAGGCACAGCACGACGGCCGCGGCGCCGAGCGCTGCCGCCAGCAGCGGCGCACCGCTGGCGGCCACGACGGGCAGCGCCACCAGCACGGCCACCCGCGGCGCCCAGCCGCGAAACGGGCAGGCGGCCAGCGCGTAGAGCAGAAGCGAGACGCCGAAGAGCTGCACCAGCTCGGGCGTGGTCTCGTGACCGAGCTGGAGCAGGCCGAGCGAGGCGATCAGGGCCAGCACCGCGCCGTCGGCCACGGCACGTGAGTAGTCGACGGGGCTGGCGCCACCGCCGAAGGGCAGACTCACCGGCTGGGCGGCTTCGGTTCGGGCCAGGTGATAGCAGGCGTACCAGCTCAGGGCCAGCACCCCCAGCAGCATCAGCGCGAAGGGCAGCCGTGCCGCGAGCGGCGCCCCCAGGACCGGTCCCAGCGCCTGGATGGCCAGCGCGCCGACCCAGTAGGGAAGCAGGCCACCATCGGCGGCCAGACCGCCCAGGCGAGGATCGAGCCAGGATGAGTCGCCGCGCGCCAGGCTGGCCATGAAGCCGAAGGCGGTGATGTCGGCGTTCTTCCAGGGGTCGCGGCCGAAGAGGCCGGGCAGCACGTAGGCGGCGCAGAACAGCAGCAGCGCCACCCGGGGCAGGCGGCGGGCGTTCTCGATGCCGACCACCGCGGGCCGCGCAGGTGCAAGGCTCATCGTCGGTCACCGCACAGGATCAGGGCCGTCTGGCGGCCCGCAGGACAGGGAAGGGCCGCGATGCAGGCTTCGCAAATGAAGAAGGCAGCCCTGGGGGCTGCCTTCGTTTGCGCTCGCACGCAGCAGGCTCGGGGCCGCAGGCCGACGGGCCTTACTTCTTCATGCCCAGCTTGGCGAACTTGTTGCGGAACTTCTCGACGCGGCCACCCAGCGAGTCGATGCTCTTCTGGGTGCCGGTGTAGAAGGGGTGGCTCTCGCTCGTGGTCTCGAGCTTGAAGAGCGGCAGTTCGCGCCCGTCGTCCATCTTGATCATCTCCTTCGTCTGGGCGCACGAACGCGTGACGAACTTGAAACCGTTGGACAGGTCCACGAAGCAGACTTCGCGGTAGTTGGGGTGAATGCCTTCTTTCATGGGGAGCGCCTTGGCTGGTGGGTAGCCGCGCCACGGGATCGCATCGATGCCGCGTGAGCGTACTTGCCCGGTGGAAAAAAAATCAACCCGAAATTATCAACCACCTCGACGCATCATGTCGAAGAAGTCGAGGTTGTTCTTGGTGGCCTTCATCTTCTCGAGGATGAACTCCATCGCCTCGATCTCGTCCATCGAATAGAGCAGCTTGCGAAGGATCCAGGTCTTCTGGAGGATTTCCGGCTTGAGCAGAAGCTCTTCGCGCCGGGTGCCCGACTTGTTGATCAGGATGGACGGATAGACCCGCTTCTCGGCCATGCGGCGGTCGAGGTGGATCTCGCAATTGCCGGTGCCCTTGAATTCCTCGTAGATCACCTCGTCCATCTTGGAGCCGGTGTCGATCAGCGCGGTGCCGATGATGGTGAGCGAGCCGCCTTCCTCGACGTTGCGCGCGGCACCGAAGAAACGCTTGGGGCGCTGCAGCGCGTTGGCATCGACGCCGCCGGTCAGCACCTTGCCCGACGAGGGCAGCACGTTGTTGTAGGCCCGGGCGAGGCGGGTGATGGAGTCGAGCAGGATGATCACGTCCTTCTTGAGCTCGACCAGGCGCTTGGCGCGCTCGATGACCATCTCGGCCACCTGCACGTGGCGGGCTGCAGGCTCGTCGAAGGTGGAGCTGATGACCTCGCCCCGCACGGTGCGGACCATCTCGGTCACCTCCTCGGGGCGCTCATCGACGAGCAGCACGATCAGGTGGACCTCGGGGTAGTTGGCCACGAGCGCGTGGGCCAGCTGCTGCATCATGACCGTCTTGCCGGTCTTGGGCTGGGCCACCAGCAGTGCGCGCTGGCCCTTGCCGATGGGGGCGACCAGGTCGACGATGCGCCCGACGATGTTCTCCTCGCTCTTGATGTCGCGCTCGAGCTTGAACTGCTCCTTCGGGAAAAGGGGCGTCAGGTTCTCGAACATGATCTTGTTCTTGTTCTCCTCGGGCGTGACGCCGTTCACCCGGTCGACCTTGACCAGTGCGAAGTAGCGCTCGCCGTCCTTGGGAACCCGGACCTCCCCCTCGACCATGTCGCCGGTGTGCAGGTTGAAGCGCCGCACCTGGCTGGGGGACAGGTAGATGTCGTCGGTGGACGCCATGTAGCTGGCATCGGGTGCACGCAGGAAGCCGAACCCGTCGGGCAGCACCTCGAGCACGCCATCGCCGAAGACCTGCTCGCCGGCCTTGGCGCGCTTCTTCATGATGGCGAACATCAGTTCCTGCTTGCGCAGGCGGGCCACGTTCTCGATCTCCAAGGCCTCGCCCATCTGGATCAGGGCGGAGACGTGGAGCGCCTTCAGTTCGGACAGGTGCATGGAAAGACGCCCAGGCTGGGAGCGTTGGGTGGAAGCCCCGGGACGGGCCGCGTTCGACGCGATCGGTCCGCGGGGACGGGCGCGGTGCGGCGCCAGGCGGGGAAGGGGGGCAATCGGCCTGCCGACGACACCGTTCAGGTGGAGACCGGGCTGGGTCCGATGGTGGCCGAGGCCGGCGCGAACCGGTTCGGCACAGGGGGAGCAGCTTCGCGTGGAGGCCGCTCCGTTTCCTGAATTATAGGTGGCTGTCGATGAAGGCGGTCAACTGCGCCTTGGACATCATGCCCACCTTGGTCGCCACCGGCTGGCCGCCCTTGAAGAGGATCAGCGTCGGGATGCCGCGCACGCCCATGCGAGCGGGGGTGTCCGGGTTGGAGTCGACGTCCATCTTGGCCACCTGCAGGCGGGTGGCATAGGTATCGGCGACTTCGTCGAGCACCGGGGCCAGGCTCTTGCACGGGCCGCACCATTCAGCCCAGTAGTCGACCAGGACGGGCTTGCTGGAGTCGAGGACGTCGCTCTGGAAGCTCGAATCGGAAACGTGCTTGATGTGTTCGCTGCTCATGGGGCCTCTCGTGGCACGGGCGGGGCTGTCGGGCGGAACGCCGCCCCGCGTGCAGAAGGGCCGGGACTCGATGCGAACCCCGGCACCCCCCGAGTTTCTCACAGCGGGCCCGCGCATCGACCGCGCCAGGGCGCCGCCCGGCGCCGGCCGATGAAATGGGGGGTGGCTGCGCCGCTGATGCGGCGATGGTCTCGCAGAGGGCTGCGGTCGAATGCAGGCACCGTGACCGATCCATCCCTGCCCGATTCATCCGCCGCCGGCGCGCCCCGCGCCCCGGGCCCGACGGTTCGCCGCTTCGGGCGGCTCGAACTGGTGCAGATCGTCGGCAAGAGCGAGCGCAGCATGACCTGGCTGGCGCGCGACCCGCGACATGGCCAGGAACTGCACGTGATGCTGCCTCGCCGTCAACCGGCCACGCCGGCCGAGCAGGAGGAGTGGCAGCGTCGCGTCCGCGCGGCGTCGCGCTTGCAGCATCCGGCGCTGGCGCATGTGGTCGAGATCGACACGCAGGACCGCTGGCCCTATGTCAGCGTGGACCGTGAACTCGGCGAAACCTGGGCTGAACGGCTGCGCAGGGGAACGCCGCCGGCTGCCGAAGCCGTGGACTGGGCCTGCCAGCTTCTGGAGGGACTGGCCTTCGCGCACGACGCAGGATTGCTCCACCGCGACCTGCAACTGCACAACCTGCTGATCGACGCGCAGGGACGGGTGCGCATCCTCGGGCTCGAGGTGGCTGGGGAGCCGGTCGCGCCGCAGGGGGGCGCGCCGGCCGCGCAGGCCCTGTGGACGACCGATGGCGAACTGCAGCCAGTGGAGAACCTGTCGGGTCGGGAACGATCGGGCCTGCGGCCGACCGACCAGCTTCGCCAGCAGCGCGAAAGCGCTGCCCGTGACCTGCTGATGTGCGGCGTGCTGCTGCACCGGCTGCTGTCGGGTGCCGCACCACTGGATGAAGCCGATGTCGCGGTGGCGGCCGACCGCCTGCCGCCGCTGGGGCGGGACCTGCTTCGCCTGCCCTGGACCACCGCGCACCCGATTCCCGAGCCGCTGCGGGCCATCGTCAACCGCAGCACCGATCGCCAGCCGGCACGTCGCTACTTCACGGCCCGAAGCCTGTTGCGCGCACTGGACGGCTGGCGTGAATCCCACGCCAGATCGGACGGCGGTGCGCTGCATCTGATGCTCGACCGTCTGCAGGCCGCCGGCGGCCTTCCCGCACGGGGCGACATGCAGGCCCGCGTGGCCCGCATCACGAGCCTGGGCAACACGCACGGTCGGGCGATGGCGGGCGAACTGCTGATGGACGTGGGGCTGAGCTTCGAGCTGCTCAGGCTGGTCAACACTGCCCGCGCGAAGTCATCGCCGCTGGCCGGAACCGAACCGATCCTGACCTTGCGGCGGGCGATCGCCATGGTTGGCCTGACCGGGGTGCAGCGCGCCTCGCTGGCGCTTCGCCCCTGGCCCGGCCATCTGGATGCACGCCAGGCCCAGGCGCTCGACCAGGCGATGGAGCAAGCGCGCGTGGCCGCCGGGACGGCGGTCCGGCTGCGGCCTGCTGGCTACGACGCAGAGGTCGTCTATCTGTTGGCCCTGCTGCAGAACCTGGGCCGATTGCTGCTGCGGTATCACTTCCCGGATGAAGCGGTTCAGATCGCCCAGCTCATGCAGCCACGGCCGGCCACCGACACCGACCCGGCCGTCGATGGCATGGGCGAGCAGGAGGCCGCCTGCGCGGTACTGGGCGTGGACATCGACTCGATCGCCCTTGCGGTGGCCCGCCATTGGGGCCTCAACGACGAGGTGCAGAACCTGCTGCGGCGACTGCCGCTGGACAAGGCGGTGCACCTGGGCCAATCGGACGGCGAACTGCTGCGCGCTGCGGCCAGCGCGGGCAACGAAGCGGTGGATGCGCTGCAGGCGGGTGACCCCAACCGGGTGGCCCGCGCGCTGGCCCGGGTGGTGCAGCGCTACGGGCGGGCGCTCGGCTTCGCGCCGCGCGACCTCCAGGAGGCGATACAGGCAGCGCGGACGGCGGTACGGCAAGGACGCGCGGACGTGGATTTCGACCTGACGCGCCCCGCCACGCTGTTCGACGAGATGCAGCCTGCGGGCAGCGCCCGGGGCTGAGTCACGCGGCAAGCCCGCGGCGGGCTTGGATGTTCAGGGTTGACGAGCCTTACCCCCGGCACTGAGTCCATGGTTAGGGCTGCTTCGTTCCCGACCTGACCCGGTTGGCCACTTTCCCATGCGGGGAGGCCCGTCATCGCCGATTGTAGGCGGCGGCGAGCACGCCGCCGACGTCGCGGGCGTCCCGGCTCAGCGCAACTGCAGCTCGCTCGCGTCCCACTCGATGCCCAGCGAAGGCACGCTCAGCCGCTTCGGGCCGGGGCCGACCTCGCCGGCGTTCCAGGCCGGCACGCCGCAAGCGCGGGCCAGATCCACCACCGCGTCGGCCTGAGAGGCGGCGACGAAGAGCGCGAAACCCGCGCCCATGTTCAGCGTGCCATAGGCTTCGGCGGCGTCGTGGCCGGCCTGCGTCCGGATGAAGTCGAGCACCGGCGGAACGGGAGGCACCACGTCGATGCGATAGCCGAAGTCGCCCGGGTGCCGCAGCAGCTTGCGCCAGCCGTGGCCGGTGATGTTGGCGCAGTAGTGCGGGACGATGTCGGCCGCATGCAGCGCAGCCATCACGGGGGCGTAGAGCACGGTGGGCGCGAGGAGCGCCTCGCCGTAGAGGCTGCCGTCGTCCAGTGGCGTGAGATAGCCCTCGGGCAGGCGGGTGGCCACGCTTCGGGCCAGGCTGAGTCCGTTGGCGTGGATGCCCGAGGAGGCCAGCAGCACGATTCGGTCACCGGCTCGGAGGGCATCGCCGAGCGACAGGCGGGTCTTGGGGTTGACGATGCCGGTGCAGGCGGCGGCCAGATCGATGCGGCCGGCTTCGACGATGCCCGCCAGGGCCGGGGTCTCGCCACCGCCCCAGGCGACGCCACAGCGTTCGCAGGCCTCTCGCCAGCCCTGCACCAGGGCAGCGGCGCGCGCTGCATCGCCGAACCACTCGCTGCCGCCTGCGGCCCAGTAGGCCTGCACGACGAGCGGGGTCGCCCCCACCGTGATGAGGTCGTTGACCGCCATCGCGAGCGTGTCCTGCGCAATGGCGCCGTAGTGGATCCGCCCGGTCAGGCGATGCATCTCGTCGGCCACCAGGGCCTTGGTTCCCAGGCACTCGACGATGCTGGCGATCAGGAAGGGCCCGGCATCGACCACATAGGCCGACTCGCCCCGCGAGGATTCGATCTCGTGCATGCCGTGTTGCTGCAACTGGCTCGCCGTCGAGGCGGCGGCGCGCTGGGCGGCCACCTTCAGCGGATCGATGAGGGTGTAGTCCACCCCGGTGGCTTCATAACGCAGGGGGCCGTCGTTCGATGCAGCAGAGTTCGGAGAAGACATGGGGCGGGGCGCAGCAGCAGGGCCAGGGGCCCCGGCGGGGGGCGAAGCCTCGGATTATCCCGCCCCTAGAATGCCTTGATGAACACGACCGTGCTGGCCCGCAAGCACAGGCCCCGGGACTTCGCGGGCCTGGTCGGGCAGGAGCACGTGGTCCGCGCGCTGGCCAATGCGCTCACGCAGCAGCGGCTGCACCACGCCTACCTCTTCACCGGCACCCGCGGCGTGGGCAAGACCACCGTGTCGCGCATCCTGGCCAAGAGCCTGAACTGCGTCGGCGTCGATGGCCACGGCGGCATCACGGCGGCGCCCTGCGGGGTCTGCCCGGTCTGCCGCGACATCGACAGCGGACGCTTCGTCGACTACGTCGAACTCGATGCCGCATCCAACCGCGGCGTGGACGAAATCGCCCAGCTGCTCGAGCAGGCCGTCTACAAGCCGGTGGTGGCGCGGTTCAAGGTCTTCATGATCGACGAAGTGCACATGCTGACCACGCATGCGTTCAATGCGATGCTCAAGACGCTGGAAGAGCCACCCGACTACCTGAAGTTCGTGCTGGCCACCACCGACCCGCAGAAGGTGCCACCCACGGTGCTGTCGCGCTGCCTGCAGTTCAACCTGCGGCCGATGGGCGTGCCCACGGTTGAGGCGCACCTGGCGCGCGTGCTGGCCGACGAAGGCATCGCCGCAGACGCCGGCTCGCTGCGGCTGATCGCCCGCGCGGGTCGGGGCTCGATGCGCGACGCGCTGTCGCTCACCGACCAGGCCATCGCCCACGGGGGCGGCGAGCTGCAGGAAGCGGTGGTGCGTCGCATGCTGGGTGCGGCCGAATCGGCGCGCGCGCTGGGTCTGCTGGCGGCCTTGAAGGCGGCCGATGGGGCGGCCCTGGTGGCCCAGGTCGATGCCCTTCGCGACGACGGCCAGAACGCGCTGGCCGCCGCCGACGAAATGCTCGGTTTCGTCCAGCGCATGGCGGTCTGGCAGGTGGCGCCTGCTGCACTGTCCGAGGACGACGCGGACGAGCGCGCCGCCGCGGAGCTCGCGGCGCACTGGCCCGCTGACGAGCTGCAGCTGCTCTACAGCCTGCTGGTGCAGGGGCGCTCCGAGCTGGCGCTGGCGCCGGACGAACACGCAGGCCTGCTGATGCTGCTGCTGCGTGCGCTGGCCTTCCGTCCGGGAGCCGAGGGCTTGCACGGGGGGGCAGCCGCCGCTGGGGCCGCGAGCGCTGCACCGAGGCCGGTCGCATCGCCTGCAGTGCTGGGCTCGGCCCCGATGCCGCTGGTGTCCAGCAAGCCGCCGCAGGCCAGCGTGCCGCTGCAGTCCACGCCCGCTGCCGTGCCGCAGCCCGTGCACGGCGATGCCCCGATGGACCGATGGGCGGCCTGGGTTCAGGCGCTGAGTGACCAGGGGCTCGTTCAGGCGCTGGTGCGCGAGCTGGCCCTGCAGGCCGGCTGCCTGGGCATTTCGGCCACCCCGCAGCGCACCGAGGTGCAGTTGCAGGTGGAGCGTGAGTCCCTGCGCAGCCCGGCCTCGGTGGAGCGTCTGCGCCAGGCCCTCGAGCAATGGTTCGGCCATGCGGTGTCCCTCACGGTCCAGGCCGGCCCGGTCAGCGATTCGCTTGCCCTGCGGCAGGCCCGTCTGCGCGAGGAGCGCCAGGCCGAAGCCGAGGCGCTGATCCACAACGACCCGCTGGTGCGCAGCCTGATGCAGGAGTTCGCCACCGCCCGCATCGTTCCCGGATCGATCAAGCCGCACTGAACCGAAGGCGCCGGCCGGGCAGCGTCGCTGCGCCCGGGACGCGAATCACCCACCCCACTGAACAAGGCGCAGCCGCGCAAGGAGCAAGACATGATGAAGGGCCAGATCGCCGGACTGATGAAGCAGGCGCAGGCAATGCAGGAGAACCTCAAGCGCGCGCAGGCGGAGCTGGCCACGCTGGAGGTGGAGGGCCAGTCCGGGGCGGGGCTGGTGAAGGTGCTGATGACCTGCAAGCACGACGTTCGCAGGGTGAGCATCGACCCCAGCCTGCTGGCCGATGACAAGGACATGCTCGAAGACCTGGTCGCCGCGGCCATGAACGACGCCGTGCGCAAGGGCGAGCAGCTGACGCAGGAGAAGATGGCCAAGATCACTGCGGGAATGCCGCTGCCTCCGGGCATGCAGTTCCCGTTCTGAAGCCGTCCAGGCCGCACCCGGTCGGCTTGCCGTGACGGCTCTGGACGAACTCGTCGAGGCCCTTCGGCGCCTGCCCGGTGTCGGGGTGAAATCCGCCCAGCGCATGGCCTACCACCTGCTGCAGCACGACCGGGGCGGGGCGATGCGGCTGGCCGACGCGCTGCTCGCCGCGGGCGATCGGGTTCACCACTGCACCCGTTGCCACACCTTTGCCGAGGAGCCGGTGTGTTCGGTCTGCTCGGACCCGACGCGCGACGACGCGCTGCTGTGCGTCGTGGAGACGCCGGCCGACCAGGCGGCCATGGAGCGCACCGGCAGCTACAAGGGGCGCTACTTCGTGCTGATGGGGCGGCTCAGTCCGCTGGACGGCATCGGCGCCGGCGACATCGGCCTGGCCGCCCTGCTGGAGCGTGCCCAGGACCCCGCGGTCGAGGAGGTGATCCTGGCGACCAGCTTCACCGCCGAAGGCGAAGCCACCGCCCATGCCGTGGGCGAGGCACTCCGCTCGATGGGGCTGCGCGCCACGCGTCTGGCCCGGGGTGTGCCCATCGGCAGCGAACTCGAGTTCGTCGACCTGGGCACCATCGCCCACGCGCTGGCCGACCGGCGCTGAGTCAACGCTGCGCGACGCGGGTCTGGGGTGCCGGCGCACGCGCCGACGCCTGCGACCGCGGCTTCGTCCTGGCGGCCGGTGCCGGCGCCGATGCCCGCGCTGCAGGTGCCGCGGCGACACGTCGGGCGGGCGCTGCGGCCGTTCGACGAGGGGCCGCGGCAGGCGCGGCGACGGTCATCACCACCAGCGTCTGACCGGCCTGCAGGCGGGCCTGCGGACCCAGCCGGTTCCAATGGGCGACTTCCTCGGCGCTGACCCGGTGGCGCCGCGCGAAGCTGGCCAGGGTGTCGCCGCTGCGCGCCTTGACCTGCACGCGTCGGCGGGCAGGAGCGTCCGGGGCGAGGGCGAGCATGGCGTTGTCGGCGATGTGCTCGGGAACGTCGGTTTCCTTGTGTGCCGCGCGTGCCACCAGCAGCGTGGAGCCCGCGCGCACCTGCATGCGGGGCGGGATGCGGTTGGCCTCCCGCAGGGCGGCCTCGGTCATGCCCACGCGCTCGGCGGCCTCGGAGACCTTCATCGTCGAAGGCGCCGTCCAGGCGGTCCAGCTGGCCAGCGGGCCGTCGTGCTGGCCGAGCCGGGCGGCGAACAGCAGCGCGTTGTCGTGGGGCAGCAGGATGACGGGCGTGCCGGCCGCGAGGATCACGGGCTTGTTCATCTGCGGGTTCAGCGCCTTGAACTCGTCCACGCCGATGCCCGCCAGGCGCGCGGCCAGTGCGACGTCGATGTCGCGCTCGATGGCCACCGAGCGGAACACCGCCTCGTTGGGCAGCGAGGCCACCGACAGGCCGTAGCGGGCGGGATCGGCCAGGATGTTCTCGATGGCCTGCAGCTTGGGCACGTAGTCGCGCGTCTCGCGCGGCATGCGCAGGTTGGCGTAGTCCGTGGGAAGGCCGGCGCGGCGGTTGCGCTCGATGGCCCGCTGCACATTGCCCTCGCCCCAGTTGTAGGCCGCCAGCGCCAGGTGCCAGTCCTTGAACATGCCGTGCAGGCGGGTGAGGTAGTCCAGTGCAGCCTGCGTCGAGGCGACCACGCTGCGGCGATCGTCGCGGAAGAGGTTTTGCTTCAGGTCGAAGTACTTCCCCGTGGACGGGATGAACTGCCACATGCCCGCGGCCTGCGCCGACGAGATGGCCTGCGGGTTGAAGGCGCTTTCGATGAAGGGCAGCAACGCCAGCTCGGTGGGCAGCCCGCGCTTTTCGACTTCCTCGACGATGTGGAAGAGGTAGCGGCCGCCGCGCGACACCATGCGGGCGACGTAGTCGGGCCGGGCGCTGTAGTAGGCCTCGCGCTGCTCGACCCAGTTGTCGTGCAGTTCCGGGATGCCTCGGCCGGCCTTGATGCGGTCCCAGAGGTCGCGCGGCGGGGGAGGCAAGTCGTCCAGCGTGTCCACGCCCGGGCCTTCGCCCGGCGGGGGCACCGCCACCGGCCGGGGCTCGGGCAGCAAGGCGCGGGCACCGGGCGCCGCCGTCGAAGGCGCATCGGCCGGGGCCGTGGCGGTGGCGGTGGCGGCGTTGACCCCACCGGCCGAGCCGCCCGGGGCGCGCGGCGCGGCTGCGGCCGCGGTGGCGCCCGCGGCGACAGCGCCAGCGGCATGGGGGCCTGCGACACCGGCAGGCGGCTCCCCGGGTGGCGACACGCTGGCGCAGGCCGCCAGCGCGAGCAGGGCCAAGGCCGCGAGACCGAGGCGGATGGCAGGGCTCACCAGGTGTCCGGCGAGCTGGGGGTGGCGTTGCAGCGCGGCAAGGCGCGCAGGGGCACGAAATGGCTTCATCGAAATTCGTTCTTCCACTGGCGCAGCGCGGCGAACACCTCGGTGGGCGTGCGCGCTGCGGGGGCGCGGCTTCGGGCAGCGGCCCGCACGGCGGGCTCGCTGCAACGAAGAAAGGGGTTGATGCGACGCTCGACGTCCAGGCGACCGGGCAGGGTGGGCCGCGCCTGGGCGCGCTGGGCTTCGCACCAGGCGGTGTGTTGCGCAAGCGCGGTGTTGTCCGGTTCGACGGCCCGCGCGAACTTCAGGTTGGACAGGGTGTATTCATGGGCACAACAGACGGCGGTGTCGTCCGGCAGGCCCGACAGGCGATCGAGCGAATCGTGCATCTGCTCGGGCGTGCCTTCGAACAGACGGCCGCAGCCGCCGGAGAACAGGGTGTCACCGCAGAAGAGCACGGGCCTTCCGAGCGAGGAGACCGTGGCCGTGCTGCCGGAGAAGTAGGCCACATGCCCCAGCGTGTGGCCCGGGACGTCGATGACTTCGAACTGCAGGCCGAGGACCTCGATGCGTTCGCCTTGCCGGACCGGCTGGAAAGGCTCGGGGATGCGCTCGAGCGCAGGACCGAATACGGGGCCTTGCAGGCGATGCGACAAGCCGACCAGGCCGCCGACGTGATCGCCGTGGTGATGCGTCACTAGAATGCCCGCGAGCGACAGCCCGAGTTCGTCCAGGGCTTCGATGACCGGCGCCGCGTCCCCCGGATCCACCACCCAGGCCTTGTGGCCGTCGTGGATCATCCAGATGTAGTTGTCGACGAAGGCGGGCAGCGATATCAGCTTCATGTCGGAAGACCGGTCGATTATAGGTTCGCACCCCTGGCTGGGCAGTCCGGCCGGTGAGTATCTGCTCGCCTGGGAACAGGCTCGCATCGACCTGGAGGTGACCGATATCTTCGGCTTCCATGCGCTGCAGGTGGGCTTGCCGCAGATCGACGCGCTGCGGGCGAACCGGATGCCCCACCGCTGGATCTGCGAGGACGCGGCCGACCTGCAGTCCCGGGTCGGCCCGCGGGCCGCGGCGCACGCCTGTGCAGTGCCGCATCTGGTCTGCCAGCCCGATGCGCTGCCCTTCGAGACCGGCAGCCTGGACCTCGTCGTGCTGCCCCACACGCTGGAGCTCGCAGCGGACCCGCATGCGACGCTCGCCGAGGTCGACCGGGTGTTGCGGCCCGAGGGCCGTGTGGTGATCGCCGGATTCAACCCCGCCAGCCTTTGGGCCTTGCGCCAGCGGGCTGGACGATGGCTGCCCGTGCGTTCGGGCAGCCGCCAGGACTTCCTGCCGGCCGGCGGCGAGATCATCGGCTACCGCCGCCTGCGCGACTGGCTGCGCCTGCTCAGCTTCGAGGTCGAAGGGGGGCGCTTCGGCTGCTACCGTCCGCCCCTGGCTTCACAAGCGTGGCTGGACCGCTTCGACTGGATGGACGCCTGGGGCGACCGCTGGTGGCCGGTGTTCGGCGCGGTGTACTGCTGCGTGGCCGTCAAGCGGGTGCGCGGCATGCGCCTGGTGGGCTTGCCTCGACCCGTCCGGCGCGCGAGCGCTGCCGCGGCGGTGGCGCCTGCGAATGCGCCGGCCCACGTCTCGAGGCGGCGCGCATTGGCCGAGGCGAAACCTGAAACCCCTGTTGCTTCCCGATCCCGTGATGAGTGAAACCGACGACACCCCCCGCCTGGCACGACCCCGCGTCACCATCTACACCGACGGCGCCTGCAAGGGCAACCCCGGGCCTGGCGGCTGGGGGGCGTGGCTGAGCACCGAGGGCCACGAGAAGGAACTCTTCGGCGGTGAGGCCCTGACCACCAACAACCGGATGGAACTCACCGCGGTGATCGAGGCCCTGTCATCGCTCAAGCGCACCTGCGAGGTCACGCTGCACACCGACAGCGAGTACGTGTGCAAGGGCATCTCCGAGTGGATCCATGGCTGGAAGCGGCGGGGCTGGACGACGGCCGATCGCAAGCCGGTGAAGAACGCCGACCTCTGGCAGCGGCTGGATGCGCTGCGTCAGTTGCATGCGGTGGACTGGCGCTGGGTGCGGGGCCACGCCGGCGATCCGGGCAACGAGCGCGCCGATGCCTTGGCCAACAGGGGCGTGCAGGCCGGCTCCCGCAAGGCCTGAGTCCCGCCGGGGCGGAAGCGGCGGCTCAGCCGCCGATGTAGCTCATCTCCACCCGACGCGGTGCCGCGGAGTCGTCACCGGGCAGGCTGGCGCGCAGTTCGGAGTAGCGGTCGTCGCGGCCCTGCCAGATGCCGCCGACGGCCGCGGCCAGTTCATCGTCGCTGCGTCCGCTGCGCAGCAGCGCTCGCAGGTCATGGCCTTCGCTGGCGAACAGGCACAGGAAGAGCTTGCCCTCGGTGGACAGCCGGGCGCGGTTGCAGCTGTGGCAGAAGGCCTGGGTGACGCTGGAGATCACGCCGACCTCGCCCTGGCCGTCCGCATAGCGCCAGCGCTGCGCGGTCTCGCCGGCTGCAGCCGCTTCCAGCGGCAGCAAGGGGTGTTCGGCGGCGATGCGCCGCACGACCTCCGCCGAAGGCAGCACCTCGTCCATGCGCCAGCCGTTGCTGCTGCCCACATCCATGTACTCGATGAAGCGCAGCACCACCGGCGTGCCCCGGAAGCGCCGCGCCATGGGCAGGATCTCCTGGTCGTTGGTGCCACGCTTGACGACCATGTTGACCTTGATCGGCCCCAGGCCCGCCGCGGCAGCGGCGTCGATGCCGGCCAGCACGTCGGCCACCGGGAAGTCCACGTCGTTCATCCGGCGGAACACGGCGTCGTCCAGCCCGTCCAGGCTCACCGTGACGCGCTTGAGCCCGGCGCGGGCCAGCGCTTCGGCCTTGCGCGCCAGCAGCGAGCCGTTGGTGGTGAGCGTGAGGTCCAGCGGCTGACCGTCCGGCGTCCGCAGTTCGCCCAGCATCGCCACCAGCGTCTCGACCTGGCGGCGCAGCAGCGGCTCGCCGCCGGTCAGCCTGAGCTTGCGCACCCCATGCGCCACGAAGACCTTTGCCAGACGCACGATCTCCTCGAAGCTGAGCAGCGAGCTCTGCGGCAGGAAGCGGTACTGGCTGTCGAACACCTCCTTGGGCATGCAGTAGCTGCAGCGGAAGTTGCAGCGGTCGGTGACCGAGATGCGCAGGTCATGCAGCGGGCGGTCCCGGCGATCGGCCAGCAGTCCGTCGGGGCGGGGGGCATCGGCGGGGACCACGGGGATGCGCGCGGCGTAGCGCAGGTCGGCCAGGGGAATCACGCGATCGGTCATGGACCCGATTGTCCGCCGGACGGCGCCAGCGCCCGACGCCACCGCGCCTGCAGCGCCCTGGTGCCGACCGGAGCCGGTGGCATCCGGCCCCGAGGATCAGGGCAGCAGCGGCGTGGTGTCGGCCGCGCGGGTGGGCGTGGGGCCGATGAAGGCGCCGGGCAGCGGCGCGAAGGAGGTCGCCGTGGAGCTGAGCGCGGGCGCAGTGCGGGCCAGGTCGATCGAGGTGTTGGATGCAGCCGGCAGCGCGCTGGCATCGACCCGGCGCGCACCGGTGAAACGCTGCTGCCAGTAGGCCATGCGCATGTCCTCGACGCGCACGCTGGCGCCCGAGCGCGGCGCGTGGATGAACTTGCCGTCGCCCACGTAAATGCCCACGTGCGAGAAGGTACGGCGCAGGGTGTTGAAGAACACCAGGTCACCCGGCTTGAGTTCGGCCTTGGCGATGCTGAACAGACCCGGTGCGCTGGCCTGGTCGTCGGCCCGCCGCGGCAGCACCAGGCCCAGGCTCATCTCGAAGATGTGGCGGGTGAAGCCGCTGCAGTCGAACCCGGATTCGGCCGAATTGCCTCCGCGGCGGTAGGGCACGCCCAGGAAGTTCATCGCCGCCAGCACCATGTCGGACGCGCCGTCGCGCATCTGCCGGGTGAAGCTCGCCTCGGCCGGTTCGGCAGGCGTGGACAGCGGCAACTGGATCAGCCCGCGCTCGGCGAGCAGACGGGCCACAGGGTCGGAGGCGTCCGGCGCGGCCTGCGAAAGGCCTGCCAGCCCGAGGGCGAAAGCTGCGACCCCGACGCGCAGCCAGCGGCTTCGCTCTGGGGGGGTGCGGCGGGCGTGCATGGGGCGCGAGAATAGGGGGCCGATGCTGCCCAGTCAAGGTTGCAGCTTGGAAAAATCGTTACCGGTCAACGGTTTGCATTCTTTCCCGCCATCCCGCCCCCACTTCACGGAAAGCCGAATCATGTTCAAGGCCCTCTGGCTCGATCGCAGCGACGAGCAGCCCTTCTCCGCCACCGTGCGCCAGGTCGACGACGCGGCGCTGCCCGAAGGCGACGTCCAGGGGCGTGTGGGCTGGTCGACGATCAACTTCAAGGACGCGCTGGCGCTGACCCAGCGCGGCCCTGTGGTGCGCCAGTGGCCGATGGTTCCGGGCATCGACGGCGCGGGCACCGTGATCGAGAGCCGCCATGCGGCCTGGGCGCCCGGCGACCGCTTCGTGCACAACGGCTGGGGCTTCGGCGAGACGCGCTGGGGTTGCCTGGCCGAGCGCGCGAGCCTTCGGGGCGACCAGCTGGTGCGGCTGCCCGCCGCCTTCGACGAGCGACAGGCGATGGCCATCGGCACCGCGGGCTACACCGCCATGCTGTGCGTGATGGCGCTGGAGTCGGCCGGGCTGAAGCCGGGCGACGGCGAGGTGCTGGTGACCGGTGCGACCGGCGGCGTGGGCAGCGTGGCCATCGCGCTGCTGGCGCGGCTGGGGCACCGCGTGGTGGCTGCCACCGGAAAGACCGCCGACGAGCCTTACCTTCGTTCGCTTGGAGCCGCCACGGTCATCGACAGGGCCGAACTGGCCAGCCCCGGCAAGCCGCTGCAGAAGGAGCGCTGGTCGGGCGTGGTCGATGCCCTGGGCAGCCACACGCTGGCCAATGCGCTGGCGCAGGTCCGCTACGGCGGCGCGGTGGCCGCCTGCGGGCTGGCGCAGGGCGCTGACCTGCCTTCGACGGTGATGCCCTTCATCCTGCGCGGCGTGAGCCTGCTGGGGGTGGACAGCGTCATGGCGCCGCTCGCGCGGCGCCAGGCCGCCTGGGACCGCCTGGCCCGCGACCTGGACCCGGTGCTGCTGGAGTCGATGATCGTGGAGGTGTCGATGGAAGAGGCCGTCGACCGCGCCCGCGAGCTGATGGAGGGCCGCTCGCGAGGGCGCATCGTGGTGCGCATCGGCTGACGCGCCGACGCGTGTCACATCGGAGACGTCAGTGGATCGTCAGTCCCCTTGCCTGAAATGAGGGGTGCGACGGCGAGGCCGGCGGGGCTGTGTGCTGCAGGTCCGCTGGCCCGGCACCGGCCGCCCGATTCCAATTCAATATTCAGGAGACCCGATGCCCGCCTACGCCGACTTCCACGCCCGATCCATCGCCGACCGGGAGGGCTTCTGGCCTGAGCAGGCAGCGCTGATCGACTGGCAGACGCCCTACACCCAGGTCTGCGACTACACCAACCCGCCCTTCGCCCGCTGGTTCGTGGGTGGCCGCACCAACCTGTGCCACAACGCGGTGGATCGCCACGCGGCCACGCAGCCGGATGCGCGGGCGCTGATCTTCGTGTCCACCGAGGTCGACGTCGAGCAGGTCTACACCTTTGGCGAGCTGCACGCCGAAGTCCAGCGCATGGCGGCGGTGCTGCTGTCCTTGGGCGTGAAGACCGGCGACCGGGTGCTGCTGTACATGCCGATGATTCCGCAGGCCGTGTTCGCCATGCTCGCCTGCGCGCGCATCGGCGCGGTGCATTCGGTGGTCTTCGGCGGCTTTGCCAGCGTGAGCCTGGCCAGCCGCATCGAGGATGCCGAGCCCACCGTCATCGTCAGCACCGACGCCGGCAGCCGTGGCGGCAAGGTCGTGCCCTACAAGGGCCTGCTCGACGAGGCCATCCGCCTGTCTTCGCACAAGCCGCAGCGCGTGCTGATGGTCGACCGGGGCCTGGCGCCCTTCGAGCGGGTGCAGGGCCGCGACGCCGACTACGCGCCGCTGCGCGAGGCGAACCTGGACACGGTGGTGCCTTGCACCTGGGTCGAATCCACCGCGCCGAGCTACACGCTCTACACCAGCGGCACCACCGGCAAGCCCAAGGGCGTGCAGCGCGACACCGGCGGCTATGCCGTCGCGCTGGCCGCCAGCATGAAGCACATCTTCGAGGGCAAGAAGGGCTCGACCTTCTTCTGCACCAGCGACATCGGCTGGGTGGTGGGCCACAGCTACATCGTCTACGGCCCGCTGATCGCCGGCATGGCCACCATCCTCTACGAAGGGCTGCCCACCCGCCCCGACGCCGCCATCTGGTGGCAGCTGGTGGAGAAGTACAAGGTCAGCGTGATGTTCAGCGCCCCCACGGCGGTGCGGGTGCTGAAGAAGCAGGACCCGGCGCTGCTGTCGCGCCACGACCTGTCCTCTCTGCAGGCCCTGTTCCTCGCCGGCGAACCGCTGGACGAACCCACCGCGACCTGGATCGCCCAGTCGCTCGGCAAGCCCATCATCGACAACTACTGGCAGACCGAGACGGGCTGGCCCATCCTGGCCATCGCCAACGGCGTGGAGCGCAAGGCCAGCAAGTTCGGAAGCCCCGGGCTGGCGATGTACGGCTATGACGTCAAGCTGATCGACGAGGCCACCGGCGAGACCCTCGAAGGGCCCGGGCAGAAGGGTGTGGTGGCCATCGAGGGGCCGCTGCCCCCGGGCTGCATGCAGACCGTCTGGCGTGACGACGCCCGCTTCGTCAAGACCTACTGGTCGAGCATTCCGGGCCGGCAGGTCTACAGCACCTTCGACTGGGGCATCCGCGATGCCGATGGCTACTTCTTCATCCTCGGGCGCACCGACGACGTGATCAACGTGGCCGGCCACCGGCTTGGAACCCGCGAGATCGAGGAAAGCATCTCCAGCCACCCGGCCATTGCCGAGGTGGCCGTGGTGGGCGTGGCCGATGCCCTCAAGGGGCAGGTGGCGATGGCCTTCGCCGTGGTGAAGGACGCCGCACGCATTCCGGACGAAGCCTCCCGGCTGGCGCTGGAGGGCGAGGTGATGAAGCTCGTGGACGGCCAGCTCGGCGCGGTGGCCCGCCCGGCCCGGGTGCGATTCGTCACCGCGCTGCCCAAGACCCGCTCGGGCAAGATGCTTCGCCGCGCCATCCAGGCGGTGTGCGAGGGCCGCGACCCGGGCGACCTCACCACCATCGAGGATCCGTCCACGCTGCGCCAGGTGCAGGAGCTCCTGGCCCGCTGAATCCGCCCCCGCGAGGCGCTCCCGGGTGGGGCGTCTGGCGGCCGGCGCGCAGGCCCAAGGGCGCAGGCTCAGGGGCGCCGCTGCAGCGTCATGCGGCCGTCTTCGCGCTGCATCGTGAAGCGCTCGAGGAAGTTGTTGCCCAGCAGCACATGCGGCAGGGCTGCGGGCAGGATCACCGCCTCGACCCGCGGCACCTCCACGCCGCCGAGGCGCACGGTCTGCAGCACCACGCGGTGCACCGGAACCTCGCCGTTGGCGGTGTTCGCGGTGCCGCGTGCGGCATCGCGGAAGGCAATGCCCAGGCGGTCGGCCTCGGCCTGCGAGAGGGCCACCAGCGTCGCGCCGGTGTCCACCATGAAGCGCGTGCTGCGGCCGTTGATGCTGCCGCTGCCGGTGAAATGCCCGCCGGCATCGGCTTGCAGCACCACCCGCGAAGGCCCGTCGGCCAGGCCGGCGTCGGGGGCCGCGCGGGTCAGGTCCACCGGTGCGCCACCGACGCGCAGCGACAGGCGCTGCGTGCCCACCTGAAGCTGCGCGGCGTCGTCGCGCCAGCCCAGCAGGCGCACGCCCTCGACGGTGTCGCCCACCGCCACCGTGTGCGCACGACCGTTCACCACGATCAGGGCGCGGTCGCCGAAGCGGCCGCTCAAGGCCACCCGTGGCGCCGCTTCACCGGCCGGTGCGGCTCCCGCAGGCGGGGCCGTCTGGGCGGCGGCGCCGGGCGCGAAGGCGAGCAGCGTGAAGCCCAGCAGGGCAGGGGCAAGCAGCACCGACAGGGCCTGCGATGCGGCGCCCGCCCGGCGGGTCTCCTCAGTCACGGAAGTTCTCGAAGCTCAGCGGCGCGTCGGTGACCTGGGCCCGCAGCAGGGCGATGGCCGCCTGCAGGTCGTCGCGCTTGCCGCCGGTGATGCGAACCGTGTCCCCCTGGATGGACGCCTGCACCTTCATCTTGCTCTGCTTGATGAGCGTCTGGATCTTCTTGGCGGTTTCGGTGTCGATGCCGCTCTTGACGGTGATCAGCTGCTTGACCTTGTCGCCGCCGATCTTCTCGATCTTGGCACTGCGGTCCAGGAAGCGGACGTCCACCGAGCGCTTGGTCATCTTGGCGATCAGGATGTCCATCACCTGGCCGATCTGGAAGTCGCTGTCGGCCCAGACGGTGATCTCCTTCTCCTTGAGCTCCACCTTGGCCGACGAGCCCTTGAAGTCGAAGCGCGTGCCGATCTCCTTGGCGGTCTGCTCGACCGCGTTCTTCACCTCCACGAGGTCGGGTTCGAGAACGGTGTCGAAGCTGGGCATGGGCAGATCCTTGGGATGGGGCTGCAGCACCTGCGGGACGTCGCGTCTGCAGGCCTGCGGCGGAAAGGGCCGAAAATTCTGCCATGCAGCTCGAACATGGCGTCAGCCTCAAGCCCTACAACACCTTCGGCCTGCCCGCGGTGGCCGACACGCTCGTGCGCATCCGCAGCGACGCCGACGTGCGGCGCGTGGTGGACCACCCGGTGCACGGCCGCGCGCCCAAGTTCATCCTCGGTGGCGGCAGCAACATCATCCTGACCCGCGACATGCCGCAGCTGGTGCTCAAGATCGAGGTGCCGGGGCGCCGCGTGGTGGGCGAGCGGGACGATGCGGTCATCGTGGAGGCCGGCGCCGGGGAGAACTGGCACGCCTTCGTCGCCTGGACGCTGGACCAGGGCCTGGGGGGGCTGGAGAACCTCGCGCTGATCCCCGGCACCGTCGGCGCCTGCCCGGTGCAGAACATCGGGGCCTATGGCGTGGAGCTGCGCGATCGCTTCGATTCCCTCGACGCGGTGGACCTGGTGACCGGTCGTTCGGTGACCATCGGAGCGCAGGTCTGCGCCTTCGGCTATCGCGACAGCGTGTTCAAGCACGCGCTGGCCGGACGCAGCGTGATCACGCGGGTGCGCTTGCGGCTGCCTCGCCCCTGGCAGCCGGTGCTGGGCTACCTGGACCTGGAGCGCAAGCGCGACGAGGCGGGCGTGAAAGACCCGTCGCCGCGGCAGATCTTCGACTGGGTGTGCGACATCCGCAGGGCCAAGCTGCCCGACCCCGAGCGCATCGGCAACGCGGGCAGCTTCTTCAAGAACCCGGTGGTCAGCGCCGAGCAGTGCCGGGACATCATCGGCCGCGACCCGGAGATCGTCCACTACCCGCTGCCCGACGGCAGCGTGAAGCTGGCGGCCGGCTGGATGATCGACGCCTGCGGATGGAAGGGCAAGACGGTGGGCGAAGCCGGCGTCTACGAACGACAGGCGCTGGTGCTGGTCAACCGCGGCGCGGCCATCGGCAGCGAGGTGATGACGCTGGCCCGGGCCATCCAGGAAAGCGTCTACGGCCGCTTCGGGATCCGCCTGGAACCCGAGCCGGTGGTCGTCTGAGGGGCTGCCTCAGGCGAAGTGGCAGATGTAGTGGTACTGGTCGGCCACGCGGATGTCGAAGCGGCTGTTGGCTGCGACCTCGAAGCGCTCGCCGGGGCCGCTTGCCTGCCACGGACCCTCCGGCGTGAGCCGGTATTCGCAGGCGCCGGCCACGCACTCCATGACCTCGGCGGCGGCCGTGTTGAAGGTGAGCGTGGCCGCGAGGACGACGCCCACGCTCTTGCGCGTGCCATCGGCCAGCGTGAGGCTGTGGCTGATGCAGCGGCCTTCGAAGTAGACGTTGGCGCGGGTCTGGACCTGTGCGGCGGAAAGGCTTTCGGTGGGCATGGCGTGGGGCGGCGACGGGGCGCCGGGTCGGTGATGGGGAAGCGGCGGCGATTGTGGCCGAGCCTCAGCGGCCGCGGGCCTCGTTCGCCCGGGCAGCGCCTGGCGGGGGCAGCGGCAAGCCGCGCCGGGCCATCACCTCGCGCGCGCGGTCGGGTTCGTCGGTGATCAGCGCGTCCACGCCCAGGTCGATCAGGCGGTCCATCAGGCGCGGGTCGTTGACGGTCCAGACGGCCACCCTCAGGCCCAGTGCCTGGGCCTCGGCGATGTTGGCGGCATCCACGTCGCCGTGGAAGGGCGACCAGACCTGAGCGCCCGCGGACTTGACCATCCGGGGCGCGCTGCCGTGGTCGGCCAGGCGCAGACCGGCTGTCCATATGCCATCGGCGAGACCGGGGCCCTGGGGCTGCTGGCTGGTCAGGCAGGCCGTCCGCACGCCAGGCGCCTGGCGCTGCACCTCCCGCAGGGTTCGCCAGTCAAAGCTCTGGATGGTGCTGCGGCCCAGCAGGCCGGCCTCGCGCAAGTCGCGCAGCAGCAGGCGCACGAACGGTTCGGGCGGCAGCGTCTCCTGCGCGGCGAGGGGCGACAGCTTGGTCTCGATGTTCAGCTGCAGGCCTGGGGGCCCGGCCCGCAACGCGAGTTCGAGCACCTGACGCAGGGTCGGGATGCGCGCGCCGTCCAGCGGCTGCTGCCGAGGGAACTGGGACGCGGTGCGGCTGCCCGGGCGGGCCCGGCCCACGTCCAGGCTGGCCAGGTCCGACCACCGCAGGGCATGGAGCAGCGCGCCGGGCGTCTCGATGAAGCGGCCGTCCGCATCGCGGGTGTGGTCCGGGTTCAGGCGGCGGTCGTGGTGCACGACGACGACGCCGTCGGACGTGATGCCGGTGTCCAGCTCCAGCGTGTCCACGCCGATCTCCAGCGCCCGGGCGAAGCCCTCCAGCGTGCTTTCGGGTACCAGCCCGCGGGCACCCCGGTGGCCCTGGAGCTCCAGACGACGGGTCTCGCTGGCCTGACGGGGCGGGCCTGCAACGGCAGCCCGAGCGCCCTGCACCGGCCAGGTTCCCAGGGCACTCGCGCCGAGCGCTGTGCGCGCCAGCGCGAGGAGGAAAGGGCGCCGGGCGGATCCGGGCCCTTGGAGGGCAGGGTGGGGGACTCGCATGGGCTCGATCATCGCCTGCCGCAGCGGGCCGGTGAGCGTGCTGGCGGCGCTGGCCGGCGCGGCCTGCAGCCGCGCCCGAGGGCAGCTATCCTTCAGGTCGGCCGTCTCTTTCCACCGCCTCCCCGCCACCGCCCCCTCTCCGCCTTTGCCTGCCCCGGGCCGCGGGCCGCACTTCTGCGGCTGCGGCCTTGTCACACTGGGCCTGTCCAATGAAGCCGCCGCAGGCGGTCCGAACAGAGCTCCGGCCCACCCATCGGCTCTGCGCGAGCGTCGATTGCAGGCGTCGCACTTGCCGATCACCGTCCCCACACCATGGCCGCTTCATCCACAACCCTGGCCCGAGCCCTTTCCGCCCTGCCGCCCGAGCGGCTGGCGGGCATCCGCTGCGGGCTGGAGCGAGAGACCCTGCGGGTGCAGCCCGACGGGCGCCTGGCCCTCACCCCCCATCCCGCCAGCCTGGGTTCGGCGCTGACCCACCCCACGGTCACCACCGATTTCAGCGAGTCGCAGCTGGAGCTGATCACTGGCGTGCACGGCAGCGCCGAGGCCGCCGTGGCCGAGCTCAGCCGCATCCACCAGGCGGTCGACCGGGCGCTGGGCGACGAGCGCATGTGGGCATCCAGCATGCCGTGCTGTCTGCCGGTGGACGAGACCATCCCGATCGCCCGCTACGGCACGTCCAACATCGGCCGCGCCAAGAGCGTCTACCGCATGGGCCTCGGCCACCGCTACGGGCGGCGGATGCAGACCATCTGCGGCGTGCACTACAACTGGTCGCTGCCCGGGCTGGACAACGATGCGCACTTCGCGCTCATCCGCAACTTCCGCCGCCATGCCTTCGTGCTGCTGCTGCTCACCGGAGCGTCACCTGCGGTGTGCGAGAGCTTCGTCGGCGACCGCGAGCATCCGCTCGAGCACCTGGCGCCGGGCACGCTCGGGCGGCTGCATGCCACCTCGCTGCGCATGGGCCGACTGGGCTACCAGAGCGACGCGCAGGCCACCCTGAGCGTGAGCTACAACAGCCTGGAGGGCTATGCGGCGTCGCTGCACGAGGCGCTGTCGCGCCCGCACCCCGACTACGTCGCGCTGGGCGTGCGCAACCCGGGCGGCGAGTACAACCAGCTGGCCCCCACGCTGCTGCAGATCGAGAACGAGTTCTACGGAACGATCCGGCCCAAGCGGGTGGTGCGCCGGGGCGAGCGTCCGCTGCACGCGCTGCGCGACCGGGGGGTGGAGTACATCGAGGTGCGTTGCCTGGACCTGGACCCGATGAGCCCGGTGGGCGTGGAGCCCGGCACCCTGCGGCTGGTGGACCTGTTCCTGCTGCACTGCCTGCTCACCGACAGCCCGCCCGACACGCCCCAGGAGATCGAAGCCCTCGCGCGCAACCAGGAGCGGGTAGCCGGTGCCGGCCGGGAGCCGGGCCTGCAGCTGGAAAGCCGCGACGGGCTGGTCAGCGCGGCGGACTGGGCCGGCGAGCTGCTGGCGTCGTGCGTGCCGATCGCCGAAGCGCTGGATGCGGCCCGCGAAGGCCGCCGCAACGATGCGCCCTACGCCCGCGCGCTGGCCGATGCGCGTGCCCGACTGTCCGACTTCAGCCGCCTGCCCAGCGCGCAGGTGCTCGAGGCGATGCGGCGTGACCATGCAGGCGGCCACATCGGCTTCGGGCTCGCCCGTTCCGAGGCCGCCCGGCTGCACCTGCGCGCGCTGCCGCTGACCGAGGCCGATCAGGCGCAGTTCGCCCGGCAGGTGCGCGAGTCGCTGCAGCAGCAGCGCGAGCTCGAGGCCGCCGACACCTTGCCCTTCGAGGCCTTCCGGCAGGGCTATGTGTCCTCCGACAGCCTGATGCCGCACCGCGTGGCGGCCTGAGTGCTCGACGGCCCTGACGCTGCGGACGCCTTCCTCGAAGGCGTGCTCGACCCAGACGCACTGGACTGGGTCCGCCAACGCAGCGCCGAAGCTCGGCAGGCCCTGCAGTCCTGGCCCGATTTCGAGCCGACCCTCCTGGCCGTGCAGGCGGCGCTGGACGCTCCCGGCCGCATTCCCTCGCTCAGCCGGCGCGGCGCTCACTTCTACAACTTCTGGCAGGACAGGGACCACCCACGGGGCCTGTGGCGCCGCGTGCCCATCGAGGCGGTGGCGCGGACGGATCCGCCCTGGGAGCTGCTGCTCGATGTCGACGCGCTCGGCCGCGAGGAGGGCGTGGCCTGGACCTTCGCCGGTATGCAGGCCCTGGCCACGGCACCCGACCGTGTGCTGGTCAGCCTGTCGCGCGGCGGTGCCGACGCGGTGGCGGTGCGGGAGTTCGATGCGGCCAGCCGCCGATTCATACCCGAGGGATTCCGGCTCGACGAGGCCAAGACGGACGTCGTCTGGCTGGATGCCGACACGCTGCTGGTCGGCACCGACCTGGGCCCGGGCAGCCTGACCGATTCGGGTTATCCGCGCCAGATTCGAAGCTGGCGGCGCGGCGAGCCGCTGTCGGCGGCGCCCATCGTCTTCGAAGGCGAACCCGGCGACGTGTCGGTGTTCGCGTCGGTGGATTCCACACCCGGCCACGAGCGGGTGGTCGTCGGTCGCTCACGCTCCTTCTACGAGACCGATCTCCATCAGTGGCGGGACGGCCGGCTGCACCCCTTGAGCAAGCCATCCGACGCCCGGCTGGTGCTGTGGAAGGACCATGCGCTGATGGAACTGCGCAGCCCCGCGCGGCTGGGTGGCGACGACTGGCCGGCCGGCGCGCTGCTGGTGGCCCCGGCACCCGCCGTCGGTGCCTCCAGCAGGGCTTCGCCCCCCGGCGAGCCGCGGGCGCCGGCCCGCTGGACGCCGCTCTTCCTGCCCGCTGCCGGCCAGGCCCTGCAGGGCTGGGACTGCACCCGCGATGCGCTGGTGCTGCAACTGCTCGACCAGGTGGTCAGTCGCATCGAGGAGTGGCGCGAACCGGCCGAGCCCGGCGGCGCGTGGCAGCGCAGGGCGGTGCCGCAGGGGGCACCGGCCACGCTGTCGGTGAACGCCTGGCACGACCCGATGGTGGCGGACGACCCGCTGGCCGATGCCTATGCCGTGGTGCGCAGCGGCTACCTGGAGCCGCCCGCGCGCTGGCTGCACCGCGTGGGCAGCGATGAGGCCGTGCGCCTGCAGGCCCTGCCCCCGCAGTTCGACGCCGCAGGTCTGCAGGTCGAGCAGGCTTTCGCGACCTCCGCCGACGGCACGCGGGTGCCTTACTTCCTCGTCGGGCCCGAGGCGGCGGATGCGCAGCCGCGGCCCACGCTGCTGTATGGCTACGGCGGCTTCGAGATCAGCCTCACCCCGGGCTACCCGGCCAGCGTCGGGCTGGGCTGGCTGCAGCGTGGCGGGCGCTATGCGGTGGCCAACATCCGCGGCGGTGGGGAGTTCGGCCCCGCCTGGCACCAGGCGGCGCTGCGCGAGCACCGGCAGCGCGCCTTCGACGACTTCGCTGCCGTGGCCGAGCACCTGATCGAGCGCGGGCTGACGACCCCCGGGCAGCTGGGCATCCAGGGCGGCAGCAATGGCGGCTTGCTGGTGGGTGCAGTGATGCTGCAGCGGCCCGAGCTCTTCGGCGCGGTGGTGTGCGAGGTGCCGCTGCTGGACATGCGCCGCTACCACCGGCTGCTGGCCGGCGCGTCCTGGATGGCCGAATACGGCGACCCGGACGACCCGGCAGACTGGGCCTTCATCGGCCGCTACAGCCCCTTGCAGGCCCTGGACCGCCTGCCAGCCGGCACGCGCCTGCCCCCGATGCTGCTGCTCACCAGCACCCGCGACGACCGGGTGCACCCCGCGCACGCCCGCCGCATGGCCTGGCGGCTGCGGGCCGCGGGCCAGGCGGTGCTGTATTGGGAAAACACCGAAGGCGGGCATGCCGGTGCCGCCGACAGCGGCCAGCGGGCGTTGTGGCAGACGCTCGCCTATGCCTTCCTGTGGCAGCGCCTGAACGGCCAGGGCGCTGACGGCGGCGCGCTCACAGCGCCATCTTCGCCAGCCTGAAGTCGGGATCGTCGGGGAAGGGCAGCAGCCGGAAGTTCAGGCTGCGCATCAGGCGCAGCATCGGGTCGTTGCCGGCGAGGATGAGTCCTTCGATCTCCGACAGGCCCTTGCTGCGGGCGAAGTCGATGATGGACAGCATCAGCCGCGAGCCCAGCCCCTGGCCCTTGTAGTCGTCGGACACGGCCAGGGAGAACTCGCAGCTCGTCTGGTCCGGGTTGGTGATGTAGCGCGACACGCCGATGAGGCGTTCGGTCTCGGTGAAGCCGCCGTCAGCGGTGGCCTGGCGGTCCCGCACCACGGCCACCAGCGCCATCTCCCGGTCGTAGTCGATGAGGGTGTAGCGCGCCAGCATCGAGGCGGGCAGCTCGGTCATGGCACTGACGAAACGGAAGTAGCGGCTTTCCGGCGTCATCGCGCGGACGAAGGCCTGCAGCATCTGGGCATCGTCGGGCTGGATGGGGCGGATGGTGTAGAGGCCGCCGCCCTTCATCGGCCACTCGCGTTCATGCGCCTTGGGGTAGGGCAGGATGGCCAGGTGCTGGTAGTTGCCGGCCCCGGGCGGCGCGTGGTCGATGACGATGCGCGCGTCCACCGCCACCACGCCGCTGTCGTCCACGATGATGGGGTTGATGTCCATCTCGCGCAGGTGGGGCAGCGCGCACACCATCTCGGACACGCGCAGCAGCACCTGCTCGAGCGCCTCGATGTTGGCGGCCGGTGCGCCGCGGTACTCGCCCAGCGTGAGGGCCGCGCGCGAACGCTCGATCAGCCGGCGCGCCAGGAACTGGTTCAGCGGAGGAAGCTCCATCGAGCGGTCGTGGATGAGCTCGATCATCGTGCCGCCCGCGCCGAAGGCGATCACCGGGCCGAAGGGCTGGTCGGTGGTCATGCCGATGTAGAGCTCGCGGCCCCGGCGCATGCCCGACATCGGCTGGATGGTCACCCCGTTCACCCGCGCCTGCGGCAGCGCCTTGCGCACCGCGGCCAGCATGTCGTCGAAGGTGTCGCGCACGCCGGTGGCGCTGAGGATGTTCAGCGCCACGCCCTGGACGTCGCTCTTGTGGCTGATGTCCGGCGAGTCGATCTTCAGCGCCACCGGGTAGCCCAGCTGGCTGGCGATCAGCATCGCCTCGTTCGCGGTGCGCGCGAGCATGGTGCGGGTCACCGGAATGTGGAAGGCCGCCAGCAGCGCCTTGCTTTCCATCTCGGTGAGCACCTTGCGCCGCTCGGCCAGCACCGACTCGATCAGCAGCCGGGCGCCTTCGGTGTCGGGCTTGGCCCCTTCGGACAGCGGCGGCGGCGTCTGCTGCAGCAGCTGCTGGTTGCGGTAGAAGCTCGCGATGCTGTGGAAGGCATCCACCGCTGCCTCGGGCGTGCGGAAGTTGGGCACCGCCAGTGCGGCCAGCGCGTCGCGGGCGCTGCGCACGCGCTCATCGCCCATCCAGCAGGCCAGGATGGGCTTGCCCGCCTTGGGCGAGAGCTCGCCGATGGCCTGGACGATGGCATCGGGTTCGCCATCGGGCTTCGGAGAATGGATGAGCAGCACGCCGTCGACCTCGCGGTCGGCCAATGCGCCTTGAAGCACCGAGCGGTACTGCGCAGCCGTTGCGTCCTCGCCCAGGTCGGCCACCGATTCGAGCGACGCGCCGACGGCCAGTTGCGGCTGCAGCTCGGCCACGGTGGCCGGACTCAGGTGGGCCACGTCCAGGCCGATCTCGTTGGCCCAGTCGGCGGCCAGCACGCCCGGGCCGCCACCATTGGTGATGATGGCCAGGCGCTTGCCCACCGGGCGGAAGCGGCTGGCCAGGCACTTGGCTGCCGAGAAGAGCTGGGTGAAGGCATTCACCCGCACCACGCCGGCGCGGCGAAGGGCGGCGTCGAACACGTCGTCGCTGCCGACGATGGCCGCCGAGTGGGTGAGCGCGGCACGCGACCCCGCGGGCTGGCGCCCGGCCTTCATCACGACCACCGGCTTGGCATAGGCCGCGGCCCTGAGCGCGCTCATGAAGCGGCGCGCGTGGCGGATGCCCTCCATGTAGACCAGGATGCTCTGCGTACGGGCGTCGTTGGCCAGGAAATCGAGCACCTGCGGCAGTTCGACGGCGGTGTTCGGACCCAGCGAGACGATGGTGGAGAAGCCCACGCCGTTGGCACCCGCCCAGTCCAGGATGGAGCTGGTCAGCGCGCCGGACTGGGACACCAGCGCGAGCGGCCCCGGCGCGGCCAGCGAACCGAGCACGCTCGCGTTGAGCTTGCTGTGCGGACGCTGGAAGCCCAGGCTGTTCGGGCCGAGCAGGTGCATGCCGAAGCGGTGCGCGATGTCGTGCAGCTCGGCGCACTGGCCCACCGGCAGGCTGCTCGACAGGATGAGCGCGGTGCGGCAGCGGATGCGGCCGGCGATCTCCAGCGCGGGGGCGATGCGCTCGGGCGGCAGGGCGATGAGCGCCAGGTCCGCGCGGGACTGGGCCAGCTCGGACAGGGTGCCGCTCATGTCGGCGTCCAGTTGGCGCACGTCGCCTGTGAAGCCCGCGGCGGCGAAGTCGCGCAGCAGCGTGCGCGCGAGCTTGAGCTCGGGCGTCTGGTCGGGCTGGCCGGCGAAGACGACGATGGACTTCGGACTGAACAGCGGGGTGAGGTAGTGGCGGTCCACGGGGCTGGAGGTCGGCGCTGGAGGTAGGGAAGGCGGGGAAGGGCGGCAGCAGGCTCTAGCCTAGACCACCTGGGGCACAGGCGGATGTCGATTGGGTCAAGTGTGGATGACGGCTGCAGGCAGGGTGAGCAAGAGAAGTGCCACCCACGCGCCTGGCCGGGCCCCGCGGCGGCGGCACCCGGGCGTTTGCGGCTCAGTCACCAGACCGTCACGGGGCATCCGAACAATGGTCGTCTCCATCGTCGTGTTCCTTCAGGAAGACCCCATGTCCCTTTCCCTCCTCCGCCGCGCGCTGCTGGCCACCGGCCTTGCCATCGGACTGGCACCCCTGGTCCTCGCGCAGGGCAAGACCGAGCTGCTCGTCTACAGCGCACTCGAGGCGGACCAGATCAAGGCCTACAAGGAGGCCTTCGAGCGGGAGCATCCGGCCATCGAACTGCGCTTCGTGCGCGACAGCACCGGCATCATCACCGCCAAGCTGCTGGCGGAGAAGGCCAACCCCCAGGCCGACGCGATCTGGGGCCTGGCCGCCACTTCGCTGATGGCGCTGGACAAGGAGGGCATGCTGCAGTCCTACGCGCCCAAGGGCCTGGAGATGCTCAAGCCGGGCATGCGCGATCCGCGCAACCCGCCGACCTGGATCGGCATGAACGCCTGGTCGTCGGCCTTCTGCTTCAACACCGTCGAGGCGGCCAAGCGCAGCCTGCCCAAGCCCGCCAGCTGGGCCGATCTCACCAAGCCGGTCTACAAGGGCCAGATCACCATGCCGCACCCGGCATCCTCCGGCACCGGCTACCTGATGGTCAGTGCGTGGCTGCAGATGATGGGCGAGCCCCGGGCCTGGGCCTACATGGACGCGCTGCACGAGAACATCGGCAGCTACAGCCACAGCGGCAGCAAGCCCTGCCGCCAGGCGGGCGCCGGCGAGTACGCGGTGGGCCTGTCCTTCGAGTACCGCGCCAACCGCACCAAGCGCGACGGCGCCCCGATCGACATCGTGCTGCCCTCCGAGGGGCTGGGCTGGGACCTCGAAGCCGCCGGCATCCTGCGCACCACGAAGAAGCTGGACGCCGCCCGGGCGCTGGTGGATTTCGCCGCCAGCCGCAAGGCCGCCGAGCTCTACTCGGCCAACTTTGCAGTGCTGGCCATGCCCGGCGTGCAGGAAAAGCTGCAGTTCATCGAGGGTGATGTCGAGAAGCAGTTGATCAAGAACGACTTCGCCTGGGCCGCTGCCAACCGGGACCGCGTGCTGGCCGAGTGGAGCCGGCGCTACGAGGCCAAGGCCGAGAAGCGTTGATCGCCGCCGAAGCTGCGGACGGGGGCATGCGGCCGTGCTGATGGACCCTCGGGCCGCGGAGGCGGCGTGCGTGGCCGCGGCCGGGCAGCGCCCGTCGCCGCAGCCGCCCCCCTTCCTGGACATCCAGGGAGTGGTCAAGCGCTTCGGCAGCACCGTGGTGCTGCGCGACGTCTCGCTGACGCTGGACGATTCCGCCTTCGTCTGCCTGCTGGGGGCGTCCGGCTGCGGCAAGACGACGCTGCTGCGCATCCTGTGCGGCATCGAGTCGGCGACGGCCGGCTCCATCCTCCTGCACGGACGCGACATTGCGCCGCTGTCCCCGGCGGATCGTCGCTTCGGTGTCGTCTTCCAGAGCTACGCGCTGTTCCCCAACCTGGACGCCCTGGCCAACGTGGCCTACGGCCTGCACGGGATGAACGCCGCGCAGAAGCTGCGGCGGGCCCGGGAGATGCTGGATCTGGTGGGGCTGTCGGCCCAGATGGCCCGCTACCCCGCGCAGTTGTCCGGCGGGCAGCAGCAGCGCGTGGCGCTGGCCCGCGCCCTGGCGCCGCAGCCACGGCTGCTGCTGCTCGACGAGCCGCTGTCGGCGCTGGACGCGCAGGTCCGGGCCACGCTGAGGGACGAGATCCGCCGCTTGCAGCAGCAGTTGCGCATGCCCACGGTGATGGTCACCCACGACCAGGAGGAGGCCCTGGCGGTGGCCGATCGCATCGTGCTGATGGATGGCGGGCGCATCGTCCAGGACGCGGCCCCGCACGCGCTGTACAACCAACCCACGAGCCGGTTCGCCGCGGGTTTCGTGGGGCGGATGAATCTGTGGCCGGCGGTTCGGCGGACCGAGGGGCTGGAGGTCAGCGGCCGGCTGCTGCGCTCGCAGCGGATGCCCGCGGGCGGGGATGTCCCGGCTGGCAGTGCGGTGCTGGCGGGGCTTCGGCCCGAGGCCATCGAGTTGCTGGGCGAGCCGCCCGCTCGCTCGGCGTCGCCGCCGGCCGACCCCAACGTGCTCGATGCCGAGATCCGGCAGGTCGTGTTCTGCGGGTCGCATGTGCTGCTGACGCTGCAGGCCCCCGGCTTCGACCCGCCCATCGAGGTCTCGGTCGCCACGCCGAGCGGTGATGCGCTGCCCTGGCAGGCCGGACGGCAGCAGCGCGTGCGCCTGCCGGCGGCCGCGCTGATGTGCCTGCCGGCCGCGGAGTCGGCTTGAGCGCTGCCTGGCCCTTGCCCGCCGCGGACGCGGCGTCGCCGCTGAAGCTCGGGCGGCCCGGTCGGGAGGCGACGCTGCTGGCGGTGCTGATCGGCCTGGGCTGGATCGCGCTGGGGCTGGCCGTGGTGCTGCCGGTGGGAGCCTTGCTCATCACCAGCCTGAGCCACGCCGACGGCCGCTTCGCCGGCGCCGACCACTTCGCGGCCTACCTCGCAACGCCTTCCCTGGTGGATTCGGCACTGCGCAGTCTGCGGCTGTCGGCCTTGGCGGCGGCCCTGTCCACCGGCCTTGCCTTCGTGTTCGCCTACGCACTGATGCTGTCGGCCATGCGCTGCAAGGCCTTCTTCCGCGCGGTGGCGCTGCTGCCCTTGCTGGCGCCGTCGCTGCTGATGGCGATCTCGCTGATCTACCTCTTCGGCAACCAGGGACTGCTCAAGCCCTGGATCGGCGGTGCGAGCCTGTATGGCGAAGGCGGCATCGTGGCCGGGTCCGTCCTCTGGACCTTCCCGCACGCGCTGCTGGTGCTGACCACCGCCATGGCCTCGCTCGACGGTCGGCTGCTCGAGGCCGCGCA
This sequence comes from Rubrivivax sp., assembly GCA_027487905.1. Taxonomy (GTDB): domain Bacteria; phylum Pseudomonadota; class Gammaproteobacteria; order Burkholderiales; family Burkholderiaceae_C; genus JAIYCR01. The sequence continues at coordinate 23,295 of JAIYCR010000052.1, read as the reverse complement.
GACCCTGGGCGCGTCCCGCTGGCGCATCTTCACCAGCGTGACGCTGCCCGCCTGTCGCTATGGGTTGCTGATGGCCTTCGTCGTGGTGTTCGTTCTGGTCATCACCGACTTCGGCGTGGCCAAGGTGGTGGGTGGCCAGGCCAATGTGCTGGCCACCGATCTCTACAAGCAGGTCGTCGGCCAGCAGAACTTCCGCATGGGCGCCGTCGTCGCGGTGTGGCTGCTGCTGCCCGCGGTGCTGGCCTTTGGCGTGGAACGACACCTGCGCCGCCGGCAATCGGCCTCGCTGACGGTGCGCGCCGTCGTCCATGTGCCGCAGCCCCACCGGCCGACGGACCTCGCCCTGCTGGCCTTCTGCACGTTGGTGTCCGCCGTGCTGCTGGGCGTGATCGGGACGGCGGTGTTCGCATCGCTGGCGAACTTCTGGCCCTACGACCTGGCGCCGAGCTTTCGCCACTACGACTTCGACCATGCGGACGGCGGCGGCTGGGGCACCTACTGGAACTCGGTCCAGATGGCGGGTCTCACGGCGCTGGTAGGCACGGTGGCGGCCTTCTGCACGGCGTGGCTGGTGGACAAGCCGCGCCGCTTCGCGGCGGCCCGGGAGGGCCTGAACCTGATGGCCACCTTGCCGCTGGCCGTCCCGGGGCTGGCCCTCGGCGTGGGCTACATCCTGTTCTTCAACTCGGCGGTCAATCCGCTGCACGGCCTGTACGGCACGATGGCCATCCTCGTGCTGTGCACCGTCGCGCATTTCCTGTCCGTGGCGCACCTGACGGTGCTGTCGGCGCTGCGCACGATGGACCGGGAGTACGAACTGGTGGGCGAGAGCCTGGGCGTGCCGGCCTGGCGCACGGCGTGGCGGGTGCACCTGCCGGTGTGCGCCCCGGCGCTGCTCGACGTGGCGGGCTATTTCTTCGTCAACGCGATGACCACCGTGTCGGCGGTGGTCTTCCTCTATTCGCCACAGACCCAGCTGGCCAGCGTCGCGGTGCTGAACATGGACGACGCGGGCGATGTCGCGCCCGCTGCCGCCATGGCCGTGCTGATCTTCATCACGGCTGCGGCCTGCCGCGGCCTCTTCGCGCTCGCCTCGGTCTGGGTGCTGCGCCGCACCCAGGCGTGGAGGCGCCGGTAGATGAGCGACGAGTCGATGCGCGAGGGGTTCGACCTCGTGGTGGTGGGATCGGGCATCGTGGGTCTGGCCCACGCGCTGCGGGCAGCCCGCGCAGGACTTCGCGTGGCCGTGGTGGAGCGCGACCACCGCTGCGTGGGCGCGTCGATCCGCAACTTCGGCTTCGTCACCGTCACCGGACAGGGCGCGGGCGACACCTGGCGGCGCGCGCGCAGGTCACGCGATGTCTGGGCCGAGGTGGCGCCCAGAGCCGGCATCCGGATCGAGCACGAGGGCCTGTGGGTGCTGGCCCGTCGCCCCGCCGCCGTGGCCGTGCTGGAGGCCTTCGCGCGGACGGCCATGGGCGAGGCGTGCCGGGTGCACCCGGCCTCGGCGGTGGCGCGAGCAGCGCCCGGGCTGCGGCAGGACGGTCTGCTGGCCGCGCTTTTCTCGCCGCACGAGCTCCGGGTGGAGTCGCGCGAGGCGATCCCTCGGCTGGCGCATTGGCTGGAGGATGTGCATCGCGTGCGCTTCTTCCGCGGCGAACAGGTGCTGGAGGTCGACCCGCCACGGGTTCGCACCGCGCGTCGCGACCTGCGCGCCGAGCGCGTCGTGGTCTGTCCGGGAACCGAGCTGACCGGCATCGCGGGCGCCGCGCTTGAACCCCTGGGCCTGCGCCTGACCCGCCTGCAGATGCTGCGCGTGCGTCCGCCCGCGGGCTATCGGTTGCCCGCCGCGGTGATGGGCGACCTCAGCCTCGTGCGCTACAAGGGCTATGCCGACCTGCCAGAAGCGGCCGCATTGCGGCGACAGCTGGAAGTGGAGGCGCCACAGAGCCTGGCCGACGGCATCCACCTGATCGTCGTCCAGGGCGCCGACGGCAGCCTCGTCGTCGGCGACTCCCACCACGACGCGGCCACGCCCGAGCCCTTCGCCAGCGAGGCGGTGGACGATCGCATCCTGGCTCACCTGGGCGAGCTGCTGCCCTTCGACCGGCCGCCGGTGCTGGAACGGTGGGTGGGGGTGTATCCCACCGGACACGGCGCTGATCACCTCATCCTCGCCCCGCGGCCCGAGGTGCGGGTCGTCGTCGTCACCAGCGGCACCGGAGCCAGCACCGCCTTCGGCCTGGCCGAAGACGTCTTCGACGCCTGGTGATCCGGCTCGCCCGGCCTTTCTCCGCAAGCGCCCCCCGATTTCCCTGCCGCCGAGTTCCCCATGCCGCACTCCCCAGACTCCGCCACCGCCCACCCGTTAGCAGCGCCGCCCCCGGGCCTGGCCGGCGGCCCCAGCCCCAGCCTGAAGGCGGTCGTGTTCGACTGGGCCGGCACGCTCATCGACTTCGGCAGCCATGCGCCGATGGGTGCGTTCGTCACGCTGTTCCGCGGCGAGGGCGTGGACATCAGCATCGCCGAGGCGCGCGTGCCGATGGGGCTTCCCAAGTGGGACCACATCCGGGCGCTGTGCGACCAGCCCCGTGTGGCGGCGGCCTGGGCGCTGGCCCACGGAGGGCCGGCGACGGATGCCGACGTGGACCGCCTGTACGACGCGTTCACGCCGATGAGCGTCGCGGCGGCCGTGGAACACGCGCAGTTGATTCCCGGTGCGCTGCAGACCGTGGCGCAGCTTCGCACACGGGGCCTGGCCATCGGGTCGACCACCGGCTACCACCGTCCGATCATGGACGCGGTGATGCCCTCGGTGCGCCGGCAGGGCCTGGTCATCGACCAGCTGGTCTGCGCGGGCGACGTGTCCTTCGGCCGGCCCTCGCCGATGGCCATGTACCGCTGCTTCGCGGACCTGGGCGTGTGGCCCGCCTGGCGGGTGCTGAAGGTGGATGACACCGTGCCCGGCCTGCTCGAAGGGCGGCATGCCGGCTGCTGGACGGTGGGCCTGGCCTGCAGCGGCAACGCGCTCGGCTTGACGGTGCGGGACTGGGAGTCAGCGGACCTGAGCACCCGTGCGCGATGGCGCGAGCAGGGCCGGGCCGTGCTGGCCGAGGCGGGCCCCGACCATGTGATCGACACCGTGGCAGACCTGCCGGCGCTGGTGGAGCGCATCGACGCCCGGCTGCGCAACGGCGAGCGGCCGGCACCGACCTGAGCCTCCAGCGCACCGGCGCTGGTGTCAGCGCCAGGCTTCGGTCGGGTCCATCGTGCTGGCCAGCGCGGCGCGGATGTGGCGCGCGTCCACGCTGGCGCGGTGCCGCTGGCCCTGCTGGGCGGCGCGCACGGCGGCCAGCCGGTGCTGCCAGGCCTCGGCCTGGGTCTCGTCCAGCAGCGTGCGCAGGTGGCCGATGCGAAAGCGCGGCGCCAGCGAGGCGGCGTCGAAGAGGCGGGCGAGCCAGGGGTAGTCGTGGGCCCAGCCGTCGCTGTAGACGGTGCGCCCGGCCAGGTGCTGGTTCAGCCAGCGCGCCACCTCCAGCGCGGGACGGCCGCGCTGCAGCAGCAGCTCCCGGGTGATGCCGTGGGTGCGTTCGGCCTGCGGGCTCCAGTGCGTCCAGTCCGCCTCGGGACGGATGAGGGTGCAGCCGGCACGGCCGTCTTCCAGCACGAAGCCCACTTCGATGGGATAGCTCTGCCGCCCGAAGCCCGAGGCTTCGAGGTCGATCACCGCAGGCAGCCCCGCACCGGGCCGGCGTTGCGCCTGCGGCTCGGGAACCAGCGCCGCCCAGGCCGACTCGGGCGCCTCGTCGAGGGGCGCGGTGTCGGGCGGACCGCTGGCAGCAAGGGGAATGAGGGCGTTCATGGCATCGAGGCAGTGGCAAGGTACAAGCCCGGGGACGAATGCGCCATACGCGATGCTGCGCATGATTCATCGCCCGAGCCGCCTGCGTTGCGGGCAACTGCAGGACTGCGGTCGTGCTTCACGGTCGATGCCTGCGGGTCTGTGCCGAGGCCCAAGCGCGGGGCGCTGCGCTATACCCGCCGCATGAACGACCGCCCCCACCACCGCATCTGGCCCCAGCGCCTGCCCCGCTCGCTCGTGCTGCCCGAGACGTCCCTGTGGACGAACCTGGAGGTGTCGGCGCTGCGATACCCCGACAAGGCGGCCTACCTCTTCTTCGGCCGGCCGCTGAGCTTCGCTGTGCTGGCTAGCCAGGCCGCAGCGGTGGCCGGCTGGCTGCAGCAGCAGGGTGTGGCCGCGGGCGACCGCGTGGCGATCCTGCTGCAGAACTGCCCCCAGTACCCGGTGGCCTTCTACGGCGCCTTGCGCGCCGATGCGGTGGTGGTGCCGGTCAACCCGATGAACCGGGCCGAGGAGTTGCGCCATGTGCTGGCCGACTCGGGCGCCCGCGTGCTGGTGTGCGCCGAGGACCTGCTGCCGGTGGCCTTGCAGGCGCAGGCACTGCTCGGGGCCGACGAACGCCTGCGCAGCGTTCTGGTGGTGCGCTACGCCGACGCCTTGCCGCCGCGGCCCCGCCCGGGCGAGCCGGCCAGCGAGGTGCCCGGCCTGTCCGCCGCCCTAGCCGACTGGCTGTACCGGGAAGGCGAGCTCAAGGCCGCGCTGGACGCCGCGGCGCAGCCCGGCGCCGCCGCGGGCCCGGCGCTGGTTCGCTGGGCGGATGCGCTGGAGCACGCGCCACCGGTGCAGCCCGGCGCCGCCCGTCCGGACGACCTGGCCCTGCTGCCCTACACCTCCGGCACGACCGGTGCGCCCAAGGGCTGCATGCACACCCACCGCAGCCTGATGCACAACGCCGTGGCCGGCGCCAGCTGGGGCCATGCCGGTGCCGAGACCGTCGCGCTGGGCGTCGTGCCGATGTTCCACATCACCGGCCTGGTCTACAGCCTGCTGGGCTCGGTGTGGTGCGGCTCCACCGTGGTGCTGATGCCGCGCTGGGACCGTGAGCTGGCCGGTGAATCCATCTCTCGCCACGGCGTGACGCACTGGACCTGCATTCCCACCATGGTCATCGACCTGCTGGCCAGCCCCCGGCTGGAGCAGTTCGACCTGTCCAGCCTGCGCTTCCTGAGCGGAGGCGGCGCGGCCATGCCGCAAGCCGTGGCCGAACGGCTGCGCGAGCGCTTCGGCCTGGGTTTCGCCGAGGGCTACGGCCTCACCGAGACAGCCGCACCGAGCCACGCCAACCCGCCGGAGCGGGCCAAGCTGCAGTGCCTGGGCATTCCCATCTTCGGCGTGGACGCGCGCGTGGTCGATCCGGTGACGCTCGAGGAGCTTCCCGTGGGCGAGGTGGGCGAGATCGTCATCCACGGGCCGATGGTGTTCCAGGGCTACTGGCGCCATCCCGAGGCCACCCGGGCGGCCTTCGTGCAGCTGCCCGCGGACCCTGAACACCGGGCCTTCTTCCGCAGCGGCGACCTCGGCCGAATGGACGAGGAGGGCTACTTCTTCATCACCGACCGCCTGAAGCGGATGATCAACGCCAGCGGCTACAAGGTGTGGCCGGCCGAGGTGGAGGCCATGCTCTACCGCCATCCGGCGATCCAGGAGGCCTGCATCATTGCCACCCGGGACGACTACCGCGGCGAGACGGTCAAGGCCGTCGTGGTGCTGCGGCCCGAGGCGCGGGGCCACACCGAGGCCCAGGCCATCATCGACTGGTCGCGCGAGCAGATGGCGGTCTACAAGGCACCGCGGGTGGTGCAGTTCGTCGACGCGCTGCCCAAGTCGGGTTCGGGCAAGGTGATGTGGCGCCTGCTGCAGGACCAGGAACCCAAGGCCGCTCCAAGGGCCTGAAGAGCGGGGGACGGGCGCGGCACACTGTGCGGTCCGCGCCGTCCGCGCAAGCCCGTGACCCCCCACCTTGCAGCCCGCTTCGCACGACCCCGTTTCCGCTCCCCGCGCACCGACCTTCCTGGAGGCACTGCGTTTCTGGGCCTGGATGGGCTGGGTGAGCTTCGGCGGCCCGGCGGGCCAGATCGCCATCCTGCATGCCGAGCTGGTGCAGCGGCGGCGCTGGATCAGCGAGGGCCGGTTCCTGCACGCACTGAACTACTGCATGCTGCTGCCCGGCCCGGAGGCGCAGCAGCTGGCCACCTACCTGGGCTGGCTGCTGCACCGCACCCGCGGCGCCGTCGCTGCCGGCGTGCTGTTCGTGCTGCCCTCGCTCGGGATCCTGGTGCTGCTGTCGTGGCTGTATGTGTCGCACGGCGAGCAGCCGCTGGTGGCCGCTGTGCTGTGGGCGATCAAGCCGGCGGTGGTGGCCATCGTGCTGCATGCCGCCTGGCGCATCGGCACGCGGGTGCTGCGCACCCCCGTGCTGTGGGCGCTGGCGGCGCTGGCCTTCGTGGCCCTGGCCGGCCTGTCGCTGCCCTTCCCGCTGGTCGTCCTGGGCGCGGCGCTGTGTGGATGGGTGCTGGGTCGGGTGTGGCCCGACGCGCTGGGTGCGCAGGCCGCGCCACCCGCTGAAAAGCGCGAGGGCGCCGCGTCAGCCGCGAACAGCCGACCGGCAGCCCTGATCGACGACCACACGCCGCCGCCCGCGCACGCCCGATTCAGCCGCCTGGGCCTGGCGAAGGTGCTGGCGGCGGGTGCAGCGCTGTGGGCGCTGCCCATGGGGATGCTGGTGGCATGGGCCGGACCGTCGGGAACGCTGGCCCAGATGGGGCTTTTCTTCACGCAGGCCGCGCTGCTGACCTTCGGCGGCGCCTATGCGGTGCTGCCCTTCGTCGTGCAGGGTGCGGTGCAGCACCACGGCTGGATCACGGCCACGCAGATGATCGACGGACTGGCCCTGGGCGAGACAACGCCCGGCCCGCTGATCATGGTGGTGGCCTTCGTGGGCTTCGTGGGCGCCTGGCAGAGCCCCGATCTGCTGGCGCTGTTCGGCCCCGACGGACGCCTGGCCGCGGCCGTCTTCGCTGCGTTGCTGGTGACCTGGTTCACCTTCCTGCCGTCCTTTGTGTTCATCCTGGCCGGTGGCCCGCTGGTGGAGGGCACCCGCGGCAGCCTCGCGTTCACCGCGCCGCTGACGGCCATCACCGCCGCCGTGGTGGGTGTCATCGCAAGCCTGGCGCTCTTCTTCGCGTTGCATGTGCTGTGGCCGTCCGGCTGGCGCGGGCCGGTGGACGCGGTCGCTGCGGTCCTCACGCTGGCGGCCGCAGCGCTGCTCTTCAGCGCCCGTGCCGGCGTGATGACGGTGATCGCCCTGGCAGCGGCCGCCGGGCTGGCGGGCGGACTGGCGGGGTGGCTGCCCCGGGTGCCGGTGGGTGGCGTGCCAGGCCTGGGCTGATCGCGCCCGCGGCGGGCCGGGTCAAGCGCGCAGGTCGGCCGTGTCCGGGTGGCGTCTCATGTAGGCATCCACGTAGCTGCATCGTGGAACCACCTTCAGGCCTTCCGCACGCGCGTGGGCGAGCGCCGCAGCCACCAGGGCCGCGGCGATGCCCCGGCCTTGCAGTCGAGGGTCGACCACGGTGTGCGTCATCACCATGCGGCCCGGGAAAAGCTGGTATTCGGCGCAAGACAGCAGGCCGTCGACCTGGCAGACGAAGCGATGCTCAGCCGGGCGGTGCTCGATGGGCAGGGGGGTGTTCATGCGGACATCCTGGGCAGGCGCGGTGCCAGGGGCGTCAGGCCCGGCTTGGCTCCGCGCCCGGATGTTGCACTCAACCGCCGCGCCGCACCCGCACCCAGGTGGCCACCGAGGTCGAACCCTCCTTGCGGAAGAGCACCTTCGCCTCGGTGCCCGGCACCAGCGCGGCGGCGTTGGGCACGAAGACCGTCTGCGCCGTCACGGTGAAGCTCGTGCCGCCGATGCTGAAGGCGGTGACGGGCGCGCCCGCACCGGCCGACGTGACGCTGCCGACGATGCCCTCGGACTCGAAGAGGCCGACGCCGGAGGCGGACGAATCCTCGAAGTCGATTTCGCGGGCAGTGAGCACCTGGCCACTCACGCTGCCCTTGACCTCCACTCGGGCGCCGGGGACGAGCTGGCCGACCGCGCCATCTTCGAAGGCCGTGCGTTCGTCGTACTTCACCGTCACCCCGGCCAGGCTGCCGGTGCCGGTGCCCGCGGCGAAGGTGAAGCTGCGGGCGGTGCTGTCCACGCTGCCCACCGTTCCCTTGAGTTCGACGGTGAAGCCGTCGCCGCTGCTGGAGCAGTCGATGCGGGTGGCCAGCACCTGCGTGGCGGTGATGCGGCCCTGCACGTCGACCAGCGTGCCATTGGCCAGCGGGGTGGGGCAGCCGGACAGGACGGTGGCGCTGTTGGTGGTGACCGGAACGCCTCTCACCTTGAAGTTCGTCGCGTCGACATAGTCGGTGATGCTGCCGCGCAGCCGGGTGCCCGGCACGGCGGGGCCGCGGTCTCGCAGGGTCACGCGGGTGGCCACCACCGTCTGGCCGGCCGCGTCCAGGCTGCCGCGGATGTCCACCCAGCGGCCGTTGGCCAGGTCCGCGGCGGCGCCGTTGCGGAAGTCCACACCGGCCGCGGCCGCGTTCACCGGCGTTCCGCCCACCTTAAAGGCACCGGCGCAGGGCGCTGTGCAGTCGGTGATCGGCCCGGAGAGGCGCAGCTCCTGGCTGCCCTGGGTCTGGCCCCGCTGGATGCGCACCACGCTGGCACTGAGCGCATTGCCCACCGCGGCGCCGGTGCTCCACACCACCACCCTCTGGCCATTGGCCAACGCCACGCTGGCCGGCACCACGCGGGTGCCACTCGGGCGCAGGTCGAGGTTGACGGTCAGGCCGCCGAGCGTGAAGCGGCTGCCATCGGCGGCGAGGGCACTGACGGTTCCGGCCACCCGCAGCCAGGCCTCGGCGGTCGGCTTGCGCTCGATGCGGCTGGCCTCGATCACGATCTGGCCGTTGACCAGCTTGGGCGTGCCGTGCACCTCGGCACGGTCGGCTACCCGGATGTCGTTGCGCGAGGCGAAACCCTCATAGACGGTGACCGGGCCGACGCTCGCGTCTTCCTGGGTCCGAATGGTCTGCCCGGCGATGACCAGCTCGGGCGAGACCGCGCTGACCCGCCCGACCACCTCGGCGGCAATGCCCACCCGGCTGGCGGCGCTGCGGTCGTCGCTGCCGGAGAAGTCAAGCGAGACCCGCTGGCCGAGCTTGACCGCCACCGTGCCGCCCCGGTCGTCCGGCGCGCCGGTCTCGGTGTCGATCTGCACCCGGGCGTTGCGGTCGTCGTAGCGCACGCCGTCGACGATGACCGATCCGAAGCCGGTGACGGTGCCCACCGCCTGGCCGCTGGATTCGCCGGCGAGGCCGCCGGCATCGCTGCCGCCGCCTCCACAGGCGCCCAGCAGCGCGGACGCGCCGATCAGGGCCGTCGCCAGGACGGTGCGCAGCTGCGCAGGCGGGAAGGGATGCTTCGTGTTCATCGGGTGCTCCTGGGGGAGAAGGGACGGTTGGGGCGACGCCTGCGGCGGCGAACGAACGCCAGACGCCGTTCGATAAATGGGATTATTTCCCACGCACAGGAATTGCGCAAGCCTGGCGTCGGAGCCATGCCGGCGCCCGTCGACCATCCGCGGCCGGGGGCGGCAGTGGGCTGCATACACTCAAGCCATGCCGCACCCTCTTGCACATCCCTGCGCCTGGCGCGCAAGGCCGGGCTGACACCATGCCCCGCTGGTTGAAGACGGTGCAGCGCTGGGTGGGACGGCTGCCGCCGGCCCCCGACTGGCCAGGCGTTGCCCGATGGGCGGGTACGTCCGGCTTCGATTTCCGGCGCGAGCGCGACGAGCGGGGTTTCGTCGTCCAGGGGCCGGTGGCTGGCCGCACCTGGCGCCTCGAATGGGGGCCGCCCCAGCGCAGCTACATCGCAGGGCCTGAACTTCGCATCCGCTGCGAACTCGGGCTGCCGACCGACCTGCAGATGCTGCTGCTGTCCAGCACCTTGATGGAAAGCCTCGAGCGCGACGCCTTCGGCCTCTTCACCGAACAGGCCCAGACCGAGGTCGATCTCGAGGTGCCCGAGGAAATGCGCTGGCTGGCGCTGTTCCGCAAGGAAAACCTCACCCGCTGGCGCGGGCTGAGGGGGTCGCTCGGCGCGGTGGCTTCTTCGGCGCGGTCGGTCGAGCGGTGGCTCGACGATGCGGGGCTGGTGCAGGCGCTGGAACGGTCGGCCTGTTCAGGCGACGAGCGGCCCGCCTTGCTGGACCCGCTGGTGCTGATGACGCTGCGGGGGCGGCTTTACCTGCGAACCCGCTGCGACGAGCCCGATCCGGCGGTGTTGCAGGCGGCCCAGCAGCTCTTCAACCGGGCGGCGACCGCGGCGCTGGCCGTGGCTGCGGGGCTGTCCTCGGTGTCGTCCGGGCTGGGGAGTGCCGGCGTCACCACGCTGTCCCCGGCTGAGCGCGACCCGACGTCGCGCTGAGCGGGGGGGGTCGGGCCCGGGCCCGGCCCTGGACCTCAGGCGGCGTGGCGGCCGAGTTCCATCTTGGCGATGGCGTTGCGGTGCACCTCGTCCGGGCCATCGGCGAAGCGCAGCGTGCGGGCGAGGGTGTAGTAGTAGGCGAGGGGGAAGTCCTCGCACATTCCGCCGCCGCCATGCACCTGCATGGCCCAGTCGATGACATCGCAGGCCATGGTAGGCGCCACCACCTTGATCATGGCGATCTCGGCCTTGGCGGCCTTGTTGCCGGCGGTGTCCATCATCCAGGCGGCCTTCAGCGTGAGCAGGCGCGCCATGTCGATGCGGCAGCGGGCCTCGGCAATGCGCTCCTGGGTCACCGTCTGCTGGGCCACCGTCTTGCCGAAGGCGGTGCGGCTGCTGGCCCGGCGGCACATCAGCTCCAGCGCCCGCTCGGCCAGGCCGATCAGGCGCATGCAGTGGTGGATGCGGCCCGGACCCAGGCGCCCCTGGGCGATCTCGAAGCCGCGGCCCTCGCCGAGCAGCATGTTCGTGGCTGGCACCCGCACGTCGTGGAAGTCGACTTCCATGTGGCCGTGCGGCGCGTCGTCGTAGCCGAAGACCTGCAGCGGTCGCAGCACCTTCACTCCCGGCGTGGCCATGGGAACGAGGATCATGGACTGCTGCGAATGGCGCGGGCCGTTCGGGTCGGTCTTGCCCATGAAGATCATGATTTCGCAGCGCGGGTCGCCGGCGCCGCTCGTCCACCACTTGCGGCCGTTGATGACGTAGTGGTCGCCGTCGCGCACGATGCGCGACTCGATGTTGGTGGCATCCGACGACGCCACCGCAGGCTCGGTCATCGCGAAGGCGCTGCGGATCTTCCCGGCCAGCAGCGGCTGCAGCCAGCGCTCCTGCTGTTCGGGCGTGCCGTAGCGCACCAGCACCTCCATGTTGCCGGTGTCGGGTGCCGAGCAGTTGAAGCACTCGCTGGCCCACGGCACGCGGCCCATGATCTCCGCCAGCGGCGCGTACTCCTGGTTGGACAGGCCCGCGCCGAGCTGGCTTTCGGGCAGGAAGAGATTCCACAGGCCCTCGGCGCGTGCCTTCTCCTTGAGCCCCTCGATGAGGGCGAGCGGCGTCCAGCGACGACCCGCGCGGGTGTTCTCGTCGATCTCCTGCCAGTAGCGGCCTTCGGCGGGCATCACATGCGCGTCCATGAAGCGGATCACGCGTTCGCGCAGGGCCTGGGTGCGGTCGGAATAGCTGAAGTCCATGCAGGGGTCTCCTCGGTGGATGGTTCGTTCTGGTGGATCGGCGGTGCGGGGGAAGGGCGGGGCCTTGCGGTGCGGTGCAGCGCGCCTCAAGCGCCTGCGCGCTGCGCGAAAGACCAGCCGAGGTCGGCCAGCGGGCGGGCGCCGGCGCCGGCGGCGCGGGCCTGTGCGCTGGAGGCGGTGCCATCCACCACCCGGCGGGCAATGCCCTGCAGGATGGCGGCAATGCGGAAGAGGTTGTAGGCGAGGTAGAAGTTCCAGTCGGCCCGCACGGCGGCGCGGCGGGCGTCGAGCGCTTCGCCGTCCAGGCGCTGCAGATAGCGCTCGATGTAGTCGGCCTCGGCCGGTATGCCCAGCGCGGCGATGTCCACGCCGCCGATGCCGCGGAAGGCACCGGGCGGGATGTGCCAGCTCATGCAGTGGTAGCTGAAGTCGGCCATCGGATGCCCGAGGGTGGACAGTTCCCAGTCCAGAACCGCCAGCACCCGCGGCTCGGTGGGGTGGAACATCAGGTTGTCCAGCCGGAAGTCGCCGTGCACGATGGACGCGCGGGCCTCGTCGCGGGCGCTGGGCGGAATGTGGGCGGGCAGCCAGTCGATCAGCCGGGCCATGGCTTCGATGGGCTCCAGGCCCGGGCCGAGCGAGGCCTGGTACTGGCGGGTCCAGCGGCCGATCTGGCGCTCGAAGTAGTTGCCCGGCTTGCCGTAGTCGGAAAGCCCGATGGCTGCAGGGTCGACGCGGTGCAGCGCGGCGATCACCCGGTTCATCTCGTCGTAGATCGCCGCACGCTCGCTGTTCGCAAGGCCCGGCAGCGAAGGGTCCCAGAGCACGCGGCCGTCCACGTGCTCCATCAGGTAGAAGGCCCGGCCGATGACCGACTCGTCCTCGCACAGCAGGTGCATCCGGGCCACCGGCACCTCGGAGCCGGCCAGCGCATGCATCACGCGGAACTCTCGCTCGATGGCGTGCGCCGATGGCAGCAGCCGGGCCACCGGACCGGGCTTGCTGCGCATCACCCAGGCACCGCCCGAAGTGGACAGCCGGTAGGTCGGATTGGACTGTCCGCCCTTGAACTTCTCCACCGTGAGCGGCCCCTGAAAGCCGTCCAGGCGGGGTTCGAGCCAGGCCTGCAGGGCGGCGGTGTCGATGGCGTGCGGATCGGAGGCTTGCGATGCTTGCATGGAGGGCGGGCTCAACGTTCGGTGGCGCTCAGCAGCTTGTCACGCGAGAGGATGACCAGCCGCGTCGGCTCCACGCGCAGCACGCCGGCACGCTCCAGGGCCTTGAGCTCCTGGTTCACCCGCTGGCGCGAGGCGCCCAGCAACTGGGCGAGGTCTTCCTGCGCCAGTTGCAGCCCGATGCGCAGCTCGTCGCCCTCCTGGACGCCGTAGCTGCGCGCCAGCAGCAGCAGCTGACGCGCGAGCCGCGCCGCCAGCGGGCGGGTGTTGAGGTCTTCCAGGGCATCGAACATCAAGCGCAGGCGTCGGCAGTTCAGGTGCAGCAGCGCCTCGGACAGCTCCGGATGGGCGGCCAGCAGGGCGCGGAAATCGCCCTTGCGCACGACCACCAGCGTGGTCTCGCCGTGCGCATGGGCGTCGTGGGTTCGGGGCAGGCCATCGAAGAGGGCGATGTCGCCGAACCAGGTGCCCGGCTCGGCATAGGTGAGCGTGACCTGCTTGCCCGACAGAGAGACCGAACTCACCCGCACCGCTCCCCGGGCGACGCCGCACCATTCGTCGGCCGGGCTGCCACGGGTGGTGAGGGTGGCGCCGTCGTTCACGCGGCGCACGGTGGAGCGCAGCAGGATGGCCTGCTGCAGCGCCGCCGACAGCTTCGAGAACCATGGGCCTTCATCGATCGATTGGCGTTCTTCGACTGTAAGAACCGTGATGTCCATGACTTGTCCCCCGGGCGACAAAGGCACCCGCGGGTTTTCCTATTGTTCACCCGCGCACCGGTCGGGCGAGCATCGACGGCTTGCCGGGCCTCGTCCGCCGGCCCTGGCGCATCGAACCGGAGCGCAATGCCATGTCCGTCACTCCCCTTCGCCCACCGTCCCGCACCGATTGCCCGCCCGATGAATGGCAGGTGCGGGTGGACCTTGCCGCGGCCTACCGGCTCGTCGCCCGCTTCGGCTGGGACGACATCGTCTTCACGCACATCTCCGCACGGGTGCCGGGCGAGCAGGACGTGTTCCTGATCAACCCCTACGGCATGACCTTCGACGAGATCACCGCCTCCAGCCTGGTGCGGGTGAACCACCACGGCGAAAAGCTCGACGATTCCCCCTATCCGGTCAACCCGGCCGGATTCACCATCCACAGCGCGGTGCACGCCGCGCGGCCCGATGCCCAGTGCGTGCTGCACACCCACAGCCTGAACGGCGTGGCCGTGTCGGCGCAGGCCAATGGCGTGCGGCCGCTGTCCCAGCAGTCGATCTTCGTGCTCTCGAGCCTGGCGTATCACGACTACGAAGGCGTCGCCCTCCGGGACGACGAGAAGCCCCGCCTGGTGGCCGACCTCGGCCAGGCGAACTACCTGATGCTGCGCAACCACGGCCTGCTGACGGTGGGGCGAAGCGTGGCCGATGCCTTCCTGGCGATGTACTTCTTCGAGACGGTGTGCAGCATCCAGATCCGGGCGCAGTCCGGCGGCGGACGGCTGGTGGAGGTGCCGCCGTCGATCATCGAGACCGCGACGGAGCAGGCCCGGGTCGCCACCCGCGGCCTGGGCGCCGGCGCGCTGGCGTGGCCGGGGCTGCTGCGCCGCCTGGACCGCGAGGACGCCAGCTACCGGGATTGATCACGGTGCGCGGCCTTCGGCTGCAAGCCTTCGGGCAGGGTCGCGTGCTAGAGTGCCCGCGGCTTTCAACTCGAACAACCAGGTTCCGTCGCCACCCCGACATGCGTTCCGCGTCCGCAGCCCTCGCGCTGGCATTGATCCCCTGGATGGCCAGCCCGTCGGCGCAGGCCATGGGCATCACCCGCACGGCGAACAACTCCGTGCTGGGTCAGGCGCTCGATTTCAGCGCGGTGATCCGCCTGGACGGCGACGAGACGCTGAGCGCCGACTGCATACAGGCCGACGTCAACCTGGGCGACCGCATGCTGCCGTCGCTGGCCGTGCGGGTGTCGGTGGAAGGCGGCGGCGCCGAGCGCCGCGTTCGGGTTCGCACCACCGTGCCGGTGGACGAGCCCGTGGTCACCGTGACGCTGAAGGCCGGCTGCCCGATGCAGCTGTCGCGCAGCTTCGTCGCCTTCGTCGATCCCCCCGGTATCTCGCTGGCGCAGGCGGCACCGGTCGCCGCGCCGATGAGCGGCACCCCCGCCACCGCCAGCCTGCCGGGCACCAGCCCGAACGATGCCTCCGCCGCATCCATCGCCTCCTCGGCCGGCGCGGCCGGGATCGGGCCGGGCGCCGCGCCGGCGGGCGGCGTCCCGACAGGCACCTCGGCTTCACCGGCTTCGTCCGGTGAGGCGTCCGCCCGCCCTGCGGCGACGCCCGATCGGGCGGCCCGAGCGGCGGCGCCGGTTCGCCCGCGCGTCGAACGCACCGCGGTGGCGCCCGGCGAGCGCGACCCGCGCGAAGAGCGGCGCGCTGCCACCCCGCGCAATGCGCCCGCCCGGGAGGCTGCGGGCCCGCGGCTGCGCCTGGACCCGGTCGAACCCGTCCGCCCGACGGCTGCGGCTGCATCCGCAGCCCGTGGCGGGGCGGGTACCGAAGGGTCCGGCGGTGCCGGCGCTGCGGCCGTCGTCGGGGGGAGTGCCGGAGCTGTCGCGCCGTCCCCAGCGGTTGCCGCCACGGCCGATGCATCGGCCTCAGCGCCTGTCTCCGAGGCCCGTGCCGCCGAGGATGCGGCGCTCAAGGCGCTGGAGCAGAGCCTGAACGCGCTGCGCGCCGAGGCCCTAGCCACCCAGCAGTCGGTGGCCGTGCTCAAGGCCCGCGTGGCTCAGGCCGAAGCCGAGCGCCTGCACAACCCGGTCGTCTACGCGCTGATCGCCGCGGTGGCCGTACTGTCGCTCGGCCTTCTGCTTGCCATCGCCCGGCTGCGCAAGGTCCAGCGCGAGCGTGGCTGGTGGCAGGCGTCGTCGACAGCCCAGGAGGCGCCGAGTGCGCCCGTCGTGGAGCCGCCGACCACCTCCGTGTCGGTCGGGTCGGTGCCCGATTCCGAGCTGCTGGCGCCGCTGACGGTGGAGCCGGAAAGCCGCATGCCCGAGCACACGCTGAGCACGCAGCCGGCCGCCGCCACCGGCTTTGCCGGCGGCGCCACCAGTTCACTGGGCTTTCGCGGCCTGGAGGAAAGGCGGCGGGTGAGCGCCCCGGTACCGCTGCCTGCGGTGGCCGAGGCCCGGCGCGAGGTCACCGTCGAGGAGCTGATCGACCTGGAACAGCAGGCCGAGTTCTTCGTCGTGCTCGGCCAGGACGACGCCGCCATCGACGTGCTGATGGGGCACCTGCGCAGCACCGGCGGCGCCACGCCGCTGCCTTACCTGAAGCTGCTGGAGATCTACCGCCGCCGAGACGATCGCGACGCCTACGAGCGCATCCGCGAGCGCTTCAACCGCCGCTTCAACGCCTATGCCCCCGAATGGGGCAAGGACCTCACCCACGGCCGTGCGCTGGAGGACTACCCCGCGGCCCTGCAGCGGCTGCAGGCCGTCTGGCCCGACCCGCTGGCTGCGATGGAAGTGCTCGAAAGCTCCCTGCTGCGGCAGGAGGAGGATGTGGGCACCTATGAGCTGCCGGCCTACCGCGAGGTTCTCTTCCTCTATTCGGTGGCCCGCGACATCGCCGAGCGGCAGCATCCGGACAGCGTGGACCTTCTGCTGCCGCTGAACGAGTCGGGCCTCGGGCCGCTGGGCACCGGGGGTGCGCCGCGTCGGGACACCCGCGATCTCGATTTCCCCGGCGCGCCATCCCGCCTCGGCCCATCGGCGGGTGAGGGTCTGGACACCAGCACCGAACTGGACCGTCGCTCCCGCTACGAGACCGACTTCTCCTTCGATTCCAGCGGCTTCATCAACACCAACACGCCGCCGCCCACCCGTCGCAAGCCGGAGTGAGCCCACCGGCCCGGCGCACCGCCGGGCGTGCCGCTGGCTGCAGACCTCAAAGACGCGCCAGCCGCTCGATGGCCAGGTCCAGCGTCTCGTCGCGCTTGGCGAAGCAGAAGCGCACCACGCCCTGGTCGAAGCCGTCGGCATAGAAGGCCGACAGCGGGATGGCCGCCACGCCCAGTTCCCGGGTGAGCCTGCGGCAGAAGGCGTCCTCGGGTTCATCGCTGACGCCGCGGATGTCCACGCACTGGAAGTAGCTGCCCTGGCTGGGCAGCAGCCGAAGCCGGGTGGCCGCGGCCACGCCGGCGCGGAAGCGGTCGCGCTTGCGCTGGTAGAAGGCCGGCAGCCCTTCATAAGCCTCCACGCGCGCCAGGTGCGCGGCCAGCGCATGCTGCACCGGCGTATTCACCGTGAAGACGTTGAACTGGTGGACCTTGCGGAACTCGGCGCTCAGCGCTGCCGGGGCGGCCACGGTGCCCACCTTCCAGCCGGTCACGTGGTAGGTCTTGCCGAAGCTGCTGACCACGAAGGCGCGCTCGGCCAGTTCGGGGATGCTGGCGGCGGACACATGCGGTGCGCCGTCGAAGACCATGTGCTCGTAGACCTCGTCGCTGATCAGGATCACCGAGGTGCCGCGCAGCAGCGCGGCCAGGCGCTGCATCTCCGCTGCCGTCCAGACGGTGGCGCTCGGGTTGTGCGGCGAGTTGACGATGAGCGCCCGGGTGCGCGGCGTGATGGCCGCGGCGATGCGATCGAAGTCGGGGCGGAAGCTGCCCGGCGTCAGCGGCACGTGGACGGCCCGCCCGCCGGCCAGCACGATGTTGGGGTCGTAGCTGTCGTAGCACGGGTCCAGCACGATGACCTCGTCGCCCGGATGCACCACGGCCAGGATGGCGGTGAGGATGGCCTGCGTGGCCCCGGCTGTCACGGTGATCTCGGTGGCCGGGTCGTAGCGACGCCCGTAGAGCCTGTCGAGCTTGTCGGCCATGGCCTCGCGCAGGCTGGCCACGCCGGCCATCGGCGGGTATTGGTTCAGCCCGCGCTGCATCGCCTGGGTCACCGCATCGACCAGGGCGGGGTCGCAGTCGAAATCGGGGAAGCCCTGGCCCAGGTTCACCGCGCCGTGTTCCGCGGCCAGCGCGGACATCACGGTGAAGATGGTGGTGCCGACCTGCGGCAGGCGGCTGGGGGGCAGCCAGGGGGCGCGGGCGGGGGTGTCGAGAGCGCTTGCGTTCATGAAGGGTGCTGCCAAGTCGGTCGGGGGCTGCGGTGGCGTGGGTACGGCGCAGGGGCCGTTCACAGGCCGGGATCGGGTTCGGGGTGGCCGACCGGGCCCGCCTCGGGGCTGCCGCCCTGAGCCGCGGCGGCCACCGTTCGGGCGATGAGCTCGCGGTCGAGCCGGTCGGACAGCATCTGCGCGAAGTCGAACACGAAGCTGCGCAGGTAGGCGCCCCGCTTGAAGGCCATGCGGGTGACGTTGCGGCCGAAGAGGTGGCCGGCGGGTCGCGAAGCCAGCCCGGCTCCGCCCTGCTCGTCAGCGGTCGCCTGCTCGGCCACGATGCCCACGCCCAGGCCCAGCCGGACGTAGGTCTTGATGACATCGGCGTCGATGGCCTCGAGCACCACCTGGGGCCGCAGCCCCTGGGCGGCGAAGGCCTGGTCGATGCGCGTGCGGCCGCTGAACGACGCGTGGTAGAGCACCAGCGGATGGGCCGCGACGTCCTGCAGCGTCGGGCGCTCCAGCCGGGCCAGCGGGTGGTCGGCCGGCATCACCAGAGCGTGCTGCCATTCGTAGCAGGGCAGCGTGGCCAGCCCGCTGAAGTCGGACAGGGCTTCGGTGGCCAGGCCCATATCGGCCACGTCGTCGAGCACCATGCGCGCCACCTGGCTGGGCGAGCCCTGGTGCAGGCTGATCGTCACCTTGGGGAACTGCTCGCGCAGCCGCGCGATGGGGCCGGGCAGGAAGTAGCGGGCCTGGCTGTGGGTGGTGGCGATCGACAGGGTTCCGGCGTCTTGCTTGCTGAACTCGTCGCCGATGCGCTTGAGGTTGTGGATCTCTCGCATGATCACCTCGACGCTGGCCAGCACCTGCTTGCCTGGCTCGGTGATGCTGCGCAGGCGCTTGCCATGGCGCACGAAGACGTCGATGCCCAGTTCGTCCTCGAGCTCCAGGATGGCCTTGGAGATGCCCGGCTGCGAGGTGTACAGGGCCTTGGCGGTCTCGGTGAGGTTGAGGTTGCGCCGGGCCGCCTCGAGCACGAAGCGCAGCTGGTGCAGGTTCATGGCGCCGGCACCTGCAGCGCGGCCTCGGCCATCGCCCGGACGACCCGCGGCTCCTCGCCGATGGCCCGCCTGAGGCCCCAGCGGACCGCCGGGTGCGCGTCGCGCAGGCGCTCCATCAAGGCCGGCAGGTCCTTGCGCACATGGCCACCCGCCCCGAGGAAGAGCGGCAGCACATCCACCTGGCGGCAGCCGGCGAGCGCAAGCTCGTCGCCGGCCTGCACCAGGTCGGGGCTCATGAACTCGAGGAAGGCCAGGCGCACCTGCACCTGTGGCTCCGCCGCGGCGACCTGCTCGGCCACGGCCTGGAAGGGGCGGGCCCAGTTCGGGTCCCGCGCGCCATGGGCGAAGAGCAGCAGACCGCGAAGGGCGCCCGGGGTGCTGGCCGGCAAGGAAGCCGGCGATTCGGCATCGCCGGCGGTGGCGCCGGCGTTGTCGCTGATCAAGGGGCTGCAAGCGTCGGGAGGGTCGGGTTGCATCGGCGGGGCAGGTCAGCGCGAGGGGTCAGCGAAAGCGCACGAGCCAGGCGAAGGCGACGAGCGACAGGCCGAGGAACAGCAGGCTGGGCGTGGAGGCCACGATCCAGGGGGTCCAGTTGCGCAGCAGGCCCAGGTGGGCGGCCACGTTGTTGAGCAGCACGAAGCCGATGCCCAGCATGATGCCGCCGAAGACCTTCAGGCTGATGCCGCCGGCGCGCGCGTGCAGATAGGCGAAGGGCAGGGCCAGCGCCACCATCACCAGGCAGGCGAAGGGGTAGAGGGCGCGGCGCCAGAAGGCGATCTCGTGGCTCTGCGCCGCCTGCTCGTTGCGCGACAGGTGGCCGATGTAGCGGAAGAGCTCCAGCGTGCTCATCGTCTTCTCCGGCATCACCGCTGCGGCCACCACGCCGGCTTGCAGCGAGGTCTGCCAGTCGAGCGACTCCAGCGACTCGCGCAGCACGCGCGGGGGTGGAGGGCTGGCCGGAGCGCCCGGGGTAACGCGTGCGGAAGCCGCGCCTGGACTTGCATCGGTGCCTGCATCCGCGCGGGGCCACTCGATGCGTTCCACGCCCAGCAGCGTCCAGTGGCCGTCCCGGGCGATGCGGGCGGTCTTCGCGCCGATGCGGGTGACCAGGCGTCCGTCGGCGTCGAACTCGAAGATTCGGATGCCATGGAGCTGGCCGTCGCCGGTGGCGGCGGCCACGTTGACCGACACGCTGATCGGGCCGTGCTCGCCCTGGCGCCGCTCCTTCAGCCAGGCGCCGCCCCGCCCCAGCCCGTAGCCGCCGGCCTGCGTGGCCTGCAGCTGCGCACCCTGGCGCTCGGTGATCGGCGCGACCACGTCGCCGACCAGGAAGGTGATCAGCGTGAAGGCCAGCCCGACTTGCGCGAGCATCAGCAGGGCCCGCCCCGGCCCCAGGCCGCTGGTGCGCAGGATGGTGAACTCCGACGACTGGGCAAGCCGCGACAGCGCGTAGATCGAGCCGATGAGAACGGCGATCGGCGCCAGCTCGTACAGGTGCCCGGGCACTTCGAGCAGGCAGGACACCAGCGCGTCCAGCAACGTGTAGCTGCCGCGACCGACCTTGCGCAGTTCCTCGACGAAATCGAGGAAGAAGAACAGGGCCAGGAAGGCCAGCGCCACGAAGCACACCGACGCGATGACGTCGGCGTGCAGCAGTCGGCGGACGTTCCTCATGGCCTCGCCGCCTCGGCAGGACCGCCCGGACCGGCCATCGCTGCCCGGGCACCGGGCCGCCGCAGCCGGGGCCAGCCACCCATGCGACCGGAGCGGCTGAGCAGCACCAGGGCCAGAACCAGCGCCGTGCCGTGCACCGCGGCCAGCGCCTGCACCACGCCCAGGGAGCCGCTGGCGACCCAGGCTTCGGTCAGGTTGATGAGGTTGTAGTACACGACGAAGGCCAGCAGCGCGAAGAGCAGCCCCCAGTTGCTTGGCCGCCGCGGGCTCGAGCGGGCCAGCGGAATGCCCAGCAGGCACAGGTTCACCGCCCCCAGCGCGAGCCCGAAGCGCCAGGCGAGTTCGCCCTGCGCGCGCGCGCTGCCGTCGCGCAGCAGCTCGATGGTGCGCCGTGCCACCGCAGGCAGCGCGTCGGTGCGCGTGGACAGCCGTTCACCCACCAGCACCCGGTATTCGTCGAAACCGGCGATGGACGCACCGCCCCCTTGCAGGCGCTGCTCGTTGCGCTGGCCCTTGGACAGCACGAGGTAGCGGTCGTCGCCCACGTATTCGATGCGGCCGGTTCCTGCGGAGGTGACCGACTCGGCCGTCTGCGTCCGCGTGAGGATGAACACATTGCGTCCGGTGCTGCCGTCGTCGTCGCCGCGCTCGGTGAAGAACACGCGGCTGCCGTCTCCCGACGACTGGAACTTGCCGGGCGCCACGCGGGCGAGGTCGGAGCGGCGCTCGAAGCGGTCGACCATCTCCACCTTCTGCCGGTTCACCCACGGCCAGACGAAGAGCGCCAGCACGACCACCACCACCAGCACCGGCCAGGCCATTCGCAGCACCGGGCGCACGAAGCGGACCAGCGACACGCCGCTGGCGAACCACACCACCATCTCGCTGTCGCGGTGCATGCGCGAGAACGTGCTGACCACCGCGATGAACAGCGACAGCGCCAGCATCGTGGGCAGGTGGCCGAGCGCCGTGTAGCCCAGCAGGAGCGCCACATCCTGCGGCGACACCCGGCCCCCAGCCGCCTGTCCCAGCGTGCGGATCAGGAAGAGGGTGATCACGATGGTGAGGATGACGACCAGCGTCGCGGCGAAGTTGCGCGCGAGGTCTTTCCTCAGGGTGGAATCAAATAACATGATTCGATATCTTGGACCAATCGATTATGGACTTCACCCAGCAGACCCACACCCTTGCCACCCTGTCGCGCCTGAAGGCCGACGCCCTGGTCCTCGTGCTGTGCGGCGAGGCCTCGGCCGCCGGACTCGACGAGGCCACCGCCGACCTGCTGGCCGCTGCCCGGCACGACGGCGACTTCGAACCCAAGGCCGGCCGCACCTGGTACGTGCACCGCCCGGCCGGGCTCGCCGCGCGGCGGCTGGTGGTGAGTGCCGCCGCCGACGCCAGCCCCAAGGCCTTCCGCGCCGCGGTGGCTTCGGCGTTGAAGCTGCTGCGTCCGCTGGGCGCCCGCACGGTGCACATCGCCCGGGCCTGCGGCACCGCCGAAGCGGCGGACAGGGTGCTGCTGGCAGCGCACGCCCAGGCGGCGGTGCTCGCGCTGGCCGACGCCACCTACGTCTATCGACACACCAAGCCGTCGGCGCCCGCGGCGCCCACGCTGGAGCAGGGCGTTCTGGTGTGCGGCGACGAGGCCGAAGCGGCGGGGGCGCTGGCGGGCATCCGCACCGGCCTGGCGCTGGCTGCGGGCATCGAGCTGGCGCGCGAGTGCGCGAACCGCCCGGGCAACCACGCGACGCCGCGCCATCTGGCCGAGCTCGCCCGCAAGCTCGCCCGCCAGCACGGGCTGAAGGCCGAGATCCTGGACCGCAAGGCCATCGAGAAAGCGGGCATGGGCAGTTTCCTGGCGGTGTCGCAGGGTTCGGAGGAGCCCCCGCGCTTCATCGTGCTGCGTTACCAGGGCGCCCCCGCCGCCGAGGCGCCCCTGGTGCTGGTGGGCAAGGGCATCACCTTCGACACCGGCGGCATCTCGCTCAAGCCCGGCGCCGAGATGGACGAGATGAAGTTCGACATGGGCGGCGCGGCCAGCGTGCTGGGCACGTTGCGCGCGGTGGCCGAGCTCAAGCCGGCGATCAATGTGGTGGCGCTGATTCCCAGCTGCGAGAACATGCCTGATGGCCGGGCAGTCAAGCCGGGCGACGTGGTCACCAGCCTGTCGGGCCAGACCATCGAGATCCTCAACACCGATGCCGAAGGCCGGCTCATCCTGTGCGATGCGCTGACCTACGCCGAGCGCTTCAAGCCGCGCGCCGTGGTCGACGTGGCCACGCTCACCGGCGCCTGCGTGGTGGCCCTGGGCGCTCAGCACAGCGGACTGTTCACCGCCGACGACGACCTGAGTGCCGCGCTGCTGGCGGCCGGGCAGCAGGCCCAGGACACCTGCTGGCGCATGCCGCTGGACGACGAGTACGCCGAGGGCCTGAAGAGCAATTTCGCCGACGTGGCCAACATCGGCGGCCGCATGGGTGGCGCCATCACTGCGGCGATGTTCCTGAAGCGCTTCACCGGCGCCTACCGGTGGGCCCACCTGGACATTGCCGGCACCGCGTGGAAAGGCGGTGCCGACAAGGGCGCCACCGGCCGTCCGGTGGGTCTGCTGACGCACTTCGTGCT
>JAIYCR010000037.1 GCA_027487905.1 Rubrivivax sp. | reverse complement strand
CGAGCACGCGGTCTGCACGTTCACGCTCGGCCCGCGCAGGTTCAGCGCATAGGACACCCGGGTGGTGAGGAAGTCATTGTCGTTGCCGGTGTGCCGCACCAGGAAGAAGCCGACCGAACGCATCAGCTTCGGGTTGGTCAGCAGGTTGTAGGGCATGTACGCGTTGTGGCCGGAGCCCCCGAACACGCCGATCGAACCCTCGAAGCGTTCGGGCATGTGGCCCGCGTCCTCCAGCGCCTCCCAGGCGCACTCGAGGAAGTGCCGGTGCTGCGGGTCCATGATGGACCCCTCCCGCGGGTTCAAGCCGAAGAAGGGCGCGTCGAAGCCCTCCATGTCGGGCAACACCGCGCCCCGCTTGACATAGGCCGGATCGGCGACGAGGGCCGGGTCGACGCCGGCGGCCAGCAGCTGCTCGTCGGTGAAGGTCTCGATGGACTCGACCCCGTCGCGCAGGTGGCGCCAGTAGGTGGCCAGGTCGGCTGCGCCCGCGAAGCGGCCGGCCATGCCGACCACGGCGATGTCGGTGTCGAAGCTGTCGCTCGGGATGCCTTCGCTCATGCGGTGTTGCGCTGCGGGGTGGGAGCCACGCAGGTCTCGTTCTGGGGGTGCTTCAAGGGCGGGTTTCGGCTACCGGACGGGTTGCGGCTCGGTGGGCAAGGCGGACTCAGGCGCGGGTGGGAACGGCAGGCCGCGCGCCCTGGCGGCGCTGCAGCGCCGCGCGCCGACCGGCCGCCCGTTCAAGGCCGGCGGCGGCAGCGGCCGGCTGCGGGCCCTGACCGAGGAAACGGCTCAACGCCTCGATGGTGGGAAAGCGGAAGATATCCGTGATCGCCAGATCGACCTGTAACGCTTCGCGCAGCCGCCGGTGGGCCTGCACGGCCAGCAGCGAATGCCCGCCCAGGTCGAAGAAGTTGTCGCGCACGCCCACCTGGGCGAGCTTGAGCACGTCGCGCCAGACTTCGGCGATGGTCTGCTCCAGGTCGCCGGCGGGGGCCTGATAGGCCGCCGCTTCGCCGGCGGTGCCGCCGGCCGCGGCGGCCACCGCGCCCTGGGGCGGCGGCAGCGCCTTGCGGTCGATCTTGCCGTTGGGCGTCTGGGGCAGCGCCGGCAGCGCCACCAGGTGGGCGGGCACCATGAACTCGGGCAGGCGCTCGCGCAGCGCGGACCGCAGCGCGGCCGCATCCACCGCGGCCACCGAGCCCGCCGCCACCCAGTAGCCCACCAGGCGGACATCGCCCGGCGTGTCCTCCCGGGCCACGACCACCGCCTCGGCCACACCCGGGAAGGCCAGCAGCGCCGATTCGATCTCGCCGAGCTCGATGCGGTAGCCGCGCACCTTCACCTGGTGGTCCAGGCGGCCGAGGAACTCCACCGCGCCGTCGCGGCGGTTGCGCACCAGGTCACCGGTGCGATAGAAGCGCGCCGACCCCGAGCCCGAGCCCGGGCGCAGCCCATCGGGCAGGAAGCGTTCGGCGGTGAGTTCGGGCCGGTTCAGGTAGCCCCGCACCACGCCCTTGCCGCCGATCACCAGTTCGCCCGGAAAGCCCGGCGGCAGCGGCTGCTGGCGGGTGTCGAGCACGCGAAGCTGCTGGTTCACCAGCGGCTGGCCCAGCGGAATGCCCCCGTCCACCGACTTCACCTCCTGCACGGCCGACCAGATCGTGGTCTCGGTGGGTCCGTACATGTTGAAGAGTCGACCCTCGGCGGGCATCAGCCGCTGCAAGTCGGCAGCCAGCGGCACCGGGAAGGCCTCGCCGCCGACCATCATGCACTGCAGCCGGGCAAAGCCGGCCCGGGTGTGTTCGTTGTCGGCCAGCAGCCGGGCCATCGACGGCGTGCACTGCAGGTGGGTCACCGGGTGGCGGGCCAGCAGCGCGGGCACCGAGTGGTCGACGGCGCTGGCCGGCGTCGGCGTGGCCAGCTTGCGCAGCCGGTTCAGGTGCGGCAGGTGGGCCAGCACCGTGTCGCTGGCCACGCCGAAGTCGATCAGGCAGGCGACCTCGTCCACCCCCACGGCCTTGATGCGGTCGACCAGCGCCAGGCAGCTCTCGGGCGTGCCGAAGAGCCCGCTGGTGTCGAAGTAGCGTTCGAAGGAATGCTCGAGCAGCGCATCCATCTCCTCGGTGGACAGGCTCTGCAGGTCCACGCTGTCGGCCGAGGTGTCCATGCCCTCGCGGCGCTTGAAGGCCGGGAAGGACCAGGCGTACTGCTTGACCAGGCTCACCGAACTGCGCAGGTATTCGATCAGCGGGCGTCGGACCGTCTCGCGCACGAAGGCGAGGTCGGGCGCGACGAAGCTGTGCAGCATCAGCGACACATGACCGTCGCCGGCGAAACCCGCCTCGCGGCGCGCGTCCCGGTAGGCGGCGATCTTGTCGGCCAGCTCGTCCACCGTCTGTCCCAGCAGGTGGGTCAGCACGTTGGCGCCCAGGCGGCCGGCCGCACGGAAGGTCTCGGCATTGCCGGCCGAGGTCACCCACACCGGCAGCTCGGCCTGGACGGGCCGGGGCAGCGTGCGGATGGCCACCGGCTCGCCCAGCGCGCCGGGGAACTCCACCGACTCGCCGCGCCACAGGCGCCGCACCGTCTCGATGCCATCGAGCAGCACCTGCTTGTTGTTGCGGAAGTTCTCCGGCTTCAGGGTGAAGTCGTTGGGTTGCCAGCCCGACGCGAAGGACAGGCCCACGCGACCATTGGACAGGTTGTCCACCACCGACCATTCCTCGGCGATGCGCGCCGGGTGGTGCAGCGGCAGCACCACGCTGCCCGAGCGGATCTTCACCCGCTGCGTGATGGCCGCCACCGCCGCGCTGGTCACCGACGGGTTGGGGTAAAGCCCGCCGAAGGCGTGGAAGTGGCGCTCGGGCGTCCACACGGCCGAGAAGCCGTGGCGGTCGGCGTAGCGGGCGCCTTCCATCAGCAGCCGGTACTTGTCGGCGCCGCGCTCGGCCTCGTCGCTGGAGAAGTAGAAGAGGCTGAAATCGAGCGGCCGGGCGGCGGCCGCGCCGCGTTCGACGCCAGCGGTGGCCCGGGTGTCCTCGGAGCTCATGATGACGGTGAAGCCGCGGGTGAGCGTCCAGAACAGCTCGAGCACCGAGATGTCGAAGGACAGGCTGGTCACGGCCAGCCACACCCGCCCCGGGATGTCGCCCAACCGGCGGTCGATGCCGGCGAAGAAGTTCACCACGTTGCGGTGCTCGACCATCACGCCCTTGGGGCGACCGGTGGAGCCCGAGGTGTAGATCACGTAGGCCAGGTGCTCGGGCCGCGCGCGCACCGGCGGGGCCTCGTCGGACAGACCGGCCACCGTCGGCCAGTCGGCATCGACGCACAGCACCTCGGCCCGGTGCGGCGGCAGCTCGTCGAGCAGGGCCTGCTGGGTGAGCAGCACCGGCAGCCGCGCGTCCTCGACCATGAAGGCGATGCGATCGGCCGGGTACAGCGGGTCCAGCGGCACATAGGCGCCGCCCGCCTTGTGCACGGCCACCGCGGCCACCATCAGATCGACGCTGCGGGTCATGTAGAGGCCGACCAGCGTGTCCGGGCCCACGCCCAGGGCGATCAGGCGATGGGCCAGCTGGTTGGCGCGGCGGCGCAGCGCGTCGTAGCTCAGTTCAGCGTCCGCGCACCGGACGGCCACCTGCTCGGGGGTGCGCCGGGCCTGGTCGTCGAACCAGGCCGGCAAGGCGCGGTCGAGCGCGACGCTGGCGTCGTCGGCGGGGTTCCAGGTCTCGAGCACTTCGTGCAGGCGCTCGGAACCCAGCAGCGACAGGCGTCCGATCGGCGCCTGGGGCGCCGCGCCGAGCGCGGCCAGCAGCGCCTGCCAGGCCTCGGCATAGGACCGCAGGGCCTGTGCATCGAGCCGGGAGGCGTCGTGCCGGAGCATGACGCTGCGACCGTCCGCGGCCACGCGGATCTCGAACTCCAGCCCCGTCGCCGGGCGCGGCGGCAGGGCATCGCCACCGACGGCCAGGCTCACCGACCAGCCCGTGGCTGCGGGCGTGCCGCGAAGGTCAGGACGGCGCAGCGCGAGGTCGGCCGGACATGCCGCTGCGGCCTGAAGCCGGTCGAGCTCGGCCCGCAGCGGCCCGAGCACGGCGGAGAAGGGCGCGCTCCAGTCGAGCGCCACCGGCAAGGGCAGCTGCAGCGCGAAGAAGCCCGCCAGGTTCGGTCGGAGGGCCGTCCCCCCCGAAGCATCCAGGCCGATGTCGAAGCGGCTCTTGTCGGCCAGGCGACCCAGCAGGACCAGCCAGCTGGCCGCCACCAGCGGTGCCAGCGCGGCTTCGGGCCCCACGCCAGCGGCCAAGCGCAGCGCCTGGGCCTGCGCTGCATCGAGCGGCCAGGCCTGCTCGCTCATCGCCCCACCGCCCGCCGGGCGGGTGCGATCGACCAGCGGCAGGTCGAGCGGCTCGGCCTGGCGCAGGCGGCGGGTCCACAGGGCCTCCAGGCCGGCGGCCTGGCGCATGCCGCTGGCCAGGGCCTCGCGGTCCGCGGCGCCGAGCAGCGGCAGGCGCTGGCCGGGAAGGTCCGGCCGCAGACCCGCCAGGGCCAGGCAGTCCGCGGCCGTCAGCGGCCCGCCCTGCAGGTCGCGAAGCCGTGCCAGCGTCAGCGCGCCGTCGCCGAAGGCCACGGTGAGCGAATCGGCTTCGGCGGCCAGCACGGTGCCCGGCTCGGCCCCTGGCGCGTCAGGCGCCGGCTGGGCCTCACCCACCGTGCACAGCCGCCCCTCGCCCAGCCACAGCAGCGCAGAAGCCACCGGGTTGGCATAGCTGCCGAAGTCCAGCGCCCGCACCAGCCGGGTCGCCGATGCAGCAGCGCCCGCCGGATCGAGCAGCGCATCGGGCCGGTCGCGGCGGCTGTAGAGGCGGCCGATCGGGCCCGACTGCGCCACGCCCTGCAGGTCGTCCCGCTCGATCAGACCCATCAGCTCGTCGAAGGCGTCGATGGCCGCCGCGAAGCACTTGGTATTCAGCGACAGCGCGGTTTCCTCGGCGTCGATGTCCAGCGATCGCTCGACGAGGATGGCCCCCCGGTCGACCGCTTCGGTCATGCGGTGCCAGGTGATGCCGTGCCGGGTTTCGCCATTGACGAGGGCCCACACCGGGGTGTTCAGGCCACCGTAGGCCGGCAGGGGCCCGTCGTGGAAGTTGATCGCCGCGCGGCGAGGCAAGGCCAGCAAGGCCGGCGGCAGGATCTGCAGGTTGGTGATGGACAGCAGGAAATCCACAGCGCCTGGCGCCGCACCGGCCAGGCCGTCCACCGTCTCCACCCACCGCACGCCGTGCGAGGCGGCCCACTGCCGCGCCGCCGGCAGCGCGCTGACCAGCACCTCGATCTCGAAGCCGCGGTCCGTCCACGCCTGGGCACACTGCACCAGCAGGGATTCCTCGCCCACGAGGACTGCGCGGGGGATATTTCGAGACATATTCACGGGTTTGACGCAATGGTGGAAACAGTAGCGGGACTTGCGGCAATGAGCATACGGGATGGGCCTGTGGCGCAGCAGGGGTGAATAGCAACCACCGGTCACGCTGGCCGGCATTCCGTGCGCCGTCGCACACTCGGAACCGACGGCCTGGTGGACGCCCATCACGGGCAGGCACAACCCCGATGGATATCGGCAGCACGACCTGTCCGCCCGGGCTGCGGTGCGGGCTCCGTGAAGTTCGTCACACCAATATCGGAAAACCCGGTCCGCATGCGTTTTCGAGATAGATCGCCTGGTTTCACCGAGTCCTTTAAAAATTGCCACCCGATACTGGAAACGCTGATTCCAGTATTCAGCCTGAAGCCGGTGGATTTCAATTGCCACGCACGCACACCGTGCCGGCAGGCAGGCAGGTCCGATGCCCGCGGACGCTGTGGATGGCAGCGCCTGGGCAATTCGGCACGTTTGGACTTCCTGGTGGGGCCCGGGCCGGCGGCGGTCCGGTTCGCGAGGCCTGCAAAGGCCCCGGAGCACCGCGGCGTCAGACCGAGCGCAGGGCCTGTTCCAGGTCGGCTCGGAGGTCTTCGGCCGCCTCGACGCCCACCGACAGGCGCACGCTGTTGGGCGCGATGCCGGCCACGGCCAGTTCGGCGTCGTTCAGCGTGCCGCCCCACATGGCCGCGGCGTGCACGACCAGGCTTTCCACGCCCCCCAGGCTGACCGCCTGGGCGGGCAGCCGCAAGGCCTGCACGAAACGCTGGGTCGCGGCGTAGTCGCCCGCGATCATCAGGTTCATCACGCCGCCGAAGCCGCTCATCTGAGACGCCGCCAGCGCATGCTGCGGGTGCGAGGGCAGGCCGGGATAGAGCACCCGCTCGACCTTGGGGTGCTGCTCGAGGAAGGACGCCAGTTCCAGGGCGATGCGGTTGTGCTGGCGCACCCGCAGCGCCAGCGTGCGAAGACCCCGCAGCACCAGGAAGCTGTCCATCGGCGAGAGCACCGCCCCCAGGCAGATCTGCGTGGGCCACAGGCGCTCGATCAGCCCCTGCGAGGCCACGACGACGCCGGCCATCGCATCGTGGTGACCACTGAGGTACTTGGTGGCGCTGTGGACCACCACATCCACCCCGAGCGCCAGGGGCTGCTGGTTGATCGGCGAGGCGAAGGTGTTGTCGCACACGCTCACCGCGCCACGCGAATGCGCCAGCGCCGCCACGGCACGCAGGTCCGTCACCGCGCAGGTCGGATTGACTGGCGTCTCCAGCATCACCAGCCGGGTCTCGGGCGTCATCGCCGCCTCGAAGGCAGACAGGTCGGTCTGGTCCACCAGCGTACAGCGCACGCCCAGCCTGGGCAGCAGTTCGCTGAAGCACTTGGCGGTGGCCATGTAGTGGTTGGTCTGCGCCACGACATGGTCGCCCGCGCGCAGCAGCCCCAGCAGCACGGTGCTGATCGCGCCCATGCCCGAGGCGCTCACCAGACCGGCGTGCGCAGCGGTGCCGCCCGGTGCGTCGCGGGCCTCGAGCGAGGTCACCTGCGCAGCCAGCTGCTCATGCAGCGGGTTGCCGTAGCGGGTGTAGTAGCGCGGGTGGCGCGGCTGCGAGGCCATGCGGGCGAAGTCCTGCGCGTCCTCGGCGACGAAGGTGGCGCTCCAGGGAATGGAGGGCGCCACGGCCGAGTCCTCCCGCTGCAACGGCAGGTGGGTGCACAGGGTGTCGACCTGATCCGTGTCGAGGCCGCTGCGAGCGGGGCGCGTCATTCGCCGGCCCCCAGCGTCGCCCGGACCTGGCGCGTCTGGCCGGCACGCCACACCCCCAGCGTCACCGCATCGCCGGGCTGGCGCTGCTCGAGCAGGTTGAGCACGTCGTCCAGGTCCTTGACCGGCTGGCCATCGAGCGAGGTGATGACGTCCCCGCCCATCACCCCGCCGTCGCGGCCACGGCGGAAGGGCAGCAGGCCGGCCCGCGCCGCCGCGCCGTTGGGGGCGAGCTGCAGCACCGCCACGCCCTCGGGCAGCTGAAGCGTGCGGTTCAGCGACGGCGGGCCGGAGGTGACCCCCAGCGCCGGACGCACGATGCGCCCGTCGCGGATCAGCCGCGGCACCACCCGGTTGACCTCGTCCACCGGAATGGCGAAGCCGATGCCGGCACTGGCACCGCTGGGGCTGGCGATCTGCGTGTTCACGCCGATCAGACGGCCGGCCGAATCGAGCAGCGGGCCGCCGGAGTTGCCGGGGTTGATCGCCGCGTCCGTCTGCACCACGCCGCGGATGGTGCGGCTGTTGAAGGACTCGATCTCCCGGTTCAGGGCGCTCACCACCCCGAGGGTCAGCGTCTGGTCCAGGCCGAAGGGGTTGCCGATGGCGAGCACCCGCTGCCCCACCAGCAGGTCGCGGCTCGTGCCCAACGGGATGGGCGGCAGCTTGTCCGCCGGTGCCGCGATCTTCAGCACCGCCAGGTCACGGTCGGGGAAGCTGCCCACCAGGTCGGCATCGAAACTCGTCTGGTCGGCCATCGTCACCCGCGCGGCATTGGCGCCCTGGATGACGTGGTAGTTGGTGACGATGTGGCCCTGGCGGTCCCAGACGAAACCGGTGCCGGTGCCCCGCGGCACCTGCTGCACGTTCAGCGAGAAGAGATCGCGCTGGGCGGCCAGCGTGGTGATGTGCACCACCGAAGGCGACACGCGCCGGAAGAGCTCGATGGTGGACTGCTCGTCGGCCAGCAGCGGTCCGCGCGGCGTGACCTCCCGGCCAGCCGGCGCGGGGCTGCGGGCGTCCGAGAACGACGGCGCCAGGGAAACGGCAGCCAGGGCGGACCACAGGGCCAGCGTGGGGAGGCGACGAAGCAGGTTCAAGGGCATGGCGGGTGAGTAATGGAGGAACGCGTGGCGAAGCCGTGTGGAAGGCAGGAACCGCAAGCAGGCTCAGGCCACTGCACGCGCTTCGCGCAGCGACGCGATGTCCTGCTCGGCGAAGCCGAGTTCACGCAGCAGCCGATCGGTGTCGGCGCCGATGGTGGGCGGATCGTGCCGCAGCGGCAGTTGCCGATGGTCCAGCGTGATGGGCAGCAGCGGCGCGCGCACCGACTGGCCGGCCCGCTCCCCGTCGGACAGCGTGAGCTCGGCCAGCGCACCGGTGTGCAGCAGGTGCGGGTCGTCGTAGAGCTCCTCGGGCCTGCGGATGGGCGCAAAGGGCAGCCCCGCGGCCTCGAAGCGCGTGGCCAGCTCGCCAGCCGTCCAGGTCGACAGGCGCTCGCGCAGCAGCGGCATCAAGGCAGGCCGCTCGCGCACGCGCTGGTTGTTGGTGGCGTAGCGGGGGTCGGCCTTCAGGTCGGCGAAGCCCAGTGCATCGCAGAAGCTCGCGAACTGCGCATCGCTCACCGCGGCGAGGAAGATCTGCTCGCCACCGGCCACGGTGAACACGTCGTAGATGGCCCACGGGCTCTCGCGCGCAGGCATCGGCGCCGGGGGACGCCCACTCATCGCGAACTGCAGCATGTGCTGGCCCATCAGGAACACGTTGTTCTCGAAGAGTGCGCTTTGCACCGCCATGCCGCGACCGGTGATGCCGCGCTGGATGAGCGCGCCCAGCACCGCGATGGCGCCGAACATGCCGCCCATGATGTCGTTCACGCTGCTGCCCGCGCGCAGCGGGTCCCCGGGCCGGCCGGTCATGTAGGCCAGGCCCCCCATCATCTGCACCACCTCGTCCAGCGCGGTTCGGTGCTCATAGGGCCCGGGCAGGAAGCCCTTGAGGCTCACGTGGATGAGCCGTGGGTTCAGCGCCATCAGCGAGGCCGCGTCCAGGGCGAACTTGTCCAGCGTGCCGGGCTTGAAGTTCTCCGCCACCACGTCGGCGGACAAGGCCAGGCGACGCGCCACCTCCGCCCCCTGCGGGTGCCGCAGGTCCAGCGCGATGCTGCCCTTGTTGCGGTTGAACATGGGAAAGAAGCCGGTGCCCGCGCCGAGCAGGCGCCGGGTGGCCTCGCCCTCGAGCGGCTCGACCTTGATGACCTCCGCCCCCAGGTCGGCCAGCACCATGCCGCAGGTGGGCCCCATGACCATGTGGGTGAACTCGACGACCCGCAGGCCGGCCAGCGGTTGGGGAGCGGTGGGTGCAGGCGCTGAGGACATGGGCGAAAAAAAGGGCCCGGAGGAGATCCGGGCCTATGTGTGTGGTGGTGGGCCCGTAACCCGCGCCAAACCTAGATAACTCAGCGCCTTACAGGCGGCGCAAACCACTGCGGAACGGTGCGGATCAGCCCCTTCTCCGAGGTGAATCGTAGCAGCTCGAACCCATCACCACCGCGATCGCCGCCGCCAGGATCCCCGCCAGTTCGATTCCTTGTTGCTCAATCGAACCGGCGTCCGCAACCACGCACTTCTGGACCTACGGTGACGGCTATGCGCCTTCGCGGAGACCATTCAGGATGCGTTCGGCATCTGTCCAGGGCAGGCGCCGCTTACCTTCTTTCATCAACGCAAGTGCGGCAAGGGCCTCGTCCACGGTGAGCACCTGGTTCTCGACCATCGTTCGGAGCAGCCAGACGGTGCCCATGACTGTCACATCTTCCGCCTGGGCCGCAGCCTTGAGGCCTTGATCGCCCGTCAGAAGCGGACAGCCTTCCTGCTTGGCAAGCGCCAAGGCCAGGTAGTCGTTCGGACTGGGCTCGGTACCGTACTTGCCGGGCAACTCCGACGCATACCTGACGTAGTCGCCCGTGACCTCCAAGATCCGCAGGCCTTGGGCCTCCAGCCCTGGGGTCCCGGGCTCGATCTCTTCCCAGTACAGGATGTCGGGCATCGCGAACTGCATCGGAAGCTGGAACAGCCGCTCCATAAGCCGCCCAGCCTCCATGTCGATCAGGATGTTCGCATCACTGATGAGCAGCAACATCCACCGACTCCAGCTGACGCTCCTTGTGGAAGCGCATCATGGGGATGCCGAGAAGCTCCGCGGCCTTGGACTCGGAGACGTACTGCTCCCCCAAGGCTCGATAGACGAGCTGCTCGAAGAGTCGAGGATGTTCACGCGGCACCGGCTCGCCAGGCTCGTTCTTGCGCCACCCTTTCGAGGAGAACCGCTTCCAGAGAGCAAGGTGGGCGGCCTCAGGGAGAACACCACACTGCTTTGCCCGCTGGAGCCAGCCGGCCATGCTCAAGCCGAACTCGTGCTTCAGGGCAAAGAGCTCTTGCCACTCAATTCCACGCCGAGCTTGGCCCAGAAGCTGTACGACCGCAGCCTTTGGCGCCAGGAACGCGCCGGCAAACCGATCACAGGCCTTCTCTTCATTGATACCAGCGGCCAGACGACCAGACAGCAGTAGGTGCCCCAGTTCATGCGCGAGCGTGAATCGCTGTCGATCACCTGGCCATCGGGACGACACGGCGACGATGGGGTACGTCCGTCCATCGGACGTTCGCGCGGTCGCCGTGAGCCCCGAGAACCCTGGATTCGGCTCGTCAACAACGATCACCAATAGACCCAAGGTCTCCAATGTGTCTGTCAGATCACCGATCGGATTGAGGCCTAGCTTCCAGGCCTCTCGCACCTGGTCTGCAAAAGTCTCCAGTTCGTCGAGATCGTTGACGTGGTGAGGTAGGCCTCCAGGTGCCTCGAATCGCAGGATGGGTGACTCAGGAAAGAACCCAAGGAGCTCAACGCGCTTCTCGATCAGTTCAACCGCCTTGATCTTCAGCGCCTCTTGAGCCGTCTTCCCAAAGGTGGCCAGTCGCCGGAATTCAGGCTCGAGGAGCTCCACCTCACGGGTGCGAAAGAAATACTCGACGCGTGTCCCACACGCCCGAGCCAGCTTCAGGAGCTGCGAAGAAGGCGGCGTCAGGATCCCCTTCTCGTACTTCTGGATCGCCGTGTGAGATACGCCAACCTTCTCCCCTAAGGCGTCGAGGGTGAGCCCCGCGGCCAGACGGGCCTGCCGAATGCGGTTCCCGATCATGACGCCTCCGTTTTTGGTTTAAAAGAGATGATATTCTAAAGCTTTTTTAAACCACTGGGAAGGCCTTCCAGGTCGTCCCTATGTCCGCCTGCATCAGGCCGCGCCCGGGCCTATCTGCCTTCGCCACAACCGTCAGAGCTTGACTGCTTCTGTCACCCGGCAGGCCGGCCTCATCCATTCGTACGCGTCGAGATTGCGACGGAGCGTCGTAGGTCCCCAACTAGTCGATCAAGTGCAGGGTTACGGCTGCAGGCATCTCGTAAGCTCCCCCGTCAAGTAGACAAGTCAGAACTAGAGACTTCCTGGTTAAACACGCGGGGTTTGAAGACCGCGGGCGGCAGGTTGCCCAGCGCCTCATGGGGCCGGAACTCGTTGTAGTCGGTGAGCCAGTCATCGGCGGCCTGCTGCGCCTCGGTGACCGAGCCGAACAGCCAGGCGTTCAGCACCTCCTCGCGCAAGCTGCGGTTGAAGCGCTCGACGAAGGCGTTCTGGTTGGGCTTGCCCGGCTGGATGAACAGCAATTCGATGCCGTGCTTCCTTGCCCATTCGACGAACGCATCGGCGGTCAGCTCCGGGCCGTTGTCCAGCCGCACCGCCTGCGGCTTGCCGTAGACCTCGACCAACTGATCCATCACCCGGACCACGCGCGCCGATGGGATCGACGTGCCGCACTCGATGCGCAGCGCCTCGCGGTTGCCCTCGTCGATGACGTTCAGCGTGCGGAACGGCCGGCCGTCGTAGAGCGTGTCGCGCCTGAAGTCCAGCGCCCACACCCGGTTGAGCTCATGGCTCGTCAGCAGTGGCTGCCGCTCCCGCGTGATCACCCGGCGCCGGGCCTTACGCTTGAGGTTCAGTCTCATCGTGCAGTACACCCGATAGACCCGCTTGTGGTTCCAGCCGCGACCATCGGCGCGCAGCCGCTCGAAGCACTTCCAGAACCCCCAGCGGGGTCGCTTCGCGACGACCTCGTTGATGGCCTCGATGACCGGCGCATCGCGCGCCGCACGGTCAGGGGTGGGCTTGTACAGCGCCGACCGCGGTAGCCCCACGGCCTTGCAGGCTCGAGCGCGGGACAGGTGGTGCTCCTCGACCATCACCTGCACCGCTACGCGCCTGGCGGTCGGCGTCACAACTTTCGGGACAACACGTCCTTGATCGCCGCGTTCTCCAGCGCCAGCTCGGCGTACATGCGCTTGAGCCGGGCGTTCTCCGCCTCCAGCTCCTTGACCTTCTTCAGCTCGTTGACCGACATGCCGGCGAACTTGCTCTTCCACTGGTAGTAGGTCGCCGTGCTGATGCCGTGCTTGCGGCACACCTCGGCCACCGGCAAACCGGCTTCGCCCTCGCCCAAGATCCCCAGGATCTGGGCCTCCGTAAATCGGGACTTCCTCATCGCTCTTCCTCGAAGATGCGGAAGCCTCCATTTTCAAACTGTCTCTTCGGCGGGGGAGCTTACGGGTCAGTAGCAGCTCGAGCGGAACCCAGAACTCCTCGCGAAAGTCCTGGCCCTCGTCACAGACGATGGCGTCGTACCGATCCGGGAGAATTTCGAGGGAGTATCCGAGCGCGTTGGGCAGTTGCACCTCGTAGAGATCCTTGCCCGGATAGGTGACCTTGGCTTCGGAAACCAGGTCCCGCCCAGATGCACGATTGGCTCTCTCAACCTGCCGATGGCACAGTTGATGGAAGCTCATCACATCAAGATTCGGGGTGCCCGCGCAAAGACCTGATAGGTGGTCTGCGAGCTGCCGGTTGTAGCAAGTCAGCAGCGTTCGGAACCCCTCGGATGCAAGGCGACGTGCTTTCTCCAGTGCCAGGACCGTCTTGCCCGTACCAGCGCCACCGCTGACGGCAACTCTGCGGTGGGAACGCAAGAAATCGAGCACGCGAATCTGGTCCTTGGTGAGAACCAGTCGACGCGCCTCCTGGTCGGCCAACTGCGACGAGATCAGCGGCGCGACCACGAAAGATCGCGCAAACACTTCGCGAAGTACATCGACGCCGCGCCTGCCCATGGGAGTGAATCCAGATGCATCGTTCCCCCAATAGGCAAAGACCGAATCGATCCACGCCTTGGGTTCTTGGAGATCCTTCGCACAGCCGACCAGGGCTGACGGCATGTCGGGCCGGCTCAGCGCATTCGCATCCCCGACATCAGGGAAAAACACCGCGTGACCTCTGAGGACGTTGGCGAGCGAGAGATCCCGCCAACGCTGGTGCTCATTCAGCTTGGACCGAATCGAATACTTGGCCTTCAGCGCCTGGTTGACGGGGTTATTGATCGCATGCTTTTGATGATGGCGGTCGACGGAGAACCAGTCCCCGGTGCTGGCGTCGAACCCGACGCCCCCACCCTTGACTTCGATGCACACGTACCCGAGATCCGGGTGACAGACGACGAAGTCGGTTTCGCCATCCTTGGCTTGCTCTTCCTCGCGGCGCAAGATCCAACCGACCTGGAAGAAGACGACAAAGTCGCGGGGAAGACCATCCCTCAACGCTCTGTAGACCTTTGCCTCCGCCTGGGACGGCAAGTCCGCCAGCTGAGCATCGGTCAGTTCAGGAATGATCGCTGTCATCGTCTTCCTCAACCACGGTCATCGTCTGCAGATTCAACGTGACCGTGCGCCGACCGCTGGTCACAAACTCGATGGACATCACCCGCGTCGAGCCCCGCAGCGCCATCGATTCGATCCGTCCGAAACCGAAATGCTGGTGCTTCACCCTGGCGCCGGCGATGAAGGCAAGCGCGGGGTCGGCACGTTCATCAGCGACAGCATCGCGCCAGTTGCCGTCGAACATGAACGACGTCACCTGCGTGGCAGGACTGCGAATGGGATGAACGCGTATGTGCTCAGGATCGGAAACAAACTCGACCACGTACAGCCAGTAGCGATCGCCGTAGTCTTGAGCGTTGCTGAACTGCAAGCGGGACAACCCCACGCCCGTCTGGTTCCACTCGCCGTTGACGCCCTTAACCTCGATGAACCGGTCTTCGCCTGTAAGCGGGTTTCGGCTGATGATGTCGTACCCAGGGTGGGTTTGGGCCATCTGTTCCGCGACGCGCCCCCGAGCCTTTTCATAGGCGCAGACGGCGGCGCGGGCCACCACCTCAACAGCCAGGTTGTGCTCGGATGGGCCATCCTGCTCGTCGGCATCGGCAGATTCCTCTTGCTTCTTCCGAACATAGGAAAGAAGTCGTCGATCCCACTGCTCCTTGTGCTTTGGACGGGGCTTCTTGGCGCGCTTGTCGCCACTCGACGAACCTGTGCCGTGGCCGTGCCCAGTAGCCTGGTCACCACCTGGCGCAACCTTTTCTTGTGCGCCTTTAGACCCGGTTCCAGGTTGCCCTTGATCGGGCGGCGGCACGTCCTTGGGAGGAGCTTTCGGCTCGCCTGTCGGCCGACCCGTACCAGGCCGATCCGGTGTGCGTTCTCCACCTTTGGGCGCGTCGGTTGGCGCGGTATCCGGCTTGCTCTCTGGCTGATAGCCGGGGTCGGTCGTGCTCCCCATGTCGTCCAAGCTCGACGAGGTCAAGTCATCTGCCTGTCCGCTTGCGCTTTCAGCATCCAGGTACGGGATACCTGCATCGGTCAGTTCTCGGTGAGCCTCATCAACAGGCATGCTCATCAGCGGTCGAACGCTGAGGGTCAGTTTCGAGATCTCGCTTCCAGACTCTTCCGGCATCAACTGGTGGAAGATGGCATTCAGGACGTGGGGCCAGCTTCGATCCCCTACCGGTCGCGCCAAGATCAGCTGGCGTTTGTCGATGTCATAGAACGCATGCGCTGCCGAGGGTGGAGCCGAAGCCCAATCCCCGCCAACGTGCACGGACGCTTGGATGCGCACGAGCTCGTAGCTGATGGCGGTCAGCTCTGACAGAGCCTTCCGCACCTTTTGTTTGACTGGCGTCGGTTTGTCGTGGAGCAATCGCGCAAGGACGTCGATCCGCTCCATCAGCTTGTCGGCAAGCTGCGGTTCCTCGGTCTTCTGTCCATCAACGAACTCAAGCGCGACCTCAGCGCTCTCACTGAGCCGCCTGACCCCGACCTTCTCAATGAACGGCCACAGCTCGGGGGCAGGTTTGCACAGCGCCCGGTCAAGCTCCCCATTGAAGAAACCTGCGTGCCACTCGCTGTCCTGAAGAAGCACTTCGTCAGAATGAGTGGGCTGCCCCATGAGGTTCAATATCGTTGGTGCCTCTTGCAACCTTCGAATGTCCGGGGCGCAAATCTCCTCACGCTCGGCTGCTGCCGACACGCCCATCAAGCAGGCGTCGTACACCGATCGATCCGCCCCTGCGACGGGCTTCGACTGCTCGAAGTACTCGCCGACGATGTCCAACAGGATGTCGACGTAGTCTCGGCCCTCGGGTGCGTTCTTCACTCCGATTGCGGTGAACAGCGGCTTGAACGCCTCAAGATTGCCTGGAATAGTGAAGGCGTAGCGCCCGAGCTGCTGGGGCGACCAGTAAAGCTGATTCGGGCGGACAAAGCTCTTCTGGCTCTCGACATAGATGCAACGAGAGCCAGCCAATGTCGAGATCAGGGGATCAGAGCGCTGCGCCCGCTCGTTCAGCACCTGGTAGGTCGAAACGTGAGGCTGAGCGCCGGTCTTCACGCAGTACTGCAAATGGTCGATCACCAGCCTCGTTTCCGGATTGATGGTGACGTCCAGATCTTCCAGTAGCTCCGTTTTCAGACGTGCCGTGTTTCTGAAATCGAGGATGTTGGCCTGCGATCTGAATGCCTCGGCACGGTATGGCGCGTACAGATCGCCACCAGAGTGCCAGTTCTCCGTATCGCCTTCAGCTGGAAAGCACGCCACCCCACGGAGGCCGTCGATCGCACCCTGGAAGAATGGCTTCTCACTCCACTCCTCGTAGTGGTCACACAGGACATAGAAGGCATCGCCGCTGGCGCGCTTTGCGTCTTCCGTCGGCAGGTACTTCTCTGCAATGAAGAGCATTCGCTCCACCAGGTGCTGCGCAAGTGGTGACCGGCGTATTCCGAGGCTGTCGATGAAGGTGTGGACCGACCGGGCGTTGGGCACCCGACTGGCATCGAGCCAAAGGTGCGTCGCATCGCCAAGCACCTTCACCAAGTCATCGGTGCGCCTGTAGGTGTTGGTAGGGCGCGACCAGCGCCCGTCCTGCGTCGGCACGATCGGCAGTGCACCCAACAGCCGGCGGATGTTCTCGTCATTGACGAGCGCTGGATGGCTGGCGAGTTCAGTGATGAGGCGGGTGTACTTCTGCGCGTCCAGTGGCCCGTCGTCGTTGAAGAACCTCGGCAGTACGTTTTGTACGAATGCCTCGATAGTCTGCGTCTGTACGCCAAGCTTGCTCGAAACGAACTCTCTGGCGGAATCGGTCAGGACGGACGTCTCAAGGAGGTCGGCTTGTCCGGTGGGATCGGTGAAGTTGCCGGGCAGCAGTGCTTGGGTCGCTTTGATCAGGCCTCGACTTGACAGCCAGATCGGCAGATTCCGTAGTGCTTGATAAACCGTCTTCTCGACATTGGCCTGGCGGTCCAGGTCCGCGAACATCGAATACAGGTCGCGCAACTCTTGCTGTTCAACGCCGATGACATCGTCGACGGCCTCGGTGGCGCACATCGAGCTGATGTGATTGACGACTGCACCAAGCTCAAGCTGCCGGATCAGTCGCGCAATCTTGGGAAAGCCGAGGATGTGATGCGCTGCAATCGCCAGCCTGGGCAGCAGTGAAGCGGCCCGCCCAGCCTCCAATACGGCAGGCGCCACAAAGGATTGGTTGATCGTGACGGCATATAGATCTTCGGTAACGATGAAGGGGATCGCCAACAACGGTCGAACGGATGGGTGCGATCCTGGGTGGGTACTGGCGACATCCGGCAGCAAATCGTTGACCATGCTCCAAAGCGGACGGTAGAAGCTCTCCAGCCTTTCCGCTTCGACTTGCACCTCGCCCAGGACCTGCTGCGCCATTGCTTGCTCAAGCAGGGTCACCAAACGGTCGAACGTGAGGATTGGCGCACCCAGCTGGTTTATCGCGGTCTGGAACGGCCGCAGATCTTCGGCGACCAACCTTCCACCGACCTCCAGCAATGTCTTCGCCTGATGACTGGTCAGTGGGCCGCGCGGCAGGAAGACTCCGCCAGGACGCTGAACGCTACCGTCCTGGGCCAGGGCAATTTTTGCCTGGGCTCCCGTGACCTTCAATCGTTCCCAAAAGCGCTTGAAGCAAGTCGGGTGGTTCGATGGCTTCGACAGTTCAAACGCCCGCGCCAGGATCTGCCAGAGTTGGACGTCTCCGAGCATCGTCCGCAGGCCCTCAGGGTCTCTGGCGAGTTCGGCAGCAGCGGCATCGATGAGCATCTCGTTCCACGCCTGCTCGTGTTGGTGCCCGGCGAAGATGACCGCCTTCCGATCGGACTCTGGAAAGAAGTCCGCATTGATGTGCATCGGCAGTCCGGTCGACTGCTCGGTGGGCAAGAACGCGTAAAGCACTCCCTCGGCCAGGGGCTCCGGATCGATCCGCAACCCGATGCTGATCTTGGTGCCGCGACCGAGCGACTCAAGGCGGGGATGTGAGGCATACAGCCGCGCAGCAGCCTCCGCAACATCGGCCCGCAAGATGTGCCATTGCTCGACCTCGCCACTCGGGCGGAAGCTGACGATCAGGTCAGACCCATCACCACGATCCAGGTCACAGGCCAACAGCAGTTCGCCGTTTCGCCTCACTTCCGCCGTCCGGACATGCCGGAGGAACAACAAGCTCTTGCGAAGGACCTTCTGAAAATCGTCAACGAGCTGGTCGATGTGAGCAGCGCTGACGTGCGACACCCCCAGCGCAAGTCGAGCTTCGGTGTTGGGGTCGTCCGCCCAAGGTAAGAAGAACGTGGTGCCTTCGGGTTGCTCGAATGGCTCGATGAACCACTGTCCTTCTTCCGGGTGAAGCGTCAGCTTCACCCCAGAGGACCGGATCTCCGGGTGGTCCGTGACCTGATACGTTGAGACGAAGCCGATGCCGAAACGTCCGATGTTCTCGCCACGAGAAAGCTTCCCCCCGCTGCCAACATCCGCGATCCGGTGGTAGTCGCAGCTGTAGTTGTTGCTGGCGATAAAGCTGCAAGGCCGCGTGTGCAGATCGCCGCAGTAGGTGAACTTGCCACTGTTGATGACAAGAAGGCCGCGGTCGGTGATGTCGAAGACAACGGACTCTGCCTTGGCGTCATCCGCGTTCTGGATGAGCTCGAGGGCCATGACGTCGTAGCCCTGGAGCCCT
Source organism: Rubrivivax sp. (assembly GCA_027487905.1). Classification (GTDB taxonomy): domain Bacteria; phylum Pseudomonadota; class Gammaproteobacteria; order Burkholderiales; family Burkholderiaceae_C; genus JAIYCR01. The sequence goes on along the minus strand of JAIYCR010000037.1, from coordinate 6,715 downwards.
GCCAGGTGGCTACGTATGTTTCCAAGCAGGTTCGCGGTGTACGAGCCGCTTCTGCGGGGTTGGGTTTGCTGATCCATTCTTGTTCCGAGCCTTGTCCCTGATCCTGAGCAGTCACCTTGACCCGGCTGCGCCAGCAGCTTGAGTCAGTGGTCCAGGCTCTACAAGCGCGACCACCGCCTCCTCATTGCCCGTCGTGATCAAGGCCCACAAAGCTCGGCACTTGGCCAGCGCGTCGCCCGGTGCGTCCTCCAGTTGCTTGATCAGGTCCAGTTCCAGTTCGGCCCGCTGCTTGGCCTTTCGACCGCCATACTCCTCGACAAGGTGGTCGCCAGCCACGTTCATGGCCTTGATCAGCGCGTCCTCATCCGTCCTGATGCCTTGCCAGAAGAACCGATTGGTCATGGCTTCGCGGGGAAACTCAGCGATCCCCTTCAGGAGCGCGAACGCTTGACCCCAGGGCGACGACCACTCCGACTTCTGCGACGGATTGAATGCCACTGGCGAGTACGCCACCTTCGGGATCAGCTTGTCGGCCCTGGTCCGGTCCAGGCGGGTCTTGAGCTCATCCAGGATATTGGTGACGGCGTTGTCCGGGATCTTCCCGCCCGGGTGATAGGCCTCGTACATACGCTGCGCATCGTTGCGAATGCGCTCGCGCTGCGACGCCAGAAAGGCCTGGATGTCGTCGCCCATGGTCTGTCCGAGCAGCGTCTTCGCGTCGTCGTTGGCCGCAGTCAGTGCCGCCTCAAAGAGGGGGATGGCTTTCTTGGGCATCCAACGCACCCCATCGGCGAGCGCGAACGAATAGCGAGGCAACAGCTCACCGGACACCCGGCGCAGCCTATCGATCTTCTTGAGCGTGGACTCGTCGAAGGGGGCGACCTTGATTGATGTTTGCGCCTTGACCATGCCCGTCTGACGAAAACTGTCGACGCCGAACCACTCAGGCTTCACGGGCGCCTCCAGCGGCGGAATCCGGCTCAACTTGTCCACCGAGACCAGTGCGCCGAGTTCGAAGACCCGCGCCACACAGTCTGATAGAGGATCTAGTTTGGGAACGCCGATGGCCTCCGTCGGCGATGGGACCGCTTCATTGTTCTGGTCCACCAACACAACCTCGCCCGACTCTGGGTCGACGACGGCCCGCACCGGTGGCTCGGTCGCTGATTCGTGGGCAAGGCAGCGCCGCCGGTAGTCTTCCCAGAGCCGGGCCGCCTCCACGTCCCCTTCAGGCAGAACCAGGTTCGGCATCGACGACGCGACATCCGGTCGCAGTGGGCCCGCGACGCCCCATAAGTAGTCGAACCACTTCCGACAGGCTTCAAAGGTCGCCGCGGTCACGACCGAGACCAAGTTCGCTTGCGAAGGTGACCCCGGCGCAAATCCCATGTTCTCGGTTGGACCAACCGACACCGCCGCGCCACCGTCCGCGCCGCACAGGCACAAGAGGTTGGATGACCGGTCCAGCAGCGAGGCTTCCGGAAACACCTTGAAGGCTGCCCGATCCCCGTGCCGCTCGACCAACCGGAGCAGGTCTTGCAGATCGGATTCCGAGGTCCGGCAGGTCGGGTGGATGCTGATAACCATCCGCAGCTTGGTATCCGTGTTGTCAGCGAGGTACCCCTCCATCCAGTTCACGGCGCTGGCGTCGATCGCAGACACCACGCCGAACATGCTGAGCGCCGTCCGCGCGGCTACCTCAAAGGGAAGCGCCGTCTCGTACCTGCTGATCCCGGAGCTGACGCGCGGCTCCGGCCACACAAAGGGCATTTGCGGGACGATGGGCATGCTCACGAGGCCTCCTTATGGGGGTGCGGTCACGCGACGATTGAGAACCAAAGCCACCTGGAGGCGCCCACAACGGTAATCACGATGCGTCGGATATGAACAGCAAAACGATGTGTTGGACACATTCTAGAGCGCCTTATATACTTCCCGCAATAGTCCTTACCAGCCTTCGCTAACCCGAATGAGCAACCCCAGGATGTCGAACGAACGGCTCGCAGAACTCACCCAACCGCAGCGCGACCGCCTCGCGTTCGTTGAGTTGCGTGTGCGCTTCATTGGGGAGATCCGCCGCCAGGACTTGGTCGCACGCTTTGGCATCCAGTCTGCAGCGGCAAGCCGGGATCTGGCTCTCTACAAGGACCTGGCCCCGGGCAACATCGACTACGACTCAAAAGCCAAGACCTACATCTTGGGACCGGACTTCCGGGCGGTCTTCGACTTCCCCCCTGAGCGGGTGCTGTCCTGGTTGACTCAGGGCTTCGGAGACGGCGAGCCCATGCGCCTCAAGACCTGGGTGGCCTGCGAAAGCCCTTCGCGGCTGACCCACCCGGACCTGGACGTGCTGGCCAGCGTGACCCGGGCGATCCATCAGGAATGCCCGCTCGCGATCGAGTACCACTCCATCTCCAACGGCCAGGCCGAACGCCAGATCGTTCCGTTTGCGCTGATCGACAACGGGCTGAGATGGCATGTCCGGGCCTTCGACCGGAAGTCGCAGGAGTTCCGAGATTTCGTGATCACGCGGATCAGGAATCCCCGGGTCTTGAAGGGAGAAAAGCCCGAAGCACACGAGGCCAGCGATCAGGACATCCAGTGGACGCGCATCGTGGAGCTAGAGCTTGTCCCGCATCCGGACCAACCACGTCCGGAGATCACGGTGATGGACTACGGGATGCAGGACGGGTCGCTGCGCATGAAGCTGCGTGCGGCGGCAGCCGGCTACATCCTGCGCAAGTGGAGCGTGGACTGCTCGCCTGACCACAGCCTGCGTGGCCATGAGTTCCGGCTGTGGCTGAAGGACCCGCTGGCCCTCTATGGCGTCAAGAACGCCCTGTTGGCCCCGGGCTACCGCTCTCCTGACAAGAACAAGGGAGAGCCATGACATGACCTACAACCCGCAACGCGCCCTGGAGCTGCTCCAGATCGGCTCTGGCCGCGCCGACGCCACATTCCGTGAAGGCCAAGAAGACGCGATTCGCCACATCGTCGACGGGCGAGGCCGCCTGCTGGTCGTTCAGAAGACCGGATGGGGAAAGAGCTTCGTCTACTTCATCGCGACGAAGCTGTTGCGCGACGGTGGCAATGGTCCCGCGCTCCTGATCTCCCCGCTGCTGGCGCTGATGCGCAACCAGATCGCTGCGGCAGAGCGCATGGGCGTTCGCGCCGCCACGATCAACTCCGACAACGTCGACGACTGGACCCAAGTCGAGGCCACCCTTGCGCGTGGGGAAGTCGACATCCTCTTGATCTCACCCGAGCGCCTGGCGAACGAGCGCTTCCGTACGCAGGTGCTGGCTGGGATCGCCGCACAAATCTCGATGCTGGTCATCGACGAAGCGCACTGCATCTCCGACTGGGGCCACGACTTCCGCCCTCACTACCGCCTGCTGGAGCGGATCGTCAAGACGCTGCCGCCGAACCTGCGGCTGCTGGCCACCACGGCAACGGCGAACAACCGCGTCATGGAGGACCTTGCTGCCGTGCTCGGTCCGAAGCTCGAAGTCTCCCGCGGCGACTTGAATCGGACCTCGCTGTCCCTGCAAACGATTCGCTTGCCCAGCCAGGCCGAACGTCTGGCTTGGCTGGCTCAGCAACTGGCCGTGCTGCAGGGCCACGGCATCATCTACACGCTCACCGTGCGCGACGCCAACCAGGTCGCCGACTGGCTCAAGACCCGGGGCTTCAACGTCGAGGCCTACACGGGCGAAACAGGCGATCGGCGGGAAGCGTTGGAACAGGCGCTGCTCAACAACAAGGTCAAGGCACTGGTCGCGACGACCGCGCTGGGCATGGGCTACGACAAGCCCGATCTGGCGTTCGTCATCCACTACCAAATGCCAGGCTCCGTCGTCGCCTACTACCAGCAAGTGGGTCGTGCCGGGCGTGCGCTGGACTCCGCCTACGGTGTGCTGCTCAGCGGCCAAGAAGAGTCGGACATCACTGACTGGTTCATCCGAAGCGCGTTCCCAACCCGGCAGGAAGTTGCCGACGTCTTGGGCGCACTTGAGGAAGAAGAGAACGGCCTGTCCGTCCCCGAGCTGCTGAGTCGCGTCAACCTGAGCAAGGGCCGCGTCGACAAGACGATCGCGCTGCTCTCCCTCGAAGCGCCAGCTCCCATCGCCAAGCAAGGCACCAAGTGGCAGCTCACCGCCGCCACCCTAAGCGAGGCTTTCTGGGAGCGAGCCGAGCGACTCACGGCCCTGCGGCGTGATGAGCACCAGCAGATGCAGGACTACGTCAGTCTGCCCTTCGGTGACCACATGGGCTTTCTGATCCGCGCGCTCGACGGCGATCCAAGTGTTGTCACGCGGCCTGCGCTGCCCCCGTTGCCAACGGATGTGGATGAGGTGCTTGTTCGGGACGCCATCGAATTCCTGCGCCGAACCAGCCTGCCCATCGAGCCCCGCAAGAAGTGGCCTGACGGGGGCATGCCTCAATACGGCGTCAAAGGCTTCCTGGCGCCTGGGCATCAGGCGCAGCCCGGCAAGGCCCTCTGTGTCTGGGGTGACGCTGGCTGGGGCGGCCTGGTCCGGCGAGGCAAGTACCACGACGGCAAGTTCGCTGACGACCTGGTTGGGGCCTGCGTGAAGATGGTTCGCGAATGGAACCCCCAGCCCAAACCGACCTGGGTGACCTGCGTGCCCTCGCTGCGCCATCCCGACCTCGTTCCCAACTTTGCGAAGCGCTTGGCTGCGGCTCTTGGCCTGCCGTTTCATATGGTCATCGCGAAAACTGACGACAGGCCCGAACAGAAGACGATGGCAAACAGCACACAGCAGGCGCGCAATATCGACGGCTCGCTGGCACTCAACGGTCAGCCGGTGCCCCACGGGCCGGTGATCCTGGTCGATGACATGGTGGACTCACGCTGGACGCTGACCGTGGCCGCGTGGCTGCTGCGCAAGAGCGGAAGCGGCGACGTCTACCCCATGGCGCTCTCTCAAACGGGACACGACGAATGACGCCCGCCCTGTCCCCCAACACCCAGGCGATCCTGCTGCTGACGGCGCCGCTGATCGCTGGGCGCGGCACGTCTTCCTCGGATCTACTGTCCCCGGGGGAATACAAGCGTCTTGCCCGCCACCTGCGGGAGATCCAACGCCAGCCCGCGGATCTTGTGTCGCCCGATGCGGCCGATCTCATGCGGGCCTGTCAGCCCGTGATCGATGAAGCCCGTCTGCAACGCCTCCTGGGGCGAGGCTTCCTTCTGAGCCAGGTCATCGAACGCTGGCAAGCGCGCGCCATCTGGGTGGTCAGCCGCGCGGATGCCGAGTACCCCCGCCGCTTGAAGGCGCGCCTGCGCGAAGACGCCCCGGCAGTGATCTACGGCTGCGGCGACATGAGTCTGCTGGAGTCGGGTGGTCTCGCCGTGGTCGGTTCTCGCCACGTGGACGACTCATTGATCGACTACACGATGGCTGTGGGTCGATTGGCGGCTCGGGCTGGACGGACACTCGTATCCGGCGGCGCCAAGGGCATCGACCAGGCCGCCATGCGCGGTGCGCTCGAAGCAGGCGGCAAGGTCAGTGGCGTGCTCGCGGACAGTCTGGAGAAGACCACCATGAACCGCGAGCACCGCAATCTGCTGCTCGACGGCCAACTGGTGCTGATCTCGCCCTACGACCCGAGTGCGGGGTTCAACGTCGGCAACGCCATGCAGCGCAACAAGCTGATCTACGCGCTGGCCGATGCATCCCTGGTTGTCAGCTCCGATCTGAACAAGGGCGGCACCTGGACTGGTGCCGTCGAGCAACTCGACAAGCTTAAGTTCGTGCCCGTGTACGTTCGATCGACGGGCGGGTCGTCGCCCGGACTCGACGCCCTGCGCAACAAGGGGGCGCTCCCCTGGCCGAACCCGCAAGGCGCCGACACCTTTGAGGGCGTGTTCGATGTCGCCAAGCCGATACCGCCGGCGCCGCCGCAGTCAGGCCTAGCGCTGTTTCCCAGTGATGGACCGTCCGAGGTCGCGCCCACGCTGTCGGCAGTTCCTGAGACACCACCGGCGAATGAGTCGCCGAATCAGCCAGCGCCGCCACCGGTTTCGGCACCCAGCGAAGCGCCTGTTGATCCAACGCCAGATGCTGCTCCTTCGGTCGCGCAGGTAGTTGAGGCCAAACCTGAAGCAGGCAGCTCATTGCCGACGACAACATCAACACCCGCCGACACGCTTTTTGCCGCTGTCCGGGAAGTCATCCAGTTGCTGCTGAAGACCCCAATGAAGGACGCCGAGGTTGCCGCTGCGCTGGACGTGTCCAACGCGCAAGCCAAGGCGTGGCTGCAGCGTCTCGTCGACGAAGGCGCGATCGAAAAACAGAAGAAGCCTGCGGGCTACATCGTCAAGCAGTCCAGCCTCTTCGGGTAGGCGACGACTGCAAGCCCCAGCAACGATTGATTGAACGAACAAGACCGGATTCCCTACATGCCCTTAACCCTGCCACAGCTAGAACGCCACCTCTTCAAAGCAGCCGACATCCTGCGCGGCAAGATGGATGCCTCCGAGTTCAAGGAGTACATCTTCGGGATGCTGTTCCTCAAGCGCTGCTCCGACGTGTTCGACCAGCATCGCGAGAAGATCATCAAGGAGGAACTGAACCGCCCCGGGTTTTCAGGAGGCTCCAACTTTTGAGAGGATGGAGCCATGAGGAAGTCGACCAAGTTCTCCCCCGAGGTGCGCGAGCGCGCGGTGCGGCTGGTGTTCGAGCAACGT
>JAIYCR010000043.1 GCA_027487905.1 Rubrivivax sp. | reverse complement strand
TGGGCTACCCGGTGGGATGGATGGCCGACCGCTTCGACCCGCGTCGGGTGCTGGCGGCCTGTCTGCTGGTCTGGGGCGCTGCCATCGCGGCCTGCGGCCTGGCCGCGTCCTTCGAGGCGCTGTTCGCTGCCAGTGCGCTGCTGGGGGCCGCGGAGGCGGGCCTGCTGCCCATCGCCTATGCCCTGATCCCGATCTGGTTCCAAGGGCGCAACCGGCAGCGCGCCAACGCCGCCTTCGTGTTCTGCGGACGTCTGATGGTCGGTCTCGTCATTCTGGTGTGCGCCTGGATGATCCGAGAGATCGACACCTGGCGATCGGTGCTGCCCGACCCGCTGGCCGGGCTGGACACCTGGCGCCTGTCGCTGCTGGCGACGGCCCTGCCCTGCCTGCTGCTCGTGCCGGTGGTGCTGCGCCTGCCGGACGCCGGCCGGTCGCCGGCCGGGAGTCGCCCGCCGCCCATGCCGCAGGCGCTGGCCTGGATGGGGCGGCGCGCCGGTTGGGTCGTGCCGCTGTTCGCGGGGCCCGGCGTGATGGCGCTCTCGGCCTCGGCCGTGGGCAATTTCGTTCCCATGCTGGCCCAGCGCACCTGGAACGTCTCGCCGCAGGTGGCCGGGCAGGCCATGGGCATGGCAGCACTGGTGGGTGCCGCCGGCGCCCTGATGCTGGTCCTGCTGGCCAGCCGCCGGGTGAACCCGTCGAGCGGGCCGCGCCTGCCGCTGCTGGGAGCGGCAGCCGGGCTGGGGCTTGCAACCGCCGTCACGCCGCTGATCGCAGTGGCGCCGTCGCTGGCGGCCTTGTTCGCCGTCTACGGGCTGCACCTCTTCGGCGTGCTGACCGCCTCGATGCTGTTCCCCACCGCCCTGGCCGCCTTGTCGCCGGCGTCCATGCGGGCGAGGCTGCTGTCGGTCTACGTCGGCGTGATCGTGATCCTGGGCGCCGCCGGGCCGGCCCTGGTGGGGTGGCTTTCCGACGCCGGTGCCGGCACGGCCGACGCCCTGCGGCAGGCCACGGTCGGTGTGGGCAGCGTCGCGCTGCTGGTCGCCACCGGTCTGGTGCTGATGGCTGCGCGCGCCAGCCCGGCCGACGAGGACACGCCGCTCTGACGCCAGGCCGTCGCGGCCGGACTCGGCGGCGACACGGTCAGAAGAAGTACTTGACCGCGGCGGTCACCGTTCCGCGGTCGGGGCGGTCGCCGTGGTCGCGGGCATAGCTGAGGCTGCCCGCCCAGGTGGGGTTGAACTGCTTGTTCAAGCCGGCTTCGGTCCGCTGCCAGCGCAGGCCGCTGCGGTGCTCGGCCGTGTAGCGCCACTCACCGGTGACGGCCCACCCCTTGCTCAGCAGGATGACGGGCAAGACGCGCACTTCGGTGTTGGTGAAGTCCGGTCGGTCCCGCTCGCCCGCAAAGCCGCTGGAGTGCTTGACCAGCGCGGCCAACAGCATCTGGCGCGACAGCGGCTTGACCGCGAGCGCCCCGAAATTGACCTGCACCTTGCCCAGCCCGAGGGCGTCGTTGGTGGCCGCCGGCAGCACGGTTTCGACCGCCGCGCCGACGGTCCAGTCGCCGGCCGGGACGATCCAGCGGGCACGGCCGAAGAGGTCGCCGTTGCCCGTCACCCGAAGGCCGGGCGCGGCAAGGCGGCTGACGGTGGGCAGTTCGGCCGACAAGCCCCAATGGGCGTTCAGCTTGTAGTCGTACTTGAAGGTGAGCACGTCCAGCCGGCCGGCCGGCTCGAGCCGAACCTGCTTGAAAACCACGTCCAGGCGGCTGTCGATGTCCGCCGGATTGACGCCGCGGGTGGTGTCCTGGGCCGAAGCACCGCCTGCGCACGCCATCAACGCTGCGCCCAAGGCCAGCGCGGGGCGCCAGCCCACGGATTCCGATCGGTCGTTCGCGCCGCGCATCAGTCCACCCAGGCCTTCCATTCGCTCATGCGCAAGAGGGCGCGGCATTCGCGGTCGTCCAGCGGATTGCCGATGAACTGACCGCGCTCGTAGGCCCGGTCGCGCGCGGCCAGTGCCTTGAACTTGTCTCGGCTGGCCATGTCGTCCACCGCACCGGCCACCCGAAGCCGCGCCAGACGGTAGCGCCGCTCGGTTCCGCCGTAGCGCTCTTCGCAAAAGCGCATCGCGCCGGAGAAGGCACCGAGCCGGATGGCCTCTTCGCCGGAACGGGCCTCCACCAGACCCGGCCACAGCAGTGCAGCCCCGAGGCTGACGGCGCCCAGGCACAGCGCCCAGGGGGATCCATGTGTCCGCAGAAAGCTTGCTTGATCCATGCCGGGCAGTCTGTCATGGGCCACCGCCGAGGAGGTCTGCAACCGACTGGAACTCCGCCCAAAACGGGCGATCGCGCCTTGTCCTGCGGTCGGACGCCTGCTGACACTTCCGACCCGGGTCGCAGGCCTTTTCATCCGATCAACCCTCTGCAAGCGAGAGCCCTTCCGATGTCCGTCATCAATCAGTTCCGAATGGATGGCCAGGTGGCCATCGTCACAGGCGCCGCGGCCGGCATTGGCCGCGGCATTGCGGAGATCTTTGCCAATGCCGGTGCTGCCATCGTGGTCAGCGACCTCTCCCTCGACAAGGCGGAGGTCGTGGCCTCCGGCATCCGCCAGGCCGGCGGCAAGGCCGTTGCCGCGGTGTGCAACGTCACCGCGGAGGCCGATCGCGAGGCGCTGGTCAAGACCGCGCTGGAGTCCTTCGGCAAGCTCACCTGCCTGGTGAACAACGC
>JAIYCR010000021.1 GCA_027487905.1 Rubrivivax sp. | reverse complement strand
CCCAGATCGCCGCGCGGCCGATCTCCGCCTCCAACCCCCGTTCGCCGACGTTGCTGTTCGAGCCCACGCCGCTGTAGAGCCTGCGGCCATCGGCGCTGGCCACCAGGCTCTTGGTCCAGTGGTGGTTCGCGCCCGCGGGCAGCCAGGCCACGCGCTGCGGTGCGGCTCCAGCCTGGGTGGCGCCCGCTTCATAAGGCAGCCGAAGCACGCCGTCGGCCACGCCCACATAGAGCCATGGCCCGACCAGCGCCAGGCCGAAGGGGGAGGGCAGGCCGCGGGCGAAGGTGGACCGGAACTCGGCGACGCCGTCCCCGTCCGCATCCCGCAGCAGCGTGATGCGGTCGGCGCTGGGCGTGAGCGCGCCGGCGCGCTTCATCACCCGGGCCATGACCCAGGCGCGCAGGCGGTCCACCGGGCCTGAGTCTTCAGGGGCTGCCGTCCTCGGCCGGTTGGACTCGGCCACCAGCACGTCGCCGTTGGGCAGCGGCAGCAGCCAGCGCGGGTGGTCCAGCGCGTTGGCGAAGGCGGTGACCTGCAGACCCTCGGCCACCGCGGGGCTGCCGCCCGCCGGCCATCCGACGGCCGGCGCCACGTCCACCGTGGGCACCAGGCGGCGAACCGGTGCGAGCAAGGTGGGCGCAGGCCCGGTGACGGCCGATTCGCTCAGGCGCGCGGTCTCGCTGCAGCCGCCAAGCAGGCCCAGGGCCACGGCAAGGGCCACGGCCACCGCCAGGCCGCAGGGCCGTGCCGCACGAGCGCAGGCCCGACGCCGAGCGGCGGGGAGGGGGAACGGGGTGCGGGGCACATCGGTCGGGGCCATCACGGCGCGTCAGGGCAAACGGCATGCCCCGGGAACCCCGCCCCCGGCACCGTACCCCGCTCTAGACCGACGGCGCCGTTTCCTGCAGCGAATGGGCATCCGCCCAGCGCTCGAAGGCCTCGGCCGGCATGGGCCGGGCGATGTGATAGCCCTGCAGCTCATCGCACTGCGCCTGGCGGAGCATGTCGGCCTGCGCGGCCGATTCCACCCCCTCGGCCACGACGGTCAGCCCCAGCGTTCTGCCCAGCGCGATCACCGCCATGGTGATGGCCCGGTCGGGCGCGTCCTCCAGCATGTGCCGCACGAAGGAGCGGTCGATCTTGAGCTTGTCCAGCGGCAGGCGGGTGAGGTAGGCCAGGCTCGAATGCCCCGTGCCGAAGTCGTCGATGGACAGGCTCACGCCCAGCTGCCGCAGGGCCTGCAGCTGCAGCAGGTGGGCCTGCGCATCCTCCATGGCCAGCGACTCGGTCAGCTCGAGTTCGAGCTGGCAGGCGGGCAGGCCGTGGCGCTGCAAAGCTTCGCGAACGCGCAAGGCCAGATCGGCCTGTCCGAGCTGCCGCGCCGACAGGTTGATCGACAGGGCGATGGGCGGGCGACCGCTGGCCTTCCAGAGCGCCGCCTGCCGGCACGCCGCCTCGATCACCCACGCGCCGATGGGCAGGATGAGGCCGGTGTCCTCCGCGACGGGAATGAAATCGGCGGGGGACACCAGGCCCCGCGTCGGGTGGTGCCAGCGGATGAGGCCCTCGGCCCCCACCAGGCGCGAGTCGCCGGCCGCCACGCGCGGCTGCCAGTGCAGCTCGAACTGCTGCTCGTCGATGGCCCGGCGAAGGTCCGCTTCCAGCGCCATGCGCAGCCGCGCCTGGTCGGTCATGGCCGGGGCGAAGAAGCGGGCGAGGTCGCGCCCGGCGGTCTTGGCCTCGTACATCGCCACGTCGGCCTGCCGCATCAGCTCGTCCAGGTCGTCGCTGTCGGCCGGGCCCATCGCGATGCCCACGCTGCAGGACACATGCAACTGCGCGCCTTCCACCGGATGGGGCAGCCGCACCGCGGGAATCAGCCGCTCGTGGACGATCTGACGTACCTCCTCGATGTCGCGCACCCGGCTGAGCACGATGACGAACTCGTCCCCCCCCTGCCGGCTGACGGTGTCGCCCTCGCGCACCGAATCCGACAGGCGCCGGGCCACCGAGCGCAGCAGCGCGTCGCCGATGTGGTGACCCAGCGAATCGTTGATGTTCTTGAAGCGGTCCAGGTCGATGAAGAGCACCGCCAGCGCATGGCCGTGGCGCCGTGCCTGCTGCAAGGCCATGCGCAGGCGCTCCACGCACAGCGCGCGGTTGGGCAGTTCGGTCAGCACATCGTGCTCGGCCAGGAAGCGGATGCGCTGCTCGCTGCGCTTGCGGTCGCTGATGTCGATGGTGGTCAGGATGAAGTGCGAGATCTCGCCCTCGCTTTGCCGCACCGGGTTGGCCATCAGCCAGGCCGGATAGCCGCCACCATCGCGGCGCACGATCTCCAGCTCGCCCTGCCAGCTGCCGTTGCGCCGGCCGAGCGCTGGCCACAGGCCGGCCGGCAGCCCGTCCTGCCCGCCGGACTGACGGAAAAAGGGGCCGCAGGGCTCGCCGACGACCTCGCCCTGCTCATGCCCGGTCTGGCGCGAGAAGGCCTGGTTGGTGGCCACCACCCGCTGCTCGGCATCCACGATGACGATGCCTTCGCTGGACGCCTCGAACACCTTGGCCCACAGTGCCAGCCGCCGCTCCATCAGCTTGAGGTGGTTGATGGGCGAGAAAGCCGTGAGCACCGCATCCCGCCCCTGGAAGCTCACCCGCTGCGCCGACAGCACCGCCCAGCTGGATTCGCGGCCGTTCGACCACCGCACCTCGAACTCGTGGACCGAGCCGCGGTCGGACAGCTGCTGGAAGAAGCGCGCCCGCACGCCCGGCTCGAGCGCCGTCTTCCACGGGTCGCCGGTGCGTCCGCCCAGCCAGCGCTCCGCCGGGCGGTTGGCGTGCAGCACCTCGTGGTCTGGAATGGAGGTGACGATCAACGCGATGGGCGTGGCCTCGACGAGCTGACGCTGCGCATCGGCGGCGCGGGCGTTGGCGGCCAGCTCCTGCTGCAGCTCACGCTGGCGACCCATCTGCTCGAGCATGTCGTTGAAGCCGGCCACCAGCCGGCCGATCTCGTCGCGGCTGTCCCAGCGGGCCCGCCGGCCGGTGTCGCCGGTGAGCCTCACCTCGTCGGCCACCTTGGCCAGGATGGTCAGCGGCCGGGCGATCTGCCGCGCCACGAACCAGACGATGCCCAGGATGAGCAGCAGGAGCAGGGCGGCCACCGAAAGGTGCTGCAGCATCCGGTCGCGCAGCCGGTCCACCCGCGCGGTGAGCAAACCGTCCAGCGTGCGCGCCCCTTGCGTCCAGCCCTGCGACAGCGCATCCAGCGCGGTCAGCTGCGCATCGCGCAGCTGCTGCACGCCCTCGGTCGAGGCCCCGCGATCGACCAGCACCCGCGACGCCGACCGCACCGATTCAGCCGTGAGGATCATCCGCTCGTGCGCCGGGTTCAGCTGCACCGCCAGCGCGGCCCCGCCCGCGGCCACCGCCTCGTCGTAGTCGCTCTGGATGGACTGCAGCAGGCCGTCCAGGCGTCCCTCGGCGATCAGATAGGCGGTGGCGGAAAAGCCCGCGGCCGATGCCGTGCCGGGCGCGGCGGCCCGCTGGGCCTGCTGCGGCAGCTGGTGCAGCAGCTCGAGCAGCTCCGGGTAGCGCAGCACCACCAGCGACATGGTGTAGTAGCTGTCCAGGTCCGGGTCGAGGATGAGGTTGGACTGGTTTCCGATGCGGGTGATGAGCTTGTGACCCGCATCGAGCACCGCCGTCTGCAGCGGCGCCCGGGCGTCTGCAGGCATCGCCGACGCCAGGTGCAGACGCTGCGTCGCCTCGGTCATGCGGCGGGCAAGGGCGGCGGTGTCCAGCGCCGCGCCGAAGGTGGCCTCGGCCTGCTGCAGGGCGACAACCCCCGGCGCGGGTGCGTCGGCCATCGGTGCGCGGCGCACCGCGCCGACCATCGGCTCGATCAAGGCCTGGATGTAGGCGCTGCCGACGAGCTCCTTGCGGGCGAACTGGATCGCCAGGTTCTGCTCGTGGATCAGGATGGCGCTGACGAAGATCACCGCCGACAGGTCGAGCAGGTAGATCAGCATCAGCTTGCGGCTGACGCTCAGGCGCCCGAGCAATCGGGTGGCGGCGTGAAGCAGGGACATCGAGGACCGGTTGCATGACAAGGCGACGGCCACTCTGAGGCGGCTGGGGTCGCGTCATCTCCCTGCGTGCGGTGCGCAGAACGCGAGCCGAGCTTAGTGGCCCGGCTTGGGTCACAACAAGCAGTAAACGGGCCGGGAATAGGCTGATTGCGGCGTTCAGCTCGGGCCTTGGTCGAACGGGCGTGGGGGGGCGCTGACGGTTGGGGCCAGGCCGGGCGGTGCTGGCCAGCCCTGCACCCGAGTCACTCCTTGTGTTTACATAATCTACATCGTCGGTGTTGTACAGATCCGTCAAGTGGGTGATCAACGCCGTGATCCCGCTCCGAGTCACGGCGCCTTCACGCCGCCAGCCGAACCTGCGGTCGCTCCTGCGCCTCCCGGCGCATCCCCTTACCGGCCCATCGGCCACAAGCGCCCCACCCGAACAACAAAGCCCCACCGGCCACCGACATGAATTCCCGGAAGTTTTCGACCTCCACACCGCCTTCCCATCCGACCCGCCTGTGCGTCGCCTTGCTGATGGCTGCCTCGTCGGGCGCCTTTGCACAGGGATCTGCACCCGCTGCGCCGGCGGCACCGGCTGCGGCGCAGTTGACGCCGGTCGTCGTCACGGGCCAGCAGGGATCGCTTCGCCGGTCTCTGGCGGCCCAGGCCTCGAACGACGGCATCGTCAGCGTCCTGAGTTCGGACGACATCGGAGCGCTGCCCGACAAGAACGCCGCCGAGGCCCTGGCCCGGCTGCCCGGTGTATCCGTTCAGCGAGATCAAGGCGAAGGACGCTATGTGGTGATCCGGGGCCTCGGGCCGGACCTCAACACGGTCACGATCAACGGGGCCCTCGCCCCCGCCGCCGAAGCGGGACGCCGAGGCGTCGCGCTGGACGTGCTGCCCGCCGGTCTCATCCGCAGCATCACCGTCCAGAAGACCCTGCGGCCGGACCAGGACGCCAATTCCCTGGGCGGCACGGTGGACGTGCAGACGCTCTCCGCCTTCGATCTGCCCGGTCGACTGGTGTCCCTCAACGCGGGCGCCACCCGCGACGGACTGACCGGGCAGACCAGCCCCAACCTGGGCGGCCTGTTCGCATCCCGCTTCCTGGACGGCCGCGCCGCCATCGCCCTGGGCTTCAGTGCCGAGGAGCGGCGCTTCGGCTCGGACAACGTCGAAACCGGCGGCGCCTGGACCAATGGCCGGGTCGGCGGCTTCGAGCTGCGCGACTACCTGCCCAACCGGGAGCGGCAGGCCCTGTCGATGAATGTCGATCTTCGGCCCCAGCCGGGCACGGAGATCTACCTGCGGCTGCTGACCAGCCAGTTCAGCGACGACGAGGTGCGCGACCGCCTGACGATCTCCAACATCAGCCTGACCAACCCGACGCCGCCACCAGCAACCCTGAGCACCGCAGTGCCCGGCGACACCTTCACCTCCCGGGTGGAACGTCGCCTGCGCCAGCGCAAGTACACGCAGAACCTGCGGTCGGTGACCTTCGGCGGCGAGCACACTGAGGGCGACTGGACGCTCAAGTTCGCGGGCGGCCTGTCCAAGGCCAGCGAGGACACGCCCGAATCGATCAACGACGCGCGCTTCCGCGGCGCCAGCAACTTCGCAGGGCTGAGCTTCACCAACCCCGAAATCCCGACGCTGTCGGGGCCGGCCACCTTGTTCGACCCGGCCCGCTACAACCTCAACGCCATCACCCTGCAGCAACGCATCAGCCGCGACGAGGAGGCCCATTTCAAGGGCGACCTCGGCCGCCGCATCGAGCTGGCTGGGCTGGACACCCGCTGGCAGGCCGGTGCGAAGAACTCGCGCCGCACCAAGACCAACGACACCAACCAGTGGGGCTACAGCAGCAGCAACCCCACCAGCCCGAGCTTCTGGGGGGCCGGGCCGACGACGCTGGCGGGCTTCGCTGGCGCTCCGGTCGACTTCGGGCTCGGAACGATCGGACCGTCCATCGACCCGGCGGCCGTGCGCGCGCGAATCGCACCGCTGCCGCGCGACGGAGCACGGCTGCTCGAGGCCTCCACCGTCAACGACTACACGATGCGCGAGAACATCGATGCCGCCTACGCGATGAGTACGGTGGAGTCAGGTGCGCTCAGCGTGACGGGCGGCCTTCGGTACGAGCGCACCGAGTTCAGCGCCAATGGCTCGCAGCTGCAGGGCACGACGGTCACGCCGCGCACGGCAGGCAGCGTCTACAGCGACTGGCTGCCCTCGCTGCAGGCGCGATATGACCTGGGCGGGGCCACATCGGTGCGGGCCGCCGTCACCCGCTCGGTCGTCCGCGCGAGCTTCGCGCAGCTCGCGCCCGGCGTCACGCTGGCCAGCCCCACCGAGGCCACCGTGGGCAACCCCGAACTGCTGCCGCTGCGGTCCACCAACTTCGACCTCGGCGTGGAGCGCAGCTTCGGCGACGGCAGCGGGGCCGCTTCGGCCTACCTCTTCCGCAAGGACATCCGCAACTTCACCTACGGAACCAACCTGGCGGGCACCGCGCCGTGGCAGAGCTTCACCACGGTGAACGGCTTCGCCAACGGCGATGATGCGAAGGCCGATGGCATCGAGCTCAGCTACCAGCAGGCGCTGCGCGGGCTGCCCGTACCTTTCAACGGCCTGATCGTCGGGGTGAACGCGAGCTGGATCCAGGCGCGCGGCAACATCGCGCGCTTCGATGCGGCCACTCAGGGTCAGCGCTCGCGCGAGATCCCGCTGCCCGGTGCTTCCGACCGGGTGCTGAACCTGGTGCTCGGCTATGAGGCCGGTCCCGTCAGCACGCGCATCGCGGCCAACCACAAGTCGCCCTATCTGCTCCAGACGGGTTCGGACATCCTGAATGCGAGCCAGGACCTGTATGTCGATACCCAGACGCAGGTGGATTTCTCATTCGCATGGCGGTTGTCCCGCCAGTGGGCCGTGGGCTTCGAGGTGGCCAACCTGACGAACGAGAAATACTTCGTGTACCAAGGAAGCAAGCCCTTCAACGCGCAGTACGAACAGTACGGCCGCAGCTACAAGATCACCTTGAAGGCCGACTTCCAGTGACGTTCATGCCCCCCCTCTCCGCCCGGCCAGCGCGCGTCCTTGCCTGGTTCGCGGCGACTTGCCTGGCCGCGGGCTTGACCGGTGCGCGGGCGCAGGTCGTGCCGCTCCCGGCGGCGCCTGCCGTCGCCCAGGGTCCGGCGAGCACGACCGCCCGTGAGGCGGCTGCACTGCCGGACGGACTGGGCTGGGTGGTGCTCGAGCGTCGGGCGGTGCGGCTGCTGGACGCCCAGGGCCGCGAGCGTTGGAGCGAGAGCCTGCGCGCCCAGCACCTGGACACCCGCCCCCATCCCGAGGGTCTGGCCCTGCTGGCGCTGGACGCGGACACGCAGCAGGTCCGGCGCTGGGTGTTCGACCGCCAGCGCTTCGTGCTGCGCCCGCTCGAGCCCCTGCCGTCGCCGCGCTTTGGCGTCGAGACCCTGTGCGCCGGGCGCGATGCCCAGGGCCTTGAACACGTGTTCCTTGTCGCCAAGGACGGCATCACCGAGCAGTGGGTGATGCCCGCGGACGCACGCGCGCCGCAGGCCCGGTTGCTGCGCCGTTTCGCCTTGCCGCCCCAGGTGCACCACTGCCGGGTCGACGACGCCCGCCAGTGGCTCTACGCGGCCGAACCGGACCTGGGCGTGTGGGTCGTGCCAGCGGATGCCGAAGGCCCGCCCGCGCGTGCACCGGTGCTGCTTCGCGCGCCCTATGGCCCGCTGGTCAAGGGCGCCGGTCCGCTGGCCCTGCTGCCTTCGGGCCTGGCCGTGCTGGACGCCGACGGCTCCCAGTGGCTGATGCTGCAGGCGCCCGACCGGCTGAGCGACGCGTGGACGGTGGCGGCTCGCCAGGCGCTTGCGGTGCGCGCTTCGGACAAGAGCCTGGCCTGGGCGGATGGCAGCAGCGCGTCGGTGCCGGCGCTGTGGACGCAGCAGCGCAAGTCCGGCCAGTGGAACGCCTGGCCCTTGGTCGAAGACCAGCGTTCGACCCTGTTGACCCCGCCCCCTGCCGAGCGGCGCGGCGACGCCGTGCCCATCGTGCTGCCGGTGGCCCAGACCGATCCGGTGGGCCGCTTCGGCGACGCTGCCGACGACCCGGCCATCTGGCGGCACCCCACGGACCCGGCCCGGTCCCGCGTGGTGGGCACGAACAAGAAGCAGGGCCTCTTCGTCTACGACCTCAAGGGCCGTGAGCGCCAGGCGCTGCTGGTCGGCCGCGTGAACAACGTCGACCTGCGGCAGGACGTGAACCTGGACGGCCGGCGGCTGGACATCGCGGTGGCCACGCAGCGCGACGACCTGGACATCCTGCTGTTCGCCATCGACCGCAAGGGCCGGCTTGCCGACGCGGGTCGCATCCCCACCGGACTGCCGGACATCTACGGCATCTGCCTGCACCGTCCGCCCACGGGTGGCCTGCAGGTGATCGTCAACGACAAGGACGGACGCTTTCACCAGTACCAGGTCGTCCGGCAGGCCTCCGGGCGCCTGGGTGGCACGCGGGTCCGCGAATTCCGGGTGGAGACCCAACCGGAGGCCTGCGTGGCCGACGATGCCCGTGAGCGCCTTTTCATGGGCGAGGAAAAGCGCGGGGTGTGGTCGGTGTCCGCCCGCGCCGACGGACCGACCGATCTCACGCTGGTGCTGCCTGTCGGTCCGGTGCTGCAAGCGGATGTCGAGGGCCTGGGCTTCATCGATGACGCGGGCCGTCATTACCTGGTCGTGTCCAGCCAGGGCAACAGCCGGTTCGTCGTGCTCGACGGTCTGCCGCCCCATGCGGTACGGGGCAGTTTCCGCATCGGGTTGAACCTGGCTGCAGGCATCGATGGCGTGTCCGAGACCGATGGGCTGGAGGTCCTGGGCGGCCGCTTCGGCCCCGGCTTCGAGCGTGGTCTGCTGGTGGTGCAGGACGGCTACAAGCGCCTGCCCGACGGGCCTCAGAACTTCAAGCTCCTGCCCTGGGAGGCGGTGGTTCGGGCGCTGGGGCTGCCCTGAAACCCGGCCACCGGCGCGACCGGCTCCTGGGTTCGGCATCGAGCGAAGCCCGCACGCATGGCGGGATAAGCTGAGGGCTTTGCAAGACCCCTGCGCCAGGCGTCGGCCCGCACTGCTCGCCGCATTGCGCGCCACGCCCTAGCGGGCCGCCGACGATGACACGCACCGACCACCCCGCTCGCTTGCCCGAACCCCGCATCCACCGCTTCCAGCGCCACGCCGAATCCGCCCTCGGCCGGCGCTTCGCCAGCTACGAGGAGCTCTGGCACTGGTCGGTCACCGACCTGCGCGGCTTCTGGCGCCTGCTGTGGCAGCACTTCGACCTGCAGTCGCCCACGCCCTGGCAGACCGAGCTCGTCGAGCCGGTGATGCCCGGCGCGGTGTGGTTTCCGGGCGCGCAGGTGAACTATGCGCAGCAGGTGTTCCGGCATGTCGAGGCCTGCGAACGGGCGGGACATCCGGCACTGGTGTTCCAGAACGAGCGGCTGGCCGAGCCGGTGGCCTTGGGCTGGGCGCAGCTTCGCCAGCAGGCGGCGTCGCTGGCCCTGCGGCTGCAGGCGATGGGTGTGCAGCCCGGTGACCGCGTCGCGGCTTACCTGCCCAACACGCCGCAGGCCATCGTGGCCTTCCTGGCCTGTGCCAGCATGGGCGCCACCTGGAGCATCTGCAGCCCCGACATGGGCCCGGTGGCGGTGCTCGACCGCTTCAGCCAGATCGAGCCGCGGGTGCTGATCACGGTGGACGGCCAGCAATGGGGCGGCATCCGCCACGACCGGCGAGCGGTGCTGCACACGGTGCTCGCCGGCCTGCCCAGCGTGGAGCACCTGGTGTGGGTGGCCGACCTCGACCCCACCGCGCCGGGCGCGCCCTTCGCCAGAGCGGGCCGACAGGTCCACGACTGGGCCGATCTGGTGTCAGACCCGCTGCCGCCAGGATGGGCCCCGCGCTGGCTGCCCTTCGACCACCCGCTGTGGATCGTCTATTCCAGCGGCACCACTGGCCTGCCCAAGCCCATCGTCCACGGCCACGGCGGCGTGATGCTCGAGGCGCTCAAGGGCAGCCTGCACAACGACGTCGCACCGACCCTTGAATCCGGCGAGCGCTTCTTCTGGTTCAGCAGCACCGGCTGGATCATGTGGAATGCGCAGCTCGGGGCCTTGCTGGGCGGCACCACCATCGCGCTGTACGACGGCAACCCCGCCGGCGTCCCCGAGGAATCGGGCACCCCGCCCGACTGGACCCGCCTGTGGCGCTTCGCCGCGGACGCGAGCATCACCTGGTTCGGCAGCGGTGCGGCCTTCTACGCCAGCTGCCTGAAGGCCGACGTCCACCCCACCCGATGCGGCGACCTGTCGCGCCTGCGGGCCATCGGGTCGACGGGCTCGCCGCTGTCCGACGAAGCCTATGACTGGATCTGGCAACGGCTTCCCCCGGTGCAGGGTGCGCCCATCTGGATCAACGTCATCAGCGGCGGCACCGATTTCGCCGGCGCGTTCGTGGCGGGCCACCGGGGGCTGCCGCAGGTCCGCGGCGAGATGCAGTGCCGCTGCCTGGGCGCGGCCGTCCACGCCTTCGACGAAGCCGGAAGGCCGGTGCTCGATGCGGTGGGCGAACTGGTTTGCACCGCTCCCCTGCCCTCCATGCCCTTGCGCTTCTGGAACGACGAGAACGGACGCCGCCTGCACGACAGTTATTTCGATGTCTTTGCGGGCGTCTGGCGGCACGGCGACTGGATCCGCCTGGTGTCGCACCCCGAAAGCGGCTCGGTGGGCGCGGTCATCTACGGGCGCAGCGACACCACCATCAACCGCCATGGCGTGCGCATGGGCACGGCCGAGCTCTACCGGGCCGTCGAAGCGCTGCCGCAGGTGATGGACAGCCTGGTCGTCGACCTGGAGCACCTCGGGCGCGACAGCTGGATGCCACTGTTCGTCGTGCTTCGCGAGGGCGTGGCGCTGGACGCCGCGCTGGAGAAGACGCTGCGCCAGGCCATCCGCGAGGCCTTGTCCGCCCGCCATGTGCCCGACGCCATCTTCCAGGTCGCGGGCATTCCGCGGACGCTGTCGGGCAAGAAGATGGAACTGCCCGTGAAGCGGCTGCTGCTGGGCGCGGCGCCCGAGCAGGTGCTCAAGCGCGATGCCATGGCCAACGCCGAGTGCCTGGACTTCTTCCTGGCGCTGGCCCGCAAGCGCAACGACCCGCCGTTGCAGGCGTGATGCAGGCCCGCCCCTCCTTCAGCGCGGCATGACCCGCACCGAGGGAGCGTCGAG
The DNA here is from genome assembly GCA_027487905.1 of Rubrivivax sp. GTDB lineage: Bacteria > Pseudomonadota > Gammaproteobacteria > Burkholderiales > Burkholderiaceae_C > JAIYCR01. The sequence continues at coordinate 30,312 of JAIYCR010000021.1, read as the reverse complement.
CGCTCAGAGCAGCGGGGAATCGGCGCCGAAGTCGTCGGGGACGTCGTCCTCGGCATCCTCGTGGGCGTCCACCTCGGCCAGCGCGGCGGCCGCGCCCACCCGGGGGATCAGCGGCTTGTCCAGGGGACGGCAGACCCGGCGCTGCAGACCGCCCAGGCGCTCGGAGCGCTCGACGGCGGCCAGGATGGCCTGCGGGTTCATCATCAGGCCGAAGGGATTGGCGGCGACGCGGCTGGTGTGCATGGGGTGCTCCTGCTGGGGGACGACGGACGCTCGTTCAGCGTTGTCGTCACTCTAGGGAGCGACTTGAGCCCGGCACAGTGGATGCCGCGCCATGTCGTGCGTCGGAATTTGCCTGACAAGCCCCCTGCCCGGGATGACAAGCCAGCCCGCGGTACACCCCTCAGCGCGGCGGAGCCTGCTGCAAGGCCTGCAGCCGGGCGGCCAGGCGGTCGCGCTCGACCATGCGGGCGTAGTCGGCCGCGCTGCGCCCGGCCCGGTCCACCGCCCGGGGATCGGCTCCGCGGGCCAGCAGCAGGTCCACATGGCGCTGGTCGCCGTGGCGGGCGGCCATCATCAGGGGCGTCGCGCCATTGGGCGCACGGGCATCCACCACCGCGCCGCGGGTGAGCAGCAAGGCCACGGTGTCGGGGTTCTGACCGGTGGCCGCATAGTGCAGCGCCGTCCAGCCGCTCGGGCTGTCCAGCGCGGCGCCGCGGTCGGCCAGCCTTCGGGTCCAGTCGAGCTGGCCCTCCAGCGCCGCGATCATCAAGGCGGTCTCGCCGGCCGGCGTCGGCTGGTTCAGGTCCACCTGCGGATGTTCCATCAACAGGGCCAGCACCTTGGGGGCCGGCGCCCGGATGGCCAGCACCAGCGCCGGCTGACCGCGTGCATCCCGCGCGTCGACCGGGAAACCCCGCTGCAGCAGCGAGCCCACGGTGGCCGCGTCGTCCAGCCCCAGCGCCTGGAAAAAGCGGTCATAGGCGTCGGCGCGGACGGTTCCAGAGCCGAGGATGATCCCAATCGTGACAAGGGCTTGGAGCAGCAATCTCATGTTTCGCTTGAACCGTGGACGCCCACCACGGCGGGGGAGGCGATGCCGAAGAGACGCTCGAAATTGCGGGTGGTGGCTGCGGCCACCTGCTCGACGGGCAGGCCCTTGAGCCGGGCGATCTCGGCCGCCACGTAGGGCACCCAGGCCGGCGTGTTCGATTTCCCGCGGTGCGGAACCGGCGCCAGGTAAGGGCTGTCGGTCTCGATCAGGCAGCGGTCCAGCGGCAGCCAGGTGGCCACGTCGCGCAGGTCCTGGGCATTGCGGAAGGTCAGGATGCCCGAAAACGAGATGTGAAAACCCAGTTCGAGCGCGGCGCGCGCCACGTCGGCGGTTTCGGTGAAGCAGTGAAAGACGCCACGCACCTGGCCGGCGCCCTCCTCGCGCAGCACCTGAAGGGTGTGCTCGGACGCGCTGCGGGTGTGGACGATCAGCGGCAGACCGCTCGCGCGGGCGGCGCGGATGTGCACGCGGAAGCGCTCGCGCTGCCAGGCCATGTCGTCCACGCTGCGCTCGCCCAGGCGGTAGTAGTCGAGCCCGGTTTCGCCGATGGCCACCACGCGGGGCCGGCGGGCACGCTCGAGCAGGTCCTGCACGGTGGGTTCCTGCACGCCTTCGTTGTCCGGGTGCACGCCCACGCTGCACCACAGGCGCGGCTCGGCTTCGGCCTGGGCCTGCACCGCGTCGAACTCCTCCAGCGTGGTGCAGATGCTCAGCGCCCGGTCCACTCCGGCGTCCTGCATGGCCTGCAGCACCTCGGGCAGACGGCCGGCCAGTTCAGGAAAGACGAGGTGGCAGTGGGAATCGACGTACATCGGTCAGGGCCGCGCCGACGCCGGCCGACGCAGCGAAGTCGGGAATCAGATGGTCTGGGTGGGCTTGGAGGACTGGATGGACGTGCCCAGCAGTTCCTCGATCTTCACCCGCAGGGCGCGCATCTTCTCTTCGTTGGGGAAACGCACGCCCACACCCTGGGTGCGGCCGCCCGAGGCATTCGCCGGCGTGACCCAGGCCACCTTGCCGGCCACCGGGTAGCGTTGAGGATCGTCGGGCAGGCTGAGCAGCAGGTAGATGTCGTCGCCCAGGCGGTAGTCGCGGCTGGTCGGCACGAACAGCCCGCCCTCGGCGAACAACGGGATGTAGGCCGCGTAAAGCGCACCCTTCTCCCGGAAGACGAGCTGGATGACGCTGGGGCGGGTGATGGGGCCGCCGCTGGAGCTCAGGGTGCCGTGCTGGGTCGAGGCCATGTCGTCGAAGTTTAACGAGCGCTTGCGCGGCGTGGTGCGCGCACCGGGCTGGCCGGAGCCAGGACCGCCCGCGCCTGCGCCACCAGCGCCTCGACGGCCAGCGGCAGATGGAAGGGATGGTCGGCGTGGCGGCTGGCCTCGATGAGCCGGCGGGACCAGGCATTCAACGCGGGCAGCGACGGGCGGCACGACAAGGAATCGACCGGGAAATGGCGCGGTGCGGCGCCCAGGCCCACACGCTGCAGGTCGTGGCACAGGCTGAGCAAGGCCTGCAGCAGCCTGGGCAGCGGCCAGCCCTGAAGCGAAGCCGCATCGCCCTGGCGCAGCCGCTCGGGCAGGCCCGACCAGGCCTCGGCGTCGATGCCGTCGGCCAGCAGCGCGAGCGCCTCCTGGGGCTGGCCGCCCGCGGCCTGAAGCAGCACCGCCGCACCCGCACCGGCGCCGGCCGCCTCCAGCCAGCCGGCTGCCAGGTCGGCCGGCGGCAACCCCAGCCGCAGGGTCTGGCAGCGGCTGCGCAGCGTGGGCAGCAGGCGCGCGGCGTCGCCGGTGGACAGCAGCAGCTGCACCGCGGGCGGCGGCTCCTCCAGCGTCTTGAGCAGGGCGTTGGCCGACACGCCGTTCATCCGCTCGGCCGGATGGATGACCACCACCTTGCGGCCACCCCGGGTCGAGGTGGTCTGGGCGAAGGCGATGGCCGAGCGCAGGTCGTCCACCCGCAGCTCCCGGCTCGGCTTGCGGCGGGCGCTGCCGGTGCCGGTGCCCGAAGCGGATTCGGCATCGCCCTCGCCGCCCGAGCCCGACCAGCCCAGGGGCTCGCGCAGCGCCTCGGGCAGCAGCACCAGCAGGTCCGGATGGGTCTGGGCCTGGACGAGCCGACAGCCCACGCAGCGCCCGCAGGCCAGGCCCGGCGGCGACGCGGGCGCCTCGCACAGCGCCCCCTGCGCCGCTGCGATGGCCAGCTCGAACTGGCCGACACCCGCCGGCCCGTCGATCAACACCGCATGCGCCGAGCGGGGGTTGGCCCTCAGTTCGGCCAGCGGCGCTGCCAGCCAGGGCAGAAGGCCGCGTCCGCCCTCGCCCAGCACCCCCACGGCGAAGGCGGACCGGACCACAGGCGTTCGCTCCGCGGTCTTGGGCGTCGCACCGGCGCGGGTGGCCATCACCAGCCCCGCGCCTGCAGCGCCGATTCAAGCTGCGCGGCCACCGACGATGGCTCGACCGCGGAGTCGATGCGCACGAAGCGTCGGGGCGCGGCAGCAGCGCGCGCGGCATAGCCGGCGCGCACCCGCTCGAAGAACTCGACTTCCTCGCGTTCGAAGCGGTCGGCGTCGCGGGCGGCCGCACGGCGGCGGGCGGCCTGCGCGGGGTCCAGATCGAACCAGAAGGTGAGGTCAGGCTGCAGGCCTTGCTGCACCCACGACTCCAGGGCGGCCAGATGGTCCAGGGCCAGCCCGCGGCCAGCGCCCTGGTAGGCGAAGCTCGCATCGGTGAAGCGATCGCAGACGACGGTTTCACCCCGGCTCAAGGCCGGTTCGATGACGCCGCGCAGGTGCTCGCGGCGGGCCGCGAAGACCAGCAGCGCCTCGGTGAGGGCGTCCATGGGTCGGTGCAGCACCCAGTCGCGGACCGCCTCGCCCAGCGGGGTGCCACCGGGCTCGCGGGTCTGCAGCACCGCGGCCCCATCGCGCCCCAGGCGTTGCGCGAGGGCCGGCAGGTGCGTGGACTTGCCGGCCCCGTCGATGCCTTCGAAGGTGATGAATCGTCCAGGGGGCGGGGGCATGGGCGGGATCGACGGGAGCGTCGGGAGGACGGCGGCGAACTGGGCTCAGCGGCCGCGCTGGTAGCGGTTCACCGCCCGGTTGTGGTCGGCCAGAGTCTCGCTGAACTCGCTGCTTCCATCACCGCGGGCGACGAAATAGAGCGCTCGGGTGGGCGCCGGTCGCCCGGCAGCCTTGAGCGACGCGCGACCGGGCATCGCAATCGGCGTGGGCGGAAGCCCGGCCCGGGTATAGGTGTTGTACGGCGTGTCGGTGGTGAGGTGGATGCGCCGGAGGTTGCCATCGAAGGCGTCGCCCAGGCCATAGATCACCGTGGGGTCGGTCTGCAGCAGCATGCCGATGCGCAGGCGGTTGACGAACACGCCGGCCACCAGCGCCCTGTCCTCGGCGCGGCCGGTTTCCTTCTCGACGATGGAGGCCAGCACCAGCAGTTCCTGCGGGTTGCGCAGCGGCGAGTCCGGCGCCCTGGCCGCCCAGGCCTGGTCGAGTTCGCGCTGCATCTGGCGGTGCGCGCGCTGCAGCACGGCCAGATCGCTGGTGCCGCGGCTGAAGGCATAGGTGTCCGGGAAGAAGGCGCCCTCGCCGGCCGTGCCCGCAGCCCCCAGCAGGGCCAGGAGCTCGGCTTCGCTCAGGACTGCCGTCGAAGGCTTGAGCCCGGGGGTGCGGGCCAGTTCGGCCCGGAACTGCCGCAACGTCCAGCCCTCGATCAGGCGCACGCTGAGCAGGTTCTCGTCGCCCTCCACCATCTTGCGCAGCAGGGCCGCCGGGGTGGTGCCGGCCTCGATGGCGTAGCTTCCGGCGCGGATCCGCCGGGCCTGCCCCGACCACCGGAACCACTCGTAGAGCGCCCATTCGGGTGCCTGGACACCGGCACTCACCCAGGCGCGTGCGACGGCGCGGGGGGAGTCGCCGGGTTCGACCGAAACCTCGATCGCCTCGCCAGCCCCCGCGCCCGCCGCAGCCGGCCGCAAGGGCAGCGGCCGCTCCTGCACCCACCAGACGCCATAGGCCGCCAGGCCCACGCCGACAAGGAGGCCGGCGATCACGGCCGCGAGCAGCCGCCTCACCCAGTTGCTTCTTGTCAAGGTTGTCGGTGGCTCGTCATGGGGCCGGGATGATAATGGCCGACATGGCCTCAGCCGACTCCCTCCCCGCCGTCTCCTGGGCCCCTTTGTCGGGCCTGGGCGTGCTGCGCGCCCGCGGCGAAGACGCCGCCCGCTTCCTGCACGGCCAGCTGACCCAGGACATCCTTGAACTGCCCCCGAACGGCGCGCGCCTGGCGGGCTTCTGCAGCGCCAAGGGCCGCCTGCTGGCGAGCTTCGTGCTGTGGCGGCCCCAGCCTGACGAGGTGCTGCTGCTGTGCAGCGCCGACCTGCTCGCGGCCACGATGAAACGGCTGGCGATGTTCGTGCTGCGTGCCAAGTGCCGGCTGGACGACGCCAGCGCCGAATACGAGGTGCAGGGTCTGTGGTCCGAGGGCCCTTCTCACGCGGGCGGCCTGCTGCCCCCGCAGGCCTGGACCACCTTCCAGCCGTCCGAGGCGCAGACCACGCTGCGCCTGCCTTCGGCAGCGGCGCGCTCGCTGGGGCTTCGGCTGCTGCGCCGGGCGCCGGGGCAGGCGGCTGGCCAGCCGCCCGAAACCGTCGAAGCCCAGGTGCGCGAGCAGTCGGCCGACGGCTTCTTCGCAGCCTGGGTGGAAGCCGGCCTGCCCTGGGTGGTGGCGGCGACGGCCGATCATTTCGTGCCGCAGATGATCAACTTCGAACTCGTCGGCGGCGTGAACTTCCAGAAGGGGTGCTACCCGGGGCAGGAGGTGGTCGCCCGCAGCCAGTACCGCGGCACGCTCAAGCGACGCCTGCATCGATTCGATGTCGACGGCACCGCTCGACCGGGCCAGGAGATCTTCCACAGCCTGGACCCGGCGCAACCGGCCGGCGAGGTTGTCCTCGCGGCGCCGGCTGGGGCTGGGGCTGGGGCTGGGGCTGGGGCTGGAGCGGTCGCTGGGGCTGGAGCTGGTCAGGCTTGCGGGCTGCTGGCCGAGGTCAAGCTCGCCGCCCTGGTGGAAGGCAGCCTCCACCTCGGCGCGCCCGACGGGCCGCCCCTGAAGCCGATGCCCCTGCCCTACGCCCTGCCCGACGCCTCGTCCAGCCGCGTGGCGTGACGCGACCGAACTTCGAGCGCGCCCCTTCCTGATGCGTGCCGTCTACTGCTACTACCGGGTGCGCATCGAAGATGCCGACGGGCTGCAGCAGGCCTTCTGCGCGCTGCGCGAGGAGCTCGTCCGCTCCCACCCCGGCCTGCGGCTGAGCCTGCTGCGGCGCGACGACGGGTCTTCGGCCAGCCCCTCGAGCCCCACCCCGCTGGACACCTGGATGGAGGTGCACGAGCAGCCTGCGAACGGGCTGGACGAGGCCTCGGCGCAGGCGGTGGAGGCAGCGGCCCGCCGGCACATCGCCCGGTGGATCGTCGGCGAGCGTCACCTCGAGCGTTTCCGCGCGGTGCTCTGAGCCACCAGCGCCCATGTGCCTTGTCGCCCTCGCCATCGACCAGAGCCGGCGCTTCCCGCTGGTGCTCGCCGCCAACCGCGACGAGTTCTTCGAGCGGCCCAGCGCGCGCCTGGACTGGTGGGCCGCCGGGGCCGACGGCGCGCCCGCCCTGCTGGCGGGCCGCGACCTGAAGGCCGGCGGCACCTGGCTGGGCCTTTCCTCGGCCGGGCGACTGGCGGTCATCACCAACGTGCGCGACCCCTCCCGGCACGATCCCCAGGCGCCGTCCCGGGGCGACGTGGTGCCGCTGTGGCTGCAAGGCCGCCTGAGCACCGACCGCTTCTGGACGCAGACCGCGCTGAGCGGGCACAACGGCTTCAACCTGATCGCCGCCGATTTCAGCGCCGACGAATGCTTCTTCGCGACCAACCAGGGCGCGCTGCCCCACCGGCTGGGCCCCGGCATCTACGGGCTTTCCAATGCCAGCCTGGACACGCCCTGGCCGAAGGTGGGCACGCTGAAGTTCAGGCTGCGCACGGCGCTGAACCGCCACGCCGGCGTGGACGGCCTGGCCGACGAGCTCTTCGAGGCACTGGCCGACCGAAGCCTTGCCGCCGATGAGCTGCTGCCGGCCACCGGCGTCCCGCCGGAGGTGGAACGCTGGCTGTCAGCGGCCTTCATCCGCAGCCCCGATGGCCGCTACGGCACCCGATGCTCGACGCTGGTACTGGTCGAGCGGGTGAACCGGCGGCTGGTGACCCACGTGATCGAGCGCAGCTTCGAGCCCGAGGGCCTCACCGCGCTGCAGAGCCGGACCTCGCTGCGCGACTGGCCCCCCGGCCGAGGCGCCGAGCCGGTGAGCGGCGACCCCCGCGACCCGATCGTGCACACCCGCATCGAGCAGGCACTGACCACGCCGCTGCCCGCGGTGGCGCAGCGCACCCGCGTCAGAAGCCTGATCCGTCCTCCGGCCGAAGGCTGAAAAGCGCCCGGCTGCTTCACAGTTCGCGCTTCATCTCCAGCGCGCCCTGACCCGCAGGACCAAGGCCCACGCCGAAACCGAAGCGCTCGAAAAAGCCCCGGTCGGCCGCGGCCACCGCCGCCAGCAGCTCCCGCGCACCCTGCTCGCGGGCCTCACGGGCCGCCGCCTGGACGATGTCGCGGCCGAAGCCACTGCCGCGCAGCAGCGGGTGAACCGCCAGCCAGGACAGCCGCAACGCCTGTGACCCTTCGGGCACGAGCCGGGCCGCCGCCACGCACTGGCCGAAGGGGTTGCGCGCCACCAGATGCAGTGCGGGCGGCTGCGCAGAGGCCGACGCTTCGTCGCCCACCGGGTCAGTCTCGCCCTCCTCATGGGCGCGAACCCTGCGTTGCAGCGAGCGGGCCTCGGCCCTCAAGGTCTCGTCGGTGCCGGCTGCGACCTGCACCGAGGGCGCGCCCGCCTCGAAGCCCTCGATGGCCGCTCGAAGCGCCGGCGGCACCGGCAGGCTGACCCGCTGCACCGGATGGGCGTAGACGTAGACCAGCTCGCCGGTCACCAGCAGCCGGCCTGCGCGGAACACACCGGCGACGAAACGCATCGAGCTGCGTCCGATGGAGGCGCACCGCAGTCCGACTTCGAGCTGTTCGTCGTAGCGGGCGGGCGCGGCGTATTCGACGGTCGCCCGGCGCACGAAGAGGTCGCCGCCCAGCGCCTGCAGCGTCTCGGCGAAGGGCGTGGCGAGCGCGCGCCAGTAGCCCGCGCTCGCCGTGTCCAGGTACATCAGGTAGTGGCCGTTGAAGACGATGTTCTGGGCATCCACCTCCGCCCAGCGCACGCGCAGGCGTTCGAGGTAGCGGAAGTCGCTGCGTTCGGGCGCGGGCGGCGCGGTCATCGCACGCCTCCCCGCAGCGGCCGGGAGAAGGCCGCGCGCAGCGCCGTCCCGATGCCTTGCTGCGCGACGGCGGCTTCGGGAATGGCCCGTCCGATCTTGATGAAGTCGTGGGTCAGGCCACGGTGCAGGTCGCGCTGCACCTCGACGCCGGCCGCCTGCAGCCGGTCGGCATAGGCCTGGCCTTCGTCGACCAGCGGATCGCACTCGGCCAGCACCACCCGGGCCGGGGCGACCCCGACCACCGAAGGCGCCTGCAGCGGCGCAAAGCGCCAGTCGTAGCGCTGCTCGAGCGGGATGTAGTGACCGAAGAACCACTCGATGGCCGCCGCCTCGAGCAAGAAGCCCTGGGCGAAGAAGCGGTGCGACGGCGTGTCGGCACGGGCGGCGGTGCCCGGGGTGATCAGCACCTGCAGCGCCAGCCGAAGGCCCGCGTCGCGCGCCATCAGTGCGCACACCGCGGCGAGCGTTCCGCCCGCGCTGTCGCCGCCGACGGCCAGCCGATCGCCGTCCAGCCCCAGCCGCCGGGCCCCGCCCTGCGCCAGATGCTGCAAGGCCCCCCAGGCGTCGTCGACGGCCGCCGGAAAGGGGTGCTCGGGGGCCAGTCGGTAGTCGAGCGACACGACCGCGCAGTCGCCCAGCCGGGCCAGCCGGCTGCACAGGCTGTCGTGGGTGGCGATGCCGCCGATGACGAAGCCGCCGCCGTGCAGGTACAGCAGCGTGCCCGCGGGCGCTGCTGCACCCGCCGGGCGCGGTGAATAGACGCGGGCGCGCAGCGTCACCCCCGGCGCGCCGGGCAGCTCGACGTCCTCGATGCGCGAGAGGACCGCGCGCGGCAGCTCGAGCACCTCCGAGCGTTCGACATAGGCCTGGCGAGCCTGCTCCGGGCGCATTTCATGGAAGGGCCGGCCGCGGGCCCGCCGGATGCGGTCGAGCACGCCGGCCATGGCAGGCGTCAGCAGTTGGATGGACATGCCCTGACTTTGCCACGCGCACAATGGAACTTGCCGTCCCCCCACGACCCGTGCGCTCGCCGCGCCGGGGCCGACCGCCACCCGGAACGTCGCCATGGCCTTCATCCAGTACATCACCCAGATCCACCTCGACTTCGGCGTCGTGCGCCAGTTGGCCGCCGAGCTCAACCGGGTGGGCGTGCGCAAGCCGCTGATCGTCACCGATGCCGGCGTGCGGGCCGCCGGGGTGCTGGACCGCGCGCTGCTGGCGCTGAAGCAGCCGGGCGAAGGCCTCGCGCCGGTGCCCTTCGCCGTCTTCGACCGAACGCCCAGCAACCCCACCGAGGCGGCCGTCCGAGAGGCCGTGACGCTGCTGCAGGCCGAAGCCTGCGACGGCCTCGTGGCCGTGGGCGGCGGCTCGAGCATCGATCTGGCCAAGGCTGCGGCCATCGCCGCCACCCACCCGGGCCCGATGACGCACTACGCGACCATCGAGGGCGGCAGCCCGCGCATCACCGACCGGGTGCTGCCCCTGGTGGCCGTGCCCACCACCGCGGGCACCGGCAGCGAGGTGGCCCGCGGCGCCATCCTCATCGTCGACGACGGGCGCAAGCTGGGTTTCCACAGCTGGCACCTGGTGCCCCGTGTGGCGCTGTGCGACCCGGAGCTCACGCTGAAGCTGCCGGCGCCGCTGACCGCCGCCACCGGCATGGACGCCATCGCGCACTGCCTGGAAACCTTCATGTCGCCAGCGGTCAACCCGCCGGCCGACGGCATCGCGCTGGATGGCCTGGCCCGCGGCTGGGCGAACATCGAGCGCGCCACCCGCAACGGCTCGGACCGCGAGGCCCGCTGGCAGATGATGAGCGCATCCATGCAGGGTGCGCTGGCCTTCCAGAAGGGGCTGGGCTGCGTGCACAGCCTGAGCCACAGCCTGGGCGGGTTGAACCCCCGGCTGCACCACGGCACGCTCAACGCGCTGTTCCTGCCCGCGGTCGTGCGCTTCAACGCACCAGCGGACAGCATGGTGCTGGACCGCAGGCTCGAACGCCTGGCCCAGGCCATGGGCCTGAGCGGAACGGTCGCCGCGGACGGCAGCTCGATCGCCGATGCCATCCAGTTCATGAACGTGCGCCTGGGGCTTCCGAGCGGGCTGGCCGCGCTGGGCGTGTCGCGCAGCGATTTCGAGGCCGTGATCGACGGCGCGATGGCCGACCACTGCCACAAGACCAACCCGAGGCTGGCCAGCCGCGACGACTACCGCGCGATGCTCGAAGCCTCGATGTGACACCCTGAGCCGCGACCGGCGCTTGCCTTCGCGCGGTGGGTCCGGGAAGATCGAAGCGGCCTGTCCACCCGAGCGCATCCAGGAGGTTCCCTCATGAAGCCCGTGATCGAGCTGCTCAAGCACCGCGACCAGACGCTGTGGCACGTCCGGCCCGACGATTCGGTGTTCGACGCCCTCAAGCTGCTCGCCGAGTACGAGGTCGGCGCGCTGATGGTGATGGAACAGGGTCGGCTGGTGGGCGTGATCTCCGAGCGCGACTACACCCGCAAGGTGGCGCTGCAGGGCCGCAACTCGCGCGAAACCCGGGTGGGCGACATCATGACCCGCAACGTGGTGGTGGTCAGCCCCAAGGTGGGCACCAAGGACTGCATGGCCATCATGAGCCAGAAGCGCATCCGGCACCTGCCGGTGCTCGACGGCGAGACGGTGCTGGGGATGATCTCCATCCGCGACATCATGGACGACATCATCGCCGACCATGAGTTGACCATCGCCCAGCTGCAGAGCTACATCGCGTCCTGAGCCCGGCACGCCGGCAACGCCGCCTTCAACTGAACAAGCGCCGCGCCGCCGGCGACCCCGCCGCCAGGTCCCGCGACGCCAGCGCGTCGTAGAGCCGGCCGAGGTCGGCGCCGATCGCCGCGAAGCCGGCCGCGTCGATCGGCAGGCCCCTGTCATCCACCACGTCGGCGTCCATGCCCAGGCTCAGGGCCTGCGCGGCGGCCTGCCAGGCCCGGAAGGGTTCGTCGCCGGAGGCACCGGCCGGCGACTGGGGCACGTCGAAGCTCAGGGTCACGTCGCGCACGCTCGCCTGGGCGGGCGTGTCGGCCAGCGCCGCCTGCGAGTCGAAGCTCAGCACCAGAAGCGGCGGCGCGCCATCCTCGCGGCCCGGCATCACCAGGCGCCCGGGCAGCAGACCGGCCACGAAGCCGTGCCGGGCCGCATGCTGCTGGATGGAGGCGACGCTCCACGGGCTGCGCCGCGCGCGCAGATGCACGGCCAGCTGCGCATCGTGGTCGCCGGCGAAGGCATCGAGCTCGCGCGCCCGGGCCACCACTTCGAGCATGTCCGGGAAGTCGGGAATGGCGCCGAGCGCGTCGCAGTAGTCCTGGACCTTCTGGACGAACTCGCTGTATTCGATCTCGTTCAGAGCGCCCTTGCGGTTGGCCAGCTGCACGCCGGCCTGCAGCTCGCTGTAGCGCTGTCCGGGGCGCAGCGCCTCGTAGCCACCGGTCTGGGCGTTCAGCCCCTCGATGCGGAAAGGCTTGCTGCCCGCGCGGCGGCTGGGCGGCAGGTGCGCGATGGCTGCATCGCCGCTGACCGGCGGGCTCACGGCCAGCGTGGCCATGGCATCGATCAGCGCATCGAGCTGGGCGGGCTCGGCGGCCGGTCCTGTACGGGCTGCCGCCAGCGCAGCGCTCAGGTCTTCGCCCAGGGCCTCGGGCGCGACCGGCTCGAGCAACAGCGGCTCGATGACGCGCTGGCCGGCGGCGGGCGCTGCCGTCGGCATGTCCTCCCAGGGCTGGGTGTCGGGCAGGGCGGCGTCGGCGGCGGAGCCGCGCGGCTCGGCTCGCTCGCCCGGCAGCCTGGACGCAGCCGCATCGCGGGGAGTGCCCTCGCTGCGTGGCGGGCGCGGCGCCTGCGGCGGGCGGGCTCGCCGTGCCTGCCACCAGCCGTGCACCAGCACGCCGGCCACGACGGCGCCGCCCAGCAGGGCCAGCGGGAGGGTGAGGTCCGATTCCATCTGCCGTGTGCCCGGGTTGAACTGCTCAGGCCGCTTCGGCCAGGTTGACTGCCGATTCCATGTCCACCGCGACGATGCGCGACACGCCCTGCTCCTGCATCGTCACGCCGATCAGCTGCTCGGCCATTTCCATGGCGATCTTGTTGTGCGAGATGAAGAGGAACTGGGTGCCCTGGCTCATTTCGTTGACCAGGCGTGCATAGCGCTCGGTGTTGGCGTCGTCCAGCGGCGCGTCCACCTCGTCGAGCAGGCAGAACGGCGCCGGGTTGAGCTGGAAGATGGCGAAGACCAGCGCGATGGCGGTGAGCGCCTTCTCGCCGCCGGACAGCAGGTGGATGGTGCTGTTCTTCTTGCCGGGGGGCTGGGCCATCACCTGCACGCCGGCGTCGAGGATCTCGTCGCCGGTCATCACCAGTCGCGCCTGACCGCCGCCGAAGAGGCTGGGGAACATCCGGCCGAAATGCTCGTTCACCTGGCGGAAGGTGTCGCCCAGGAGATCGCGGGTCTCGATGTCGATCTTGCGGATCGCATCCTCCAGGGTGCCGATGGCATCGAGCAGGTCGGCGTTCTGGGCGTCCAGGAAGGTCTTGCGCTCGGTGGCGGCACCCAGTTCGTCGAGCGCCGCCAGGTTCACCGCGCCCAGTGCGTTGATGTCGCGCTGGATGCGGTCGATCTCGCCTTGCAGGCCCTGCAGGCGCACGCTGCCCTCGACGATGCCCGCCTCCACCGCGGAAAGGTCCACTGCCGCAGCGGTCAGCTGCTCCAGGTACTGCTGGCCACCCAGCGCAGCGGCCTGTTCTTCCAGCTGCAGCTTGCTGATGCGTTCGCGCAGCGGCACCAGGCTCTGCTCATGGACCAGGCGCTGCTCGTCGGCGCGGCGCAGGCGCAGGCTGAGGTCGTCGTAGTCGCTGCGGGCACGGCCCAGCGCGGCTTCACGCTCCAGGCGCACGGCCAGCGCCGCCTGAAGGCCCTCCTGGGCGCTGGCGTCGATGAGCACGGCCAGCTCCTCGCGCAGGCGGGCCTCGGTCTCGGCCTGGCGACGCACCTGCTCGCTGGCGGTCTGGATGGCGCGCTGCAGCTCGCCGCGGCGCGCGGCGAGCGAGCGGGCGCCGAACTGGGCCTCCTGCGCCTGGCGCTCGAGCGAGCGCAGGCGTTCTCGGGCATCGGCCAGCTGCCGGTCGGCGGCGATGACCTCGTCATCCAGCTCGGCATGGCGCTCCTGGGTGGTGGCCAGCTCCGCGTCCAGCAGCTCGAAGCGGGCCTCGCCTTCGGCCCGGCGCTCGTCGAGCGCCTCGCGCGCCGCGTCGATCTCGGCCAGCTCGTCGTCCAGCTGGGCGCGGCGGCCCAGGGTCTGCTCGGCCTGGCTGGACAGGCGCAACAGTTCCACCTGGAGCTGGTGGGCGCGCGATCGCCGTTCGGCAGCGTCGCGGCGCGCCGCGGCCAGGCGCTGCTGGATGTCGGTGAGGTCGGCGTCGGCCCGCACCAGCGCGGAGCGCGATTCGTCGGCGATCAGCGTCTGGGCCCGCAGCGCCAGTTCGAGGTTCTCGATCTCCTGGGCCCGGGCCAGCATGCCTGCCTGTTCGCTGTCGGGCGCGTAGAAGGCCACCGCATAGGCGCTCACCGCGTGGCCTTCGCGGGTCATCAGCAGCTCGCCGTGGGTCAGCCGGCCGCGGGCGGCCAGGGCTTCGTCCAGGCTGGCGGCGGTGTAGACGCCCTCCAGCCAGTCGGACAGCAGCGCCTTCAGGCCGCCGTCCTCCGCGGGCAGGCGAAGCAGGTCGGCCAGGCGCGACAGGCCGGAGGCAGCGGGGGCCACAGCGCGAAGCGTGCCGGCCGGCGGCGCGCTGAAGAAGGCCAGCCGGGCCGGCGGCGGGTTGGCCGCGAAGGCCCGCAGCGTGTCCAGGCGGCTCACCTCCAGCGCGCCCATGCGTTCGCGCAGTGCGGCCTCCAGTGCGCTTTCCCAGCCGGGCTCGATGTGCAGGCGCTTCCACAGGCCGGCCAGCCCGTCCAGGCCCTGGCTGGCCAGCCAGGGCTTGAGCTTGCCCTCGGTCTGCACCTTCTCCTGCAGCGCACGCAGGGCTTCCAGGCGGGCCTTGAGCTCGGATTGGCGGGTGGCATCGGCCTGCAGCCGGGCCTGTGCCTCCCGGCGGGCATCTTCCAGGCCGGGTGCCGCATCGGCCACCTCGGCCAGCAGCGCTTCGGCGAGCTCGGCGGCCTCGTCGGCGGCGCCACTCTCGTCGCGAAGGGCCTGCAGGCGCGCGGTGTCCGGTGCGGCCAGCTGCCGGCGCTCGGCATCCAGCCGTTCGCGGCGGACGACCAGGCTACGGCCCTGCTCCTCGGTGCTGCGGCTCTCGGCCGCGAGCACGCCGATCTGCTGCTGCACCGCCACCACGCGGTTGCGCTGGGCGCTGGCCGCGGCCTGGGCCGAGCGCAGCACATCTTCCAGGCCCGGCAGTTCGGCCGCGTGGTCCTCGGCCTGTGCCTGCAGCACCGCGCCCTCGTCCTCGGCCGCGGCCATGCGCTCGGCCAGGCTCTGCAGTTCCTCGGCCGCATCGGCTTCGCGGGTGGCCCACTGCGCGGTCTCGTGGGCGAGGTCGTGCAGGCGGCGTTCGAGCTTCTCGCGCCCTTCGACGACGTAGCGGATGCGCTCCTCCAAGCGGCTGACCTCCAGCGCCGCTTCGGACAAGCCGCCCTGGGCGGCGTGCAGCGCGTCGTTGGCTTCGTAGTGGGCCTGGCGGATGGTCTCGAGCTCGGCCTCGCCGGAGCGCAGTTCGGCCAGCCGCGCCTCCAGCGCGTTGACCGCCTCGGCCACCGCCAGGCGAACGCGGTCGGCCTCGGTCGCGGCATCGCGGTGCTTGAGGAACCACAGCTGATGCAGCTTGCGGGTGCCGTCGTCCTGCAGGGCGCGATAGCGCTGGGCCACTTCGGCCTGGCGCTGCAGGCGCTCGAGGTTGCCGCCGAGCTCGCGCAGGATGTCGTCCACCCGGGTGAGGTTCTCGCGCGTGTCCTTCAGCCGGTTCTCGGTCTCGCGCCGGCGCTCCTTGTACTTGCTGACTCCGGCGGCCTCCTCCAGGAACAGGCGAAGCTCTTCGGGGCGGCTTTCGATGATGCGGCTGATGGTGCCCTGGCCGATGATGGCGTAGGCCCTGGGCCCGAGGCCCGTGCCCAGGAACACGTCCTGCACGTCGCGGCGACGCACCGGCTGGTTGTTGATGTAGTAGCTGCTGGTGCCGTCGCGGGTCAGCACCCGCTTGACCGCGATCTCGCCGAACTGGTTCCACTGCCCGCCGGCCCGCGCCGAGCTGTTGTCGAACACCAGCTCCACGCTTGCCCGGCTGGCCGGCTTGCGGTTGCCGGAGCCATTGAAGATGACGTCCTGCATGCTCTCGCCGCGCAGCTCGGAGGCCTTGCTCTCGCCGAGCACCCAGCGCACCGCGTCCATGATGTTGGACTTGCCGCAGCCGTTGGGGCCGACCACGCCCACGCGCTGGCCGGGCAGCTGGAAGGTGGTGGGGTCGGCGAATGACTTGAAGCCGGCGAGCTTGATGGTGTTCAGTCGCATGGGACGGGGGCGTCAGTTCGAGCGCCGGCTAGACGGCCGTAACGCTGTGCGGAGGAGCTCGTGCAAAGCTTTAAGAAAAAACGCTAACTGGATGATCTACAATGACTTTCAGGCACCGCTCCGGCCCTTGCCAAGCCGTTGGATCATACACGCACGCTGAGGCCCTCCCATGCCCCTGGCCGGTCATCCGCCCTATCAGAAGCGCGCCGTCGACGTGAAGCGCAGCCGCATCGACGGCTTCGGCGTCTTCGCCGCCGAGCCGGTCGCGCCGCGGCTGAAGATCGGCGAGATCCGGGGCGAATCCATCACCGTGGCCGAGGCGCGTCGCCGCGCCGAGGGGCAGGAGCGCATCATGATCGTGGAGGTGTCGCACCGGCGGGCCATCGACGCCTCCCGCTCGACCGACCCGATGCGCTTCACCAACCACTCCTGCCAGCCGAACGCGCGGCTGTCGGTGCGCCAGGGCCGCATCGAGTTCTTCGCCCTGCGGGCCATCGAGCCGGGCGAGGAAATCACCGTCGACTACGGCGAAACCCACCACGAAGGGCGGCTCGCCTGCCGCTGCGGCGCCGCCGGTTGCGTCGGCTTTCTCTAGCCCCTGGAGGGCGCCACGCGGCGTTCAGACCGGGGTGGCCAGCATCGAGCGGTAGAGCACCTCGTAGGCCCTGGCCGCCTCGGCCCAGGAGAAGCGGCGCGACATCGCCTGACGCTGCAGCCCGCGCCACACCTCGGCCTGCCGGTACAGCCGCACGGCCCGGTGCAGCGCATCGGCCAGCGCCGCCGGCGAGGCCTCGTCGAAGGCGATGCCGGTGGCTTCACCCGAGGCCAGAGAGTGCTCGTCGGCGCCCACCACCGTGTCGGCAAGCCCCCCCACCCGGCGCACCAGCGGCAGGCTGCCGTAGCGCAACGCGTAGAGCTGGGTCAGGCCGCAAGGCTCGAAGCGCGACGGCACCAGCACCACGTCCGCACCTGCGATCAGCCGGTGCGCGCCCGCCTCGTCGTAGCCGACGCGCACGCCCACCTGGCCGGGGAAGGATGCCGCCAGCGCCAGCAGGGCCTGCTCGAGCCCGCGCTCGCCGCTGCCCTGCACGACCAGCTGGGCCCCATCGGCCAGCGCCACCGGAGCCGCCGCGAGCACCAGGTCCAGCCCCTTCTGGGCCGACAGGCGGCTCACCACGCCGAAGAGCGGCGCCTCGGGCCGCGGCTCCAGGCCGAAGCTGCGCTGCAGTTCGGCCTTGCACACGGCCTTGCCGTCCAGGCGCTCGGCGCTGTAGCGCTGGGCGAGCGCCGCGTCGGTGGCAGGGTTCCACACCGCCTCGTCCACGCCGTTGAGGATGCCGCCCACATCGGCCTGGCGAAGCCGGATCACGCCGTCCAGCCCGGCGCCGAACTCGGGCGTGGCGATCTCCCGCGCGTAGGTGGGGCTGACGGTGGTGATGCGATGGGCATGCTTCAGCCCGCCCTTCATGAAGGACAGCTGGCCGTGGTATTCCAGCGCGGAGGCGCCGAGGAAACGGCTTCCCAGCCCGAGCAGGCCGAAGTCCGACAGCGGGAACAGCCCCTGATAGGCCAGGTTGTGGATGGTGAAGACGCGCGGCACCGGGCTCGCGTGGGCCTGCAGATAGGTGCAGGCCAGCGCCGCATGCCAGTCGTGCGCATGCAGCACCTGGGGCTGCCAGGCCGGGTCGAGCTCGCCGGTGGCCAGGTGGGCCGCCACCCAGCCCAGCAGCGCAAAGCGCTGCAGGTTGTCCGGCCAGTCGTGGCCGTCCGCATCCTGGTAGGGGCCGCCGCTGCGGCGGTAGAGCAGCGGCGCGTCCACCACATAGACGCTCAGATGGCTGAAGGGCAGGCGGCCCAGCCGCACGGTGACCCGCGCTGCGCCGAACAGCGCACCCAGCTCGACCACCGTCCGCTGGTGCAGCACCGCATCGACCACGGCCGCAAAGCCGGGCAGCACCAGGCGCAGATCGTGTCCGAGCGCGGCCAGGGCCGGTGGCAGCGCACCCAGCACATCGGCCAGGCCACCGGTCTTGATCAGCGGGAAGAGCTCGGCCCCGGCTTGCAGCACCCGAAGCGGGCCCGGGGGTGCAGACGCGGTGGCCAAAGGCGTGTGGGCGGAAGTGGGATGCATGCAGAAGGAGGAGATGCCAGGCCCTGCGGCCAGGGCCCTCGGGATCAGGCCGCGGGCTGCAGCCGGTCGATCATGTCCCGGGTGATCAGCACGATGCCCTGCTCGGAACGGTGGAAGCGCCGGGCATCGTCCGCCGGATCTTCGCCCACCACCAGACCATCGGGGATCTTCACCCCCCGGTCCACCACCACCCGGGTCAGCCGGGCGCCGCGGCCGACCTCCACCTCGGGCAGCAGCACCGACCAATTCACCTGCGAATAGGAATGCACCCGGCAGATGGAGAACAGCACCGAGCGGTAGACGGCGCCGGAGACTATGCAGCCGCCCGAGACCAGCGACTCGATAGCCAGCCCGCGGCGATCGGCCGCGTTGTGCACGAACTTCGCGGGCGGCAGCTGCGCCTGGTGCGTCCAGATGGGCCAGATGCGGTCGTACAGGTTGAGCAGCGGGTCGGTGGCGGTGAGGTCGATGTTGGCGTCCCAGTAGGCGTCGATGGTGCCCACGTCGCGCCAGTAGGGTTGCTGGCCCGGCTCGGTGCCCACGCAGCTCATGTCGAAGGGGTGGGCCGTCACCTGGCCCTGGCGCACGCAGTGCGGCAGGATGTCCTTGCCGAAGTCGTGGCTGGAAGCCGGGTCGGCCATGTCCCGGGCCAGCTCGCGGTAGAGCGACTTCGCATCGAAGATGTACACGCCCATGCTGGCCAGCGCCCGGTCCGGCTTGCCGGGCATGGCCGGCGGGTCGGCCGGCTTCTCGATGAAATCGGTCACGCGGCGCGTCTCGTCCACCGCCATCACGCCGAAGGCGGTGGCCTCGGCGCGCGGCACCTCGATGCAGGCCACCGTGCATTCGCGCCCCTGGCTGACGTGGTCGGCCAGCATCAGCGCGTAGTTCATCTTGTAGATGTGGTCGCCGGCCAGCACCACCACGTAGTCCGCGCCATAGCCGTCGAGGATGTCCAGGTTCTGGTAGACGGCGTCCGCGGTGCCGCGGTACCAGTGCTCCTCGTTCATCCGCTGCTGCGCGGGCAGCAGGTCGACGAACTCGTTCATCTCCGTCTTGAGGAAGGCCCAGCCGCGCTGCAGGTGGCGCAGCAGGCTGTGGCTCTTGTACTGGGTGATGACGCCGATGCGCCGGATGCCCGAGTTCAGGCAGTTGGACAGCGCGAAATCGACGATGCGGAACTTGCCGCCGAAATAGACCGCCGGCTTGGCCCGCCGGTCGGTGAGGTTCTTCAGGCGGCTGCCTCGCCCGCCCGCGAGAACCAGGGCCACGGCCCGCTTGGGCAGTTCGAGGCTTGCAGCGAGGTCGGGGGTGGGCATGGGGGCTCCGCGGGCGCAGGGACAAGGGCGAGGTGAGCGCGAGTGTGCAGGCCCGCGCCCACTTGCGCACACCCGGGACGGCAAAGCCGCGGCATTCGTTGACCATGTGCAAAGCCATGCGACACACTCGGCCGGTGCTCAGGGTTCTCCCCTGTCCCCGCCCGCCGAGCGCCGCTGCCAAGCCCCACCCTCCCCCGATGAAGCCTGACCTCGCCGAAGCGCTGGAAGCCCAACTGCTGCACCAGGTGGGCGTGTCGCCCGACGCGGCCACCACCGATGACCTGATGCTGGGGGTGGCCGAACTGGCCCGGCAGGCGCTGTCGCGTCGCTGGGTGGCCACGCAGAGCCGCGAACGCACCGAGCGCGCGCGCCGGGTCTATTACCTGTCGATGGAATTCCTGATGGGCCGCACGCTGGGCAATGCGCTGGCGGCGCTGGACCTGCAGGGCCCGAGCGCCGAGGCGCTCAAGGCCCATGCGCGCACGCTGGAGGACGTGGCGGTGCGCGAGCCCGATGCGGCGCTGGGCAATGGCGGACTGGGCCGGCTGGCCGCCTGCTTCCTCGATTCCATGGCCACGCTGGGTCTGCCTTCGATGGGCTACGGCATCCGCTATGAATACGGCATGTTCGCCCAGGAGATCCAGGCCGGGCAGCAGGTCGAATACCCGGACCCCTGGCTGGAGAACGGCACGCCCTGGGAGTTTCCGCGCCAGGGCGTGCACCACACGGTGCGTTTCGGCGGCTGGGTGGAACACCACGGCGAACGCTCGATCTGGCGCGCCGCCGGCCAGGTGCAGGCCAAGGCCTGCGACATGGTGGTGCCGGGGCACCGCACCGACAAGGTCAGCACGCTGCGCCTGTGGAAGGCGGCAGCGCCGGCCCACATCGACCTGCACGCCTTCAACGCGGGCGACTACCAGCGCGCCGCGGGCGTGAAGAACGAGTACGAGAACATCTCCTGGGTGCTCTACCCGAACGACAGCACGCCGGCTGGCCGCGAGTTGCGGCTGCGCCAGGAATACTTCTTCACCGCCGCGTCGCTGCAGGACATCGTGCAGCGGCACCTGGCCGAGCACGGCACCCTGGCCAACCTGGCCGATCGGGTGGCCATCCACCTGAACGACACCCATCCGGCCATCGGCGTGGCCGAGCTGATGCGGCTGCTGGTGGACGAGCAGGACATGGCCTGGGACGCCGCCTGGGCGCTCACCGGCCAGGTGTTCAGCTACACCAACCACACGCTGATGCCCGAGGCGCTGGAGACCTGGCCGGTGGGCCTGATGCAGCAGGTGCTGCCCCGCCACCTGGAGATCATCTTCCGCATCAACGCCGATTTCCTGGCCATGGCCGCGCGGGCCCGGCCGGGTGACCACGATTTCCTGCGGCGGCTGTCGCTGATCGACGAGACCGGCGAACGGCGGGTGCGCATGGCCCACCTGTCCATCGTGGGCAGCCACAAGGTCAATGGCGTGTCCGCGCTGCATTCGAAGCTTCTGGTGCAGACCATCTTCGCCGACTTCGCCGCCCTGTGGCCCGAGCGCTTCATCAACGTGACCAACGGCGTCACGCCGCGGCGCTGGCTCGAACAGGCCAACCCGAATCTGGCCGCGCTGCTCGATGCACGCATCGGCACCGGCTGGCGGCATGAGCTGACTGCGCTGAAGGCGCTCAGGGCGGTGGCGGGCGACACCACCTTCCAGCGCGAGTTCGCCGCGGTCAAGCTGGCCAACAAGCAGCGGCTCGCACAGGCCATCGAGGCGGCCACCGGGGTGAGGGTGCAGCCGGCGAGCCTCTTCGACGTGCAGGTCAAGCGCATCCACGAATACAAGCGCCAGCTGCTCAACCTGATGCACGTGGTGGCCCGCTACCACGACATCCTCGCCCATCCCGAGGGGCCGGACGGCCGGGGCTGGGTGCCCCGCACGGTGGTCTTCGCCGGCAAGGCCGCATCGAGCTACCACACCGCCAAGACCATCGTGCGCCTGATCCACGACGTGGGTCGGGTGGTCAATGCCGACCCGCGCATCGGCGAGCGCCTCAAGCTCGTGTTCATGCCCAACTACGGCGTCTCGGTGGCCGAGGTGGTGATGCCCGCGGCCGACCTGTCCGAGCAGATCTCCACCGCCGGCACCGAAGCCTCGGGCACCGGCAACATGAAGCTCGCCCTGAACGGCGCGATCACCATCGGCACCGACGACGGCGCCAACATCGAGATCCGCGAGGCGGTGGGCGACGACAACCTCTTCATCTTCGGCCTGAAGACACCCGAGGTGCTGGCCCTGCGCGAGGCCGGCTACCAGCCGCTGGCCCTGTACGAAGCCGACCCGGTGCTCAAGGCCACGCTGGACGCGATCGGCGGCGGGCGCTTCTCGCCCGAAGAACCTGGCCGCTACCGAGGCCTGGTCGACTCGCTGCTCTGGGGCGGTGACCACTACCTGCTGCTGGCCGATTTCGCGGCCTACCGGGCCGCGCAGGCGCGGGTGGACGCGCTGTACCGCGACCCCTCGGCCTGGACGGCCATGGCCATCCGCAACGTGGCCGGCATGGGCGGCTTCTCGTCGGACCGCACGGTGCGCGACTACGCCCGCGCCGTGTGGGCCATCGAGCCGCGCCCTTGAAGCCCGGCGCCCGCGCAGCGCCCGACGGCCGTCTGGCGCTGGCCGACATCGACGCCATCGTCCAGGCGCGCCATGCGGACCCCTTCTCGGTGCTCGGGCCGCATGCCCAGGCGGGCTGCGGCTGGTGGCTGCGCACCATGCAGCCGGGCGCCGAAAGCGTCGAGGCGGTGGACGCAGCGGACGGCCGCCGGCTCGCGGTGCTCGACTGCCGCGACCGGCGCGGCTTCTTCGAAGGCCTGCTGCCCCAGGACGGCGGCAACGCCGTCGGGGCCGTGTTCCCCGTGCCCGCCTCCCCCTCGGCTTCAACGCCCGCCCCCTGCCCGCGCTACCGGCTGCGCATCGTCTGGGAGGGCGGCTCCAGCACGCTGAGCGAAGACGCCTACCGCTTCGGCCCGGTGCTGGGCGACATCGACCTGTGGCTGCTCGGCGAGGGCCGGCACCTGCGGCCCTTCGAGGTGCTCGGGGCGCATGAACGGGTGGTCGACGATGTGCAGGGCAGCTCGTTCGCGGTGTGGGCGCCGAACGCCCGGCGGGTCAGCGTGGTGGGCGACTTCAACCACTGGGACGGCCGCCGGCTGCCGATGCGGCTTCGCCGCGAGGCGGGGCTGTGGGAGATCTTCGTTCCCGGCGTGCGGTCGGGCGAGCGCTACAAGTACGAGATCGTCGGGCCCGACGGGCGCCTGCTGCCGCTGAAGGCCGACCCCTACGCGCTGCAGGCCGAGATGCGCCCGGCCACGGCCTCCATCGTCGCGCCGCTGCCGCCGGTGCAGCCGGCGGCGCCGGGCCGCCAGCGTGCCAATGCGCTGGACGCG
The DNA here is from genome assembly GCA_027487905.1 of Rubrivivax sp. Taxonomy (GTDB): domain Bacteria; phylum Pseudomonadota; class Gammaproteobacteria; order Burkholderiales; family Burkholderiaceae_C; genus JAIYCR01. The sequence goes on along the minus strand of JAIYCR010000021.1, from coordinate 7,455 downwards.
CCCATCGCCATCTACGAGGTGCACCTGGGCTCGTGGCGGCGCCGAAGCGACGACGCCCGGCGCTGGCTGAGCTGGGACGAACTGGCCGACACGCTCGTGCCCTACGCGGTCGACATGGGCTTCACCCACCTGGAGCTGATGCCGGTCACCGAGCACCCGTTCGACGGCTCCTGGGGCTACCAGCCCACCGGTCTGTATGCCGCGACGGCCCGGCACGGCGACCCGTCCGGCCTGCGCCGCCTGGTGCAGCGGGCGCACCTGGCGGGCATCGGCGTCATCTGCGACTGGGTGCCGGCGCATTTCCCGGCCGATGCCCACGGCCTGGCGCGCTTCGACGGCACGGCGCTCTACGAGCACGCCGACCCGCGCGAGGGCTGGCACCCCGACTGGAACACCCACATCTACAACCTCGGCCGGCGCGAGGTGGCCAACTTCCTCGTCGGCAACGCCCTTTTCTGGCTCGAGCGCTTCGGCGTGGACGGCCTGCGGGTGGACGCGGTGGCCTCCATGCTCTACCGCGACTACAGCCGCAAGCCCGGCGAATGGGTGCCCAACGCCCAGGGCGGCCGCGAGAACCTGGAAGCCATCGCCTTCCTGCGCCAGCTCAACCAGGTCATCGGCCGCGAGCGGCCACAGGCGGTGAGCTTCGCGGAGGAATCCACCGCCTTCCCGGCGGTGTCGCGGCCGCCGGAGATGGGCGGCCTGGGCTTTCACTTCAAGTGGAACCTCGGCTGGATGAACGACGTGCTGGGCTATCTGTCGCGCGACCCCATCCACCGGCGTCACCACCACCAGGCGCTGAGCTTCGGCCTGGTCTACGCCTTCACCGAGAACTTCGTGCTGCCGCTCTCGCACGACGAGGTGGTGCACGGCAAGGGGTCGCTGCTGGGCCGCATGCCGGGCGACCGCTGGCAGCGCTTCGCCAACCTGCGCGCGCTGTACGGCTTCATGTGGGGCCACCCGGGCAAGAAGCTGCTGTTCATGGGGGGCGAGTTCGCGCAGGAGCGCGAGTGGAACCACGATGCGAGCCTGGACTGGCACCTGCTGGGCGACCCGCTGCACGCCGGCGTGCTGCGCACGGTGCGCGACCTGAACCGGCTGCTGGTGAGCAGGCCTGCGCTGCATGAACGCGACTTCACGCCCGACGGCTTCGAGTGGATCGCCTCCGACGATGCCGAGCGCTCGCTGCTGAGCTTCGTGCGTCGAAGCGCCGGCGGCGAGCAGCTGATGCTGGTGCTGTGCAACTTCACACCGCAGGTGCACACCGGGCTGCGCCTGGGCGTGCCGCGTGCAGGCACCTGGGTGGAGCGATTCAACAGCGACTCCGAGCACTACGGCGGCAGCAACGTCGGAACCCCGGGGGCCGCCGCCCGCAGCGAAGCGGTGCACTCGCATGGCCGAAGCGACTCGGTACTGCTGACGGTGCCGCCACTGGCCACGGTGATGCTCGAATGGACGCCCTGATCCCGCGCAGCCCGGCCGTCCACCCGCCGGACCCGGAGGCTTCCACGCCGGCTTGGGTGCTGGCTCCGGGACAGCCGGGGCCGCTGGGCGCACGGCCCGACGGCACGGGCGTGAACTTCGCCGTCTTCTCCACGCAGGCCGAATCGGTCGAGCTCTGCCTTTTCGACGAATCCGGGCGCACCGAGACCGCGCGGCTGCCCCTGCACCGCAGCGGCGATATCTGGCACGGTCACCTGGCGGGCGCCACGCCCGGCCTGGTCTATGGCCTGCGCGCGCACGGGCCCTGGAACCCGGCCCAGGGGCAGCGCTTCAACCCCAACAAGCTGCTGCTCGACCCCTGCGCGCGCGAGTTCGTCGGGGCCTTCGAATGGCAGGACCTGCACTTCGCCCACGACCGTCAGGACCGGCTGCGCCGCGACGAGCGCGACAACGCCGCCTCGGCGCTGAAGGCGCGGGTGGTGAGCCCGCTGGACCGCCGCGCTCGCCCGCCCCGCCCTCGGCCCCGGCCCCGCACGGCCCCGGCGGACACGGTGATCTACGAGTTGCACGTCAAGGGCTTCACCCAGCGGATGCCCGGTGTGCCCGAGGCGCTGCGGGGCACCTATGCCGGCCTGGCCAGCCAGGCCAGCATCGACCACCTGCGGGCGCTGGGCGTGACCAGCCTGTCGCTGCTGCCGGTTCAGGCCCACCTGGACGAGGAACGCCTGGTGCGCCTGGGCCTGTCCAATTACTGGGGCTACAACCCGCTGGGCTGGTTCGCGCCGCACGCGGCCTGGTCCGCCAGTGGGGCGGCCGGCGCCCGTGCCGAGTTCCGGCAGATGGTCCGAAGCCTGCAGGACGCGGGCCTGGAGGTTTTGCTCGATGTGGTCTACAACCACACCGCCGAGGGCGACGAGGACGGCCCCAGCCTGCACCTGCGCGGGCTGGACAACGCGCTGGCCTACCGAAGCCTGAAGGGCGAGCCGGGGCGCTACGACAACCTCACCGGCTGCGGCCACGCGGTGGACCTGCGGCATCCCGGCGTGCTGCGCCTGGTGATGGACAGCCTGCGCCACTGGGCCGACGAGATGGAAGTCGACGGCTTCCGCTTCGACCTGGCGCCGGTGCTCGGGCGCGGCGACGCCGGCTTCGACGCACGCTCGGCCTTCTTCACCGCGCTGGCCCAGGACCCGGTGCTGTCGCAGGTGAAGCTCATCGCCGAGCCCTGGGACCTCGGCCCGGGTGGCTACCAGCTGGGCGCCTTTCCGCGAGGCTGGATGGAATGGAACGACCGCTTCCGCGACGACCTGCGGGCCTTCTGGCTGGGCGCCGGCCCGGGCGGCCCGCCCCACGCCGCGACGCGCGGCCAGTTTGCGCAGCGGCTGTGCGGCTCGTCGGACCTGTTCGGCGCTCGGGGCCGCCAGCCCTTCGAGTCGGTGAACTTCATCACCGCGCACGACGGCTTCACGCTGGCCGACCTGCTGCGCTGGGAGAACCGCCGCAACGAGGCCAACGGCGAAGCCAACCGGGACGGCCACGGCCACAACCTCGGCTGGAACTGCGGCGCCGAAGGGCCCAGCGACGACCCGCTGGTGCTGCAGCGCCGTTCCCGGCTGGCGCGCGCGCTGCTGGCCACGCTGCTGCTGTCGCAGGGCACGCCCCTGCTCACCGCGGGAGACGAGGTGGGCCGCACCCAGGGCGGCAACAACAACGCCTATTGCCAGGACAACGCGGTCAGCTGGCTCGACTGGGAGGCTGCGGACCGGCCGCTGCTGGCCTTCACCCGGCGCGTGCTGGCGCTGCGCTCGGTGGCCCTGCCGCTGCGTTCGCTCTGGTACACCGGCGCCAGCGACGCCCGGGGCTTGCGCGACCTGGCCTGGCTGGAACCGGACGGCCAGCCCCTGGAAGGAAGCGCCTGGCACGACCCCTCCCGGCGGGTGCTCGGCTGCCTGATCGGCCGGCCGGGCCGCTCCGGTGCGCCGCTGCTGCTGCTGGTGAACGCCGAGGCACGCGACCATGCCTTCCACCTGCCCGCCGGCGTGTGGCGCACGGTGCTGGACACCACGGCTGCCGACGGGAACTCCGCCTGGCACGGCCAGGGCGACGCCACCCACCCGCTTCAGGCCCACAGCCTGCAGCTGCTGGCATCGGCCGGTGCGGAGCGCGACATCGGGCGGGCCCTGGAGCAGCGCCTGGCGCCGTCCCTCGCCCGATGAGCCGCCAGGCCTTGAGATGAACCCCCTCGAACGACGCCTCAGCGGCATCCTGCTGCACCCCACCAGCCTGCCGGGCCCCCACGGCTGCGGCGACTTCGGCCCGGCCGCCTTCCATTTCATCGACTGGCTGGCCGCTGCCGGCCAGAGCCTCTGGCAGGTGCTGCCCCTGGGCGGCATCGGCCCGGGCGACTCGCCCTACATGAGCCCTTCGGCCTTCGGCGGCAATCCGCTGCTGGTGAGCCTGGAACGCCTGGCCGACGAGGGCTGGCTCAGCGCCGACGAGGTCCGGCCGGTCGAGGGCCTGCGGGCCGACAGGGTGGACTACGCCGCGGTGCACGCCTTCCGCATGGACCGGCTCGCACGGGCGGCGCGCCGGTTCGCGGCCGATGCCGATCCGGCTGCACGGTCCGCACGCGCTGCGTTCGAACGGGCAGCGGCCCACTGGCTCGACGACTACGCCCTCTTCATGGCCGCGCACGACTCGCTGGGCGGCCCCTGGTGCGACTGGCCCGCCGCTCTGGCCCGCCGGGAGCGCACAGCCCTGGCCGAGCTGCGTGACACCCAGGCACAGCGGGTGGATTTCTGGCGCTTCGTGCAGTGGTGCTTCCACCGCCAGTGGCAGGCCGTGCGCGAGCATGCCCATCGCAGCGGCATCGCAGTCATGGGTGACGTGCCCATCTTCATCGCCCACCACAGCGCCGAGGTGTGGAGCCGGCCGGAGCTCTTCGAGCTGGATGCTCAAGGCCGGCAGACGGTGGTGGCCGGCGTGCCCCCGGACGCGTTCAGCGAAACCGGCCAGCGCTGGGGCAACCCGCTGTACCGCTGGAGCGCCCACGCCGATGAAGGCTATGACTGGTGGACGCGCCGGCTGCGCCATGCGCTCGAGCAGGCCGATGCGGTGCGCATCGACCACTTCCGCGGCTTTGCCGCCCACTGGGAGGTTCCGGCCGCATCCCCGACGGCCCTCCAAGGCCGCTGGCAGCCAGGGCCGGGCATCGCCCTCTTCGACGCGTTGCAGGCGGCCCTGGCACCGGCCGGTGCCAGCCTGCCGCTGCTGGCCGAGGACCTGGGCGTCATCACCCCCGACGTCGAGGCCCTGCGACACCAGGCGCGACTGCCGGGCATGCGCATCCTGCAGTTCGCCTTCGGCGGCGACGCCTCCAACCCCTACCTGCCCCACCGGCACACGGCCGACTCGGTGGTCTACACCGGCACGCACGACAACGACACCAATTCCGGCTGGTGGGCGCAGGCCCGCGCGGCGGAACGCCAGCACCTGCTGCGCTACCTGGGCTGCAGCGCCGACGACGCACCGGCCGCGCTGCTGCGGGCGGCGCTGGCCAGCGTGGCCCGCACCGCCATCCTGCCGATGCAGGACGTGCTCGGGCTGGGCAGCGACGCCCGGATGAACTTCCCCGGCGAGGCCAGCGGCTGGTGGCGCTGGCGGCTGCAGTGGGAGTCGGTGCAGCCGGTCCATGCGCAGGGCCTGCGGGAGATGACCGCGCTGTACGGAAGGCTCGGGCCCTGAGCACCGAAGTGCGGACCCAATGAAAAGGGGCACCGAGGTGCAGACCCAAAGAAAAAGGGGCACCGAGGTGCAGACCCAAAGAAAAAGGGGCACCGAGGTGCCCCTTGTCCTTGGCTGGGTGGTTCACCGGTGAACCCGCCCGGCCCCATGGCCAGGCGGTCATCGGTGTCGCCGCTCAGCGGACGACGGCGATCTGCTCGCGGTTGCCACCCTTGTAGGTGAACAGCGTCAGCGCGCCGTTCTTGATGTCGCCCTTGCTGTCGAAGCCGATGGTGCCGGTCACGCCCTTGTAGCCGTCGGTCGCGGCCAGCACCGGCAGGTACTTGGCCGGGTCGGCGGAGCCAGCCTTGACCATCGCGGCGGCCAGCACGTTGACGGCGTCATAGACGTAGGGCGCGTAGATCTGCACGTCGGCGTTGAACTTCTTCTTGAAGTCGGCCTTGAACTTGTCCATGCCCGCCTTCTGGGCGCCTTCGACGCCACCGGCCTCGGCGCAGACGACCTGGTTGTCGGCCATCGCACCGGCGGCCAGCTTGGGCAGCTCGCCCGAGCAGATGCCGTCGCCGCCCATCAGCTTGGCATTGATGCCCAGCTGCTTCATCTGGCGCAGCATCGGGCCGGCCACGGCGTCCATGCCGCCGAAGAACACCACGTCGGGGTTCTTCGCCTTGATGGCGGTCAGGATGGCGGTGAAGTCGGTGGCCTTGTCGTTGGTGAACTGGCGGTCGACGATGGTGCCGCCCTTGCCCTTCACGCCCTTCTCGAACTCGTCGGCGACGCCCTGGCCGTAGGCGGTGCGGTCGTCGATGACGGCGATGCTCTTGGCCTTGACCGTGTCCACCGCGTAGCGGCCCAGCGTGCCGCCGAGGTGCACGTCATCGGCAACGACGCGGAAGGTGGTCTTCAGGCCCTGGCGGGTGAAGCGCGGGTTGGTGGCCGACGGGCTGATCTGCGGAATGCCCGCGTCGCTGTAGATCTTGGACGCCGGGATGGAGGTGCCCGAGTTCAGGTGGCCCACCACGCCGTTGACCTTGGCGTCGACGAGCTTCTGGGCGACGGCCGTGCCCTGCTTCGGGTCGGCGGCATCGTCTTCGGCCATCAGCTGGAAGCGGGCCTTGCGGCCGCCGATCGTCACGCCCTTGGCGTTCAGCTCGTCGATGGCCATGCGCGCGCCGTTCTCGTTGTCCTTGCCCAGGTGAGCAATGGCGCCGCTGGTCGGCGCGACGTGGCCGATGCGCACCACCAGCTCCTGGGCGGCAACGCCACCCGCCACGAACATCGCGACTGCACCGACGACGACATTGAATTTCAACAGCATCAGGAATCTCCAGAAAGGAATGGATGAGGGCATGTGCCCAGGATGTGTCAAGCGAGGCGGAACATACCCGAAAAACGCCGGTCTTCCGCCCCCGGGTTAGCGATGACGGCGAAGCGCCCCGCTCATGCAGCGGCAGGCCGACGCAAGACCCGTGCCCACTGCCCGGGGGCACCGGGACCGGCCGCCGCACCGTGTCGGTTCAGCCCGGCACCTCCGCGGCGTCGTGCCGCACCAGCAGACGCCCGGCAGCGGCGTGGCGCCGCCAGCGTTCCCGGCCCGCGGCCCGTTCGTCGGGCTGGGCGGACACCACCTCGTGAACCCGCTCGAACCGGTCCAGCCCCGGGGGCACGGTGTCGTGCAATTGCAGCAAGACCCTGTGCGCAGCGGGTGCATGCGACGCCTGCTCGACCAGCCAGATGGGCGTGTCCGCCAGGTGGGGCTCGACCTGCCCGTGGGCATCGCAGCGCACATGCGGCACGAAGGCCAGCGGCTCGAAGGTCCACAGCAGGCGGTCCAGGCGCTCGAGCAGCACGGCGTCGCCCAGCACGCTCACCGCCGTGGCCGCCCGGTGGGCCTTGCGCAGCAGCCGGCAGGCGTATTGAAGCCGGTCGCCGACGTTGAAGTGGAAGGTGACTTCCACCGCAGGCGGGGCGCCCGGCGGTCCTGCCGGTTCATTCGACGGGTTCATCGCTTGAAGAAGCAGCAACGGCGCATCGCCTGCGTCGCGCCCGGGGTCATGCAGCGCGAGAGCGCGTGCGACCCGATCCCCGCGTCTTGCGCGCCGGCTTCGCATCGGGTGCGGAGGTCGACGCAGCCGCCGCGGCCTGCGCCAGCACGAAGTGCGTCAGCAGACCCACCGGACGGCCGGTGGCGCCCTTGTCGGCACCGCCTTTCCACGCGGTGCCGGCAATGTCCAGGTGGGCCCACCGGTAGGCGCCGGTGAAGCGCTT
>JAIYCR010000045.1 GCA_027487905.1 Rubrivivax sp. | reverse complement strand
TGGCCCGGGCATTGAAGTAGCGGTAGCGCTCGGCGGCGTCGAACAGCACCACGCCGTCGGACACCAGATCGAAGGTGCTGTAGAGCAGCCGCTCGGCATCGCGCGCGGCATCCCGCCAGTGGGCTTCCTGGCTCTGCAGCACCCGCAGCTGGCTGCAGTCGCGGACCAGCACCAGGCGAAAGCTGCCTTCATCGTGCTCCAGGCGTTCGGAGCGGATCTCCACCTGGAAGCGCTCGCCACTGCGGCGCCGGTGCCACACCAGCGCGCGGCGGCTGTCGGCGCTTGGCTCCGGCGTCGCCAGCTCGAGCGTGAGCGGCGCGCGTTCGCTCTCGCAACGCAGATCGAAGAGGTCCAGCTGCAGGAAGCTGGCGCGGTCGTAGCCGTAGGCCGCCAGCGCCGCCCGGTTGACATCGACCATCCGGCCGGCCCGGCCCGGCGGCCCCGGCCACTCGAGCACCCACATCGGGTCGGGGTGCGCCGCGAAGGCCAGCGCGGGCAGCAGGGCGGAGAAATCGGGCATGGCCGCGACGATAGCGCTACGCCGCGGCCACGCCCACCCGGCTGCGGGATGGGCGTGGCCGGGTCAGCCCCTGAGGTCGCCGGCGAGGCTCGCCAGCGTGTCCTCGGGAATGTCGCGGTGGCTCGGGTAGTTGGTGTGGTCGCAGCCGATCTTCACCCGGGCGCCGGCGCGGATGGCCTCGCTCAGCCCGCGCGGAAACTCGAAGCGCACGAAGTGCACGGCCGAGGTCTTCTCGTCGTTCTCGCGGTCGAGGTCCTCGTCGGCGATGGCGTAGACGCGGGCGTGGCCTTCCACCTCCACGAAGACGCGGTCCTCGATGCCGATCAGCCGGGCCAGCTCGCGCTTGCGCTCGTGCGGATCGGGGTATTCGATGAGCATGGTGGCCTTCCAGTTGCTGCCGTCCGGCACCAGCGGGGCATAGGCCTCGATCTCGCTCTGGATGCCTTCCTCCTCGAAGATCTTCTCGATGTGCAGCATCTCCTGGATCTGGCGGCGGATGGTGTGCTCGTCCTCGAACTGCAGCGTCACATGCTCGCCCAGCTGCACGCTGCGCAGCTTGCGATGGGCGATGACCTCGGGCTTGCTGCTCTTCCTGATCTTCGAATAGGCCTCCAGCGTGAGCAGGCTCGCGCGCGGGATCTTCGGCGTGCCGTCGGGGTAGCAGGTGGGGTCGCGGTCGGTGTCGTGGGGGGTGGTCATGGCGTCACTCCATTCCGTAGGCGTGTCGGACGAGGCTCAGGGGGTGCTTCAGCCGCGCGGGCGGCAGCTTCTGCAGGTCCATGCCCTGCGCGATGTGGTGGCCGGCGAGCTGGCAGTCGCTGCTGATGTAGTCGGGCGCGTCCTTGGCCATGGCCTTGACCACCGGCCGGCCGATCTTCAGCGCCGTCTCGTGGGTGGGCGTCTTCACGCCATAGGTGCCGGCATGGCCCGAGCAGCGCTCCACCGTGTTGAGCTGCACCTTCACCGACTTGCCGATGAGCTTGAACACCTCTTCGGTCTTGCGGCCGATGTTCTGCACTCGGCCGTGGCAGGGGATGTGGTAGCTCACCCGGCCCAGGTCGTTCTTGAAGTCGGTCTTGAGCAGGCCGTCGCGGTTGCGGGCGATCAGGTATTCGAAGGGGTCGGCCATCGCCGCCTTCACTGCCTGCACGTCCTCGTCGTCGGGGAACATCAGCGGCAGCTCCTGCTTGAACATCAGCGTGCAGCTCGGGATGGCGCTCAGGATGGCGTAGCCCTCGCGGGCGTACTTCACCAGAACCGGGATGTTCGCGTTCTTGTGTTCTTCCACGCCGTCGAGGTCGCCAAGCTCCAGCTTGGGCATGCCGCAGCAGGACTCCTTCTCGACGATGACGTAGGGAATGTCGTTGTGGTTGAGCACCTTGATCAGGTCGTGCCCGATGCCCGGCTCGTTGTAGTTCACGTAGCAGGTGGCGAAGATGGCCACCTTGCCGCGGCTGTGGGTGCCGTTGGTCACCACCTGGGCGGGGCCGGTGGCGTCCGCGCTCCAGCGGAAGCGGCTGTCGGCCAGCTCGGGCAGCCAGGCCGTGGGGTGAACGCCCAGCACCTTGTCCACGACCTTGCGCATCGTCTTCGTCTTGTTCAGCGCATTGGCCACCTGCACCACCACCGGGATGCCGGCGAACTGGCCGTGCTTGTCGGTGGAGGCCAGGAACTTCTCGCCGCTGCCCACTTCCCCCTTGCGGTACTTGATGGCCTTGGCCCGCAGCATCAGGTGCGGGAAGTCGAGGTTCCACTCGTGCGGCGGCGTGTACGGACACTTGGTCATGTAGCACAGGTCGCACAGGTAGCACTGGTCGACCACCTTCCAGTAGTCGGCCTTGGCCACGCCGTGCACCTCGCCGTCGTCGGTGGCGTCCACCAGATCGAAGAGGTTGGGAAAGCTCTGGCACAGGCTCACGCAGCGGCGGCAGCCGTGGCAGATGTCGAACACCCGCTCCATCTCCTTGAAGGCCGAGGCCTCGTCGTAGAAGTCGGGGTTCTTCCAGTCGATGGGGTGACGGGTGGGGGCCTGCAGGTTGCCTTCGCGCATGGTCTGTCGTCCGGGGGGCAGCGGTTGGAAGAGGGGTCCGGTCGAGCCGCGGGGGACGGCTGCGGGCGGCTCGCAAACGAACAAGGGGCGCGAAGCCCCTTGTTCACCGGAAGTGGTCGCCTTCGATCAGTCGACCAGCGCGTCCAGGGCCTTCTGGTAGCGGTTGGCGTGCGAGCGCTCGGCCTTGGCCAGCGTCTCGAACCAGTCGGCGATCTCGTCGAAGCCCTCGTCGCGGGCGGTCTTGGCCATGCCCGGGTACATGTCGGTGTACTCGTGGGTCTCGCCGGCGACGGCGGCCATCAGGTTCTGGCGGCTGCTGCCGATGGGCATGCCGGTGGCCGGGTCGCCCGAGCCGTTCTCCAGGAACTCCAGGTGGCCGTGGGCGTGGCCGGTCTCGCCTTCCGCGGTGGAGCGGAACAGCGCGGCGACGTCGTTCTGGCCTTCCACGTCGGCCTTGTTTGCGAAGTAGAGGTAGCGGCGGTTGGCCTGCGATTCGCCGGCGAAGGCGTCCTTCAGGTTCTGCTCGGTCTTGGATCCCTTGAGTGCCATGGGTGCGATCTCCTGTTGGGGTTGGCTGAGAACGTCCAGGTTGGACGCCCGTTCGTCAAGCTGGCTTGGCAGCTTGGACAGCGAACGGACGATAGCCGAAGGAAAAAAACCCACGCAATCGAAAACGCCTATTCGATGGATAGCAAGGGGTTACCCGTGGTCCTCATCGGGCGGTCATCCGGCGAGGCCCATTTCGCGCAAGGCGAGGCGGTGCAGCGGCGCGTCGGGGTCGACGAAGGGATCGAGCACGTCGAAGTGGTGGCGGCCGGGCACGGTCTCGCACACCGGCACCACCGTCGGGCCCCAGCGCTCGGCGATCAGCGCGTTCTGCGCGATGAAGGCGGGGCTTTCGGCCCCCCCCACCAGCGCCAGCAGGCGTCCGGATGGGGCGGGCATCGACGCCGGGCTCAGGCGCCGCGCCGACTCGGCGCTCAGCCGCAGGTCGGGCTGCAGGAAGGGCACCTTCTCCAGCGGCTCGAGGTCGAAGACGCCCGAGATCGACAAGGCCCGCGAGGCGAGGTCGGCAGGGAGGTCGCTGCCTTCGGCAGGCCAGTCGCAGCCCATCAGCAGCGCGGCCAGGTGGCCACCGGCCGAATGCCCGGCCACCAGGATGCGGCGCGGGTCGCCGCCGTGGGCCTGGGCATGGCGCGCCACCCACACCAGCATGCGCTTCATCTGCTGCGCGATGGTGTCGATGCTCACCGCCGGGCACAGCCCGTAGTTGGGCACGACCACCAGGGCCCCGGCCGCGGTGAAGACCGGCGCGATGAAGGAGAAATCGGACTTGTCCAGCGAGCGCCAGTAGCCGCCGTGGATGAACACCAGCACCGGCGCCAGGCCCGCGCCCGGCGGCGACACCGCCGGGAAGAGGTCCAGGGTTTCGGCGGCCGTCAGGCCGTAGGCGATGTCGCGGTGGTGCTCCAGGCCCTTGCGCGCCAGCGACGAGGCCTGCTGCCAGCGCTGCAGCATGCGGGGGAACTCGGGCACCAGGGCCCGGTTGTTGTAGAGCGCGTCGAGGACGGAGGGGTCGTCGGAGGTGAGCATGGGTGCGCAAGGCGTCGGGGTGGGTGTTTCTACTGCGTTCGACGCGTTTTGGGTGCACCGCGTGCGGGCAAAGCGCGGGATGGACAGAATCCGATGCTTTCACGCATCACCGCGCGTCGGCTCCTGACGTCGCCGTGCTGAGTAGCTCCCGATGGAGAAGCCCTCGATGAATGTCACCCTGCTCGGCACCGGGCTGATGGGCGCCCCGATGGCGCGCCGCCTGTGCGCAGCCCCCGGCCTGGCCGTCACGGTGTGGAACCGCACGCCCGACAAGGCCCTGCCGCTGGCCGAGGCCGGCGCCACGGTGGCCACCACGCTGGACCAGGCGGTGGCCAGTGCCGATGTGGTCATCACCATGGTCGACCACGGTGCGGCAGTGGCCAACCTGCTCTTCGACCAGGGCGTGGCCGCCGCGATGCGACCCGGCAGCCTGCTCATCGACATGAGTTCCATCAAGCCGCGCGAGGCCCGCGAACACGCGGCCCGGCTCGAAGCGCGCGGCATCGAAGCGCTGGACGCGCCCGTCTCCGGCGGCACCGTGGGCGCCGAGGCCGGCACGCTGGCCATCATGGTGGGCGGCAGCGAAGCCGCCTTCGAGCGCGCAGCGCCGGTGTTCGCCGCCTTGGGGCGTGCCACCCACGTGGGCCCCACCGGTGCCGGGCAGCTGGCCAAGCTGGCCAACCAGATGATCGTGGGCATCACCATCGGCGCGGTGGCCGAGGCGCTGCTGCTGGCCGAGGCCGGCGGCGCCAGCCCCGCCGGCGTTCGCCAGGCCATCCGTGGCGGCTTTGCCGAAAGCCGCATCCTCGAGGTTCATGGCCAGCGCATGGTCGAGCGCGACTTCGCCCGCCGCGGCGCGATGGCCGTGCAGCTCAAGGACATGCGCAACGCGCTGGAGACCGCCCGCGAGATGGGCCTGTCCCTGCCGGTCACGGGCCTGTTCGAGCAGCTCTATGCCAGCGGCAACGAGAACGGCTTCGCCGACCTGGACCACAGCGCGCTCTTTCTGGAGATCGAGCGCCGGCTTCGGCTATAGTGCGCGCTTCGCGTGGGGGGGTAGCTCAGCTGGGAGAGCGTCGCGTTCGCAATGCGAAGGTCGGGAGTTCGATCCTCCTCCTCTCCACCACCGATTCAACGCCCAACCGGTTTCGGTTGGGCGTTTTTGTTTTCCAACGTCGTTATCATCTCTGGAACATTCAGAGATGGGCCGACGCCCACACCAACCTGCCCCTCCCCGGGCAAGGTGGATCGCGAAAGCGGATGTGGCTCCCTCAGGGAGCAAACCAACGGGTGACGCGTCGGCCCTCCTTCAACGGAGGGTTTTTTCATGGCTGGAACGACGCAGATCCACCCCGACAAGGTCCGGGCCTACCGGGCGAGCGACTACCGGCTCGGGCACACGCCGCAGGACATCGTGCTGCGCATCGGTCAGCGCTCGGAACGCCTGGCCCGCCTGTTTGCCGACCGCGGCATCCACTGCGGCGCCTTCCTCACCGCCTTCAACCCGCGCGGAAGCCTTCAGCCCGACGCCGACAACGAGCGTGCGCACAGCGTGCTGGCCCGCTGGCTGCGCCAGCAGCATCTGGATGCCATCGAGGGCTCCGGCAGCGAGGAGGGCAGCGACTGGCCAGCCGAGAAGAGCTGGTTCGCGCTGGGCTTGCAACTCGAGCGCGCCAGGGCGCTCGGGCTGCGCTTCGATCAGGACGCCATCGTCTGGGTCGGCGCGGACGCCGTGCCGCAATTGATCCTGCTGCGCTGAATTCCGGGGGCTGGCCCACCCCGACGGGCCGGGGGGATTTGATCCAGCTTGCCGCCCCCGGCGCATCGCCAAAGCGGCTAAAGAGGAGTGAAACATGTCCAAGACGCTGATCCACCAGGGCCCCGCCTACGAGCTCTCGTTGACGATCGACACCGCCCCCCATGGCCATCACCTGAGGTTCATCTCCTTCGTTCCCACGGCGCGACATCCCCAGCCGCAGGTGAAGTTCCGCGCCAACCTGTCGACGGCGGAGCTGGTCGAGCTGCACGGGGCCATCGGCAGGGCCTTGGCGGGTCTTCAGGTGCAGATGCACGACCCGGGGTGAGCGAGGCCGGGTGGCAGTGGCGGACTCCTGCCGGGGCGCAGATTGCGGCCGAGGCTCACGCAGCGGTCGAAGTCCGTATGACCTTGCTCGTTGTTGCCAATCTTTGCCAAGTCGTCTAGCCTGATCCCATGAGCACGATGAACATCTCCCTGCCCGAATCGCTGAAGGCCTTCGTTGACGAACAGGTGGGCCGACGAGGCTATGGAACCAGCAGTGAGTACGTGCGCGAACTGATCCGCCGCGATCAGGACCGCCTGCAAGTGCGCGACCTGCTGATGGCCGGCGCATCGTCGGTGCCCACGGCGCCCGTGGACGATGCCTATTTCAACGACCTGCGAGCCCGCGCGGGGACGACGGTCAAGGGGACAGGCAAGAGCCGCCGCTCGCGGTGAGGGCCAGGCCCGTCATCCCTCGCGAGCAGGCTCGCCAGGATGTCGAGAATGCATTGGTCTTCTACCTGACCCAAGGCGCCGACGCTGCTGCGCTGGGTTTTATCGACGCCTTGGAGCAAGCCTATGTACACATCGGCCGCCATCCGGCCACCGGCTCGCCGCGATACGGCCATGAGCTGAACTTGGCCGGCTTGCGGTCGTGGCCGTTGACGCGCTTCCCCTATCTCGTCTTCTACGTCGAGCATCCTGACCGCGTCGATGTCTGGCGCGTGCTGCACGGCCAGCGCGACATCCCGCAGTGGATGCACGCGCCGGAAGACCTCCAGCTTCTGCCTCGATCGCCCTGACGCCTGCCAAGACGCCGCCTGCCCATGAACCGCCTCCACACCGAATGGTGCCGCCTCTACCAGACCGAGTTCGGCCCGCCGCGGCTCTTCGATGACCAGGGTCTGACACGCGCTGCGGTGCTGGAAGTTCCCACGCCTGCGGACGACGGCGTGGTGGCGGCCCTGTGGTCGGCCGTGCAGTCCCGGCTGGAACTTCCGGCGCCGGCCATCGCGGTGGATGGCCGTGCGGCGATGCAGCTTTGGTTCTCCTTCGCGCAGCCGGTGGATACCGACACCGCCCGGCGTTTCCTCGTCCGGGTGCTCGAGCGCTGCGAAGCGGGCATCGCCCCGGGCCGGCTGCGCCTGTGGCCGCAGGCCGACCCCGTGCGCCATTCCGGCACGATTCCCGCCGGACAGGCCATCGACGAGCGCTGG
>JAIYCR010000054.1 GCA_027487905.1 Rubrivivax sp. | reverse complement strand
GCACGCCGGCGCCGCTCGTTGAGAGCCTCCACCGGCAGCGTTCTGGAGTCGATCTTGTCCATGCTCGATCTGACTCTACGGCATGCAATAAGTTCAACCGTTTAGTGCCGGATCAATAGTCTGTCTCCTCCTTGCGTCCGCTGCGATCGGCAGCGCCGGGGACGCGGGTCCGGCGCCGTAGTTGGGGACTCCGAGTTCAGCGATAGCGCTGCAGGTAGCGCCGCTCGAAGCCGCGCTTGGCCCAGTGCAGCAGCCGGCTGGAGGGCAGCATCAGATGTCGCTCCGGCGTGCGCCAGATCAGCGTGCCGCGGTCGCCGCCGTCCACGATGCAGGCCAGCTCCACCTTGAAGCTCGCGTGCGAGGGTTCGCCGCGCAGGTCGGCCAGCAGGTTCTCGGCGGCAGCGGCCGCCTGCAGGTCGGCCATGTGGGCCTGCTTGGGCATCCAGTCGGGCCCGGGAAAGCTGCCCGAATCGCCCACCACGTAGGTGCGGCTCCACCCCGGCACCCGGCACTGGGCATCGGCCTGCAGCAGCCCGCCGCTGGAGCGGGGCAGCGCCGTCGCGTCGAACCAGGCGTTCCCGGTCATGCCGGGCATGAAGAGGACGAGGTCGGCGGCGAAGCTGCCGCCTTCGGTCACCACCTGCTGCGGCTCGAAGCGGGTGATCCTGTGGCCCAGGTGCGTGCGGATGCCGCGCCGCTGCATCTCGCCCAGCAGGTGCCGCACGGCGCTCGGCCCGAGCCGGCTGCCCGGTTCGGTGCTGGGGTTGAAGAAGACCAGCTCGAAGCGGTCGCGGCGGCGCTCGCGGCGCAGCTGGGTGTCCAGCCCGAAGAGGAACTCGAACATCGGGCCGCCGCGCACCGCAGTGGGCTCCTGGGGGTTGCCCGCGAAGCCCACCGCCACCGTGCCCTCCTGCATCGCCTGCACCCGGTCGCGGATGCGCTCGGCCGCGGCAATGCCCTCGCAGGGCACGATGGCGTATTCGATGCCCGGCAGCGTGTGCAGGAAGCGGCCCCCGGTGGCGATGACCACCGCGTCGTTGGCCACGTCGCCCGCGCTGGTCCGCACGCGTCGGCCGCCATCCTCCAGGCCGTTCACCTCGGCCTTCAGGAAGTCGACGTCCAGGCGCTTCAGGAAGCGGTCCAGCGGCACGATCAGGTCTTCGCGCCGGCGCAGCCCGCTGGGAATCCAGATGCTGCCCGGCAGGTAGTGCAGCTCCGCGCGCGGCGCCACCAGCGTGATGCGCAGCGTGGGATGCCGGCGCCTGAGCTCGCGCACGGTGGACAGCGCGCCGAAGCCCGAGCCCAGCACGGCCACGTGCACCGTGCCGGCCCCCGTTCGCGCCTTGTCCTTGTGGGTCATCCTGTCCGCCTGAACGATCGCCGTTCCTGCCTTAGTTGCCCGCAGGCGCGCCCAGCCGGCGCACGATGGTTTCCATCAGGCACCAGCGGGTCAGGGCGCTTTGCAGCAGGTTCACGCCGACGAAGGCGGTGAAGGCGAGCCACCAGGGGCTGACGAAGAGCGGGCTGCCCGGTGCGCCCAGGGCCAGCGAGATGAGGATGAAGGTGCCGGCCACGAGGCGGACGATCTGCCAGGATGAGAGTTTCATCAGCGTGCTCCTGAGGGTTGGGGAGGGGGGGAGGGCGCGGCCTCGGCTTCAGCTTCGGCTCCAGCCTGGACGAGTTCGTCCAGCCGATGCCGCCAGGCCATGAAGTACAGGATGGGGATGACCACCAGCGTGAGCACCGTGGACACGGCGATGCCGAAGATCAGCGAGATGGCCAGACCGTTGAAGATCGGGTCGTCCAGGATGAAGAAAGCGCCCAGCATCGCGGCCAGGCCGGTCAGCACGATGGGCTGGGCGCGGGTGAGCGCCGAGCGGACGATGGCTTCCTTGAAGTCGCGGCCCTCGCGCACCTGCAGGTTGATGAAGTCCACCAGCAGGATGGAGTTGCGCACGATGATCCCGGCCAGCGCGATCATCCCGATCATGCTGGTGGCGGTGTACTGCGCGCCCAGCAGCGCATGGCCCGGCATCACGCCGATCACCGTCAGCGGGATGGGCGCCATGATCACCAGCGGCGTGAGGTAGGAGCCGAACTGCGCCACCACCAGCAGGTAGATCAGCAGCAGGCCCACCGCATAGGCCGCGCCCATGTCGCGGAAGGTCTCGTAGGTGATCTGCGACTCGCCGTCCCACTTGATCGCATAGCCGCGCCAGGGGTCGTCGGGCTGCGAGATGAAGTGCTCGCGCAGCGGGCCGCCGTCCGGCGTGGGCAGTGCGCGAAGGGCCTCGCGCATCGAGAAGAGGCCGTAGAGGGGGCTGTCCACCCTGCCGGCCATGTCGGCGGTGACGTAGCTCACCGGCAGCAGGTCCTTGCGCCAGGCCGGCTGTTCCCTCAGCGTGTCGCTCACCGTCACCAGCTCGCGGATGGGCACCAGCTGCCCGGCGCTGCCACGCACGGCCAGCTGCAGCAGCGCGTCGAGGTCGCCGTGGGCCTCGGCCGGCATCTGCAGCACCACCGCGGGCGCGTGGCGCGAGGCGTCGTGCAGATGCACCGCCGCCTCGCCGTCCAGGCCGGCGCGCAGGGTGCTGACGATGGCCTGCTGCGGCACGCCGAGCAGCGAGGCCTTGCGGCGGTCCACCAGCAGCACGGTGCGGGGCGCGTCGGCGATGCCGCTGTCGTCCACGTCCACCACGCCGGGCGTGGCTTCGAAGACGCGCCGCACCGCGTGAGCCACCTGCCGCCGTCCCTCCGCCTCGGGACCGTAGACCTCGGCGACGATGGGCGCGAGCACCGGCGGGCCGGGCGGCACTTCCACCACCTTCACGTTCGCACCGAAGCGCCGGCCGATCTCCTGCAGCGCCGGGCGCACCCGGGTGGCGATGGCATGGCTCTGCGCGCTGCGGTCGCGCGCCGCGACCAGGTTGACCTGCAGGTCGCCCACCTCGCCGCCGCTGCGCAGGTCGTACTGCCGCACCAGACCGTTGAAGTTGATCGGCGCGGCCAGCCCCGCATAGGCCTGGTAGTGGGTCACCTCGGGCTCGGTCAGCAGGTGCCGGCCCAGCGCCTGCAGCGTGGCCGCGGTGTGCTCCACCGGCGTGCCGGCCGGCAGGTCCACCACCACCTGGAACTCCGACTTGTTGTCGAAGGGCAGCATCTTCAGCAGCACCAGGCCGGTGGCCGGCAGGGCCAGCGACAGCGCGATCAAGCCCACCACGCCGAACCCGAGCAGCGCGCGGTGGCGCCCGCCTCGGGTGTCGTCCAGCAGCGGCTCGAACAGCCGCCGGAAGAGCCGCGCAGTCCAGCCACTGTTCGTTTCGGGTTCCTCGTGGGCGCTTGAAGACCCGCCGCCCGCCCCCTGCGCCTTCATCCAGCGCGCCGCCAGCCAGGGCGTGATCGTGAAGGCGATCAGCAGCGACAGCAGCATGCCCAGGCTCGCGTTGATCGGAATGGGGCTCATGTAGGGCCCCATCAGGCCGGACACGAAGGCCATGGGCAGCAGCGCCGCGATCACGGTGAAGGTGGCCAGGATGGTGGGCCCGCCCACCTCGTCGACGGCGGCAGGGATGATCTGCGACATGGGCCGCGAAGGGGTCAGCGCCTGGTGCCGGTGGATGTTCTCCACCACCACGATGGCGTCGTCCACCAGGATGCCGATGGAGAAGATCAGCGCGAACAGCGACACCCGGTTGAGCGTGAAGCCCCAGGCCCAGGACGCGAAGAGCGTGGCGGCCAGCGTGAGCACCACCGCCGCGCCGACGATGGCCGCCTCACGACGGCCGAGCGCGAAGAACACCAGCGCCACCACCGAGGCGGTGGCGAAGAGGAGCTTGCGGATGAGCTGGCGCGCCTTGTCGTCGGCCGTGGCGCCGTAGTTGCGGGTCTCGACCACCTGCACGTCGCCCGGGATCACGGTGTTGCGCAGGTCGGCCATGCGCTTGGTCACGGCGTTCGCCACGGCGATCGCGTTCTCTCCCGGCTTCTTGGTGACGGCCAGCGTCACCGCGGGGTGCTCGCGGGCGGGCTGGCCTTGTGCGGGCCGTGGCCCGTGCCACACAGCGGTGCGAGCGGGCGGCGGCCCGTCCACCACCTCGGCCACTTCGCTGAGGAAGACGGGCTTGCCCTTGTGCACGCCTACCACGAGCTCGGCCACGTCCTGCGCATCGCGCAGGAAGGGCCCGGACTCGATCTGCACCGAGCGGTTGCCCGCGATGAGCTCGCCCACCGGCAGGCCCAGGTGGGCCGACTGCAGGGCCTGCCGCAGGTCGGGCACGGTGACGCCCAGCGTGGCCATCCGCGCGGGGTCGATCTCCACGCGCACCGCACGTCCCGGACCTCCGATGCTGCGCACGTCGCGCACGCCCGCGATGCGCTGCAGGTCGGACTCGATGCTGCGGGCCACCCGCTCCAGGTCCTGCGGTCCGGTGTGCGGATCGGGGCTGTGCAGGGTGAGGGTGAGCACCGGCACGTCGTCGATGCCCTTGGGCTTGACCAGCGGCTCCTGCACCCCGAGCGTGCGCGGCCAGCGGTCGGTGTTGGAGCGCAGCGCATCGTGCAGCCGCACCAGCGCCACCTGGCGCGCAACGCCGACCTTGAACTGCACCGTCAGCACCGACACCCCGGTGCGCGACACCGACATCACATGCTCGACGCCGGAAAGGCCGGCCAGCATCTGCTCGGCCGGGGCCGTGACCATCTGCTCGACGTCGCGCACCGAAGCGCCCGGGAAGGGAATGATCACGTTGGCCATGGTGACGTCGATCTGCGGTTCCTCCTCGCGGGGCGTGACGCCCACGGCGAAGAGGCCCAGCAGCAGGGCGGCCAGGCCGAGCAGCGGCGTCAGCCGCGCGTTCAGCGAGAACGCGGCAATGCGCCCTGCCAGCCCCAGGGCAGATGCGGCGGTTCGCAGGCGGGAGGCTTCCGACATGGCGGCTCCCTTCAGCGTGCAGCCGCCGCCGGCCGCCAACGGGCGGCAGCCTGAGGCTCGGTGCTGACCTCTTCACCCGCGGCGAGCCCCGCCAGGACTTGCACCTGCTGGCCATCGCTGCGGCCGAGCCGGACCTGGCGCAGCACCGGCTCTCCCGAGGCGCTTCGCACATAGACCCCTGACAGTTCTGCCCGCCGGACGATGGCCGCCTGCGGCACCGTCACCGAGGCGGCCTGCCAGGCCGGCGTGGCAGCGGCGGACGACTGCAGCCACACCCGCGCATGCAGGCCGGGCGCGAGGCCACCGAGCCCGCTCGGCAGGTCCAGGCGCAGCTCGATGGTGTGGCTGGCGGCGTCCAGCGTGGGCAGCCACTGCACCCCAAGCGGCTGCACCCACCGGGCCTCGGGCGAGCCCGACGCGAGTTCGATGCGCGGCGTCTGCTCCCGTGGCAGGGCCGACGCCAGGCTCTGCGGCACCGCGGCGGTGACCCGCAGTGCGCTGGGGTCGTAGACCGACACCAGGGGCCGACCGGGCAGGGCCATGTCGCCCAGCGCAACGGCCACCTCGGAGACGATGCCGGCGAAAGGCGCGCGCACCACATGCAGCCCGCTTTGCGTGCGGCTGGCGCCGGCCTGCGCGCCTTGCGCCTCGAGCGCGGCCTGGCTGGAGCGGAACACCGCATCGGCACGGTCCAGCGCGGCCTGGCTGATGAAGCCCTGCTCGAAGAGCTGCTTCTGGCGGGTGAAGTCCCGCGCGGCCACCTCGCGGGCGGCCCGTGCGGCCGCGACCTGCGCGTCGCTGGCCGCAGCGGCCTGCTCGGCGCTTCGCGCGTCCAGACGCAGCAGCACCTGGCCTGCGCTCACCCGATCGCCCGCCTTCACCCGCAGATCGACCACTGCGCCGGCCACCTGCGCGGCCGACACGCTGTGCCGCTGCGCCTCCACCACGCCTTCGAAGGACAGGCGGCTGCCGCCCTCGGCGGCCTTCACGGTGTGCCAGGCGCTGCCGGGCGGCACCGAGGCCGTCGCTGGAGCGGAGGGCTGCCTTTCGGCGGCGGTGGCGTTCGGCAGCGCGGTCGAGACGACGAACGCGAGTGCCGCAGCGATTACGGCAGCGACAGCGAAGGCGGCGGCAAGCGAGGAGCGGAAGGGGCGCACGGCAGACCTGGGGCTGGAAGGGGAGAGGACTGAATGTTAGTATTTGCGCAATTACGCAAATAGTCAATCAACAGGATACGCAATCCCTTCGCGGCCGGTCCCGCTTCGAGGCATCATGCGCACACCCCAACCCCCCGCGTGTCTTCGCATGCAAGGCCTTCCCGACGAGGCGCTGATGCAGGTGGCGGCCTATTTCCAGGCGCTGTCCGAGCCCACCCGCCTGCAGATCCTCAACCTGCTGCGCCAGGGCGAACGCAACGTGGGCGAGCTCGCGCAGCTGTGCGGCTCGAGCGCAGCGAACGTGTCGCGCCACCTCGCGCTGCTGACGCGGCACGGCTTCGTGCAGCGCGAGGCCCGCGGCAACGCGGCGCTCTACCGCATCGCCGACGAGTCGGTCTATGCGCTGTGCGATCTCGTCTGCGGCAGCATCGCCCGGCAGTACGAACACATCGCCTCCGAGCGAGCGGTGTTCGCCCGTTCGCCCGCACCGATGCCCGCATCGACCCCCGTCGCGGCCCGGGCCCCTCGCCGCAACGCTCGCCGGGCCTGAGCCACCACCGTGGGCGCCTCAAGCCCGTACATTGCAAGCACCACCACCGGCGCCCGCCCGCACGGACGCCCAACCGGATCCTCCCGATGAGCGACGACACCGCCTACACCCCTCCCAAGGTCTGGACCTGGCAACAGCCCAACGGGGGCAAGTTCGCCAGCATCAACCGGCCCGTCAGCGGCGCCACGCACGACAAGGCGCTGCCCGTGGGTGTGCATCCGCTGCAGCTGTATTCGCTGGCCACGCCCAACGGCGTGAAGGTGACGGTCATGCTCGAGGAACTGCTCGCGCTGGGCCATGCCGGCGCCGAGTACGACGCCTGGCTCATCCGCATCCAGGAGGGCGATCAGTTCGGCAGCGGCTTCGTCGAGGTCAACCCCAACTCCAAGATTCCGGCCCTGCTCGACCGCAGCGGCCCGCAGCCGGTGCGGGTGTTCGAGTCCGGCGCCATCCTGCTCTACCTGGCCGAGAAGTTCGGTGCGCTGCTGCCCCCGCCGGGGCCCGGCCGCACCGAGTGCCTGAACTGGTTGTTCTGGCAGATGGGCAGTGCGCCCTACCTGGGCGGCGGCTTCGGGCACTTCTATGCCTACGCGCCCTACAAGATGCAGTACCCCATCGACCGTTTCGCGATGGAGACCAAGCGGCAGCTCGACGTGCTGGACAAGCGGCTGGCCGAGGTGCCCTACCTGGCCGGAGACGACTACACCATCGCCGACATCGCGGTGTGGCCCTGGTACGGCGCCATGGCCAAGGGACAGCTCTACGAGGCCGGCGAGTTCCTGCAGGTGCACACCTACGAACACCTGGTGCGCTGGGCCGACCGCATCGCCGCGCGTCCGGGCGTGCAGCGCGGACGCAAGGTCAACCGCACCTGGGGGGACGCTTCCGCGCAGCTGCCCGAGCGGCATGCCGCCTCCGATTTCGACCACCTGCCTCCCGCCAGCCAGCCCTGAGCGCGCCCACCCGCATGATCACCTTCTACGACTGCGCCACCGCGCCCAGCCCGCGCCGTGCGCGCATCGTGCTGGCCGAGAAGGGCATTGCCCACGAGACGGTGCAGGTGGACCTGCGAAAGGGCGAGCAGCTGGGCGAGGCCTTCCGGCGCATCAACCCGCTGTGCACGGTGCCGGCGCTGCGCACCGACGAAGGCGTGGTGCTGACCGACAACGCCGCCATCGCTGCCTGGGCCGAGGCGCTGCAGCCGCAGCCGCCGCTCTTCGGCCTGACGCCGCTGGAGCGGGCCGAGGTGGCGAGCTGGCAGCACCGCGCGGAGTTCGAGGGGCTGCTGGCCGTGGCCGATGCCTTTCGCAACCGTTCACCGGCGATGGTCGACCGGGCCCTGCCCGGCCCGCTGAACCACCCGCAGATTCCG
Source organism: Rubrivivax sp. (assembly GCA_027487905.1). Lineage (GTDB taxonomy): Bacteria > Pseudomonadota > Gammaproteobacteria > Burkholderiales > Burkholderiaceae_C > JAIYCR01. The sequence goes on along the minus strand of JAIYCR010000054.1, from coordinate 12,822 downwards.
GCCCTGGCCGAGCGGGGGCTGGCGCGCATCGGGCAGTTCTTCGATGCGCTGCAGCAGCGGCTGGTCGACCGGGACTACCTCGCCGGCGACCGCTTCAGCGTGGCGGACATCACCGCGCTGGTGGCGGTGGATTTCGCCCGGGTGGTCCGGCTGGCGCCGGATGAACGCCACCCGCAGGTGCTGCAGTGGCGGCAGCGTCTGGCGACGCGGCCATCGGTGGGCGCCTGAGCGCCGAAGCGCCGGTGATCAGCCGGCCGCGGTGACCGCGCGAGCTCCGGACGACACGACGGGCGCCTGCGCTTCGACGCCGGCGGGCGCTTCCTCCAGCGGGCGGATGGCCTGGGCCAGCTGCCCCTTGGGGCCTTGCACCAGTTCATAGCTCACACGGCCGCCTTGCTTGAGCGTGCGGAAGCCGTCCATCTGGACGGCCGAGAAGTGCGCGAAGACGTCTTCACCGCCACCCTCCGGCTCGATGAAGCCGAAACCCTTTGCGTCGTTGAACCACTTCACGGTGCCGGTTGCCATCTTGCCCTCCTCAGGCCCTTCTGATGGATGGATTCTGTGGAGCGCCTTGTCAGGTGTCAAGGAATTGACCAAGAAAATCTGTAACTTGTACTGGACACTTCTTCGTCAGGTCTGAAACCTTGCAGCGGTGTTCAGTCTTTGTCGCAGTTAGGATGGCCCTGCCTTGAAGCTTTACCCGCCGCCCCGACCTCTGGCCTTGAGCCGTTCAGGAGGCCCGTCCGCTCAAGCCGGACGACCTTGCTCCGAAGATGGGATGAAGCAACCCGCGGGCCTGCAGCCGCGTCATTAGAATGGACCGCATGTCCAGCGAAGACAACGGCACGGACCCCCCCGGCACACCCAAGGCCCCCGACGACGAGGGCCAGGGAACCGTCATCGCCGAGCGCGCCCCGGCGAAAGTCGAACCACCCAGTCTGTTCCAGGTGGTGATGCTCAACGACGACTTCACCCCCATGGAGTTCGTCGTGTTCGTTCTGCAGGAATATTTCCAGCGTGATCTCGAGACCGCCACGCAGATCATGCTGAAGATTCATCACGACGGTCGAGGCGTCTGCGGGGTCTACACGAAAGACGTCGCCTCCACCAAAGTGGAACTGGTTCTGGCAGCAGCCCGCAGAGGGGGACACCCCCTGCAGTGCATATTGGAGGCCGCATGATTGCCCAAGAGTTGGAAGTCAGCCTGCACATGGCGTTCGTCGAGGCGCGTCAGCAGCGCCACGAGTTCATCACGGTCGAGCACCTGCTCATGGCCCTGCTGGACAACCCGTCCGCCTCCGAGGTGCTCAAGGCCTGCTCGGCCAACATCGACGAACTTCGCAAGAGCCTTGCCCAGTTCATCAAGGAGAACACGCCCACGGTGGGCGGCACCGAGGAGGTCGACACCCAGCCGACCCTCGGCTTCCAGCGCGTGATCCAGCGCGCCATCATGCACGTGCAGTCCACCGGCAGCGGCAAGAAGGAAGTCACCGGCGCCAACGTGCTGGTGGCCATCTTCGGCGAGAAGGATTCCCACGCCGTCTACTACCTGCACCAGCAGGGCGTGACGCGCCTGGACGTCGTGAACTTCATCGCCCACGGCATCAAGAAGTCCGATCCTCCGGAACCGGCCAAGCCGGGCGAGGGCGCGCCTTCGGGCGAGAACGAGAAGGAAGAGGCCGAAGCCAAGGCTTCGCCGCTCGACCAGTTCACCCAGAACCTCAACCAGCTGGCCCGCGACGGCAAGATCGACCCGCTGATCGGCCGCGACCATGAGGTCGAGCGCGTCATCCAGATCCTGTGCCGCCGCCGCAAGAACAACCCGCTGCTCGTCGGCGAGGCCGGCGTGGGCAAGACCGCCATCGCCGAGGGCCTGGCCTGGCGCATCACCCAGGGCGAGGTGCCCGAGGTGCTGGCCGACGCCGTCGTCTACGCCCTCGACATGGGCGCACTGCTGGCCGGCACGAAATACCGCGGCGACTTCGAGCAGCGCCTGAAGAGCGTGCTCAAGCACCTGAAGGACCAGCCCTCGTCCATCCTCTTCATCGACGAGATCCACACCCTGATCGGCGCGGGCGCGGCCTCGGGCGGCACGCTGGACGCGAGCAACCTGCTCAAGCCCGCGCTCAGCTCGGGTGCGATGAAGTGCATCGGCGCCACCACCTTCACCGAATACCGCGGCATCTTCGAGAAGGATGCGGCGCTGTCCCGGCGCTTCCAGAAGGTCGACGTGGTCGAGCCCTCGGTGGAGCAGACCATCGAGATCCTCAAGGGCCTGAAGACCCGCTTCGAGGAGCACCACTCGGTCAAGTACGCGCTGACCGCGTTGCAGGCGGCCGCCGAGCTGTCGGCCAAGTTCATCAACGACCGCCACCTGCCGGACAAGGCCATCGACGTGATCGACGAGGCCGGTGCCGCGCAGCGCATCCTGCCCAAGAGCAAGCAGAAGAAGACCATCACCCGCAACGAGGTGGAAGAGATCGTCGCCAAGATCGCGCGCATTCCGCCCGCGTCGGTGTCCAACGACGACCGTTCCAAGCTGCAGAGCCTGGAGCGCGACCTCAACAGCGTGGTGTTCGGCCAGGAGCCGGCCATCGAGGCGCTGGCCGCTGCCATCAAGATGGCGCGTTCGGGCCTGGGCAAGCCGGACAAGCCCATCGGCTCCTTCCTGTTCAGCGGCCCCACCGGCGTGGGCAAGACGGAGGTGGCCCGCCAGCTCGCCTTCATCCTGGGCATCGAGCTCATCCGCTTCGACATGTCCGAGTACATGGAGCGCCACGCGGTGAGCCGCCTCATCGGCGCGCCCCCGGGCTATGTGGGCTTCGACCAGGGCGGCCTGCTGACCGAGGCCGTCACCAAGAAGCCGCACTCGGTGCTGCTGCTCGACGAGATCGAGAAGGCCCATCCGGACGTCTTCAACGTGCTGCTGCAGGTGATGGACCACGGCACGCTCACCGACAACAACGGCCGCAAGTCCGACTTCCGCAACGTGATCATCATCATGACCACGAACGCGGGCGCCGAGACCATGCAGAAGTCCACCATCGGCTTCACCAACTCGCGCGAGCAGGGTGACGAGATGGCCGACATCAAGCGGCTGTTCACGCCCGAGTTCCGCAACCGGCTGGACGCCACGGTGAGCTTCCGGGCGCTGAACGAGGAGATCATCCTGCGGGTGGTCGACAAGTTCCTGCTGCAGCTGGAAGGGCAACTCGCGGAGAAGAAGGTGGAGGTCACCTTCACCGACGCGCTGCGCCAGCAGCTGGCCAAGAAGGGCTTCGACCCGCTGATGGGCGCCCGCCCGATGCAACGGCTCATCCAGGACACCATCCGCCGGGCGCTGGCCGACGAGCTGCTCTTCGGCCGCCTGGTCGACGGTGGCCGCCTGACGGTCGATGTGGACGCCGAGGGCAAGCCGGTGCTGGACATCCAGCCCAGCAAGCGCATCGACAAGCCCAAGGCCGAGCCGGCCACCGCCAGCTGACGCCGCACCGAGCAGGCGCCCGGCCTCAGCCGGGCGTCGGCTCGGCGGCCTGGGTTGCCTGAGTTGCCTCAGTTCCCTAGGCTGCCTCGGCCGCCGGGTCCTGTCGGTAGAAGCGGCTGAGCGCCGCGTACCAGCGCGGATGGGCTTCGCGCAGCACCAGCGGCTCGATGAAGAAGCTCTCGCTCGACACGGCGAAGAACTCCTCCGGGCCTTCGGCACCGTAGGGGTCGACGGCGGTGGGCAGGTCTGCCTCCACCGCATGGGCGTGCAAGGCGTAGGCCTCGTCCAGCGCCTCGCGCCAGGCCCGGTGTTCGCCGGCATCGGCCAGCGGCGGAATGCCGTCGGCCACGCCGTCGCGCATGTCCATCACGTGCGCGAACTCATGAATCACCACGTTGTAGGCCGGCTCGCCGTCCCACTCGTTCGATTCGCTCACGTCGCGCCAGGACAGCACCACCGGGCCGCCGGGCATGGCCTCGCCGCTCAGGGCTTCGTCGTAGAAGTGCACCACGCCGTCGTCGTCCACCACCTCGCGGCGGGCCACCACCTCGTCGGGGTACACCACGATGCCCACGAAGGCGTCGTACCAGCCCAGGCCGAGCTCGAGCACCGGCAGGCAGGCCTGCGCGGCGATGGACACCGCCACCTCGTCGGTCACGTCCTGCCCGGCCGCGCCGGAGAACTCCTTGCCGGCCAGGAAGAGCGCGGCCAGCGTGCGAAGCCGCTCCAGGTCGGGGGCGCTGCGGCGCTGCAGGAAGCGGTGGCGCAGCAGCGTCAGTTCCCACAAGGCATCGGGAATGGCATGGCGCTGGAGCCGGGCCTGGTCGCGGCGCTGGGCCCAGGCCTGCAGCAGGCGGCTGAACACGGCGCGTTACCTCAGGTGGCCGCGGCGTCGGCCACCCCGGTGGCCTCGGCCAGTCCCACCCGGCTGAAGCCGTCGGCCGTCCAGCGCAGGGCCTCGGCCCGGCAGGCCTTGCCGTCGGCGTCGAGGTCCCAGTCGCTGAGCACCAGCCGCTCGAAGCCCGGTGCCAGCACCTCCTGCCCCGGCCGGTGGGTGTGCCCGTGCACCAGGGTGCGCGATCCGGCCATGTGCAGCCACTGCACCGCCGAGGCGGCGTCCACATCGGCCCAGTCGCCCTTGCGCTGCCGGTGGCGGGCGCGGCTTTTCTCGCGCATCTCGCGCCCGATCTGACGGCGCGCGGCCAGCGAGCGGTCGAGGAAGCTGCGCTGCCAGGCCTCGGAGCGCACCTGCCGGCGGAAGGCCTGGTACTCGGTGTCGGCCACGCACAGCAGGTCGCCGTGGCTCAGCAGCAGGCGGTCTCCGAAGGCGATGAGGATGGTCGGGTCGGCCAGCGCGGTGACGCCGCACTGGCTGAGCAAGGCCCGCCCGACCAGGAAATCGCGGTTGCCGTGCATGAAGTGCACCGACCGGTGGCAGGCCGCCTCGGCCAGGATGTCCACGCAGCGCCGCTCGAAAGGATCGCCCCGGGCGTCGTCGCCCACCCAGACCTCGAACAGGTCGCCCAGGATCCACACCGAATCGGCCGGCGTGTGCTGCAGGTAGCGGGCGAAGCCTTCCAGCGTGCGCGGCGTGGCCTCGCTCAGGTGCAGGTCGCTGATGAAGTCGATGGTGCGCCAGCCCTCGGGTGCCTCGATCTCGACGAAGCGGGGCAGGTCGGGCGGCGCAGCCGCCGCGCCCTGCGCGTCCGGCCCGGGGGCGGCGGGGCCCTTCACGCGCTCAGACGAGGGTGGCCCGCTGGATCACCACGTCCTCGGCCGGCACGTCGTCGTGGCCGCCCTTGCGGCCGGTCTTCACCCGCTCGATCTGGTCGACCACCTCGGTGCCCGACACCACCTGGCCGAACACCGCATAGCCCCAGCCCTGGGCCGACTCGCTGCGGAAGTCGAGGAAGCCGTTGTCGGTGACGTTGATGAAGAACTGAGCGGTGGCCGAGTGCGGGTCGCTGGTGCGCGCCATGGCCAGCGTGTACTTGCGGTTCTTCAGGCCGTTGGACGCCTCGTTGGCGATGGGCGCCTGCGTGGGCTTTTGCTTCATGCCCGGCTCGAAACCGCCGCCCTGGATCATGAAGCCGGGGATCACCCGGTGGAACACGGTGTTGTCGTAGTGGCCGCGCTGGACGTAGTCGATGAAGTTGGCGGCCGACTTGGGCGCCTTGGCGGCGTCCAGTTCGATGCGGATGACGCCGTGGTTGGTGTGCAGGTCGACTTGCTGGTTCATGGGGCTTTCTCCACGGTGGCTTTGCGGATGATGACCGGCTCGGCGGGAACGTCCGAGTAGCGGTCCTGGGTGCGGGTGGGGACCGCGCGGATGCGGTCCACCACGTCCATGCCGGCGCTCACCTTGCCGAACACGGTGTAGCCGTGTCCGTCGCGGGAGCGGGGTTGGTCGAGGAAGGCGTTGTCGCGCACGTTGATGAAGAACTGCGCGGTGGCCGAATCGGGGTCGGAGGTGCGGGCCATGGCCACGGTGCCGCGCTGGTTGGTCAGGCCGTTGCGGCTTTCCAGCGGGATGGGGGCGCGGGTGGGCTTTTCCTGCAGGTTCGGCGTCATGCCGCCGCCCTGGATCATGAAGTCGCGGATGACGCGGTGGAACACCGTGCCGTCGTAGTGGCCGGCCCGCACGTACGCGAGGAAGTTGTCCACCGTCCGGGGTGCGCGCTCGCGGTCGAGCTGCAGCACGATGGCTCCTTCCGTGGTGTCCAGGCGGACGGTCTGGGCCAGGGCCGGCCAGGCCGCCGCCAGGCTCAGGGCTGCGCCGGTGAGGCAGGCGCAGGCGGTGCGGGCAAGGCGGCTGGCCAGGGTGCGGGCCAAGGGACGGGCAAGCACAGCGCGGGCAGGTTGGGCAGGGTGGGCAGGCATGGGTCCAGGGGTTGCGCAGGAAAGTCCGCAGCTCGGCCGCGAGGGCTCGGGGCCGGCGAGCGCTCAGCCGGGACGCGGGATTGTGCCTTCCCGCGGCGCGGCACTGCGAGCGTCCAGCGCGTGCAGGCCGCTGGCTATACTGAAATCGACCTCCCCCCGCTTCCCCCCGACCTTCCGTTGTCGTCCCGCGCCGCCTTGCGGCCCCCTGGGACCGCCCGCGCGTCTTCGCCTTCATGCCCCTGCGACTCCTGAACTCGCTGACCCGTCGGGTCGAGACCTTCGAGCCCCTCGAGCCCGGCCACGTGCGCCTGTACGTCTGCGGCATGACGGTCTACGACCTCTGCCACATCGGCCACGCGCGCTTCATGATGGCCTTCGACGTGCTGGCGCGGTGGCTGCTGGCCAGCGGCCTGCGGCTGACCTACGTTCGCAACATCACCGACATCGACGACAAGATCATCCGGCGCGCGCTCGAACGCGGCATTCCCATCCGTGAGCTCACCACCGAGATGACCGCCGCCATGCACGCGGACGTGGCCCGGCTGGGCATCCTGCCGCCCACCCACGAGCCGCGCGCGACCGACTACGTGCCGCAGATGCTCAGCCTCATCGGCACCCTGGAGGACAAGGGCTATGCCTACCGCGCCCCGAGCGGGGACGTGAACTACGCGGTGCGCCGCTTCGAGGGCTACGGCAAGCTGTCGGGCAAGACGCTCGACCAGCTGCGCGCCGGCGAGCGCGTGGCCGTTCAGGACGACAAGCGCGACCCGCTGGACTTCGTGCTGTGGAAGGCGGCCAAGCCCGACGAGCCGGCCGACGCCATCTGGGACGGCCCCTTCGGCCCCGGCCGCCCCGGCTGGCACATCGAGTGCTCGGCCATGTCCTGCTCGCTGCTCGGCGAGACCTTCGACATCCACGGCGGTGGCCTGGACCTGCAGTTCCCGCACCACGAGAACGAGATCGCCCAGAGCGAGGCTGCGCTGGGCCGGCCCTTCGTGCGCTACTGGCTGCACAACGGCTTCCTCAACATCGACGGCGAGAAGATGTCCAAGTCGCTGGGCAACTTCTTCACCATCCGCGATGTGCTGGCCCGCTACGACGGTGAGGTGCTGCGGCTGTTCATGCTGCGCACCCACTACCGCAGCCCGCTGAACTTCGCCGATGTGCACCTGGACGATGCCCGGGCGGCACTGCAGCGGCTCTACACCGCCTTGCAGGCGGTGGACGACACCCCCGGAGACCTGTCGGCGCTGACCTCGCTCGAGGGAGACGACGACTGGACGCAGCGCTTTCGGGCCGCGATGGACGAAGACCTGGCCACGCCCTCGGCGCTGGCGGTGCTGTTCGACATGGCCAGCGAACTCAACCGCAAGCCCACGGTGGAGCTGGCCCGCCAGATGCGCCAGCTCGGCCGCGTGCTGGGCCTGCTTCAGCAGCAGCCCTCGGCCTTCCTGCGTGAAGGCAGCGGTGTGGACGAAGCCTGGATCGAGCAGCAGATCGCCGATCGGCTGGCCGCCCGCCAGGCCCGCGACTTCGCCGAAGCCGACCGCATCCGCGTGGCGCTGGCCGAGCGCGGCATCGTGCTGAAGGACTCGCCGCAGGGCACGCGCTGGGTTCGTGCATGACCGCGTCCACGTCCGCGTCCGCGACCGGCTCCGTGTCCCTGCCTAGCCCCAGCTTCTGGCCCGAGGCCTGCAAGCACCTGTCGCGGCGCGACCGGGTGCTGCGCAAGATCATCCAGGCCGCCGGCGACGCGCGGTTGCAAAGCCGGGGCGACGCCTTCACCACCCTGGCCCGTTCCATCGTCGGCCAGCAGATCTCGGTCAAGGCCGCGCAGTCGGTCTGGGACCGCTTCGCGCTGGCCGCCGGGGGCCAGCCCGGCCGCGCGCTGCAGCCCGGCGAGGTGCTGGCGCTGCCCACCGAGTCGCTGCGCGGCGCGGGGCTTTCGGCCCGCAAGGTGGAGTACCTGCGCGACCTGGCCTCGCACTTCGGCGACGGCCGCGTGGAGGCCCAGGCCTGGGACGACATGGGCGACGAGGCCATCATCGACCAGCTCGTGGCCATCCGCGGCGTGGGCCGCTGGACGGCCGAGATGTTCCTCATCTTCCACCTGATGCGCCCCAACGTGCTGCCGCTGGACGACCTCGGCCTCATCAAGGGCATCAGCGTCAACTACTTCAGCGGCGAGCCCGTCACCCGGGCCGAGGCCCGCGAAGTGGCCGAGGGCTGGGCCCCGTTCCGCACGGTGGCCACTTGGTACATTTGGCGCAGCCTCGACCCGCTGCCCGTCGAGTATTGAGCCACCGCCTCGCCGGCCGGCCGCACAGCAGGACAACCCCATGAGCAAACGCCACTTCCTCGACTTCGAGCAACCCATCGCGGAGCTCGAGACGAAGATCGACGAGCTGCGCTACGTGCAGAGCGAGTCGGCGGTGGACATCTCCGAGGAGATCGAGCGGCTGAGCAAGAAGAGCCAGCAGCTCACCAAGGACGTCTACGCCAGCCTCACGCCCTGGCAGGTCACGCAGATCGCCCGCCACCCGCAGCGCCCCTACACGCTCGACTACGTCCAGGAAGCCTTCACCGACTTCCAGGAACTGCACGGCGACCGCTCCTTCGCCGACGACCAGTCCATCGTGGGCGGCCTCGCCCGCTTCAATGGCCAGGCCTGCATGGTCATCGGCCACCAGAAGGGCCGCGACACCCGCGAGCGCGGGCTGCGCAACTTCGGCATGGCGCGGCCCGAGGGCTACCGCAAGGCGCTGCGGCTGATGAAGCTGGCCGAGAAGTTCGAGCTGCCGGTGTTCACCTTCGTGGACACGCCCGGGGCCTACCCCGGCATCGGCGCGGAAGAGCGCGGGCAGTCCGAGGCCATCGGCCGCAACATCTTCGAGATGGCCCAGCTCGAGGTGCCCATCATCGCCACCATCATCGGCGAGGGCGGCTCGGGCGGCGCGCTGGCCATCAGCGTGGGCGACCAGGTGCTGATGCTGCAGTACTCGGTGTATTCGGTCATCTCGCCCGAAGGCTGCGCGTCCATCCTGTGGAAGACCAACGAGCGCGCGTCAGACGCCGCCGAGGCGCTGGGCATCACCGCCCACCGGTTGAAGGCGCTGGGCGTCATCGACAAGATCGTCAGCGAGCCGGTGGGCGGCGCCCACCGCGACCCCAAGCAGATGGCCGCCTACCTGAAGCGGGCGCTGGCCGATGCGCTGCGCCAGGTGTCCGACCTCAAGCCGCGCGAACTGCTGGCCCGGCGCTATGAGCGGCTGCAGTCCTACGGCCGCTTCACCGACACCAAGCAGGCCTGAGCGCCGCTGGGCGGTGGCCTCCCGGACGGTGGCCCCCCCGCCCAGCCCTGAGCCCGCCCTGCGGGCCTTCGGCGTGGCCTGCAGCGGCGGGCGCGATTCGCTGGCGCTGCTGCATGCGGCCTGCCGCTCGGCCAGCGCCGGCGGCTTGCAGGTGGTGGCGCTGCATGTGCACCACGGGCTGCAGACCCAGGCCGACGACTGGGAAGAGACGCTGCGGCGCACGGTGGCCCGATGGGCGCGTGCGGGCTGGCCGGTCCGGCTGGCCGTGGAACGCCTGAGCGGCGCGCCCGGCCCCGCCGAAAGCGTCGAGGCCTGGGCCCGGCGAGAGCGCTATGCGGCGCTGCAGCGCCTGGCCCAGGCGCAGGGCTGCGGCCTGGTGCTGCTGGCCCACCACCGCCGAGACCAGGCCGAGACGGTTCTGCTGCAGGCCCTTCGACAGGCCGGGCCCGCAGGCTTGTCGGCCATGCCCCGCGAACGTTCGCACGCAGGCATCCGCTGGGTGCGGCCCTGGCTCGAGCAGCGCGGCGAGGCCATCGAGTCCTACGCCCGCCGTTTTCGCCTGCACGGCGTGCAGGACCCTTCCAACGCCGACAGCCGCTTCGACCGCAGCCGGCTGAGGCAAGCCGTGTGGCCCGCCCTGGTTCAGGCCTTCCCGCAGGCCGAGTCGGCGCTGGCCCAGGTGGCCCGCTGGCAGCAGGAAGCCGCCCAGGCCCTGGCAGCGCTGGCGCAGGCCGACCTGCAGGCCTGCACCGAAGCGACGCAGGGTTCCGACCTGTGCCTGAAGCCCTGGCGGGCGCTGCCGCCGGAGCGTCGGGTGGGGGTGCTGCGGGCCTGGCTGGTGCAGCGGGTGGCGCAAGAGGCTGCGGGCGATGGGCCGCACGGGGTTTCGCTGGAGGGTGCTGCCGTTGCCGCCTTCGACGCCTGGGTGCCGGGCGGCAAGCTGCTGTCGCGCTTGATGACCGAGCTGGGTGGGGCGCGCACGGGTGCGCGCTGGATGTTGCCCGGGGCAGGGGCGGGCTTTGGGGGCGGCATCGAGCTGCGCTGCGCGCCCGGCGCGCGCCTGGTGTGGGGGCTGGGCCGGGAAAGGGCGGCTGGCGGGGCGCCACCGGGTTCGCCCGGCCCGGCTGGAATGGCCACCCGCTGCACGGACACACCGGCCCACCCGCTGGCCACGCCCGGCCGCCACCGGCTCGGCGCCTGGCCGGGCGAGTTCCGGGTGACGCCGCTCTCGCCGCAGGCGGCGGCGCGGGGCGAGGGCGTGCCCGTGGGCTGGCTGCAAGGCGCGGTGCTGCGGGAGCGCCAGGGCGGCGAGCGTTTCCGCGCCGCGCCCGGGCGGCCGAGCCGCAGCCTCAAGCACCAGTTCCAGGCCGCGCAGGTCGAGGCCTGGGGGCGTGATGGGCCCTTGTTGTGGAGCGGGCCTCGAATGGCCTCGGGGGATGGGCCGGATGATGGGCCGGATGTTGGGCCGAAGCAGGGCCGGCGCCTGCTGTGGGTGGCCGCCCTCGGCCCTGACGCCTGCTGCCGGCAGCCCGCGGGCGGCGAACGGGTGCAGCTGCAGTGGCACCTCGACGCCGCTGCGGCTTCCACCAGCGCCCGCCGCGACCCGGACGCCCCCCGCGCCCGCCGTCAGCCCCCGGCGGGCGGGCCCCGATAAACTCGCTGCCCTTCGGCGCCTTCGGCGGCCGTCTTCTCCCCTCACAACGACATGGCTCTGATCGTCCACAAGTACGGCGGCACCTCGATGGGCTCCACCGAGCGCATCCGCAGCGTCGCCAAGCGCGTCGCCAAATGGATGCGCGCCGGCCACCAGATGGTGGTCGTTCCCTCCGCGATGAGCGGCGAGACCAACCGGCTGCTCGGCCTGGCCCGCGAGCTCTCCCCCGAGCTGCCCGGCGCGGCCACGCTGCGCGAACTGGACATGATCGCCTCCACCGGCGAACAGGTGTCGGTGGGCCTGCTGGCCATCGCGCTGCAGGCCGAAGGCCTGGAAGCGGTGAGCTACGCCGGCTGGCAGGTGCCCATCCGCACCGATTCGTCCTTCACCAAGGCCCGCATCCAGAGCATCGACGACACCCGCGTGCGCGCCGACCTGGCCGCCGGGCGCGTGGTGGTCATCACCGGCTTCCAGGGCGTGGACGGCGACGGCCACATCACCACCCTCGGCCGCGGCGGCTCCGACACCTCGGCCGTGGCCGTGGCCGCAGCGCTCAAGGCCGACGAGTGCCTCATCTACACCGACGTGGACGGCGTCTACACCACCGACCCGCGCATCGTCCCCGAGGCCCGCCGCCTGGCCACCATCTCCTTCGAAGAGATGCTCGAGATGGCGAGCCTGGGCAGCAAGGTGCTGCAGATCCGCTCGGTGGAGTTCGCCGGCAAATACCGCGTGCCGCTGCGCGTGCTCAGCAGCTTCACCGACTGGAACATCGACATCACCGAGGAAGCCCGCTCGGGCACCCTCATCACTTTCGAGGAAGACGAGAAGATGGAACAAGCCGTCGTGTCCGGCATCGCGTTCAACCGCGACGAAGCCAAGGTCAGCGTGCTGGGCGTGCCCGACAAACCCGGCATCGCCTCCAGCATCCTCGGCCCGGTGGCCGACGCCAACATCGACGTGGACGTCATCATCCAGAACGTCGCCCACGACGGCAAGACCGACTTCTCCTTCACCGTGCACCGCAACGACTACGCCCGCACGGTGGAACTGCTCAAGACCCAGGTGGTGCCCGCCGTGGGCGCCCGCGACGTGTCCGGCGACGCCCGCATCTGCAAGGTCAGCATCGTGGGCATCGGCATGCGCAGCCACGTGGGCGTTGCCAGCCGCATGTTCCGCACGCTGAGCGAGGAGGGCATCAACATCCAGATGATCACCACCAGCGAGATCAAGACCAGCGTGGTGATCGACGAGAAGTACATGGAGCTGGCGGTGCGTGCGCTGCACCGGGCGTTCGATCTGGACCAGCCGGCTGGGTGAGGCGCTAGCCCAGGCCGAGGCTTACCTAGGCCGAGGCTGGCCTAACGGCCCGCGGGGCGGTTACACTGCGGGTTGGCCTGGAGACGTGACCGAGTGGCCGAAGGTGCTCCCCTGCTAAGGGAGTATGCGGTGATGAGCTGCATCAAGGGTTCGAATCCCTTCGTCTCCGCCAG
>JAIYCR010000082.1 GCA_027487905.1 Rubrivivax sp. | reverse complement strand
GCGCTGCGCGAAGTGGAAGACCGCGCCATCACCGACATCGTGAAGTTCCAGCGCGACTGCGGGCTGCAGGCCATCACCGACGGCGAGTTCCGCCGCACCTATTTCCACATCGACTTCCTCGAGCAGATCGGCGGCGTGAAGACCGACATCCCGGTGACCATCCGGCGAGCGGACGGCAGCGAGGAGCTGGCACCGCCCGTGATGCGGGTGGTCGACAAGGTGCGCCATGTGAAGGACATCCAGCGCGCCGACTTCGACTACCTGGCAGCACAAGTGGCCGCGCACGCCCCGGGTTGCACGCCCAAGGTCACCATCCCGTCGCCCACGATGCTGCACTTCCGCGGTGGTCGCGCGGGCATCAGCCGCCAGGCCTATCCCGAGCTCGATCCGGCCTTCTACGACGATGTCGCCGAGGCCTATGGCCAGGAGTTGAAGAGCCTTCACGACGCCGGTTGCCGCTACGTGCAGATGGACGACACCAACATGGCCTATCTGTGCGACCCCAAGATGCGCGAGGCGGCCCGCCTGCGCGGGGACGACCCGGACGAGCTGCCCCACCGCTACGCCGGCTTCATCAACAAGGTGGTGGCACGCAAGCCGGCCGGCATGACGCTGGCCATGCACCTGTGCCGGGGCAACTTCAAGAGCACCTGGGCCGCCGAGGGCAACTACGAGCCGGTGGCCGAGGCCCTGCTGTCGGAGATGAACCTGGACGCGTACTTCATGGAGTACGACGACGACCGCTCCGGCGACTTCCGGCCGCTGCGCTTCCTCAAGCCCGGCAAGGTGGTGGTGCTGGGGCTTGTGACCACCAAGTTCGGCCAGCTCGAAACCCGCGATTCCCTCAAGCGCCGCATCGCCGAGGCCGCGCAGCACGCGCCGCTCGAGCAGCTGGCGCTCAGCCCGCAGTGCGGCTTTTCCAGCACCGTCCATGGCAATGCCATCGCGGTGGACGACCAGCGACGCAAGCTCGAGCTCGTGGTCGAGGTGGCCCGCGAGGTCTGGGGCTGAAGCCCCGGCCGATGGCCGCCCGCACAATCCACACCCCCGCCGGTGCCTCAGAGCACCGCACACCCGAGGAGACCCCGATGAAGCACCGTTTCACTTCCCCCCGCCGCCGCGCGCTGCTGCTGGGCGCCGCTGCGCTGTCCGTCGCCGGCGTGTCGCAGGCCCAGAGTGCCGATCCGATCAAGGTGGGCGTCATCCTGCCCATGACCGGCCCGTCCGCGTCCACCGGCAAGCAGATCGATGCAGCCATCAAGCTGTGGATGTCGCAGAGCGGCGGCAAGGTGGGCGGCCGCAAGGTCGAGGTGCTGATCAAGGACGACGCCGGCGTGGCCGACACCACCCGCCGCCTGGCGCAGGAGCTGGTGGTCAACGAGAAGGTGGCCGCACTGGCCGGCTTCGGCCTGACCCCGCTGGCCCTGGCCAGCGCGCCCATCGCCACCCAGAGCAAGACGCCGATGGTGGTGATGGCCGCGGCCACCTCCAGCGTCACCGAGGCCAGCCCCTTCATCGTGCGCACGAGCTTCACGCTGCCGCAGGCGTCGGTGGCCATCGCCGAATGGGCGCCGAAGAACGGCATCAAGCGCACCGTCACGCTGGTGGCCGACTACGGCCCGGGCAACGACGCCGAACGCTTCTTCGCCGACCGCTTCGTGCTCAATGGCGGACAGGTGCTGGAGAAGCTTCGCACGCCGCTGCGCAGCCCCGACTTCGCCCCCGTGCTGCAGAAGGTGCGCGATGCCAAGCCCGATGCGCTCTTCGTGTTCCTGCCCTCCGGCCAGGGCGCTCAGTTCATGAAGCAGTTCGGCGAGCGCGGCCTGGACAAGGCCGGCATCCGCCTGATCGGAACCGGCGACGTCACCGACGACGACCAGCTCAACGACATGGGCGACGTGGCCCTCGGCGTGGTCACCTCGCACCACTACTCGGCCCATCGCAACACGCCGGCGAACAAGAAGTTCGTCACCGAGTTCGAGGCGATGAACAAGTTCCGGCCCAACTTCATGGCCGTGGGCGGCTACGACGGCATACGGCTGATCTTCCGCGGCCTGGAGGCCACCAAGGGTTCCGGCGGCGAGGCGCTGCTGGCCGCGATGAAGGGCCAGATCATCGACAGCCCGCGCGGCTCCATCCTGATCGACGGCCAGTCGCGCGACATCGTGCAGGACATCTCCATCCGCAAGGTGGAGCGCCGCGACGGCCAGCTGTGGAACGTCGAGTTCGACACCATCAAGCAGGTGAAGGACCCGGGCAAGCTCAAGTGACGGGGCGTCCATGCCCACGCTGATCTTCGACGGCATCGCCTACGGCATGCTGCTGTTCGTGCTGGCGCTCGGACTGGCAGTGACGATGGGGCTGATGAACTTCATCAACCTGGCCCACGGCGCCTTCGCCATGGCCGGGGGCTACATCCTGGTGCTGCTGATGCAGCGTGCCGGCTGGCCGTTCCTGGCCTGCCTGCCGGTGGCCTTCGCGCTGACCGCGCTGGCCGGCGCCGTGCTCGAACGCACGCTGTATCGACCGATGTACGGCAGGCCCCACCTGGACCAGGTGCTGTTCTCCATCGGCCTGACCTTCATGGCCGTCGCGGCGGTGGACTTCTTCATGGGCAGCTCGCCGCAGATCGTGCAGCTGCCCGACTGGCTCAGGGTGCGCTTCGAGTTCGGCGACGGGCCCTGGATGCTGGGCATGGGCGCCTACCGGCTCTTCATCATCGCGGTGTGCGTGGCGCTGGCGGTGGCGCTGCAGCTCGTGCTGTCGAAGACTCGCTTCGGCAGCCGCCTGCGGGCAGCGGTGGACGACCCGCGGGTGGCCGCCGGCCTGGGCCTGCCGGTGGACCGCATCTTCCTGCTCACCTTCGCGGTGGGGTCGGGCCTGGCCGGGCTCGGGGGCGCGCTGGGCGCGGACATCCTCGGCGTGGAGCCGACCTTCCCGCTGAAGTTCATGGTGTCCTTCCTCATCGTCTGCGCCGTGGGCGGAACCACCTCGATCTCCGGGCCCCTGGTGGCCGCCCTGGTGCTGGGCCTGGCCGATGTGCTGGGCAAGTACTACGTGCCCAAGCTGGGCGCCTTCATCGTCTATGTGCTGATGATCGCCATCCTGCTGTGGCGCCCCCAGGGCCTGTTCACCCGAGGGGGGGCGCGGTGATCGGCCGCCGCAACGCCCCCGCCGCCACCGACGGCCCCGCCACCGACGGCCCCGGCATCACGCCCACCCGCCGCAGCCTGCTGGCCGCGTCACGCTGGCGGCCGCTGGAAGTGGCGGCCTGGGCGGCCATCGCTGCCGCGCCGCTGCTGTTCCCGCAGGACGCCGCGCTGATCAACGAGATCGCCATCCTCGCCCTGTTCGCGCTGTCGCTCGACCTCATCCTCGGCTATGCGGGCATCGTCTCGCTGGGACACGCCGCCTTCTTCGGGGTGGGGGCCTATGCGGCCGGCCTGCTGGCCAAGCACGTCACGCCCGATCCCCTGGTCGGGCTGGCGGTGGGCATGGCTGCGGCGGCGCTGCTGGGCCTGCTGACCAGCCCGATGATCGTGCGCGGCACCGATCTCACCCGTCTGATGGTGACCATGGGCGTGGCCCTGGTGCTGCTGGAGCTGGCCAACAAGTTCGATGGGCTGACGGGCGGTGCGGACGGACTGCAGGGCGTCGTGATGGGCCCCTTGCTCGGCCACTTCGAATTCGACCTGGGTGCGCGGGTGGCCTCGGCCTACTCGCTGGTGGTGCTGTTCGTCGCCTTCGTGCTGGCTCGCCGGCTGGTGCATTCGCCGCTCGGCCTGAGCCTGCAGGCACTGCGCGACAACCGGCTGCGGGTGGCGGCGCTCGGGCTGTCGGTGAACGCCCGGCTGGCCGCGGTGTACACGGTGAGCGCGGCCTTCGCTGGTGCAGCCGGCGTGCTGCTGGCCCAGACGACGGCCTTCGTCTCGCTCGATGTGCTGGAGTTCCACCGCAGCGCCGACGTGATGCTCGCGCTGATCATCGGCGGGGCCGGCTGGCTGTGGGGCGGCATCGTGGGGGCTGTGGCCTTCAAGCTGCTGCACGACCTCATCGCCACCGTCACGCCGCAGTACTGGACCTTCTGGATCGGACTCTTCCTGGTGCTGCTGATGCGGGTCGGCCGGGACAGGCTGTTCCGGCCCTGGACCTGGTGGCGTTCCGCGTCCGGGGGGCGGCGATGAGCGGAGCCACGGCATCGAGCCCGCAGCCCGATCTCGCCCCCGCCCGCGGCGAGGTCGTGCTGCGCACGCACGCGCTGGTCAAGCGCTTCGGCGGCATCGAGGCCACGCAGCAGGTGTCGCTGAGCCTCGCCCGCGGTGACCGCATGGCCCTGATCGGTCCCAACGGCGCGGGAAAGACGACGCTGATCAACCTGCTCACCGGGGTGCTGGCGCCCACCTCGGGCCGGGTGGAACTGCACGGCCAGGACATCACGCCGCTCGCGCCGCACCAGCGTGTCGGGCGGGGCCTGGCCCGCACCTTCCAGATCAACCAGCTGTTCGGCAGCATGACCGCGCGCCAGAGCCTGGCGGTGGCCGTCAGCGGCCGGCTGGGGCGGGCGCATCGCTTCTGGCGCAGCATCGGGCGTGACACCGAACTGTCGGCCGAGTGCGACGCGCTGCTCGAGCGCTTCCGCCTGGCCGAGGAGGCCGACCGGCCCACGCTGCAGCTGCCCTACGGCAAGCGGCGGCTGCTGGAGATCGCGCTGGCGGTGGCCCTCAAGCCCAGCGTTCTGCTGCTTGACGAGCCCGCCGCCGGCGTGCCCGCGGCCGAGCGCCAGGACATCCTCGACACCGTCGCTGCATTGCCCGCCGAGGTGTCGGTGCTGCTGATCGAACACGACATGGACCTCGTCTTCAGCTTCGCCAGCCGCATCGCCGTGCTGGTCAATGGTGCCTTGCTGACCGAAGGCACGCCACAGGCCATCGCCAGCGATCCGCGGGTGAGGGCGGTCTACCTGGGCGAGACGGTGGTCCACCATGGCTGAGCCGCCAGTGCTGCTGCGGGTCGAAGGGCTGCGCTGCGGCCATGGCGAGGCCGTGGTGCTCAGCGACGTGTCCTTCACGCTGCAGGCCGGGCGTTCGCTGGCGCTGCTGGGGCGCAACGGCACGGGCAAGACGACGCTGCTGGACACGCTGGTGGGGGTGACCCGCCGCTTCGAGGGCCGCATCGAGCTGGCCGGCACCGCGCTGCACGAGCTGCCCGCCCACCGGCGTGCGGCCGCCGGCATCGGCTGGGTGCCGCAGGAACGCAACATCTTCAAGTCTCTGACCGTCTCGGAGAACCTCAGCGCGGTGGCACGCCCCGGTCCGTGGACGGAACGGCGCGTCTACGAGCTCTTCCCGCGCCTGGCCGAGCGCCAGCGCAACCTGGGCACGCAGCTGTCCGGCGGCGAGCAGCAGATGCTCGCCTTCGGCCGTGCGCTGGTGCTCAACCCGCGCCTGCTGCTGCTGGACGAGCCGCTTGAGGGCCTGGCGCCCTTGATCGTCACCGAGCTGCTGGCGGCCATCGCGCGCGTGGCCCGCGAGGAGGGCCTGTCCTCCATCGTCGTCGAACAGCACCCGCAGCTGGTGCTGGGTGTCACCGACGATGCGGTCGTGCTCGACCGGGGCGGCATCGCCTACCGCGCTGACTGCGCGGCACTGCGCGCCGATCCCTCGCCGCTGGACACCTGGCTGGGGGTGTCGGCGCACTGAGCACCGAAGGCACCGGTGGTGGCCGGCGCGCCGGCCTGTACAGAGACCCGATGTCCGATCCGCACGTCCCTTCCAGGCGCGTGCGAACGCTTCCGGCGTATCGTTCCGGGCATGACCCCTTCGCAACGCGCCCTTGGCTGGATGCTCGCTCCGCTGCTTGTCTGCAGTGCGTCGGCCGCACCGCCTGACACCCCCGAGCGCAACGCAGCCGCGGCCGTGCTGGCCACCAACCCGGCGGCGGCCACCCAGGCCAACCGTGCGGGCATCGAATGGCAGACCATTGCGGGCTTCCAGATGGCCCGCACCGAGACCACGGTGGGGCAGTTCCGCCGCTTCGCCGAGGCCACCGGCACCGTCACCCGGGCCGAGCGCCAGGGTGGCGGCGAGGTCTACGAGGCCGGCTGGGTGCGCAAGCCCGGCTGGAACTGGCGCACCCCGATGGGCGGCAACGGCCCGGTGGACGACGCGGAACCGGCGGTGCACATCGCCTTCGACGAGGCGCAGGCCTTCTGCCGCTGGGCTGGCGGGCGACTGCCGACGGACCGCGAATGGGTGCTGGCCGCCTACACCGAGCAACGGCCGCAGCCCGCCGCCGGTTTCGAGCGGGGCCGGACCTATCCCTATCCGACCGGCGACACGCCGCAAGGTGCCCAGTGCCTGGACGACTGCGGCAGCGACGCCCGCACCCGCGCCATCTCGCACGGCGCCGCCTTGATGCGCGGTCACGGCCACGCACTGGCCGGCCGCACCGCAGCGGGGGTCAACGGACTGTTCGACATGGGCGCAAACGCCTGGGAGTGGGTGGACGAGCCCCGGGGTGCTTCCGCCCAGGCCGAGCGGCGCACCCGAGGCGGGTCCTGGTGGTATGGCGCTGCGCAGATGCGCGCCGATCACCTCCAGGCCAAGCCGGCCGCCACCGCCGTCGTCTACATCGGGTTCCGCTGCGCCCGCTGAGGGCGCCGCGAAAACCCGGCCCCCTCGATCAGAAGGGTCAGAAGGGGTAGTGGCGCGGCTGGGTCTGCACCGTGATCCAGCGCAGCTCGGTGAACTCGGCGATGCCCGCCTTGCCGCCGAAGCGGCCCATGCCGCTGCCCTTGACGCCGCCGAAGGGCATCTGCGCCTCGTCGTGCACCGTGGGCCCGTTGACATGGCAGATGCCCGACTCGATGCGCCGCGCCACTTCCATCGCCCGGGCGATGTCGCGGCCGAACACCGCCGCGGACAGGCCGTATTCGTTGTCGTTGGCGCAGGCCACCGCCGCTTCGACGCCGTCCACCCGCACGATGGCCTTGACCGGGCCGAAGGTCTCCTCGTGGTAGACGCGCATCTGCGGCGTCACACGGTCCAGCACCGTGGCCGGCATCAGCGTGCTGTCGGCCTTGCCGCCGCACATCAGCTTGGCACCCTTGGCCAGCGCGTCGTCGATCAGCGCATTGCAGTGCTCCACCGTGCCCATGCCGATGACGCTGCCCAGCACCACCGGCTCGGGCTTGCGCGGGTCGCCCAGCGGCAGGCCGCGGGCCTTCTTGACGAACAGCGCCACGAAGTCGTCGGCGATGCGCTGGTCCACGATGATGCGTTCGGTGGACATGCAGATCTGCCCGCTGTTGGCGAAGGCGCCGAAGGCGGCACCGTCCACCGCCGCGGGCAGATCGGCGTCATCGAGCACCACGAAGGGCGCCTTGCCGCCCAGCTCCAGCACCACCGGCTTGAGGTGCTTCGCGCAGGTCAGCGCCAGCAGCTTGCCCACGCGGGTGCTGCCGGTGAAGTTCACCCGCCGCACGGCCGGGTGGGCCACCATGGCTTCGACCACCGCGCCGGCGTCCTGCGGGGCGTTGGTGATGTAGTTGACGACACCCGCCGGGAAGCCCGCGTCCTGGAAGGCCTCGATGATCAGCTGGTGGGTGCGCGGGCAGTTCTCGCTGCCCTTGAGGATGACGGTGTTGCCACAGGCCAGCGGCGTGGCGATGGCGCGCACCGCCAGGATCACCGGGGCGTTCCAGGGGGCGATGCCCAGCACCACGCCGGCTGGCTGGCGTACGCCCATGGCCAGCGAGCCGGGCACGTCCGACGGGATCACCTCGCCACCCACCTGCGTGGTCAGACCGGCCGCCTCGCGGATCATGCCGGCGGCCAGCATCACGTTGAAGCCGCCCCACATGCCGGTGGCGCCGGTCTCGGCCGACACCGCCTCGATGAACTTGGGCGTGCGGGCCTCCAGTGCGTCCGCCGCCTTGAGCAGCAGCGCCCGGCGCTCGCTCGGGCCGGTGCGGCTCCAGGTCTTGAAGGCCTCGCCTGCGGCGTCGCAGGCGGCCTGCGCGTCGGCCACGCTGGCGGCCGGGGCGCGGGTGGCGATGCTGCCGTCCAGCGGGTTGCGGCGCTCGAAGGTGGCGCCGCCTTCAGCGGTGACGGCCAGGCCGTTGATGAGCATGGACAGGTCGGACACGGTCTTCTCCTGGGTGTTGGAAGCTGAGGTTCGGGTGGATGCGGTGGCGGCCTTGCCGAGGTAGGCCTCGCGCACCACGGTGGATCGGGCGAGCAGGCGGGCCGGGCCACTGGCCACCAGCCGCCCGCGTTCGAGCACATAGCCGCGGTCGGCCACGGCCAGGGCCTTGCGCACGTTCTGCTCGACCATCAGCACGGTCACGCCCTGGTCGGCGATGCGCCGCGCGATGGCCAGCAGCTCGTCCACCATGCGCGGCGCCAGGCCCAGAGAGGGCTCGTCGAGCATCAGCAGCCGGGGCGCGCTCATCATCGCGCGGGCCACCGCCACCATCTGCTGCTCGCCGCCGCTCATCGTGCCGGCCAGCTGCTCGGCGCGCTGGGCGAGCTTGGGAAAATCGCGGAAGGCCTCCTCCAGGCGGCGCTCGCGCTCGGGTTTGGGCACCAGCCAGCCGCCGAGTTCGAGGTTCTCGCGCACCGTCATCTGCGGGAAGAGCTGCCGGCCCTCGGGCACCAGCACCAGGCCGCGGCGGACCAGTTCGGCCGTCTTCTCGTCGACCTCGATGTCCTCGCCGTCCAGCTGCATCGCGCCGGAGCGGGGAATCAGCCCGTTGATGGCCTTGAGCAGCGTGGTCTTGCCCGCGCCGTTCGGCCCGAGGATGACGGTCAGGCCCGGGCGGGCTTCCAGGCTCAGGTCACGCAGCACCAGGAAGGCGCCGTAGCCGGCGCTCAGCCGCTCGATCTTCAGGTGGGCCAGGCGCCGGTCCAGCGCCCGTTCGATGTCGTTGTTCATGCCGTGGGCTCCTGCCGGCTTGCCGCGGCCGCAGGCACGGCCGTGCTGTCCATCTCGTCGCCCAGGTAGGCCTCGATGACCTCGGCGTTGCGCACCACTTCGGCCGGCGTGCCGTCGGCGATCTTGCGGCCCTGGTGCAGCACGATCACGCGTTCCACGTAGCGCAGCAGCGTGGTGACCGCGTGCTCGATCCAGATGACGGTGAGGTCGAGCTCGTCGCGCAGGCGCCGGATCAGCTGGGCCATGGCGTCGACCTCGGCCTCGGTGAGTCCGGCGGCCACCTCGTCGAGCAGCAGCAGCCGCGGCCGGGTGGCCAGCGCCATGCCGATCTCCAGCAGGCGCTGCTGCGAGGGCGTGATGGCGGCGGCCGGCAGGTCGGCCTGGGCGGCCAGGCCGATCAGGTTGAGGATGCTCGCCTCGTCCTTGAGCAGCCAGGAGGCCTGCCGCCGGCGCCCGGCGAACTGCAGCCCGAAGTCGATGTTGGCCGCCACGCTCAGCTCGGCGAACACTCGCGGGGTCTGGAAGGTGCGGGCGATGCCTTCGGCGGCGAAGCGGTCCGGGCGCTTGCCGGTCAGGCGCTGGCCGTGGCCGTAGAGGTCGCCGCCGGTGGGCATCACCACGCCCGACAGGGCGTTGAAGAAAGTGGTCTTGCCGGCACCGTTGGGGCCGATGATGCCCACGAGTTCACCCGCGGCGAACGCTGCGCTCACCTGGTCCACCGCGGTCAGGCCCCCGAAGCGCACGCTCACGCCCCGCGCCTCGAGGATGGGGTGTCCGTTCATGTGGCCCCCTGCCGTGCCTTGCGCTGCGCGCTCGCCTCGCGCCGGCGGCGCTGCTCGCGCCGCTCCTGCCGGGCGTCCACCCAGGCCTGGCGCCATTGGCGGAAGGTCGAGGTGCGCAGCGAGGCCAGTCCCCCGGGCAGGTAGAGCACCGACAGGATGAGCAGCAGGCCCAGCGCCATCATGTAGATCTGCGGCAGCTGCAGCCGCAGCGTCTCGGCCAGCACGCTGAACACCACCGCGGCGATCAGCGGGCCCCACAGCGTGGCCGCACCGCCGATCAGCGCGATCAGCACCGTCTGGAAGCCGATGAAGGGGCTGAACACGGTGGCCGGGTCGATGTAGGTCCATCGCACGCTCATCGCCGCACCGACGGCACCCGCGAACGCGGCGGTGAGTGCGAAGCCGCCGATCTTCATCAGCCGGGTGTCCACGCCCAGCGTCTGCGCGCGCTGCTCGTCCGCGCCGATGCCCTGCATGGCCAGGCCGAAGCGGCTGCGCCGCACGACGATGGACACCGCGATGGCCAGCACCGCCAGCCCCAGCACGGTGAGGTAGATCACGTCGCGCTCGGGCACCACCGTCAGCACCCGGCCCACGGTGCCGGTGACCTGCTTCTCCCAGTAGGTCACCGCATGGCGGATGAGCTCGGTCATGCCGAAGGTGAGCACGGCGAAATAGGTGCCGCGCAGGTGCAGCACGAAGCTGCCCATCACCACCGCCACGACCGCTGCGATGAGGGCGCCCAGGCCGATGGCGGCCATCCAGGGCAGCTGCTCCAGCGTGAGCGCGCTGGTGTAGGCGCCGATGCCGAAGAAGGCCGCGGTGGCCAGCGACAGGTAGCGCGTCGTGCCGCAGAAAAGGCTCCAGCTCGACGACAGCGCCGCATACATCAGGCAGGTCATGGCCATGGACACGACGAAGTCGCTGCCGTACTGCGGAATGGCCAGCGCCCAGCCCGCCACCGCGAACAGCACCAGCACGTCACGGCCGAGCAGCCGGCGGTCGAGCAGGAAGGGGGTGCGCGTGCGCAGCGCCGCACCGGCATCGGGCGCCAGGCCCAGTCGTTGCAGGAGGCTCGTCATGGGGGGTCGGGGTTGGGGAACGGGTGTGGCGCGGCGCTGTGCTCACTTGCGCGCGAACAGCCCGTTCGGTCGCCACAGCAGCACGGCGATGAAGATGGAATAGGACAGCAGCGACTTCAGCGACGGGTTGGTGAAGTGCGTGCCCAGCGCCTCGATGACGCCCAGGGCGAGCCCCCCCACGAGGGCACCGGGCATGCTGCCGAACCCGCCCAGCGTGATCACGATCAGCGCCGTCACCGTGTAGGGCTCGCCCATGGCCGGGGTGATGGTGTAGGTCATCGACAGCAGGCAGCCGGCCACGCCCGACAGGCCCAGGCCGACGCCGAACATCAGCGGGTGCAGCCGCTGGGTGTCGATGCCCACCAGCTGCGCCCCGGTGGGCGACTGCATCAGCGCCCGCACGCCCTTGCCCAGCAGCGTGGTGCGCAAGGTGACGATGAGCGCGATGCTGAAGGCCAGCGACAGTCCCAGCAGCACCAGCTTGTTGGCGGTGAACTGCGCACCGCCCACGGCCACCGGCGTGGCCAGGTAGTCGTAGCCGCGCAGGTCCGCGCCCCAGACCTGGGTGGCAAAGTTCTGCACCAGGAACATCAGGCCAAAGGAGGCCATCAGCCCGCGGGCCTCGAAGATGTCCACGTTGGGGCTGGTGCGCGCCAGCTGGCGGAAGGTCAGCCGGTGGATCAGCATGCCCAGGCCCATCAGCGCGAGGAAGGCCACCGGCACCATGACGAGCGGCGACACGCCGAGCGTGTCGTGGGCCATCCAGGTGATGAAGGCCCCGAGCATCAGGAACTCGCCGTGGGCGATGTTCAGGATGCGCATCAGGCCGTACTGCAGGTTCAGGCCCAGCGCCACCAGCGCATACACGCCGCCGGTGATCAGGCCCGACGCGATCAGTTCCAGCCAGCCGCCCAGGGACATGATGCCGATGCTCCGGTGCGCCGCGTCAGACCCAGGCCGGCTTGGCTGCCACCAGCGGCGCAGTGGCCATGGAGCGCGGCCACACCACCTCGAACTCGCCCTTCTGCCATTGGCTCACCGTGCCCGGCGTGCCCACGTTCTCGCTGCCGGCGAACTTGATCGGGCCGAGCAGGGTCTCGTGCGTGCCGTTGGCGATGAAGTCGCGCAGCGCCTTGCGCTCCAGGCCCACCTTGGCCACGCCGGCGGTGAGGATCTCCAGCCCCGCCCAGGTGGCGCCGCTCGCCCAGCGATCGGGTTCCTTGGCAGCGCCGAACTTCTTCACGTGGGCGTCGAAGTAGGCCTTGGCCGCGGCACCGCGCTTGGCGTTCCAGCTGCCCATGCCCAGCACGCCTTCGGCGCCGGCCTGCATCACGTTGCGGTAGAGCTGGAAGGCGGTGCCCACCGAGGCGTAGAAGAACTTCGGGTTGAAGCCGATCTCCTTGCTCTGCCGGCTGGCGAGGATGGTGTCGGGCGGGTAGGTCAGGCCGATGAAGGCGTCGGGGTTCTTGTCCTTGATGGCGCGCAAGGTGGGCGACAGGTCCTTCACGCCCAGCGGGTAGCTCTTGTCCTCCACCAGCGTCATGCCGCTGCCCTGCAGCGCCACCTTCAGCGCCGCGTAGTTCTCCAGGCCGAAGAGGTCGTCCACGTAGACCACGGCCACGGTTCGCACGCCGTTGGCCTTGAGCATGTCCACCAGCGCGTCCATCATCGACTTGGGCTGCTGCAGCAGCAGGAAGAAGTAGGGCAGCTTCATCTCCACCAGGCGGCGCGACAGCGCGGTGGGGGCCAGGAAGGGATAGCCGAAGCGGTTGGCCAGCGGCGCGACCGCGAAATTGGCGTTGCTGCCCCAGGGCGGCAGCACCAGGTCGACCTTGTCACTGCCCATCAGCTTCTCGTAGGTGCGAACGCAGGTCTCGATCTCGCTGCGGTCGTCGCTGCTAATGAGCTCGATCGGCCGGCGCTGGCCCTTGACCATCAGGCCGCCCGCGGCGTTCTGCTGCTCGGCCCACAGCAGGTAGTTGGGTTCCTGGCTCGTCTGCGCGCCGACCGACCACGGGCCGGTTCGCGCCATGGCGTAGCCCACCCGCACCGGGGCAGCCTGGGCCCGAACGATGGCCGGCGCCAGCGCGCCGGCGCTCACCACGGCGGCACCGGCGGCGAGGGCCTGCACCACGCTGCGGCGGTTGGGTGCCGCCGCTCGGGCCGAGACGGCGTCCGGGACGGACGTTGCGGACAGGTCGGTGGGGGCAATGCCGTTGCGGTCGTCGGGGCTCATCGGTCGGTCTCCGGTCTTGGGGTGGGGCGTGTTGCAGCGCCGTCGTCCGGTCATGCCGGGGCGACTGCATCGCCATCGACGGCTGCGGCATCGACACCGCAGGCTGCCCGGAGATTCTTCGGCTGCCCGCTTCGAAGGGCTTTTCCGCCCGTGCACGGCGACTTGCCGCGCTGTGCACGCCGGACAGGGACTTACCCGAACTCCGCAGCCGCCCAGCGGCGCGAGCGCCTGCAAAGCCCCCACGCGGACGCAGGCATGGACACGCGCCGCGGCCCCGCTCGCACTACGCTTGGCACCGAAGGTCGAACCGGCCCAGCCGGCGAGCCGTCGAAACGGAGGAGACATGAACAACAAGCCGCAGGTGATGAGCACCGACGACGTGCCCCCGCAGGACCGGGCCGGCTTCTGGTCCGACTGGATCGGCCGCATGTTCCAGGGGCTGCGCTCGGACGCCTACGGGGACACCGTCGTCGACGGCCGCGCGACGACGCTGCATGCGGGCGAAGTGATGCTCACCCACCTGGAAGCCTCGCGGCACCGGGTCACCCGCTCCTCGGCGCTGGCCCGCTCGGTGGAACGGCCTTACCTGAAGATCGTCGCCCCGTGGGTGGGCTGCGCCGGCGTCGAACAGAAAGGGCGCGAGACCTGGGTCACCCCGGGGCAATGGAGCGTCTACGACACCGCCGACAGCTACGCGGTGGCCAACCCGGAGCGGGTGGAGCACCTGATCGTGATGGTGCCGCGCGCGAGCCTGGAAGCCCGCGGCCTGGCCCTGGAGCCGCTGATGGCCCGTCGCCTGGGCGGCTCCGGTGGCGTGTCCACGCTCGCGCTGCAGACCATGCGTCATGCCTTCGAGCAGCTGCGCAACATGCCCGAGCCGGCGGCCCGTGGCGTGGGCGATGCCATCACCCAGCTGGTGCACCTGTCCCTGCTCGACCTGGCCGGGCAGGAGACGGCGGTGTCGCAGCGCGAGGCGCTGCGCTCGCGCATCAAGGAGCATGTTCGCCAGCACCTGTCCGACCCCGACCTCAGCGTGGACTCCCTCGCCCGCGCGCTGAACTGCAGCCGCCGACAGCTGTACAACGCCTTCGCCGAGGAAGCCGACGGCGTGGCGAGCTACATCCAGATGCGCCGGCTCGAGGCCTGCCGCCGCACCTTCGACGACCGCGCCGCCGACCACCGATCGATCACCGACATCGCGCTGGGCTTCGGCTTCCAGAACATGGCGCACTTCAGCCGGGTGTTCCGCGCGCAGCTGGGCATGGCGCCCAGCGACTACCGGCGCGCCGCCCAGCCCGCCACCTAGGGGCCTGCCGCCCCGCAGGCGCGGGTCGCGTGGCTTCGCACCCAGCAGAATCCGGCCAGGTGCTCGACCCCTTGCGCCGCCTGCCTGCTTGCGTGACTGACTGACAGACCGAACCGCCATGAATGCCTCCTCCACCCCTGGCGCCGCGCTGGCGACGCCCACCTGCGACCTCTGCGACCTGCACAAGGCAGACACGAGCGGCGCCTTCCGCGTGCTGCCGCCGGTGTTCCGCAGCTTCGGTGGCCGATCGGCCTTCCAGGGCCCGGTTCGCACGGTGAAGTGCCATGAGGACAACACCAGCGTGAAGGCCCTCCTCGAAACCGACGGGCGGGTGGACACGCCGGCCGGACGGATGGGCCAGGTGCTGGTGGTCGATGCCGGCGCGTCGCTGCGGCGCGCGCTGGTGGGCGGCAACATCGCCGCCGCCGCGGAGCGCAACGGATGGGCGGGCGTGCTGGTCGATGGCTGCGTGCGCGACCTGGCCGAACTGGGTGCCATCGACCTGGGCGTGCTGGCGCTGGCACTGATCCCCCTGCCCACCGAGCGCCGCATCGCCGGCCTGGTGGACGTGCCGGTGCGGGTCCAGGGCGTGGACATCCGCCCGGGTGACTGGCTCTATGCCGATGTCGACGGGGTGGTTCTCGGCGCCGGGCCGCTGCACGGGGGCTGAACCGGCTGGCGCAGTCAACAGGGCTCAAGCAACAGGGCTCAAGCACCGGGGCCAGACTCCGTGGCCTGTGCTAGCGTGCCGGCCGTCTCGTCCACTCGGGCCCCGAGCCCCTGCCTGCCATGACCGCTCTCACCCTCAACGGCAAGCCGGTGACCGTCACCGCCGACCCCACCACCCCGCTGCTGTGGGCACTGCGCGATGACCTGGGCCTGACGGGCACGAAGTTCGGCTGCGGCATGGCCCAGTGCGGCGCCTGCACCGTGCACGTGAACGGGCAGGCCGTCCGGTCCTGCGTGACGCCGCTGGCGTCGGTGGCCGGTGCGCGGGTCGTCACCATCGAGGCCATCGACCAGGACCGCGTGGGCCGGGCGGTGGAGGCCGCCTGGGTCAGGCACGACGTCGCCCAGTGCGGCTACTGCCAGAGCGGTCAGGTGATGAGCGCCACGGCGCTGCTGCAACGCAACCGCAAGCCCACCGACGCGCAGATCGACGCCGCCATGGCCGGCAACATCTGCCGCTGCGGCACCTACCAGCGGGTGCGCGCCGCCATCCGGGACGCGTCGGCCAGCCTCGCCTGAGCCCCTCGCCCCGCCCACCGGAGACCCGCATGATCCTCGACCGCCTGATCGCCCAGTCCCAAGCCCAAGCCGCCGATGCCGTCGGTGCCCCACCGCCCGCCCTGTCGCGCCGGCAGTTCGTCACCCTCACCGTGGGCGGGGCCGTCGGCCTGGCCTTCATGCCGCTGGCCACACCGTCGGTGCGGGCGCAGAATGCACCCACCGTGCCGCCAGGGCAGAAGCCCACGGAAGCGCCGGGCGCCTTCGTCAGCATCGCCCGCGACGGCTCCACCACGGTGCTGTGCAACCGCATGGACATGGGCCAGGGCATCGAGACCGCACTGGCCATGATCTGCGCCGAGGAACTGGATGCCGACTGGTCGCGGGTGGTCACCGGCTTCGGCAACCAGCGGGGCAACTACGTCGATCCCTTCATGGGCATGCACCTGACGGGTGGCTCCAACTCGGTGAAGAACAGCTACCTGCAGTACCGCGAACTCGGCGCTCGCACCCGCGCGATGCTGCTGTCGGCGGCTGCCCGCCAGTGGAACGTTCCGGTGGCTTCGCTCACGGCGGCCAATGGCGTGGTGAGCGCAGGCGGCCGCTCGGCTGGCTACGGCGAGCTCTTCGATGCCGCGATGAAGGAGCCCATTCCCGAGGCGGTGACGCTGAAGGACCCGGCCACCTTCCGCCTGATCGGCAAGCCCACGGGCTTGAAGCCCTCGGCCGCCAAGAGCAACGGCGAGCAGCGCTATGGCATGGACGTCAGCCTGCCCGGCATGAAGACCGCGCTCATCCTGCGCCCGCCCGTGTTCGGCGGCAAGGTGGCCAGCGTGGACGCGGCCCAGGCGCTTCGCCTGCCGGGTGTGGAGGCCGTGTACACGGTGCCGCTGGATCGCGGCGGACAGGGCGTGGCGGTGGTGGCCAGCGCCTACTGGCCGGCCCGCCAGGGGCGCGAGGCCTTGAAGGTGCAGTGGGACCTGGCCGGCGTTGAGAAGGCCGACACTGGAGAGCTGGTGCAGCGCTACCGCGCGCTGGCCCGCAGCGGCGGCACGCTCGCGCCGCAGCAGCACTTCCGCGCCGACGTGAGCGCCGCCGCTGCCGCGCCGCGCAAGATCAGTGCCGAGTTCGTCTTTCCCTACCTCAACCATGCGCAGATGGAGCCGCTCGCCTGCACGGTGGACCTCACCGCCGAGCGCTGCACGATGCACTACGCGTCGCAAATGCCGGGCGTGGACGCCGCCACCGTGGCCGCCTTCCTGGGGATGAAGCCCGAGCAGGTGGACATCGTGGTGCAGATGGCCGGCGGCGGCTTCGGCCGGCGGGCCACGCCCACCGCCGAGTTCCCGCGGGAGGCGGCGGCGGTGGCCCAGGCCATGATGCGGGCGGGCAAGCCGGCCCCGGTCAAGGTGGTGTGGAGCCGAGAAGACGACATGCGTTCGGGCTATTACCGCCCGCTCACCGTTCACCGCGCCGAGATCGGCTTCGACGACAGCGGTCGCGTGCTGGGCTGGGACCACCGCATCGTCAGCCAGAGCATCGTCTCGGGCTCGCCCTTCGAGGCCTTCCTCGTCCAGCAGGGCGTGGACGGCACCACCACCGAGGGCATGCGCGAGCCCTACGACATCCCCATGCGCCTGGCCGTGCACCATCCGAAGGTGAACGTGCCGGTGCTGTGGTGGCGGGCCGTGGGTTCCACCCACACCGCCTACGTGATGGAGACGCTCATCGACGAGATCGCGGTGGCCACGAAGCAGGATCCGGTGGCCTACCGCCTTCGGCTGATGGGCGACAGCCCCAAGGCCGCGCGCCACCGGGCGGCGCTGCAGCTGGCGGTGGACCAGTCCGGCTACGGCCGCAAGGCATTGCCCGCCGGCGCCGCCTGGGGCGTCGCCGTGCACGAGAGCTTCGAGTCGGTGGTGGCCTATGTGGTGGAGGCCCGGATGCAGGGCCGTGGCGCCCAGGCGCGGCCGGTGCTGGTGAACGTCACCGCCGGCGTGCATTGCAACTTCTGCGTCAACCCGCGCACGGTGGAAGCCCAGGTGCAGGGCAGCGTCGTCATGGCGCTGGGCACGACGATGGCTGGCGAACGCATCACGCTCAAGGACGGTGTGGTCGAGCAGTCCAACTACCACCAGTTCGCCGTGCCCCGTATGGCCGACGCGCCCCGGGTGGCGGTGCACATCGTGCCGAGCAACGATCCGCCCAAGGGCATGGGCGAACCCGGCCTGCCGCCGCTGGCACCGGCCTTTGCCAACGCGGTCGCCCGGCTGACCGGGCAGCGGCACCGCGAACTGCCGTTCGGCGCCTCAAGCCCGGCCTGACGCCTTCGCCGGCGACGGACCTTCAGCCGTCGCCGCCGGCCTGCTGCAGTTCGCGCTCGCAGTCTTCGAGGTCGGTCGCGCTCAGCGCCAGCCAGTCCAGCGCGGTTTCGCCGTGGGCCTGCCAGTCGTCCTCCGGCGGCAGGCCCTCCTGGCGGCGCATCAGGTGGTCGGCCACCAGCCCGGCCGCGACCAGGGTCTGAACGCCCGGTTCCACGGCGGAGGAGCCCAGCACCTCGAGGTCGTGGTGCAGCCGGATGGAGGCCATCACCGTGCTGCCCAGCTGCCACACCCGGGCCACCAGCGCCCCGACCACCGCATGGTCGGTCTTGTGGTTCGCGTTCTCGGTCTGCACGAAGCTGCGGTCGATGCGCGCTGCCGCCTCCACCAGCGTGGAGCCGTAGCCGCGCACGCTTTGCAGCAGCACCGGCATGCCCACATGGGCGAAGAGCCCGTGGGTGTGGGCTGAATCGACTTCCAGACCGGCGATTCGCGGGGCGATCACGGCCATGGCCTCGGCCCTGAGCGCCGAGCGTTCCCAGAATCGCCGCAGCTGCGGGTGGTCGGCCTTCAGGGCCTGTCGCACGATGAACTCGGACATTGCCGCGCCGGTCTGATGCAGACCCAGCCGGTTCATCGCCTGGCCCACGCCCTGCACCGGTTGGCCGCTGCCGAAGCGCGCGCTGTTGGCCAGGCGGATCAGCGCGGCCGACATGGCCACGTCGCCGCTGGCGATGCGGGCGATGGCGCCCAGGTCGGGCTCGGCCTCGCGCAGTGCCTGCTGCAGCCGCGCCAGCCGCTCGGGGCAGGGCGGGATGCGGATCTCCCGCAGAGCGCCGCGGCTGCGCTGCGCGTCCAGTTCGGCGGCGACGCGCTCCTGCGTCGAGGGGGCGGACAAGGAAGGGGTCATGGGCGCTGGGCCGCTCGATCTCGAGCACAGGACATGTCTGGGTATCGGCCGGGATGCAGCGTTCTGAAGGGCGGATGCGCCCCCGTCCACAGCCGTGATGACCGACGCAGCGCCAACCCATCAGGCTGTGGATGGAGGGCTGGCGCCGCCTTCCTAGCATGGCCGCGCTGGTTCATCGAGGGTGTCGGAGCAAGGGCATGGTGCCCCTGCCTGCAGCACGGTGCCGGCATGGAGAAGCACGATGCACCAGACATCCCATTCACTTCGAGCCCTTACCGCCAGCCTGGTCGCCGTCTTCGGGCTGGCGGCCTGCGGCGGGTCGGGCGACAAGGCCGACATGCCCGCGGGCGACGGACCGGCCGGCATTTCCCCTTCACCGCCCACCGTCGCCGTGCCGGTCCGCGTGATCGACGGCCCGCTGCGCAATGCGACCGTCTGTGTCGACGCCAATTCGAACGGTCGCTGCGAGGCCGGCGAGCTTCAGGGGCGCACCGATGCCGATGGCCGGGTGACGCTTCAGGTGCCCACCGCTGAGCTCAACCGGTTTCCCATCGTCGCCGTGGTGGGCACCGATGCGGTCGACGCCGACAGCGGCCCGGTGACCAGCCCCTACACCCTGAGCGCGCCAGCGGACCGCCCCTCGGTCGTCACGCCGCTGACCACGCTGGTGCAGCAGGTGGTGGCCAGCACCGGCGCCACCACCGACGCCGCAGCGGCCACCATCCAGAGCGGGCTGGGCCTGACCGGCTCGCCCCTGGTGGACTTCACCACCGTGTCGGGCGCCGAAGGCACCCAATCCGCCGTGGCCGCCCGGCTGCTGGTGCGGGCTCAGCAGGACGCCGCGACCGCCCTGGCTTCGGCCGTGGGCCAGCCGGTCCCCGGCAGCTCCACCGCGGTGAGCGCGGCCGACGTGCGCGATGCGGTGGCCACAACGCTGGCCACCTTGCTGCCGCAGGTGGCCGCTGCGGTCCAGGACACGGTCTCGTCCTGCACCGGTGGCATCGCCTCGTCGGCCTGCCTGGGCGCGGTGAACACCGCCGCTGCAGCCGTCGTGCGGGAGGCTGAACTGACGCCTGCCAGTGTCGTGGCGGTGGTGGCCAGCCAGGTCACGCCGCCCACGGCCAGCGGGCCCGATCCCAGCGGCACGCTGCCCTTCTTCAGCACGTCGGGCGATCGCGACAGCTGGAGCTATCGCATCTTCCGCGCCGGGGCTGCCGACCTGGTGCCCGATGCCAACGGCCGCACCGGCTTCCGCGAGCTGCGCCAGGCCACCAATGCGAGCGGAGGCGTGGACACCTGGGGGCCAGGCAGCAGCTTCTCCCGCCGCAACGACACCTTCTGGAACGGCAGTACCTGGCGCACCTGCCCGGCCAACTTCGTCAACCGCCAGACCCCGCGTGACGCGCAGGGCCGCACCCGCTACACCTACTGCGACGGCCTGGAGGAAGGCAACTCGCAACGCTCGATCGTGGACATCTCCGGCCGCAGCCTGCTGTCGGTGGTGGAGCAGATCCGCGCGCTGCCCTACCGCAGCGGTTCGCCCTGGGGGCAGTCCTACGGCAGCTGGGGGCCCGACGCCGCGGACGGTCCGCTGACCGACTTCTTCCCCCCGGCCCAGGCCTTCCCGGCCGGCTCGCAGCTGCAGTTCCAGACCAACACCATCGTCTCGACGGCCATCGCCTACGACCCCACCGCGCCGGTGACGGTCTATTCGGCAGCGGTGGCCCAGGGCGGCGATGCCCGCACCGGCCAGCCGGTGGCCTGCGCGGCCACCGCACCGGCGCCCGGCGTCACGCCAGCGGCGACGCTGGAGACGGTGGTCGAACGCGGCCTCGGACGGCCCTGCCAGTTCGGCGAGGGTGGCCTGCCCGGTGGCGTGGCGGGTGGCCCGCGCAGCGGTCCGCGCAACGAATGGTGGTCGACGACGACGCTGTCGGTGGGCAACGTGGGCACCGCAGCGCTGGTTCCGGCCGCATCGGCCACGACCTACTACAACAGCAACCGGTCGCTGCGGGTGTCCTTCGTGCCGGGCGGCAACACGGTGCGCTACTGGTCCTGCGCGGTGCGCATCAACGATGGGTCGCTGCGCAACTGCGACCTGCTGTCCACCGGCACCTACACCATCGCCGCCCTGGGTGATGCCCGCGTGATGACCCTGGCCGGCCAGCCCACGCTGACCGCGCCGGGAACACCGGCGGGCCTGGGCTACGAGCGGGTGTTCGTCGAGCGTGCGGGTGCGGTGTACTTCGGCTTCAAGAACAAGCTGCACAGCAACTCGCCATCGGCGCGACTGAACCTGGTGGCGGCCAATGCGCTGTTCGCCCGGCTGAACGCGGTCTATGGCGCGGGCAACCCGGCCTGGAGGCCGCTGCCCGAGAACCTGTCGGCCGATCTGCCGGCGCTGGCCAGCGGGAACTGAGTCCGGCCGCCGCCGCCTTCAGTCGGCGGCGACCCCGAAGATCTCCAGCAGCCGGTCCAGGCCGCCGGTGTCGATGGCCACATCGGCCTGCTCGCGCACCCGCGGCTTGGCCTGGAAGGCCACGCTCAGGCCGGCTGCGGCCATCATCTCCAGGTCGTTGGCACCGTCGCCGATGGCGATGGCCTGCGACGGGTTGCAGCCGATGCGTTCGCACAGGCTTCGCAGCGTGCGGGCCTTGGCGGCCGCATCGACGATCTCGCCTTCGACCTCCCCGGTCAGGCGCCCGTCCCGGATGACCAGCACATTGGCGCGGGCCTCGTCCAGGCCCAGCCGGGTCTTCAGCCGATCGGTGAAGAAGCTGAAGCCGCCGGAGACGAGCAGGGTGGTGAGCCCGGCGCGTTGCAGCTGGCGCAGCAGCCGTTCGGCCCCCGGGTTGAGCTGCAGCCTCTCTTCCCACACCCGCTCCAGCGCCGCCTCGGGCGTGCCGCGCAGCAGCGCCAGCCGCCGCCGCAGGCTCTCGGCGTAGTCGAGCGTCTCGCCGCGCATGGCCGCCTCGGTGATGGCCGCCACCTCTTCGCCCCGACCCGCCAGGGCGGCCAGCTCGTCGATGCACTCGATCGAGATGAGCGTGGAGTCCATGTCGAAGGCCGCGAGCCGGTAGTCGCTCAGGCGAAGCGGGGGCCGGATGCGGGCCAGGCTCAGCCCTGGGGCGAAATCGGATCGGGAAGGCGAGTGGCTTGGCATGCGATCGGGTTGACGTGGCGGGGGCGGACGGTGGCGGGTCGGCGGCCCGTGCGTCATTGTCGCTGGCCGTGAAGCCCGTCACGCCCGCGGGCGGGTGCCCTGCAAGCGAGGGGGTGTCCACCCCGTCACGGCTTGCACTGGGTCAAGGCCGACGCGCCGCGACGGGCCTGGAATGAGGCCCTGTACCCGAGCCCTGTACCCAGGCCCAACCGCCGCCCCCCCCCCCGCGAGGAGCCCGCCGATGTCCCGCAACCCCATCGCCTTCAGCCTCTACTTCTTCGCCAGCGACGAAGGCGGCCCGCAGGCCGCGTCCCAGCGCCGGCTGCTGTTGGAAAGCGCCCGCTTCGCCGACCGCCATGGCTTCACCGCGGTGTGGGCGCCGGAGCGGCATTTCCACGCCTTTGGCGGCCTCTCACCCAACCCGTCGGTGATGGCCGGGGCCTTCGCTGCCGTCACCGAACGGGTGCGCATCCGTTCGGGCAGCGTGGTGGTGCCGCTGCACTCGCCGGTGCGCATCGCCGAGGAGTGGGCGATGGTGGACGTGCTGTCGGGCGGTCGGGTCGACCTCGGGCTGGCCTCCGGCTGGTTCCCGAACGATTTCGTCCTCGCCGAGCCGGGTGCCTACGAGCGCCGCGCCGACCTGGTCTTCGAACGCGCCGAGGCCATCCGGCGGCTGTGGCGCGGCGAGCCCTTCGACGCGGTGAATGCGGCGGGAGACGCGGTGAGCCTGGTGACCATGCCCCGGCCGGTGCAGCGCGAGCTGCCCGTGTGGATCACCGCGGCGGGCAACCCGGAGACCTTCCGCCGGGCAGGTGCGGCGGGGCTGAACGTGCTCACCCACCTGCTCGGCCAGTCGCTGCAGGCACTGGCGGGCAAGATCGCCGTCTATCGCCAGGCCTGGCAGCAGGCGGGGCATGCCGGGCAGGGCCAGGTGACGCTGATGCTGCACACCTTCGTCGGCGAGGACGACGCGCAGGTGCGGCGCACCGTGCGGCAGCCCATGCTGCGATACCTGCGCAGTTCGGCCAACCTGGTGGGCAGCTACACCGCGTCCGTGCCCTTCTTCCAGCAGCGTTGCGCGCTGTCGGGCGCGGCGGGAGACCCGCCCCCGGCCAGCGAGCAGGATCTGCACGATGCGCTGGAGTTCAGCTTCGAGCGCTACTACACCGCCAGTTCGCTGATGGGCACGGTGGAGTCCTGCCTGGAGCGCATCGAGCAGGTGCAGGACGCCGGCGTGGACGAGATCGCCTGCCTCATCGACTTCGGCGTGGACGCCGAGGTCGTGCTGCACTCGCTGCCGCTGCTCGACGAGCTGCAGCAGCTCGCCAGCGTGAGCGAAGAGGAGTTGCAGGCACTGTGACGCGCCGCGCTGAGCGCCCGGGCGTGCCGCCTTCAGTGCTGCGGCACCACCGGTTGCCCCAGCGATCGCAGCACGTCGCGCAGCACCGCCGAACGCGCCTGCGCGTCCTTGGTCGCCCGCTCGATGCGGATCTTGTCGTTGCCCGCCAGCTTGATGTCGCGGTGCTTCTGCACCAGCTGGATGATGCGGATGGCCTCCACCGGCGGGTTGGGCCGGAAGTGGATGACCATGGCCTGCGGGCCGGCATCCACCTTGATGACGCCGTAGGGCCGCGCCAGCAGGCGCAGACGGTGCACGTCGAAGAGGGTCTGGCCCTGCGGCGGCAGCTTGCCGAAGCGGTCGGTCACCTCCTCGAGCATGGCGTCGATCTGCTCGGTCTTCTCGGCGCTCGCCAGCCGCTTGTAGAGCGACAGCCGCATGTGCACGTCGCCGCAGTAGTCGTCGGGCAGCAGGGCCGGCGCGTGCAGGTTGATGTCGGTGTTGCCGCCGAAGAGGCCCAGCGGGCTGAGCAGGTCCGGCTCGCGGCCGGCCTTCAGGCTTCTCACCGCCTCGGACAGCATGTCGTTGTAGAGCTGGAAGCCCACCTCCATCATGTTGCCGCTCTGGTGGTCGCCGAGCACCTCGCCGGCGCCGCGGATCTCCAGGTCGTGCATGGCCAGGTAGAAGCCGCTGCCCAGCTCCTCCATCTGCTGGATGGCCTCCAGGCGCTGCGAGGCCTGCTTGGTCAGGCCCTCGATGTCGGGCACGAGCAGGTAGGCATAGGCCTGGTGGTGGCTGCGGCCCACGCGGCCGCGCAGCTGGTGCAGCTGCGCCAGGCCGAACTTGTCGGCGCGGCTGATGACGATGGTGTTGGCACTCGGCACGTCGATGCCGGTCTCGATGATGGTCGAGCACAGCAGCAGGTTGAAGCGCCCGGCCACGAACTCGCGCATCACCGATTCGAGCTGCCGCTCGGGCATCTGCCCATGGGCCACGCCGATGCGCGCCTCGGGCAGCAGCTCGGCGAGCTTCTGCCGCCGCGTCTCGATGGTGTCGACCTCGTTGTGCAGGAAGTAGACCTGGCCGCCGCGCTTGAGCTCGCGTAGCACCGCCTCGCGGATCACGCTCGTGCCCTCGCTGCGCACGAAGGTCTTGATGGCCAGGCGCCGCTGCGGCGCGGTGGCGATGACCGACAGGTCGCGCAGGCCTTCGAGCGCCATGCCCAGCGTGCGCGGAATGGGCGTGGCGGTGAGCGTGAGCACGTCCACCTCCGAGCGCATGGCCTTGATCGCCTCCTTGTGCCGCACGCCGAAGCGGTGTTCCTCGTCGATGACCAGCAGGCCCAGGCGCTTGAACTTCACCTCCGGGCTGATGAGCTTGTGGGTGCCCACGACGATGTCGATGGTGCCGTCGGCCAGGCCGTCGATGGCGGCCTTGACTTCCTTGGTCGAGCGGAAGCGGCTCATCTCGGCCACCCGCACCGGCCACTTGCCGAAGCGGTCGGCGATGTTCTGGTAGTGCTGCTCGGCCAGCAGCGTGGTGGGCGCGAGGATGGCCACCTGCTTGCCGCCGGTCACCGCCACGAAGGCCGCCCGCAGGGCCACCTCGGTCTTGCCGAAGCCCACGTCGCCGCAGACCAGGCGGTCCATGGGCTGGGGCGAGATCATGTCCTGGATGACCGCGTGGATGGCGGCCTTCTGGTCGGGCGTCTCCTCGAAGCCGAAGCTGGTGGCGAAGGCCTCGTAGTCGTGCGGGCTGAAGCGGAAGGCATAGCCCTCCCGCGCCGCGCGGCGGGCGTAGAGGTTGAGCAGTTCGGCGGCGGTGTCGCGCACCTGCTCGGCCGCCTTGCGCCGTGCCTTCTCCCACTGGCCCGAGCCCAGCCGGTGCAGCGGTGCCTCGTCCGCGCTCACGCCGGTGTAGCGGGCGATCAGGTGCAGCTGCGCCACCGGCACGTACAGCGTGGCCTTGTCCGCGTACTCCAGGTGCAGGAACTCGGACACGCCATCGCCCAGGTCGATGGCCTTCAGGCCCAGGTACCGGCCGATGCCGTGGTTCACATGCACCACCGGGTCGCCCACCTTCAGCTCGGACAGGTCCTTGATGAGCGCGTTGACGTCGCTCGCCTGCTCCTGCTTGCGCCGGCGGCGGGCGGTGGGGGCGCTGGCGAAGAGCTCGGTCTCGGTGACGAACTGCAGCGCGCCAGCGCCGGGCGTGCCTTCGGGCATCACCCAGTGGAAGCCCTCGGCCAGGGGCGCCACCGCGATCGCGAAGCGCTCCTTCCCGCCCAGGA
Organism: Rubrivivax sp.; assembly: GCA_027487905.1. Classification (GTDB taxonomy): domain Bacteria; phylum Pseudomonadota; class Gammaproteobacteria; order Burkholderiales; family Burkholderiaceae_C; genus JAIYCR01. Next base: position 163,426 of record JAIYCR010000082.1, on the reverse strand, counting down.
AGGCATCCAGCGTGTCCACGTTGGGCAGCTCGATGCGGTTGTCGCGCAGCAGTTCGTGCAGGCTTTCGCGGCGGCCCACGCTCTCCGCGACGATGAGCACCCGGTGCTGGGTCGTCTGCAGGTGCACGTGCAGCCGGGACAGCGGGTCCTGGGCGCCACGGTCGACCGACAGGTCGGGCAGGGGGCGGGCCCAGGCCACCGGCGCGTCGGTCGGGCTGGCGTCCGGGGCGGAGGCCGGGTTGGCGCGGTTGCCGCGCTCGCGCAAGGCCAGCGTGGCGTGGCCCTGGGTGCGCTCGAAGAAAGCCTCGGTGCTGAGGAAAAGCGCATCGGGCGCCAGGATGGGCCGTTCGCGGTCGTGCTGCAGGAAGCGGTGGCGCTCGCGGGTGTCGGTCCAGAACTTGTTCAGCGCATCGTCCACCGCGCCGTGCAGCACCAGGTCGGCGGCGCGCTCGCCGCTGCCCAGGTAGTCGAAGATGGTGGCCGTCTCGTCGAAGAACAGCGGCAGGTAGTACTCGATGCCGGCGGTGGCGATGCCGGTTCCGATGTCCTTGTAGACCCGCGCCTTGGTCGGATCGCCGTCGATGCGTTCGCGCCAGCGGGCGCGGAAGGCGGTGCGCGCCGCCTCGTCCATCGGGAACTCGCGGCCGGGCAGCAGCCGCACCTCGGGCACCGGGTAGAGGCTGCGCTGGCTGTCCGGGTCGAAGGTGCGGATGCTGTCCACCTCGTCGCCGAAGAGGTCCACCCGGTAGGGCACCGGCGAGCCCATCGGAAACAGGTCGATCAGGCCGCCCCGCACCGCATATTCGCCCGGTGACACCACCTGGCTCACGTGGCTGTAGCCGGCCAGCGTGAGCTGGGCCTTCAGGCTCGCTTCGTCCAGCCGCTCCTTCTGCTTGAAGCGGAAGGTGGTGGCGGCCAGGAAGCTGGGCGGCGCCAGGCGCACGAGCGCGGTGGTGGCCGGCATCAGCACCACATCCGGTGCGTCGTCGCCGGCGCGGCCGCCGGCGGCCTGCTGCAGCCGCCACAGCGTGGCCAGCCGCTCGGAGATCAGGTCCTGATGCGGGCTGAAGGTGTCGTAGGGCAGGGTTTCCCAGTCAGGGAAGACCGCCACCTTCAGGCCGGGCGCGAAGAAGGGCAGCTCCGCTTCCAGGCGCTGCGTGTCCGCCGGGTCGGCCGTGATGATCGCCACCCGCCGGCCCTCGGCGCGTCGGCCGTCCGCCCAGCGCGCCAGCTGCAGCGCATCGGCCGATCCCCAGGGGCGGGGCAGGGTGAAGCGGTGTCCGGGCTTGAGGGGCGGGATGTGCATGCGGCGATCAATCAAGACGGGAGGGGCGCCACGCCGATGGGGCCCGGTTCGCCAAGGCCTGCGCGTTCAGCGGACCCTGAATGGCAATGCCCCCACGGGCGTGACCGGTGGGGGCTGTTATTGGCTGGAATTCTAGGCAGGCGCCGTGCCGACGCGTCGCGTGCGGACTTTTGGCTGCCCGGGGTGCTCGGCCTGGGTTGATGCGGCTGCCGGTCGCGCGCCGCCCGCCGGCGGGTCGTCGTGCCTGCCGGCCTCAGCGCGAGTCCGCCTCGAACCTCGCCCGCAGCGGCGGCGCCCAGTCCTCGGGCGCCACCACCTGGGGCTGAGCCGGGTCGGAGCGGTAGTGCGGCGACATGATCTGCACGCCGTTCTCGTTGAACACGTCCTGGATATTGGCGTGCAGAGCGCTCAGGGCTTCGGCCCTGCGGCGCGGCGCGTTCAAGGCGCCGTGGGCACACAGCCGGTACTCCACGTAGAAATCCGACAGCGCCGTCTGCACGACGAAGGGGTCGGGCTGCGCGGCCACGCCGGGGGTCCGGCGCGCGGCCTCCAGCAGCAGCGCGTGCACCTGGCGCCACGGGGTCGCATAACCGATGGTCACGCCGGCCTGCAGCATGTAGGCCCCGCCCGCCACCAGACGCGAGAAGTTGTGCACCGACTGGCCGGCCACCCACGCGTTGGGCAGCACCACCTCCTCGCCCATGCCGGTGTGCAGCCGGGTCGCGAACATGCCCACCATGGCCACCGTGCCCTCGGTCTGGCCGATGCGCACGTACTCACCGGGCCTTAGGGCGCGGGAGTACATCAGGCTCAGGCCGGAGACCACCTGCCCGACGACCCCGGACGCCCCGAAGGAGAACATCAGGCCGGCCAGAACCGAAACGCCCTTGAAGGCTTCGCTGCTCGACCCCGGCAGGAAGGGATAGGCCAGTGCCAGGGCGAACAGCCACACCACGATGGCGCCCACCCGACGGGTCGGGCCCGCGGTGTCCGCATCGATCCAACCCAGCGTGGGGCCGCCCTGTTCGACCCGCCGCAGCAAGGCCCCCAGAGCCCGCGTGAGCAGGCGCGCACCGATGAAGATGAGTGCTGCGGTGACCAGGCCCGGCACGGCGTCGGCAATGGCCAGCACGAAGCGGCGCAGCGTCTGCAGCAGCCACTGCTCCGAAGCCTCTCCCCAGGGTCGGGTGTAGGCGAACTGCTTGAGTCCGTAGGTGATCCACAGGTCCACCGTCACCAGCACCGCGCCCCAGGCCACCAGCGCGAGCAGCCAGCTCAGCACCGTGCGCAGCTGGGGCAGCCACAGCGAAACGCCGCCCGACGCAGCGGCTGACGGGTGCCGCAGCCGGCCGGGGTCACCCGACGCCTGCTGGGCCTGCATCGAGCGCAGACGCAGCAGGATGTCCCCGCGGCGGCGGGCGGCAAGCACCGCCCAGACCCCTGCAGCGGCGAGCAGCCCGGTGCCCACCACCCGTGCCATCGCCTCGCCCACGCGCCGGGGGTCGCGCGCTTCCTGGGCCTCGGCCAGTGCCTGCTGAACCCGCAGACGAACGCGCTCCGCAGCCGCGGCCTCGTCGGCTGCGAGGCCGGCGAGGTCGGCCGAGGCCAGGTAGAACACCGGCCGACCGCCGACCTCGACTGCGCGCAGGCCCTGCGGCCCGCTCCACAGCGTGACCGGTTCGGTCTCGCCGCGCTCGATGGCCTGCGCCAGCAAGCCTTGGGCGACGGCCGCCCGGTCGGCGGGGCTGCGTTCGAGCAGATGGGCCTTCAGCGTGATGAGCAGACGCTGGTTGAGGTAGACGTCGGCTTGCTGCGGCGGGATGGCCGGCGGGGTCTGTGCAGGGGCCGGTGCAGGGGCCGGTGCAGGGCCCTGTGCAGCAAGGGCTGGCGCCAGCGTTGCAGGCGCCTTGGGCGGCTCCTGTGCTTGAGCACCGGCCGGCGGGCTCAGCAGCGCCAGGGTCATCGCCGCCAGGGCGAACGCCATCGCCAGCAGGCCCGGCCGTGGGCGGCTGTGGCGGTGTGCTGCGCAGTGGCCGCAGTGGCTGGAACCTGGCTGCGCCCGCCCTGCAAAGGCCGCGGGCCTGCCTTCATCGCTGCGCTGAATCGCGTCCATTCCACCCTCCCGACGGTGCGCGATGATGCCTCGCTCGGCCGCTGCCGCTGCCCGCAGAATCCTGGGCCGGCCTTGCCGGATACCTCTCCCCGCGGTGCAGCCTCCGTTCCCGCGCCTTCATTCCCGCGCCCCCATGCCAGCTCCCCCGCCCCAAGCCCCGCGCTTCCACGCCCTCATCCCCTGCGCCGGCAGCGGCTCACGTTCCGGCGCTGCGCGCCCCAAGCAGTACGTCGAAGTGGCCGGTGCCAGCCTGATCGCCCACACGCTGTCGGCCCTGGCTGCGGTGCCGCGGCTGGACACCTTGTGGGTGGTGCTGTCGCCCGACGACGCGGGCTTCGAGGCCGCCGTTTCGCCCGCGATGCGCTCGTCCGACCGCCTGCACACCCTGCGCTGCGGCGCCGATACCCGGGCCGGCACGGTCCTGCAGGGCCTGGCGGCGCTGCGCGAGGCCGGCGTGGCGGCCGACGACTGGGTGCTGGTTCACGATGCCGCGCGGTGCCTGCTGCGCCCTGAATGGGTGGAGCGCTTGCTCGACGCCTGCGCCGGCGACCCGGTGGGCGGGCTGCTGGCCCTTCCGCTGGCCGACACCTTGAAGGAAGCGGCAGGCGATTGCTCACCCGGCCAGGCCCGCGTGGCGCGCACGCTGGACCGAAGCGGCAAGTGGCTGGCCCAGACGCCGCAGATGTTCCGCCTGGGTGCGCTGCAGTCGGCGCTGGCCGCAGCCGGCCCGGCCGTGACCGACGAGGCCAGCGCGATGGAAGCCGCCGGCCACGCGCCGCTGCTGGTGCCGGCCCCGCTGGAGAACTTCAAGCTCACTTGGCCGGCCGATTTCGAACTGGCCGAGTCCGTGCTCGCCGGCCGGGCGCTTCAGAAAGGGACCCGTTGATGAACACCCGCTCCAATGCCCCCTCGCTTCGCATCGGCGAGGGCTGGGATACCCATGCGCTGGTCGAGGGCCGCCGGCTGGTGCTCGGTGGCGTCGAGGTGCCCCACACCCATGGCCTGCTGGGCCACTCGGACGCCGACGCGCTGCTTCACGCCCTCACCGACGCCCTGTTCGGTGCTGCCGCACTGGGCGACATCGGCCGGCATTTTCCCGATACCGATCCGGCCTTCCGCGGCGCCGATTCGGTGGCGCTGCTGGCCGAGGCGGCGCGGCGCGTGCGCGCCGCCGGCTGGGAGATCGCCAACGTGGACAGCACCATCGTCGCGCAGGCGCCGAAGATGGCGCCGCACATTCCGGCGATGAAGCAGCGCATCGCGCAGGCACTGGCCATCGACCCCGATCAGGTCAACGTCAAGGCCAAGACGGCCGAGAACATGGGGCCGGTCGGGCGCGGCGAGTCGATCGAGGCCAGGGCGGTGGCACTGATCGTCAAGGCCTGAGCGGCGGCGGCCGGACGCCGCTGTTCGGGCAACGGGCACTGCCACGCAGGCAGTGCCCGGTTCCTCACTTGAGCGTGAGGATCCAGCGCGCCAGCGTCAGGGCTTCGGCGTCGTTCACCTGGGGCTGGGCCGGCATCGGCACCTGACCCCAGACCCCGGCGCCCCCCTGCTGGATGCGCTGAGCCAGTTTGGACTCCGCCGCCTTGTCCTCCGCATAGCGGTTGGCGATGTTCTTGAAGGACGGACCGAGCGTGTTGCGGTCCACGCGGTGGCAGGCCATGCAGTTCTTGGACCGGTAGAGGTCCTCGTCGGCCCAGGCCAGCCCGGCGGGCATCAGCGTGCCCAGGGCGAGCAGCGCGGGGAGGGTGGCTTTGATCCTCATCGCCTTGCCTTCCTCAGTTGGGTGCCAGGCGCGAGATTCCGCCTTCGTCGGTGGCGACGTAGAGGTTGCCGTCCGGGCCTTGCACGACCGAGCGGAAACGGGCGGCGGGCATGGGCAGCGTCACCGTGGTGCGGGTGGCCGATTGACCGTCGGTGGCGATGTCCAGGATGTCCAGCCGGTTGCCCACGGGCGTTCCATGGATGCCGATGCCCGACATGCCGACCACCAACTTGCCGTTCCAGCCCTTCCATTGGGCGCCGGTGAGGAAGGTCGAGCCGAACATGCCCTGCGACAGCCCCTCGTTGTTCCAGGCCGGCTTCATCGCATTCGGGTAGGTCTTCAGGTCCGTCATGGGCATGAAGGCCGCACGCTCCTTCGGGTCCATCGCACCCATCTGGTTGGGGCTGTAGCCGCAGTAGTTGTCCGGGCAGGCGCCACGCCCGCCCACGTTCGGACGTGGATCCCAACCGGCATTGCCGCCCGGACGCAGCGCAGTGACCTCGTCGCTGTGCCAGGGGCCGTTCTCGGAGGTGAAGGGCTGGTTGGTGCCCGGGCGGAAGGCGATGCCCTGCGGATTGCGGTGCCCGTAGGTGTAGACGCGCGCATCAAAGCCTGCGGGGGCGCCGTTGTTTGGTGCGGCCTTGCCGTCGCGGTCGATGCGCAGCACCTTGCCGCCCAGCATCGTCGGGCTCTGCGGGGCCACGCCGCTGTGGATGTCGCCGGTGGTGACGTAGAGGAAGCCGTCGCCGGGGCTGAATCGGATGCGCCCGCCGTTGTGAGCGCCCGGCCCGCCGAAGGGGTGGTTGCTCGCGGCGGGCTTGTAGGGAATGTCGGTGACGATGTCGGTGCGCGCCGAGACGGTGTCCAGTCCCTCGCCGACCCGCAGGCGGATCACGCGGTTGGAGCCCGGGGCGGAGAGCGTCGACGACGAGTAGACATAGACGAAACGATTGGCGGCGAAGTTGGGATCGACCGCCACGCCGGCCATGCCCGCCTGGCCTTCGCAGAAGAGGTCATTGGCCGGGACGGCATAGCCCTTCGCGTCCTTCATGCCCAGCAGCTTGGTGACCCTGCCGCTGGGCTGGCGAACCGACAGGCCCAGGCACTTCTCGGTGAAGAACATCGTGCCGTCCGACAGGAAGGCCATGTCCCAGGGGCTGTCCAGCTTGGTCAGAACCGCGGTGTGGGTCAGGGCCGGGGCGTTCGTGGCCGGCGCGACGGCGGTCTGGGTCGCGCAGCCGACCAGGGCCAGCGAGACGCCGGCCAGGGGCAGAAGGTGCTTCATGGGAGTCTCCGGTTCGAGGGCGTTTGTCCAGGTGTCCGGCCTGCCCTGCATGTGACGCGGACACCTCATGGACTGTAGGAATGCCCCCGCCCGTCGGCATTCAGGTTGCCCCTTGGATGCGATCGGTCGACTCAATGGCTTCGATCAATGAAACCAATAGACCCTTGTCGCAGAAAGTGCCTAGGCGATTGCCCGCTTGAGCCGCACCGTCGCGACGAAGCCTCCGCCCGGTGCATTGGCCACTTCGAACAGGCCCCCCATGCGGCCGACGTTCTTCTCGACGATGGCCAGCCCCAGCCCGGCGCCGGACGCCGCGGTGCGCGCGGCGTCGCCGCGGTAGAAGGGCGTCGTCACCGCGGCGAGCTTGTGCGGCGGCACGCCCGGCCCGTGGTCGCGCACGCTGATGGTCACCCATGGCCCGTTGCGCAGATAGCCCACCTCGACCTCGGCGATGCCGCTGTCGGCGCTGCGGCCATAGCGGCGGGCGTTCTCGAAGAGGTTGGCGAACACCCGGCCCAGTTCGACCTCGTCGGCCATGACCTTGGTGTCGATGGCCACACGGGCGGTGATGCGGATCTGCGTCGGGTCGCGAAAGCCGGCGATCTCCCGGTCGATCAGCGGGCTCAGGTGCACCGGGCGCAGCTGGACTTCCCCCGGTCGGGCGTAGTCCATGAACTTGCCGATGATGCCGTCGAGCTGGTCGATGTCCTGCGCGATGTTCTGCCGGGCGGTCTCGTCGGCCACGCTCATCTCGGCCTCCAGGCGCAGCCGCGCGAGCGGCGTTCGGAGGTCGTGGCTGATGCCGGCCAGCATGACCGCGCGGTCCTCCTCCACCTTGGCCAGCTCGCGGGCCATGCGGTTGAAGCCCATGTTCACCTGGCGGATCTCCGCGGTCATGGTGCTCTCGTCCAGCTGGCTTTCGAACTCGCCGTCGCGGATGCGGCTGGCCGCGAAGCTCAGGTCGCGCAGCGGCTGGTTGATGAGCTTGGCGATGGTGGCAGAGCCGAAGATGGTGCCCAGCAGCGCGATGCTCACCCACAGCAGCCAGGTCGAGCTGGCCAGCGGCTTCACGCGGGTGGGGTCGGCCTGCAGCCAGTAGGGGTCCTGGTCGATGGAGAAGCCCACCCACAGGCCGGCCCGGCCGTTGACCACCGACGCCACCAGCGTGTCCGGGCCGAGCCGCGTGCGCAGCTCGTGACCGATGGCGCGCGAGAAGCGGTCGACCTCGAAGGGCTCCCACTGGTCGCCCGGCTCGCGGGGCTGCACCCGCACCGCCTCCTGGTCGCTCATGGTCTTCACGAGCGTGATGCGGTTGATGCTGTCCGAATAGCGCATCGCCGCGCGCGACAGGTTCACCAGGCTGGCGATCTGCTGGGCGGCCTGGACCGCGCGGGGCTCGAACTCCAGTGCCCGGAAGGTCTGGATCCACGCGAAGATGCCCCCCAGCAGCAGCAGGGCCAGCAGGAAGAAGGTGCGCCAGAAGAGGCTGAGCGCCAGCGTGGTGCGCTGCATCCCGGGCGAGGCTTGGGTTTCGGCGGGGGGCGGTGCAGCCCGCTCAGGCTGCGCCGTCCGGCACGAACACGTAGCCCACGCCCCAGACGGTCTGGATGTAGCGCGGCGCGGAGGGGTCGGGCTCGATCATCTTGCGCAGCCGCGAGACCTGCACGTCCAGGCTGCGGTCGAAGGGCTCGAACTCGCGCCCGCGGGCGAGCTGGGCCAGCTTGTCGCGGCTCAGCGGTTGCCTCGGGTGGCGCACCAGCGCCTTGAGCATGGAGAACTCGCCGGTGGTCAGCGCGATGGGCTCGCCGTCCTTGGACAGTCGGCGCAGCGCGAGGTCGAAGGTGAAGGGCCCGAAGCTCACCACCTCGCCGTCCTTGCTGGGCGCGCCAGGCGCCTCCGGCGGGGGCCGCCGGCGCAGCACCGCATTGATGCGGGCCAGCAGTTCGCGCGGGTTGAAGGGCTTGGGCATGTAGTCGTCCGCGCCCACCTCCAGTCCGACGATGCGGTCCACGTCATCGACCTTGGCGGTCAGCATGATGATGGGCGTGTTGTCATTGGCCGCGCGCAGGCGCCGGCAGATCGACAGGCCGTCCTCGCCGGGCAGCATCAGGTCAAGCACGATGAGGTTGACCGTCTCGCGGGTGAGCACCCGGTTCAGTGCCTTGGCATCCTCGGCGAGCAGCACCTCGAAGCCTTCCTGCGACAAGTAGCGCCGCAGCAGGTCGCGGATGCGGGCATCGTCGTCGACGACGCAGATGCGGTCCGGGCGGTTGTTGGTGGAAGCGTTCATCGGGCTTCTCCAAATATGTAACAGCGCCGATTCTGCGGTGTGGCGCGGGGGGTTCCGGGGGGTCTGACCATCTGTTACACATTGGCAGGGCAGCGGCAGCGCGGCGCCCACCCTGTCAACGCATGCCTTCGGGCAAGCGCTGAACCTTGGCGGCACAGGGCCGCGGCAACGCGCCAGCAGGCGCAGGAAAGGACAACGAATGGGATCGATCCAGAGCGCGGGTCTCGCGCTGGCGACGGCCTTGACCCTGGCGGGCACCGCCGCTGCGCAGGGCGGCGCGCCGGCCGGTGCGGGGCCTGCCACCGGCGTGATCAGCCTGTCGAGCTCGGCGGTGGTCGAGTTGCCGCGAGACCTGATGGCCGTCACGCTGTCCACGACCCGCGAGGGCAGCGATCCGGCCTCGGTGCAGGCGGCTGTCCGGCAGGCGCTCGATGCCGCCCTCGTCGAGGCGCGGCGCGTGGCCCGCCCAGGGCAGCTGGACGTGCAGACCGGCAATTTCTCCTTGCAGCCGCGCTATGCGCCCAAGGGTGGCATCAGTGGCTGGGTGGGCAGCGCCGAGCTGGTCATCGAAGGCCGCGACATGGCCGGCATCGGCCAGCTCGTCGGCCGCATCCCCACGCTGAGCGTCGCCCGGGTGGGCTACAGCCTGTCGCGCGAGGCCCGCGAAAAGGTGGAAAGCGAAGCCACCGCGCAGGCGGTCGAGCGCTTCCGCGCCCGCGCCACCGAAATGGCCCGGCTCTTCGGCCATTCCGGATACGTGCTGGGCGAGATCAACGTCAGCAGCGCCGACATGGCCCCGCCCATGCCGGCCTTCCGCCAGGCCCGCGCCATGGCCGCGCCGCCGGCCGGCGACGAGTCCCTGCCCATCGAGGCGGGCCGGGGCTCGGTGAACATCACGGTGAACGGCAGCATCCGCCTGACCCGTTGAGGGGGGCGGGGCTGCCGTCGCTCACTGAGCGGTCCAGCCCCCGTCCACGGCCCAGGCCTGTCCGCGCACGTTGTCCGCACCGGGGCTGCACAGGAAGAGCGTGAGCTCGGCCAGCTGCTCCGGCGTGGTGAACTGAAGCGAAGGCTGCTTCTCGCCCAGCAGGTCCACCCGGGCCTGGTCGAGCGCGATGCCTTCACGGGCCGCGCGGTCGTCGATCTGCTTCTGCACCAGCGGCGTGAGCACCCAGCCCGGGCAGATGGCATTGACCGTCACGCCGGTGGTGGCCGTCTCCAGCGCGACCGCCTTGGTGAAGCCGACGATGCCGTGCTTGGCCGCCACATAGGCGGACTTCTGGGCCGAAGCCACCAGCCCGTGGGCCGAGGCGATGTTGATCACCCGTCCCCAGTTCCGGCGGCGCATGCCCGGCATGGCCAGGCGGGTGGTGTGGAAGGCCGAGCTGAGGTTGATGGCGATGATGGCGTCCCAGCGCTCCACCGGGAAGTTCTCCACCAGGGCCACATGCTGGATGCCGGCGTTGTTGACCAGCACGTCCACGCCGCCGAAATCGCGTTCGGCATAGGCGAACAGATCCTCGATCTGCTCAGGCTTGCTCATGTCCGCGCCGTGAAAGCCGGTGCGGATCTTCTCGGCCAGACCCGCTTGCGCCACCTGCGCGCGGCAGGCCTCGGTGTCGCCGAAGCCGTTGACGATGACGTTGGCGCCCTGGCGCGCCAGCCCCAGGGCCACGCCCAGGCCGATGCCGCTGGTCGATCCGGTGACGAGGGCGGTTTTTCCATTCAGAAGGGCCATGGCGGGCGGTGCTCCGGTGCGGGGTGACGGGGTGAAGCCGGCGCAGGGCGCGCGGCGCTACGATGGATTATGGAGACCCCGCCCGGGGGGCCTTGACCCACCTGCCGACCCTCACGCCTGCGCCCATGAACCCCACCGCCGAACCCCGCCTTCACCACGTCCAGTGCCTGCACGGGCGCGGCCTGCACCGCATGGCCTGGTGGGAATGGGGCGACCCGGCCAACGACCGGGTGCTGGTGTGCGTGCACGGCCTGACCCGGCAGGGCCGCGACTTCGACACCCTGGCCCGCGCGTTGATGCCGCATTACCGCGTCGTCTGCCCCGACGTGGTGGGCCGGGGTCACTCCGATTGGCTGGACGACCCGATGGGCTATGGAGTGCCCACCTACGTGGCCGACATGGTCACGCTGCTGGCGCGCCTGCAGGCCCGCACCGTGCACTGGGTGGGCACCTCGATGGGCGGGCTCATCGGCATGGGGGTGGCCGCACTACGGGGCTCGCCCATCCGGCGCCTGGTGCTCAACGACGTCGGACCGGTGATCGAGCCGGCGTTCCTGGCCCGGCTGGGCACCTACCTGGGCGTGCCGGTGACCTGGCCCGACGAGCAGGCGGCGGCCGAGGCGATGCGTGCGCTCGCCGTGGGCTTCGGCCCGCACACGCCCGAGCAGTGGCTGGCGCTGACGCGGCCCCAGCTTCGGCCCACCGACGACGGGCGGGCGCTGCGTCCGCACTACGACCCCGGCATCGCGGTGCCTGTGCGTGCCGCCACGCCCCAGATGGCCGCCTTCGGCCAGGCTGCCATGTGGGCGGCCTATGACGCCATCGCGTGCCCGACGCTGCTGATCCGCGGCCGGGACAGCGACCTGCTGTCCGAGCGCACGGCCGAGGAGATGACGCAGCGGGGCCCGAAGGCGAGCCTGGTGCAGTTCGACGGCGTGGGCCACGCGCCCACGCTTGTCGCCGACGACCAGGTCGCGGCGGTGTCGCGTTTCCTGCTCCAGAGCGACGCGGCGCCACGATCGGGGCCGGCGGCTGCGGCCCACCCCCCTGACGCCGCATGAAGACCGGCACGGCCACTGCGGCCAACGCAGACACAGCGCCCATCCTGCTGACCGCGCAGGCACCGCCGACGGCCGCCGACGCACCCGGCCAGGACCCCTTGCAGCGCGCCCGCGCCTTCGCCGAGCCCCTGCTGGCCGGTCAGCGCTTCGACACCGGCGAGGACGCCCTGGCGCACGCGGACGGGGTCTGCGCCATCCTGCAGGCCATCGGCGCGGCGCCCTCGATGCAGGCCGCCGCCTACCTCGTCTACGCAGGCGACTACCTGCAGCGGCCCGAGGAGGTGGTGGCCAAGTCCTTCGGCGAGAGCGATGCGGCGCTGGTCGCTGCCACCCGGCGCCTGGTGCAGATCCAGCGCGCCGCCCGCTCGGCCCAGGTCGAGGCCCAACGCCGGGCCGAGCAGATCGAGCGCGTACGCAAGATGCTGCTGGCCTTCTCGCGTGACCTGCGCGTGGTGCTGCTGCGCCTGGCCTCGAGGCTTCAGACGCTGCGCCACTACGCGGCCAGCCGGCTGCCCTGTCCGGCGGACCTGGCGAGCGAGTCGCTGCAGGTGTTCGCGCCGCTGGCCAACCGGCTGGGCATCGGCCAGATCAAGTGGGAACTCGAGGACCTCGCCTTCCGCTTCCTCGACCCCGAGGCCTACCACCGCGTGGCCGCGCTGCTGGACGAGCGCAGGCTGCAGCGCGAGAGCAGCATCGAGCGGGTGCGCAGCCGGCTCGCGGCCGATCTGCAGGCGCGTGGCCTGAACGTGCAGGTTCAAGGGCGGCCCAAGCACCTCTACAGCATCTGGAAGAAGATGCAGGGCAAGGGCCTGCCCATCGAACGCGTGTTCGACGTGCGGGCGCTGCGGGCCATCGTGCCCACCGTGGCCGACTGCTACGCGGTGCTGGCCCGCGTGCACGAGCTGCACCGGCCGGTGCCTGACGAGTTCGACGACTACATCGCGCGGCCCAAGCCCAACGGCTACCAGAGCCTGCACACGGTGGTGCTCGACGACGACGGCCGCCCGCTGGAGGTACAGATCCGCACCCGCGAGATGCACGAGCATGCCGAGCACGGCGTGGCCGCGCACTGGGCCTACAAGGAAGCCGGCGTGAAGGGCTATGCGGGGCAGACCGCCGGCGCCGCGTCCGACGCGCAGGTGGCCGAGGCGCGCAAGGCGGTGCTGCGCCAGCTGCTCGCGTGGGAACGCGACTACGCCAGCAGCAGCGCCGCAGCCGACGGTGGTGCATCGCCCGCCACCGAAGCGGCCGCCTTCGACGAGCGCATCTATGTCTTCACGCCCCAGGCGGCCATCGTGGAACTGTCGGCCGGGGCCACGCCGGTGGACTTCGCCTATGCGCTGCACACCGACCTCGGGCACCGCTGCCGCGGCGCGCGGGTGGACGGCGCGATGGTGCCGCTGAACACGGCGCTCCAAAGCGGCCAGACGGTGGAGATCACCACCGTGCGCGAAGGCGGGCCGTCGATGGACTGGCTGAATGCCGAACTGGGCTACCTGCGCAGCCCCCGCTCCAAGGCCAAGGCCCGGGCCTGGTTCAACGCCCAGGCCCAGCGCGCCACCATCGAACGCGGCCGCGAGGCGGTGGAAAAGCTGCTGCAGCGCGAGGGCCGCACCGCCTTCAAGCTGGACGACCTGGCCAGCCAGCTCGGCTTTCGCAGCGCCGACGCGCTGTTCGAGGTGGTGGGCAAGGACGAGTTCTCGCTGCGCAACATCGAAGCGCTGCTGCGTCCGAGCGAACCGGAACCCGACCCGGACGCCCGCCTGGCCCAGCGGCTGGAGCGCGCGCCGACACCGGCCGCCTCGGGCCGCGGCGGCGTGCTGGTGGTGGGCGTGGACAGCCTGCTCACCGCGCTGGCGCGGTGCTGCCGCCCGGCGCCGCCCGACCCCATCGGCGGCTACGTGACCCGAGGCAAGGGCGTGGCCGTGCACCGGCTGCAGTGCAGCAATTTCCGCGGCATGGCCGAGCGCGAGCCCGATCGCGTCATTCCGGTGGCCTGGGGCGGCGGTGGCGGCGGTGGTGGTGGCATCGCCGCCGGCGCGGTCTACCCGGTGGACGTGTCCATCCAGGCGAGCGACCGGCAGGGCCTGCTGCGCGACATCTCCGAGGTGTTCGCCAAGGACAAGACCAACGTCATCGGCGTGAAGACCCGCTCGGTGCGCGACGCCCAGGGCAGCACCGCGTGGATGACCTTCACCGTCGAAGTGGCCGACGCCTCGCAGCTGGCATCGGTGCTGGCCCAGGTGGCACGCGTGAGCGGGGTCCGATCGGCCCATCGGCGTTCGGGGTAAGCTGCTTTTCAGTGCACTTGGATCCCGGCTATACTTGAGGGCTTCGGTGACCCCAGGCGCGTAGCTCAGCTGGTTAGAGCACCACCTTGACATGGTGGGGGTCGTTGGTTCGAGTCCAATCGCGCCTACCAGATTCGGTAGAGATCAAGCACCCGGCGGAAACGCCCGGTGCTTTTTTCTTGCCCGCGCCGCGGGCCTGCAGCGCGGGCGCCCTGCGAGCAGGATGCGCCAAGGCTTGACACCCGTCGGTGGGGCCATGCAAGATTACCTGACGAACCATCAGTTAATCGATGGCCAACGGTCCCGTCCGTGCCGCCCCCAACGGCGCTGCGGCGGGTCCTGGGCTGGGCACGACCAGCCCCTACCCGAAGGAGACGGCGATGAATCGCTTCGAAGGCAAGGTGGTGCTGGTCACGGGCGCCGGGCGTGGCATGGGTCGGGCGATCGCCCTGCGCTTTTCCGCGGAGGGCGCGCGGGTGGTCGTGTCGGCCCGCACGCCCGAGCGCGGCGAGTCGGTCGTCAACGAAATCCGCGCCGCCGGCGGGCAGGCGGCGCTGGCCGTAGGCGACGTGGCCGACCGCGAAGCCATCCGCGCCAGCGTGGGCACGGCCACGCGCGAGTTCGGCCGGCTGGACATCGTCGTGCACTGTGCCGCCGAGAGCGCGCACGCCCGCGTGGTGGACATGGACGAGTCCACCTTCGACAAGCTCATCCGCAGCAACGTGCATTCGCTCTTCTGGCTGGCCCGGGACGCGCACCCTGCGCTGGCCCAGGCCCCGGACGGTGGCCGGCTGATCTACATCTCCTCGGGCTCGGCCAACCGCAACTTCATCCCCGGGCTGATTCCCTACATGTCGACCAAGGCCTACATGAACGCCTTCGCGCGCGGCCTGGCCATGGAACTGGGCCGGGACAACATCCGGGTGAACGTCGTGGAGCCCGGCATGGTCGCGTCCGACCGGATGCGCGAACACCTGAGCGAGGACGTGGCGATGAAGATCGCCCGGCCCTTTCCCATTCCCCGCCCGGGAAGCTCCGACGAGATCGCCGATGCGGTGCTGTTCCTCGCGTCCGCGCAGGCCAACTACATCACCGGCACCAGCCTGCTGGTCGACGGTGGCGCCAGCATGGCGCCGCTCGGCAACCTCGAGCAGGCCCTCGGTTGAACTTCAGCGGACGCTGCATCGGCTGCACTTGAAAGGATTCGATTCATGGATTACGGCATACGCGGGCGGGTCGCCTTCGTTTCCGGCGGCAGCAAGGGCATGGGGCTTTCGGCCGCGCGCATGCTCGCCGACGAGGGGTGCAAGGTCGCCGTGGTGGCCCGCTCCCCGGGGCCTGTGGCCGAGGCGGTGGCGGCGCTCCAGGCGAGGGGCGGGGAGGCCATGGGCGTCAGCGCCGATCTCACCACCCGCGAAGGCGTGGCCCGGGCGGTGGCGGAGGTCACCGAGCGCTTCGGAGCGCCGGACATCGCCATCAGCAACGTGCAGGACAACATTGCGGGCAACTTCGACGACGTCAGCGACGCCGACTTCCAGCACTTCTTCAACACCCACGCGATGAGCGTCGTCTACCTCGCGCGCGAAGTGCTGCCCGCGATGAAGACCAAGGGCTGGGGGCGCTTCGTGGCCATCGGCTCGGGTGCGGCCAAGGAGCCCGAGGGCATGATCCGCCACATCCTGGCCAACACCGCCCGACCGGCCGCCGTGGGGCTGCTCAAGACGCTGTCCGACGAGGTGGCCCGGCATGGCATCACCGTGAACTCGGTCGGGCCGGGCTGGATCGGCACCGACAACATGTACGCCTACCTCGAACAGAAGATGGCGATCAAGCCGGGCGACGTCAACGGCTTCCTGGGCGGCGCGATTCCCGCAGGCCGTGTGGGCACGCCCGACGAGATCGCCTCGCTGATCGTCTACCTGTGCTCGAACCTGGCCGGCTACATCACCGGCGAGTGGATCGCCGTGGACGGCGGCAAGCACAAGTTCGCCTTCTAGCCCGCCGCCGGGGGGGGCGACTGGCGCGCTCTCAGATCGGGTCCCAGGTCGTCAGCGTGGGCGAGGGCACGTTGTCGTAGAAGGACGTGCGCATCGCGGGCACCGCGTGCTCGGCGATGCTCTCGGGCGTCCAGCCCTCGCTGCGGTGCACCGAACGGATCACCCGCGGCTGCGAGAAGAGGTAGATCTCGTTGGCGCGGACGCCGAAGACCTGGCCGGACACCTCGGCCGCGGCGTCGCTGGCCAGGTAGACCGCCAGGGGAGCGATCTTGCGCGGCTCCATGGTCTTGAGCTTCTCCATCCGGGCCAGCGCTTCTGGCGTGTCGGTGGGAACCGAAGCCGTCATCGCCGTCCAGGCCCAGGGGGCGATGCAGTTGGACCTCACCTTGTGGCGTGCCATGTCCAGCGCAATGCCCTTGGACAGCGCGACGATCCCGAGCTTGGCGGCGGCATAGTTGCTCTGCCCCGGGTTGCCGATGAGCCCGCTGGTGGACGTCATGTGCACATAGCTGCCGCCCCCCTGGGACTTGAAGTGGGGCGCGGCGGCGCGCGATACATAGAAGGCGCCGTTCAGGTGGACGTCCATCACCGCCTTCCATTCGTCCACGCTCATGTTGAAGAAGAAGCGGTCGCGCAGGATGCCCGCGTTGTTCACCACGCAGTCGATGCGGCCGAAGGCATCGAGCGCCGCCTCCACGATGCGGGTGGCCGACGCGGCCTCGGCCACGCTGTCGGTGCTGGCCGTCGCGCGCCCGCCGGCGGCCTGGATCTCGGCCACCACGGCGTCTGCCATGAAGCCCTCGCCGCCGGCGCCGCGCGCGAGGTCGTTGACCACCACCGAAGCGCCGGACCGCGCGAAGGCCAGCGCGAACTCGCGCCCGATGCCGCTGCCCGCTCCCGTGACCACGACGACCTTGCCATCCACCATGCCTGTCTCCTCAAGTGTTCGAAGCGCGCCCGCAGCACCCCGGGCGTACGGGTCCAACCGAAGGGCAGGCTAGCACATAACTGATATACAGTCAGCTTCGCGCCGACGCATACCGGGCCACGCCGCGCCGGCCCAACAGGAGGAGCCCCGACATGACCGCCCCCACCCAGAGCCCGCTGCGCGGCCGCACGGCCATCGTCGGCGCCGCCACCTACGGGATGGGCGAGTCGCCGGGACTGCGGCCGCTGGACCTTGCCGCGCACGCCGCCCGCCTGGCGCTCGACGACGCCGGCCTGGTCCTCGGCGATGTCGACGCGCTCTTCGTCTGCACGCCGGACGACGCGCTGTCCGGGCTGAGCGCTGCGGACTACCTGGGTCTGCGGCCGAAGTTCACCGAGAACAACCGCACCGGCGGCTCGGCCTTCCACTCCCACGTCATCGTGGCTTCTCTGATGCTGGAGGCCGGGCTGTGCGACACCGCGCTCATCGTCTATGGCAGCAACCAGCGCACCGCCAGCGGCGGCCTGGTGTCCATGCGCCTGCCCTCGCCCTATGAATCGCCGTACAAGCCGCTGACGCCGCTGTCCTCCTACGCGCTGGCGGCGGCCCGTCACATGCACGAGTACGGAAGCACCCGCGCCGACCTCGCCGAGGTGGCCGTGGCCGCGCGCGCCTGGGCCCGGCTGAACCCCGATGCCTTCGCGCGGGACCCGCTGACGGTGGAGGACTGCCTGAAGGCCCGCCTGGTGTCGGACCCGCTGGGCGTGCGCGACTGCTGTCTCGTCACCGATGGCGCCGCCGCCGTGGTGCTCACCCGCGCGGACCGGGCCCGCCACCTGAAGAGCGAACCGGTCTTCGTGCTCGGCGCCGCGGCGGCCACCTGGTATTCCGGCGTCGACCAGTCGCAGGACCTGACGACCACCGCAGCGGTGGAATCCGGCCAGCGCGCCTATGCGATGGCCGGCGTGGGGCCGGCGGACATCGACGTCGTCCAGCTCTACGACGCCTTCACCATCAACACGCTGCTGTTCCTGGAGGACCTGGGTTTCTGCGGCAAGGGGGAGGGAGGCGCCTTCGTGCGCGGCGGTCGCATCGCCCCGGGCGGCGCGCTGCCGGTGAACACCAATGGCGGCGGCCTTTCCTGCTGCCACCCGGGCATGTATGGCCTGTTCACGATGGTGGAATCCTGCGTGCAGCTGCGCGGCCGGGGCGGCGCGCGCCAGGTGAGCGGCGCCGAGCTGGCGCTGGCCCATGCCAACGGAGGCACGCTGTCCAGCCAGGCGACCCTGGTGCTCGGCACGGCGGCCACGCTGTGAACGCCGAACGCCCGTCTGTGAGGCCGGCGCGGCGGCCCCCCTTGGCAGCCGCCCGGCGAGCCGCTAAAGTCCATAACTGACGATCATTTAGTTCTGGGGTGTCCCCGCCCCGCTTCCTGGAGACTCCCCTTGAACTTCGACAACTACAAGACCCTCAAGTTCGACCGCCGCGGTCGCATCCTCACCATCACCCTGAACCGGCCCGACAAGCTCAACAGCCTGGCCGGCGAGGCCCACACCGAGCTGTCGCACGTGTTCTACGACGTGGTCGAGGACAAGGAAAGCGACATCATCGTCGTCACCGGCGCGGGCAAGGCCTTCAGCGCGGGCGGCGACATCGAGCACATGCAGTGGCTGCGCGACAACCCGCCGGCCTTCTACCAGGCCGTCCGCGAGGCCAAGCGCATCGTCAGCAGCCTGCTCGAATGCGACAAGCCCATCATCGCCAAGGTCAACGGCGACGCCATCGGCCTGGGCTCCACGCTGGCCGTCTTCTGCGACGTCATCTTCGCCGCCGACACCGCGCGCTTCGGCGACCCGCACAACAACGTGGGCCTGATCTCCGGTGACGGCGGGCAGATCATGTGGCCGTTGATGATCGGCTACGCGCGCGCCAAGCACTACCTGTTCACCGGCGAGAAGCTGTCGGCCGCCGAGGCGGTGCAGATCGGCCTGATCAACAAGGCGCTGCCGCTGGCCGAGCTGGACGCCGCGGTCGATGCCTACGCCGACAAGCTCGCACGGCTGCCGGTTCAGTCGCTGCGCTGGAGCAAGTCGACCATCAACGTCCCGCTGCGCCAGATGGCCGCCAGCATGATGGACGTGGGCATGGCCTACGAGAACGTGTCCTCGCTGACGCGCGATCACCAGGAAGCCATCAACGCCTTCCGCGAGAAGCGCAAGCCCGACTTCAAGGGCTATTGAGCAGGCAGACGGCGTGAATTCAGCCGCTGCAGCTCCCGGCTGGTTCCGCTGGGCCCTGAAGCACCCCGGCCTGTCTCACCGGGTGCGCGTCGACGGCGTCGACCTGCACTGGCTGGGCTGGTCGACCGAAGCGCTCTCCAGGCCGCCGCTGCTGCTGGTGCACGGGCACCGCGCGCACGCGCACTGGTGGGACTTCGTCGCGCCCTTCCTGGCCGACACCCACCGCGTCATCGCGATGGACCTGTCGGGCATGGGCGACAGCGACCGGCGCAGCGTCTACCCCCGCGACGCCGGCGCGCGCGACATCGTCGGCCTGGTGCGCGCGCTTGGCCTGCCGCCCCTGACGGTGATCGGCCACAGCAACGGGGGCCTGCGCGCGCTGGAAGCCTGCGGCCTGGCGCCGGAGCTCTTTCAGCGGGTGATCGCCATCGACAGCTATGCGGTCTTCCCAGGCAGCACGCATCCGGCGCCGCCGCCTGGCCTGCGCGGGGACCGTGTCTATGCCGACCTGGCCACGGCCCTGAGCCGCTATCGCCTGTTGCCCGACCAGCCCCATGTCGAGCCCTGGGCGCTCTCGCACATCGCCCGCCACTCGGTGCGCGAGGTGGCCGGTGGCTGGACCTGGAAGTTCGACCCCACCATGA
The DNA here is from genome assembly GCA_027487905.1 of Rubrivivax sp. Classification (GTDB taxonomy): domain Bacteria; phylum Pseudomonadota; class Gammaproteobacteria; order Burkholderiales; family Burkholderiaceae_C; genus JAIYCR01. The sequence goes on along the minus strand of JAIYCR010000082.1, from coordinate 143,765 downwards.
TCTCCGGGCCGGAGCACGAAGACGACGGTGATGCGCTGCTCGCCAGGGTCCGCTGCCCGGTCGACTACGTCTACGGCGCCGACAGCGTCATCGTCGACGAGGCCCTGGCGCAGCGGATCGTGCGCGCCCTGCCGGCCGGGCGCGGACCGATCGCCATCCCCGGTGGCCACCACCACCTGATGTTCGACCAGCCGGTGGCCTTGATCGCCACCCTGCGTGCCCTGCTGGCCTGCAGCCCCACCTGACCGCCCGAGGAAGCGCCATGAGCCACTTCGTCCGCACCGATGTTTCCGACGGCCTGGCTGTCGTCACGCTGGACAACGCCAAGACCCGCAACGCACTGTCGCGCGAACTGCTGCTGGAACTGGCCGATGTGCTGGAGACGCTGCGCACCGACGACGCCTGCCGCGCCCTCGTGCTGGCGGGCGCCAACGGCCATTTCTGCTCGGGCGGCGACGTCTCCGGCATGGCGGCGCAGCGCACCCTGCCCATGGGCCGCGAGCGCATGCGCGTGGCGCACCAGATCGTCCGCCTGATGCAGGGCATGGGCAAGCCGGTCGTCGCCGCGGTGCAGGGCTATGCGGCGGGTGCGGGCTTCTCGCTCGCCCTGGCCGCCGATGGCATCGTGGCGGCGCACGGTGCGCGCTTCGTGTCGTCCTTCGCCAAGGTCAGCCTGCTGCCCGACCTGGGGCTGATGTGGACGCTGCCCCAGCGTGTCGGTCTGGCCCGAGCCAAGCGCATCCTGATGTCCGCGCGCGTCGTCGAAGGCGACGAGGCGCTGCGCATCGGGCTGGTCGACGAGCTGGTGGCGCCCGAGGCCTTGATGGAACAGGCCTCGGCGCTGGCCCGCGAGATGGCCGCCCATGCGCCGATCTCGGTGGCTCTGCTCAAGGCGGCCTATGCCCGGGGCATCAACACCCTGGACGACGCGCTGGCCTACGAGATGGACAACCAGGCTGCCCTCTACCTCACGCAGGACCACCGCGAAGCCGTGGCCGCCTTCCTCGAAAAACGCGCGCCGGTGTTCCGCGGCGTCTGACCGGGCACCCCTCCCATGCCGATCGATCCCGACCGCCTGCTGGCGCTGAAGATTCCCGACACCGCTCAGCAATACGGCTTCAAGGATGCCTTGCTTTACGCGCTCAGCCTGGGCTATGGCAGCGATCCGCTCGACCCCACCGAGCTGCCCTACGTCTACGAGGGCGCCGAGGGCGGGCAGCGCGTGGTGCCTTCGATGGGCGTCATCCTGGCCCACCCCGGCTACTGGCCGCGAACGCTGGACACCGGCCTGGACTGGGTGCGCATCGTGCACGCCGAGCAGGGATTGCAGCTGCACAGGCCCTTGCCCGCGCAGGCCGATGTCGTGGGCCGCTCCCGCGTGGTCAGCGTGGTCGACAAGGGCGCCGACAAGGGCGCTCTCATCACCTACGAGCGCCAGATCCTCGAGCGTGCGAGCGGCGAGCCGCTGTGCACCATCACCCAGGTGATGATGGCCCGTGGCGATGGCGGCTTCGCCCCGGCGGCGGCCCCCGCGCCGTCCTCGACGGCCAGTGCGTCCGCACCGCCGACGCTGCCCGAGCGCGAACCCGACCAGGTCTGCGACCTGTCCACCGCGCCGCAGATGGCGCTGCTCTATCGCCTCAACGCGGACTGGAACCCCCTGCACGCCGACCCGGCCGTCGCGCGCAAGGCCGGTTTCGACCGGCCCATCCTGCATGGGCTGGCCAGCTGGGGCGTCGCGCTTCGAGCGGTGCTGCGCAGCGCGCTGGGCGGCAACGGCGAGCGGGTGGCCTCGGTCTTCGCCCGCTTCAGTGCCCCGGTGATGCCCGGCGAGACGCTTCGCACCGAGATGTGGCTGCAGCCGAACGAGGTGCTGTTCCGTGTGCGCGTGCTCGAGCGAGATCGGGTGGTCATCAACAACGGCCGCGTGGGGCTGCGCGATTGATCTGAACCCGGCGGCACGGCTTCATCCCATTCATCCACCGAGAGACCAGCCATGAAGATCCTCATCCCCGTCAAGCGGGTCGTCGACTACAACGTCAAGGTCCGCGTGAAGAGCGACGGCACCGGCGTGGACATCGCCAATGTGAAGATGAGCATGAACCCCTTCGACGAGATCGCCGTCGAGGAGGCCGTGCGGCTGAAGGAGAAGGGCGTGGCCACCGAGGTCATCGCCGTCTCCTGCGGCGTCACGCAGTGCCAGGAGACGCTGCGCACCGCGATGGCCATCGGCGCGGATCGCGGCATCCTGGTCGAATGCGCCGAGGAACTGCAGCCGCTGGCCGTGGCCAAGCTGCTCAAGGCGCTCGTCGACCGCGAGCAGCCGGGCCTGGTGATCCTGGGCAAGCAGGCCATCGACGACGACTGCAACCAGACGGGCCAGATGCTCGCCGCGCTCGCCGGCTTGCCGCAGGCCACCTTCGCCAGCCGCGTGGACATCGCCGACGGCTTTGCCACCGTGGCGCGCGAGGTGGATGGTGGCTCCCAGACGCTGAAGATCGGCCTGCCGGCGGTGGTCACCACCGACCTTCGCCTGAACGAGCCGCGCTACGTCACGCTGCCCAACATCATGAAGGCGAAGAAGAAGCCGCTGGAGGTGATCCGCCCGGCCGACCTGGGCGTGGACGTCGCGCCCCGCATCCGCACGCTGAAGGTGGCCGAGCCGCCTCGGCGCGGTGCCGGCGTGAAGGTGGCCGACGTGCCCACCCTCGTGGGCAAGCTGCGCGACGAGGCCAAGGTGATCTGAGCTCCGGCACCCGCCACCCGCCCGCCCGCTGCGTCAGCCCCCACGACCACCGCGCCGCCTTCCCCTCAAGACCCCGCAGATCACCGACATGACCTCCGCCGACAACCGACCCGTCCTCGTCGTGGCCGAACACGACAACGCCAGCCTGAAGCCCGCCACGCTGAATACCGTCACCGCCGCCCTTGCCTGTGGCGCTGAAGTGCATGTGCTGGTCGCCGGCTTCGGCGCCGAAGCCGCCGCCCAGGCCGCCGCCCGCATCGCCGGCGTCGCGCGGGTGCTGCACGCCGACGCGCCCGCCCTGGAGCACGCGCTGGCCGAGAACATCGCCGAGCAGGTGCTGGCGCTGGCAGCGCCCTACGGCCACCTGCTCTTCCCCGCCACCGCAGCGGGCAAGAACGTCGCGCCGCGCGTGGCGGCGCGGCTGGACGTCGCGCAGATCAGCGACGCCACCCGGGTGCTGTCCCCCGACACCTTCGAACGCCCGATCTACGCGGGCAACGCCATCGCCACCGTGCAGAGCCTGGATGCGGTGAAGGTGATCACCGTGCGAACCACCGGCTTCGACGCGGCGCCCGCCACCGGCGGGCAGGCCGCGCTGCAGTCGGTCGCGGCGGTGGCCGACAGCGGTCGTTCGTCCTACCAGGGCAGCGAGATCGCCCGCAGCGATCGTCCCGAACTGACCGCGGCGAAGATCATCGTCAGCGGCGGCCGCGCGCTGGGCAGCGGCGACAAGTTCACCGAGGTGCTGGTGCCTCTGGCCGACAAGCTGGGCGCCGCCCTGGGCGCCAGCCGCGCCGCCGTGGACGCGGGCTACGCACCCAACGACTGGCAAGTCGGCCAGACGGGCAAGATCGTCGCACCCAGCCTGTACATCGCCGCCGGCATCAGCGGCGCCATCCAGCACCTGGCCGGCATGAAGGACAGCAAGGTGATCGTGGCCATCAACAAGGACCCCGAGGCTCCGATCTTCAGCATCGCCGACTACGGGCTGGAGGCCGATCTCTTCGTTGCCGTCCCCGAACTGACCTCGGCGCTTTGAGCGCAGGCGCCCGGCAGATGACGAGGGAGCCCCCGTCCGGCGGCCCGCTGCTCGCCGCGCCCACGGTGTGGGGGCTGCTGGTCGCCCGTGCGGGCGCCAGCCCCGAGGCGCCGCTGCTGATCGACGGGGTGGACGGCCGCACGCTCACCGCGGGCCAGACGCTGCAGGCGGCCACGGGCTTGGCTGCCTGGCTGAATGCCCAGGGGGTCTGCGCCGGCAGCGTGGTCACCTGGCAGATGCCCACCGGCATTGCCGCCTTCGTGCTGCAGCTCGCGCTGGCCCGCCTGCCGGTGGTCCAGAACCCGGTGATCTCGCTGTACGGCCCGGCCGAAACCCAGCTGGTGCTGCGGCGGCATCGGCCGTCGGTCTTCATCGTGCCCCGCGACGGCGAGGGCGGCCTGCAAGCGCGAGCCAGCACCCTGCTCGAGCGGCTGGATGCACCCCCGCTGCTGCTGAGCCTGCCCGACGAGCTGCCCGCCGCCGATCCGTCCAGGCTGCCGGCCGAGCCGGGCAATGGCCAGGCCGTCCGCTGGATCCACGTCACCAGCGGCAGCACCGCCGAACCCAAGGGCGTCCGGCATGCCGACGAGGCCCTGCTTCGCGCGGGGCTCCGTCTGGCCGAGGCCATGCAGGCCGGTCCGCAGGACGTGGGCACCATCGCCTTTCCCATCGCCCATGTGGGCGGCGCGATGTACACGGTCATGATGCTGGCCAGCGGTGCCAGTGCGGTGCTGCTGCCGCGCTACCAGGCCGCCGAAGCCGTGGCGGCCTTCGCCCGGCACGGCGTCACCGTCACTGGCGGCAGCACGGCCCATTACCAGGCCCTGCTGGCCGAACAACGGCGGCAGCCCGGGCAGCGCCTGCTGCCCGTCCTGCGTCTGCTCACGGGTGGCGGTGCGCCCAAGCCGCCCGCGCTGGTGGCCCAGGTGCGCGATGAGCTCGGCTGCGTGCTGGCCCATGCCTATGGCATGACCGAGGCGCCGCTGGTGGCCAGCGGCTGCGCGGCGCACACCGAGGAGCAGCTCGCCTTCAGCGACGGTGCGCTGGTGGCGGGCATGCAGGTGCGCGTGGTCGCGCCCGACGGCCGCGTCTGCCCGACCGGCGAGGACGGCGAGATCCGGGTTCGCGGGCCCGGCGTCTTCCGCGGCTACACCGACCCGGCGCTTGACCGCGTGGCCTTCGACGACGAGGGCTGGTTCCGCACCGGCGACCTCGGCCACCTGCGCGACGACGGGCACCTCGCAGTGACCGGCCGGCTCAAGGACGTGATCATCCGCAAGGGCGAGAACATCTCGGCCAGCGAGGTGGAGGACGTGCTGTCCCGCCATCCGAAGGTGGCTGCCGCCGCTGCCATCGGGCTTCCCGATGCCGAGCGCGGCGAGCGGCTGTGCGCGGTGGTCGAGTTGCGTCCGCAGGCCGAGGGGCTGGAACTCGCCGAGGTCATCGCCTGGTTCGAGGCGGCCGGCGTCATGCGCCAGAAGATTCCCGAGCAGCTCGAAGTGCTGGCCGCACTGCCGCGCCTGGGGGGCATGAACAAGGTGTCCAAGACCGAGCTGCGCCGGCGCTTCGCAGGCGGCAGCTGAACACCGGTCGGCCGCCGCCCGGGACGCCGCTCAGGGGTTCTTCACCAGGCAGACCATCTCCTGGGCGGCGCAGGCCACCAGCCGTCCGTCGGCAGTGTGGATGCGCGCCCAGGCGAGCCCCCTTCCGTCCGCGGCGATGGGGCTGGTGACGTCGAACAGCAGCCAGTCATCGGCTCGGCACGGCGCATAGCACCACAGCGCGTGGTTGAGGCTCGACACATAGACCCGATCGCGCGCGCCCTGGACGGCGATGTGCGAGACCAGCGACGCATAGTTCAACCAGAAGTCCGACAGGTAGGCGAGGGCGGCCGAGTGCACCGCAGCGGCCGCAGGCAGCGTGTCGCGTGCCTTGATCCAGTACTGAAGCTGCGGCACGGGCCCGCTTTGCAGCAGGAAACGGTCGGCGTCGACCAGCCGCACGTCCAGGAAGGGCCGCATCTGCATCGCATAGGGCACGCCGGTCGCCGCTTCGATGCGGGCTTCCAGGTCGGCCAGCGTGGGCAGCGTCGACGGCGCCGCAACGCCCAGGGGCGCCGGGTCGGCATGCTCGAAGCCCTGGGCCGGCTCCTGCAGCGTCACCTGCGCGTCGGCGATGACCCGTTCTCCCTGGGTGGCCCGGAGGTGGCGGGTGGTGTAGCGCGCACCCTGCTGCAAGGTGTGCGCCTGCCAGTGCAGCGGCGCTCCGCCCAGGGCCCCCTGCAGGAACCCCAGCCGCAGCGAACTCAGGTGCCGCCCGGGCGCTGCCACCATCGCCGCGGTGACGGCGTGCGCGAGCAGCTGGCCGCCGAACACCCGGCCGTTCTGGTTCCCGTCGAGCCGCTCGCTGTGGAAGCGGTCGTCACCCAGGGCCTGCAGCTCGAGCAGCCCTTCCAATTCCTCGTGTCGGGCAAAGCCCGGAAGCTGTTCCATGCTGGCAAACCCTAGGCAATTTCCCTGATGTCGGGGCGGACGGTGCCCTCACCCCTTGACGCCCACCAAGCGATGGGCCACAGTCAATAACTGACACGTTAACAGTTTTTGCCGACAGGCGATGGAGACCGCGATGCAGATGAACGACCTGATCATCGTCAGTGTGGACGACCATGTCATCGAGCCCCCCGACATGTTCAAGCGCCACATGCCCAAGCACCTGCTGGACAAGGCGCCTCACGTGGTGAAGATGCGCGATGGCGAGGGCTGGGTCTTCGACGGCCTGCGCAACCCGAACTTCGGCCTGAACGCGGTGGTGGGGCGGCCCAAGGAGGAATACGGCCTGGAGCCGGCGTCCTATTCCGACATCCGCAAGGGCACCCACGACCTGAAGGCCCGCATCGACGACATGAACGTCAACGGCGTGCTCGGCTCCATCTGCTTTCCCACCTTCCCGAACTTCGCCGGCACCTTCTTCCTGGCCGCGCAGGACAAGGCACTGGCCAAGACGGTCATCAGCGCCTACAACGACTGGCACCTCGACGAGTGGTGTGCCGGTGCTCCGGGGCGTTTCATCCCGCTGGGCATCCTGCCGCTGTGGGACATCGACGCCTGCGTCGCCGAGACCCGCCGCATCGCGGCCAAGGGCGCGCGGACCATCAGCTTTCCGGACAACCCGGCGGCCAAGGGCCTGCCCAGCGTGCACAGCCCGCACTGGGACCCGCTGTGGGCCGCGATGGAGGAGCTCCAGGTGGTGATCAGCTGCCACATCGGCTCGGGCGCCTCCGCCCCTTACCCGTCGTCGGATGCGCCGATCGACGCCTGGATCGTCAACATGCCGATGTACATCGCCAACGCAGCCACCGAATGGCTGTTCTCGCCGGTGTTCAAGAAGTTCCCCAAGCTGAAGATCGCGCTGTCCGAAGGCGGCATCGGCTGGGTGCCCTACCTGCTCGAGCGGGCCGACTTCACCTACAAGCACCACCGCGCCTGGACGCACGCCAACTTCGGCGAGCTGCTGCCCAGCCAACTCTTCAACCGCAACTTCATCACCTGCTTCATCGACGACCAGTTCGGCCTGAAGAACACCGCGTCGCTGAACACCGACCTGGTGACCTACGAGTGCGACTACCCGCATTCGGACACGCTGTGGCCGGAGGTGCCCGAGACGCTGTGGGCCTCGGTCAAGCACCTGAGCCCGGAGATGATCGACAAGATCACCCACGGCAACGCGATGCGCGAGTTCCGCTACGACCCCTTCAGCGTGCTGGGCCGCGAGAACTGCACCGTGGGCGCGCTGCGCGCCCAGTCGACGCATGTGGACGTGCGCGCGGTGGCCGGCCTGGGCGGCTTCAACCCGTCCAACTCCGAAGGCCGGCAGGTCACCGCCGGCGAAGTGGCCAAGCTCTTCGCGGCCTGACGCGCGTGTCCGCTGCCGTGTTGCGCGACCGTCCGCGCGCCCTGGTCTCCGGCATCGGGCAGTCCGATGTCGGTCGCCGGCTGGGCCGCTCGGGCATCTCCCTCACGCTGCAGGCGGTGTCGGCGGCCCTCGCGGATGCCGGCCTGGACCGCTCCGACATCGACGGCCTGGCCTGCTGGCCGGGCTTCACGCCGGCGCTGCCCGGCTTCTCGCCGGTCTCGCTGACCGAGGTGAAGGAGTCGCTGCAGCTGCGCCTGAACTGGTACACCGCCGGGGGCGAGGCGTCGCAGATGAGCGCCATCATCAACGCCTGCATGGCGGTGCTGTCGGGCCAGGCGCGCCATGTCCTGTGCTTCCGCACCATGACCGAATCGAGCGCGATGGCGCAGGGCGTGCGCTCGAGCAACGTGGGTGCGGGTACCCAGCGGGTGCAGGGCTCGCTCGGCTGGCTGGTGCCCTTCGATGCGCCGTCGGCGTCGAACTGGGTGGCGCTCACCGCCTCCCGCTACGTGCATGAATTCGGGCTCAGGCGCGAGCAGCTGGCGCAGATCGCGCTGACCGCCCGCCACAACGCGGGGCTCAACCCGCTGGCCGTCTACCGCACGCCGATCACGATGGACGACTACCTCGGCGCACGGATGATCTCCACGCCGCTGTGCCTGTTCGACTGCGACGTGCCCATCGACGGCGCCACCGCCATCATCATCTCGGCGCCCGAGACGCGCGGCGACCTGGCGGGGCAGCCCGTCACCATCGAATCCATCTGCGGCCCGCTGTACGGGCGCGACACCTGGGACCAGATGGCCGACGGCACCCGTTTTGCCGCCGAGGACGCCGGGCAGCGCCTGTGGAGCCAGACCGACCTGCGCCCGAAGGACGTGGACGTGGCGGCGCTCTACGACGGCTTCAGTTTCCTGAGCCTGCTGTGGCTGGAAGGCCTGGGCTTCTGCCGGCGCGGCGAGGCTGGCGCCTTCGTCGAGGGCGGGCAGCGCATCGCGCTGGACGGCGAGCTGCCGCTGGCCACCGGTGGCGGGCAGCTGTCGGCCGGCCGGCTGCACGGCCTGGGCCACTTCTGCGAGGCCGTGCTGCAGCTCAGGGGGCAGGGCGGCGCACGCCAGGTGCCCGGCGCTCCCCGGGTGGCCGTGGTGAGCAACGGTGGCGGCCCGATCGCCTCGGCCGCGCTGCTGGTCAGGAGCTGAAGGCATGGACCCGATGGATGTTCAGAGCGAACCGCTGCGCCCGGACGCCGATCACCAGCGCTTCCTGCGCGAAGGCCGCTTCATGATCCAGCGCGGCCGGCAGAGCGGGCGGCACCACTTCTATCCCCGCGCCATCGAGCCGGGCACCGGCCGCGACGACCTGGAGTGGGTGCCGGCCAGCGGCCTCGGAACCGTCTACTCCACCACCGTCGTGCGGGCGCGACCCCCCGCGGCCTCCTACAACGTCGCCCTGATCGACCTGGCCGAAGGCCCGCGGATGATGAGCCGCGTCGAGGGCCTGGCGCCGGAGTCCGTCACCATCGGCATGGCGGTGCGCGCCCGCATCGTCGACGAGGGCGGCAGCCATTTCGTCGTCTTCGACCCCGCCTGAGACGGCTGGGCGTCCTCCCACTGGAAGCAGTTCCCATGCACAACCCCATGTCGCTCGCCGGTCGCCAGATCGTCGTCACCGGTGCAGGCCAGGGCATCGGCCTGGCCATCGCGCGGCAGGCCCTGGCGCTGGGCGCCGGTGTCGCCGGCATCGACCTCAACCCCGACACGCTGGCCGCGGCCCGCGAAGTGCTGGGCGAGCGCTTCCTGCCCTTGGCTGGCAGCGTCACCGACGCCGCTTTCGTCGAGCGCGCCGTGGGCGAGGCGGTCTCGCATTTCGGCGCCGTGCATGGGCTGGTCAGCAATGCCGGCATCGGCCGACCCGCCCTCATCGAGAAGATGACGATCGAGCAGTGGCAGGCCGTGCTCGATGTTCACCTGACCGGCTCCTTCCTGCTCACCCAGGCGGTCGGCCGGCACTGCATCGCCCGTGCGGAAGCCGGCGATGCGAGCGGCGCGTCGCTGGTCTTCATCTCCTCGGATGCCGGTCGACGCGGCAGCCTCGGGCAGATCAACTACGCCGCCGCCAAGTCGGGCATGTTCGGCATGGCCATGACGGCCGCCCGCGAATGGGCGCGCCACAAGGTGCGGTCCAACGCGGTGTGCTTCGGCATGGTCGAGACGGCCATGACCGAGAAGGTGCGCGGCAACGCGAAGATGCTGGACACCTACATGGAGCAGATCGCGCTCAAGCGCTTCGCCTCGCCCGACGAGGTGGCCGTCCCGGTCTGCTTCCTGCTCGGCGAAGGTGCGTCCTACATCACCGGCCAGGTGATCTCCGTCAACGGCGGCTACACCATCGCGGTGTGAAGGGGACGGCGCCCGTGAATCCCTCCACTGCCTTGACCGCCAGCGCGCCTGAGGGGCCGCTCACCGGCCTTCGCGTGCTCGACATGACGCGTGTCATCGCCGGACCGCTGGCCGGGCAGATCCTGGGCGACCTGGGCGCCGACGTGGTCAAGATCGAGCGCCGGGGCGAGGGTGACGACATCCGCCGCATCGCGCCGCCGTGGCTCAAGGACGAGCACGGCCGCGACCGCGACGAGAGCACCTACAGCCAGGCGGTCAACCGCAACAAGCGCTCGCTGACGGTCGACTACGCCCACCCGGCCGGCGCGGCGCTGCTGCGCGAGCTGGCCTGCAAGGCCGATGTGCTGGTGGAGAACTTCCGCACCGGCACGCTGGCCAAGTACGGCCTGGGCTACGAGGACCTCAAGGCCTTGAACCCGCGCCTCGTCTACTGCTCGCTGACCGGCTTCGGCCAGACCGGCCCCTACGCCGATCGTTCCGGCTACGACTACCTCGTGCAGGCCATGGCCGGCGTGATGAGCGTCACCGGCGCCCGTGATGGCGAGCCGGGCGCCGGCCCCACCCGCATCGGCGTTCCGATCGCCGACACCACCGCGGGTCTGTTCGCGGTCATCGGCGTGCTGGCCGCGCTGCAGCGGCGCCAGGAAAGCGGCGTCGGTCAGCAGGTGGACGTGTCGCTCTTCGAATCGCAGATCGCCACGCTGATGAACACCTGGTCGGCCTGGTTCAACGGCGGCACGACGCTGGGCCGCACCGGCAACGACCACCCGAGCGCCGCGCCCTACGGCGTCTACCCGGTCGACGACGGCTTCCTGCTGGTGGCCACCTTCAACGACCGCGAATTCACCCGGCTGGCGGCTGCGGTCGGCCACCCGGAGTGGGCGCAGGACCCGCGCTTCTCGCGCAACGCGGCACGGGTGGCCAACCGGGCGGCGCTTGCCTCGCTGCTGACGCAGGCGCTGGCCGGCCGCACCAAGGCCGAGTGGGTCGCGCACCTGAACGCGGCCACCGTGTCGTGCGGCCCCATCAACGACATGGTCGATCTGGAACGCGATCCCCATGTCATCGCCCGTGGCACGATCGTGCCGCTGGAGCATCCGATCAACGGCGTCATCCGCACCGCGGCCAACCCGCTGCGGATGTCCGAGTCTCCGGTGAGCTACCGCATCGCGCCCCCGCGCATCGGCGAACACACCGACGAGGTGTTGAACGATTGGCTCGGACTCGACTCTGTCCAGCGCGATGCGCTGCGCGAAGACGGCGCGATCTGAGCCTCAAGCCCCCGGAGTTTCCCTGATGAGCCCCTTGAACCGCCCCTTCCAGGTCGACTGGTCCGAAAGCGAAGTGCGCCGCGTGCTGGACCGCGTGGCCGCCACCCGGCTGCCCCCGGCGCCGGCCGGCTCCGGCTGGACCTACGGCTGCGATGCCGACACCCTGCGCGAGGTGCAGCGGCACTGGGCCCACCAATGGGACTGGCGCGCCGCCGTCGAGCGTCTGAACCGCCACCCGCAATTCGTCGCCACGCTGGATGGCCAGGACATCCACTACCTGCACGTTCGCGGCGAGGGGCCCGCCCCCCGGCCCTTGCTGCTCACCCATGGCTGGCCGGGTTCCCAGGTGGAGTTCTGGGACGTCATCGAGCCGCTGGCCTTCCCATCGCGCTTCGGCGGCCGCCCCGAGGACGCCTTCGAACTCGTCATGCCCAGCCTGCCGGGCTACGGCTTCAGCGCGGCGCCGGCCGGCCCCCTGGGCCAGCGCGCCACCGCGGTGCTGTGGAACCGCCTGATGACCGAGGTGCTCGGCCACGACCGCTACCTGGCGCAGGGCGGCGACTGGGGCGCGATCGTCACCTCCTGGCTGGGCCTGGACCACGGCCGCCATGTGCAGGCCATCCACCTGAACCTGCTGGCGCTGCGCCATGCCGAGCCGCCGCGCGATGCCGCCGAGGGCCAGTGGGCGCAGCAGGCGATGGCCGCCCAGCAGAGCCTGGGTGCCTATTCCGCGCTGCAGCGCGTGCGCCCGCAGTCGCTCGCCTGGGCCGCAGCAGACAACCCGCTCGGACAGGCGGCCTGGATCCTCGAGCGCTTCCACGACTGGGCCGACCTGCGCACGCGCAGCTTCGAGCAGGTCTTCCCGCTCGACCGCCTGATCACCAACGCGATGCTCTACGCGATGTCCGACCGCTTCGCCAGCGCGCTGTGGTACTACGCCGGTCTCGTGTCCGAAGGCATGCTGGTGCTGCCGCCGGGCACCCGCTGCGAAACCTCCACCGCCTACACCGACTACCACGACCCGCTGGTGCCGGCACCGCCGCGCGCCCGCGCCGAGCGGGCCTACCGCATCGACCGCTGGGTGCAGGCGCCCTCCGGCGGGCACTTCGCCGCGATGGAAAACCCCGAGTTCTTCGTCCAGGATCTGCGCGATTGGGCGCGGAGCCTTCCCACCACCTGAAGGAGACAGACCATGAAAGTTCGCATGCCGAAGATGGACTTCACGCAGGTGCCCATCTTCTGGGCCCCGAACCGCGAGTTCGCCCAGAGCTACAACGCCTTCTCCACCGTGCCGGCCCACATCGAGCCCTACCTGGTGAAGGTCATGATCGCGGCGAAGAAGGCGCTGGACCCCAAGCACACCGCGCTGCACAAGGAGATGGAGACCTTCATCAAGCAGGAGGTGCAGCACTGCAAGATGCACCTGGCCTACAACGAGCACCTGGTGAAGTCCGGCTACGAGGTGATGCTGCCGCTGGAGGCCACCTACAAGGCCGACTACGAGCGCTTCCTCAAGGAGAAGTCGCTTCGCTTCAACATCGCCTACTCCGAAGGTTTCGAGGCCATGGGCTGCACCGCGGCCGAGGTCTTCTTCGAGGAACTCGATGAATTCCTGGAGGGTGCCGACCCGCGCGCCGCCGACCTGTGGCGCTGGCACCTGGCCGAGGAGTTCGAGCACCGCGAGACCTGCTGGCGCCTGTACAAGACCCTCTACGGCAGCGGGCCCTTCGCCTGGGCCTACCGCATCTACGGCCTCGTCTGCGCGATGAAGCACATCGGCGGGCACACCCGCAAGGTGGCCGCCGCGATGATCGCCCAGGACCGCCAGGGCATGACGCCCGAGGAACTGCAGGCTTCCGAAGCGCGGCTCGCCGCCTACCGCGGCAAGGTGAAGAAGGCCACGCTCAAGCGGCTGCTGCAGGTGCTGTCGCCCTTCTACAACCCGGCTCGCCGCCAGCCCTCGCCGGGGATGGCCGAACTGCTGGCCCGCTACTGAACGTCCTACCCAGCTTGCCTTTCTCCATGGATTCCTCCAAACGCCCAGGCTGGTCTTGCGGCCAGCAAGACACCATCAACGACGCCTTCCGACGCGCCGTGCGCGACTTCGGCAGCCGCCTTTTCCTCGAGCATGCCGGAACCCGGACGACCTACGCCGAGGCCCACGGGCAGGTCTGCCGTCTGGCCAACGGCCTGAAGGCCCTGGGCGTGAAGAAGGGCGACACGGTCGTCACGCTGCTGGACAACCACGCGGAGGCGGTCTTCATCTGGCTGGCCATCAACACGCTGGGCGGCATCAGCGTGCCGGTGAACACCGCCTACAAGGGCGAATTCCTTCGCCACCAGGCGGGAGATGCGGCGCCCGCGCTCATCATCGCCGAGAGCGACTACGCCGAACGCGTGGTGCAGGTCGCCGCCGGCCTTCCGACCCTGCGCACGCTGGTCTACCGCGGCGAGCGGCCCGAGGGCCTGGCCAGTTTCGGTGGCCAGTCGCTGCGGTGGGCCGAACTGGCCTCACCGGACGGGTCCGACCCCGTGGTGCCGGTCAAGCCGGGCGATCTGGCCATGCTGATCTACACCGGCGGCACGACGGGCCTGTCCAAGGGCTGCATGGTGAGCCACAACTACGCCTGCAACCTGGCGCGCCAGATGCTGGCCTTGACCGGCCGGACGAAGGACACGCTGACCTGGACGCCGATGCCGCTGTTCCACTTCAACGCGGTGGCCTCCACCGTGCTGTGCAACATGCTGGTGGGCGCCGGCGTCGCGATCTACAGCCGCTTCTCGGTCAGCAACTTCTGGCCCGAGCTCGAACGGGTGCAGGCCACCGACTGCCAGCTGCTGGGCACCATGCTCACGCTGATCGCCCGGGCCGATGACAACGACGCCATGCTGCGCTACCGCGGCAAGCTCCAGGCCGTGTGGGGTGCGCCCTTCCCCGAGGCGGTCATGGAGATCTGGCGCGAGCGCTTCGGTGTGCGCCACACGGTGTCCGGCGGCTTCGGCCTGACCGAATGCGCGGTGGTCACCCACCTGCCTTTCGGCACGCCGGCCCGGCCGGGCAGCTCGGGCCTGCGCTGCGAGTGGTTCGACGTGCGCATCGTCGACGACGACGACAACGAACTGCCGGACGGCACGCCGGGCGAGATCATCGTGCGGCCGCGGCAGCCGCACGTGATGTTCGAGGGCTATTGGAAGCGTCCCGAGGACACGCTCAAGTTGATGCGCAACCAGTGGTTCCACACCGGGGACATCGGCAAGTTCGACGAGGCGGGCTACTTCTATTTCGTCGACCGCAAGAAGGACTACCTCCGCCGGAAAGGCGAGAACATCTCCAGCATGGAGGTCGAGACCGCGTTGCGCACCCACCCGGCCGTCGAGGACGTGGCGGCCCATGCGGTGCTGTCCGACCTGAGCGAGGACGAGCTCAAGCTCACCATCAAGCTGCGCCCGGGCGCAGCGCTTGACGAGGCGACGCTGTTTCTCTGGTGCGCCGAGCAGCTGCCCTATTTCGCGGTGCCCCGCTACATCGAGTTCCGGCCCGAGTTGCCCAAGAACCCGGTGGGCCGGGTGCTCAAGCACCAGCTGCGCGACGAGGGCGTGACCGCCGGCACCTGGGACCAGGAGCGCGCCGGGCTGAAGATCCACAAGCGCTGAGCCCGTGCTGCGCTCACGACTGACCCAGGCGCCCGCCGGGCGTCCGGGATGACGCCCACCGCTGCGCCGGTCCCGACGGTCGAGCGCATCGAATTCATCGGCCTGGGGCGGGTGCCCCTCGTCGGCGACGTGGCCGGCCCGCCGGCCGGTCGCCCGGTGCTGCTGCTGCACGGTGGCGGACAGACCCGCCATGCGTGGCGAAGGGCGCTCGTGGAACTGGCCGCCCAGGGCTGGCGTGCCATCGCGCTGGACGCGCGCGGCCACGGCGACTCCGGCTGGCCCGCGGATGCCGACTACGGCGTGGATGCGCTCACCGGGGACCTGCGCTGCGTCGTCGAGGCGCTGACGGGCACGGGCGGCCCCTTGCCGGTGGTGGTCGGTGCGTCCATGGGCGGCCACACCGCGCTCGTGGCCCAAGGCGAGGGCCAGGTGCGGCTGCAGGCACTCGTGCTGGTCGATGTGGTCCCCCGCCTGGAAGACGAGGGGGTCGCGCGCATCGTGGCCTTCATGACCGCACGCCCCGAAGGTTTCGCCTCGCTGGACGAGGCGGCCGACGCCGTGGCTGCCTACAACCCCGAGCGCCCCCGTCCGCGCGATCCGCAGGGCCTGGCGCGGAACCTGCGGCGTGGTGCCGACGACCGCTGGCGCTGGCACTGGGACCCGCGCTTCATCGACGCCGACGCACAACGCCGCCAGGCGCGGCTGCAGGAGATCCGCCGCCGAATGAGCGACGCCGCACCGAAGGTTCGGGTGCCGGCGCTGCTGATGCGCGGACGGCAGAGCGACGTCGTCAGCGAAGCCGGCGTTCAGGCCCTGCGCGCGCAGATGCCTCACCTGGAGATCGGTGAGGTCGAGGGCGCCGGCCACATGGTGGCCGGCGACCGCAACGATGCCTTCAACCACGCGCTGCTCGACTTCGTGCGCCGCCACGCGCCGCCCCTCGCCGAAGCGGCCCCCGCCTTCGTCCGCTGACCCGCAACACCCGCCGACGCTTCCCAGGAGAAACCCATGTCCATCGTCCTCTACGAGGTGCGCGACCGCGTCGCCATCATCACGCTGAACCGCCCGGATCAGCGCAATGCGCAGAACCCGCCGCTGCTGCAGGAACTCGACCAGGCCTTCGATCGGGCCAACGACGATGACGCGGTGCGGGTCATCGTGCTGCGCGCGGCCGGCAAGCACTTCTCCGCCGGCCATGACATCTCGCCCGAGGTGCTGACCTACGAGCCGTGGAAGTCGATGTTCGACGACGTCGAGCGCACCGGCTTGCTGAAGATGTACAACTGGGAGAAGAAGCACTTCCTCGGCTATGCCCGCAAGTGGCGCGACCTGCCCAAGCCGACCATCGCGTCGGTGCAGGGCGCCTGCATCGCCGCCGGCCTGATGCTGGTGTGGCCGATGGACCTGATCGTCGCGGCCGACAACGCCCGCTTCAGCGATCCGGTGGTGCGCATGGGTTGCGGCGGCGTCGAGTACCACGGGCACACCTGGGAGCTCGGCGCCCGCAAGGCCAAGGAGCTGCTGTTCACCGCCGGCTTCATCGACGCCCAGGAGGCGCATCGCCTGGGCATGGTCAACCGCGTGGTGCCGCTGGACGAGCTGGAAAGCGCCACGCTGGCGCTGGCCAGCCAGATCGCCCAGATGCACCCACACCCGCTGCAGATGGCCAAGCGTGCGGTCAACCAGACGCTGGACGCGATGGGCCAGTACAACGCGCTGCAGGCCGTCTTCGACGTGCATTCGCTGGGCCATGCCAATGCCTGGGCCACCTGCGGACAGGCCACCATCGCCGGCCTGGCGGAGATGGTGCCGGCCAAGCCGGATCCGAGCGCCGCTTGAACCCGGCCGCCGCGTCCGGCGAGCGGGCATCCGCCGGGCGGGCGCTCGTCATCGGTGCCGGCGGCGAGGTCGGCAGCGCCATTGCCGGGGAGCTGCTGCGCTCGGGCTGGCAGGTCGTGGCCGTGGGCCGCAGTCAAGCGCGCTTGCAGGCCTTGCAGCAGCGCTGGCAGCCCGTGGGCGAACTGCCCTGGCGGGTGGGCAGCGTGGCCGACGCTGCATCGGCGACGAGCCTGGCCGACGCGCTCCACCAGACCTTCGGCGGCTTCGATGCCGTGGTCACGAGCGTCAACGGCCCGGTGAGCCCGATGGCGATCACGAGCTCAGACCCCCGTCAGGTGATGGCGACCTTCCAGGCCGACCTGCTGCCGCACCTGGTGGCGGCCCAGACCTTCATTCCCCGGCTGGCCCCGGGCTCGACCTACCTCGTCATCGGAGGCGGCATGGCGGACGCGGTGCAGCCCGGCCTGGGTGCCGTCTCGATGGTGCAGGCTGCGCTTCGCCAGTTGGTGCGCCAGCTGGCGCTGGAGAACCAGGGCCGCGGCGTTCGGGTGCACGAGTTGCTGCTGCGCGGGCTGGTGCTGGGGCATCGGCAGCGTTCCACGGGCAGGGCGCCGGTCATCGACGATGCGCACGTCGGCCGCACGGTGGCGGACATCCTCAGCCTGCGCGAGCCTGCCAGCGAGCCGGTCTTCACGCTGGCGGGCCGGCGGCCCGTGCCCGACCTTCCAGGCACCGCTGCGGCAGCAGCCCGCTAGGGCCTGGCCTGCGGCGGCACCTCGGGTTCGTCAGGTGTCCGGCTGCCGCGGCGGCTCTGCCAGGCGGAGGGCCACGGCAGCCTGCCGGTGAGCTGCATGCCCGCGACCAGGCCTGCGATCGCCAGCGCCAGCGCTGCGTTCAGCCCCATCCAGTCGGCCAGCTGGCCCCACAGGGCACCGCCTGCGGCCATCGAGCCCTGGAAGGCGATCAGGTACAGGCCCAGCGCGCGGGCCCGCAGGTGGGGTGCCGCCTGCATCTGAAGGGCGGTCACGCCCAGCGTGCCCACCCAGGCCCACCCGATGCCACCGGCCACGCACAAGGGCAGCAGCAGCCAGGTCGGGCAGGCCACCGTGCCCGCGGCCGTGGCGGCCAGGAACATCGCCGTGCCCACGAGCTCGATGCGGCGCGCGCTCAGCCGGGCATGGACCGCCGTGAGGCTCAGGCCGCCGATCACCGCGCCCAGCCCGAGGCTGCCCAGCAGCAGTCCGTAGCGGCCCGCCGCGAGCGCCCCGCCGTCCTGCGCCACCAGCGGCAGCAGCGCCCACAGGGCGGCACCCGGAACGATGAAGAGCAGGGTTCGCAGCAGCTGGTGCTGAACCGGCCGGTCGTGGCGGGCGTAGCGCAGCGTGGTGACCGTCGCGGCACCGAAACCTTCCACCGCCGCGCCGGCCTCGCGGTGCGGTGGCAGCGGCTGCGACTGCCACAGCAGCACCAGCGACAGCAGCCCGAGCACGATCACCGA
This sequence comes from Rubrivivax sp., assembly GCA_027487905.1. GTDB lineage: Bacteria > Pseudomonadota > Gammaproteobacteria > Burkholderiales > Burkholderiaceae_C > JAIYCR01. The sequence continues at coordinate 125,407 of JAIYCR010000082.1, read as the reverse complement.
GCCGAAGACCACGGTCGGGCTGCTCAGCAGCATCAACCCTCCGGCCAGCGCCGGGCCGATGGCCCGGGCGCTGCTGTAGGACACCGCACCCAGGCTCAGCGCCGCCAGCCGGGCCTCGGGTGGCAGCACATCCTGCTGCGCGGTGAACCAGGCCGGGCCCTGCAGTGCATAGCCCAGTCCGTAGGCGAAGGTCAGCAGCAGCAACCATCCCGGGCCGATCGCTCCGCTCAGGGACAGGCCGGTGGTCATCACGGCCACCAGCGCCAGCGCGGCCTGGGTCATCATCAGGTAGCGGCGTCGCTCGACCAGATCGGCCACGACACCGCCGGGCACGGCCAGCAGGAAGGCCGGCAGCGCGGCGGCGGTCTGGATGAGGCCGACCTCGAAGGGCGTGCCACCGAGCGACACCATCAGCCAGCCGGCCGTCACCACCTGCATCCACAGGCCCAGGTTCAGGCACAGCGCACCCAGCCACAGCCTCAGGTAGGCCGGGTGGCGCAGGGGTGCGAAGGTCGATGCGCCCGGCGTGCTCAATGCAGCCGTCCGTGCAGGCAGCGCCTGCGCTTCACTTCCAGGTCCAGACCGGGGGCCGGCGCTGCTGCAGGGCTTCGCGGGCCTCGGCCGAATCGGCGTATCGCGTCACCCGGCCGGTGTAGTCCTGCTCGATGCGGTAGCCGTCCTTGAGCGACTCGGACTCCGCCCGGTTCATCGACTCCTTGCCCAGTCGCAGGCCGATGGGGCTCATCGCGGCGATCTGGGTGGCCAGCGCGCGGGCGGTGGGCATCAGCTCGGCGGGCGGAACCACGGCTTCGACCGCGCCCAGGCGGTGGAACTCGTGCGCGTCGACCGGCTCGCCGGTGAAGAACATCTTGCGGGTCTTGAACGGGCCGACCAGGCGCTGCAGGTGGCGCGCACCGCCCAGCACGCCGGCCTTGATCTCCGGCACCGAGAACTGGGCGGTGGTGGAGGCGACGATGATGTCGCAGCTGGCCACCAGTGCCACGCCCGCGCCGATGGCCATGCCGTTGACGGCCGCGATCACCGGCAGCGGGCAGTCGAGCACCGCGTTGAAGCAGTCCCGGGGCAGGGCGCCGGGGTCGAGCAGGTCCACCGTCGTGTCGTCGGCGATCAGTTCGCGGGCATGGCGCCGGGCCGAGTCCTTCAGGTCCACGCCGGCACAGAAGAGCCGATCGCCTTCGGCGGTGAGGATGGCCACGCTGGCCTCGCGGGACTGGCCGAGCGAACGGAAGGCGAGGGTGATCTCGCGGAAGGTGGCGGCGTCCAGCGCGTTCACCGGCGGGCGTGACAGCGTGACGACGGCGATGCGGTCGCTGATCTCGACGCGGATGTTCTTCACGGGCAGTCCTGTGGCTGGGGGTTTCGGGGTGGAGGGAGGGACTACCGGTCAGAGGCCCGCTTCGACCCGGGCGATCGCCGTGCGCAGGTCGGCGCCGGTGAGCACCCGCACGAACCGCTTCAGGCTGGGGCTGCCCAGGGCGCCGGCGATGAGTTGGGCCATCTCCGGCTCGGTGATGTCGGGCAGGTGGAGCTCGGACAGCCGCTCGGGAAGACCCAGGGCCCGGTACAGGGCCAGCACCTCCGCCCGCTCGGCGGCAGGCCTGTCCTCGAGCACCAGCTGCACCAGCAGGCCGTAGGCGACATGCTCGCCGTGCAGGCTGCCGGCTGCGCGCGGCACCATGGGGATGCCGCGCGCGATGGCATGGGCCACCGACAGGCCACCGTTCTCGAAGCTCAGCGTGCTCAGCAAGGTGGTGGCTTCGACCAGCGCCTCCACATCGTCGTTGAGGGTGCCGGAGGCAATGGCGGCCAGCGCCGCGGCGCCATGCCGCTGGATGAGGCTGAAGCACAGCTCGGCGGCCATCACGCCGGTGCGCGAGGCACGTGCGCCGTGCAGCGTGTTCGCACCGGCGGCCACGCAGGCCTGGGCCTCGAACTTCTTGGAGATGGCGTCGCCGATGCCGGCCCGCAGGAATCGCAGGGGGGCGCTGGTGACGATGGCGGTGTCCACCAGCACGAGCTCCGGGTTGCGGGGCAGCTGGCGCACTTCCACCATCTCATGCGCATCGTTGTAGATGGCCGACGAGAAGCTCGCAGGCGCATCGGTGGCTGCGATGGTGGGCACGCTGGCGAAGCGCACGCCGAAGTGCAGCGCCACCGCCTTGGCCGCGTCCAGGGCCTTGCCGCCCCCCACGCCCACGACCATGTCGGGTGCATTCCCGCTTGCCTGTGCGACCAGCGCTTCGATGGCGCCGGCCGTGACCTCGCCGGCGAAGTGGGCCCAGCGCAGCTTCACGCCCGCGGCCTCCAGGCTGGCCTCGATGCGGCCCTGCACCTTCAGCCGCACGCCGGCATCGAGCACCACCAGCGCCTGGCGCCCCAGCCGCAGCAGTTCAGGGCCGAGCCGGTCCAGGGCGCCGGGGGCCTGGATGTATCGCGAAGGGGCGGAGATGATGATCATGGTGCAGCAGCGTCTGACGATGAGCGGCGGCTCGGATGCCGCATGGCCTCGACAATAACAGACGAACCGTCAGTTCTGGACGATAATCGACGCGCTGCCCGACTCCGGGCGGCCCGCAGACCGGCGTTGACCCGGGGCGGCAGCACAGGACCGACGATGAAAAAGTGGCAATGCTTCTTCTGCAGCTTCATCTACGACGAGGCGCTCGGCCTGCCCGATGAGGGCATCGCCCCCGGAACGCCCTGGGAGGATGTGCCCGAGGACTGGATGTGCCCGGACTGCGGCGCGGTGAAGTCCGACTTCCACATGATCGAGATCTGAGCCGCGGCCCGGCGTTGCCAGCGCCGGGGCTTTGCGTTCAGGACCTCGAGCGCGGCAGGCCGAGCCCCTGCTCGGCGATCAGGCTGCGCTGCACTTCGCTGGTGCCGCCGTAGATGGTCATGCCGATGGACTGGCGGTAGCCCAGCTCCACCACCCCCGCATCCGCAGCATCCTCGAACAGCGTCTCGGGTGCGGCCAGTTCCATCAGCTCGTTCGCGTCGCGCCAGTACATCTCGGTGCTGAACACCTTGGACATCGGCCCCCAGGCGGCCCGTCCCGGCACCTGCGCGTGAACGCCCCAGATGGCCCGGTGGCACAGCACCTCGGCCACCAGCGTGTGCACCGCCACCTGCGCCAGCCGCGTGCGCACCTCGGCCTGCTCGACCAGCGGCCGGCCGCCGCGCACCGTGCGCGTGGCCCAGGCCAGCGCATGGCGGAACATCTGCCGGTAGCTCAGCCGATATTGGTCGCCACCGTGCTCCAGCTCGAGCGTGGCGGCCATCACGTCCAGGCCACCGTCCACCGCGCCGATGCGGTAGCGGTCGTGCACGCGCACGTTGTCGAAGAAGGTGATGTTGGTGCGCTCGTCCTGCAGGGTGTGGACAGGCTGCAGGCTGATGCCCGGCAGGTCCATCGGCACCAGGAAGAGGCTCAGGCCCTTATGCTTAGGCACGTCGGGGTTGGTGCGCACCAGCAGGAAGATGTAGTGCGCCAGGTTGCCCGCGGTGGTGAAGATCTTCTGGCCGTCGATGCGCCAGTGCGGACCGTCCGGGCCTTCATCGGCTTCGCGCACCGCCCGCATGCGCGCGGCGAAGACGTCGCAGCCGCTGGACGGTTCGCTGAAGCCCAGGCAGCCCAGCGCCTCGCCGCTGGCGAAGCGCGGCAGCACTTCCTGCTTCACCTCGTCGGTGGCGAAGCGCATCACGATCTGGGCGACCTGGTTGGTGACCGGTGCGGTGATGCGCTGCCAGCCGAAGTCCTCGAACACCTCGCCGAGCGCGGCCATGTCGAAGGGCGATTTCCCGCGCCCGCCGAACTCGGTCGGCCAGTGGGGGAAGAGCAGGCCGGCCTCGGCGAGCTGCCGGTTGAAACCGGCGTGGTAGCCCTTGACCGAGTGGTGGGCGTGCGCGCGCAGCTCGGGGGTCAGGCTGCGTTCGAAGAAGGCCCTTACCTCGGCGCCGAAGGCCTCGGCCGCGGCCCCCACGCCGAACTGCAGCGCCACCTCGCCGGGCACCGGCAGCGCGACGTCGGCGTTCGCCCACAGGCGATCGGCCAGTTCGGCAAGCTCGCCCCGAAGGTCTCCGCGCACCAGCGAGGCCGCCCGCGCCCGGCGGTAGTAGAGCTGGATGTCGTACTCGAGCGAGACGCCATACCCACCGAAGGTGTGCAAGGCGCGCGCGGTGGCGCGGGGGGCCGACTGCGCCGACCAGATCCAGGCGGCGGAGATCGCGGCGGCCGCTGACGCAGGCTGATGGGCCAGCGCCCAGACGGCGCGCCAGACCAGCATCTGCGCGCCCTCGACTTCGGTCAGGGAATCGGCCAGCGGGTGGGCGATGCCCTGGAAGCTGCCGATGGCCTTGTCGAACTGACGGCGCTCGGACGCGTAGGCTGCGGCCATCGTCAGCGCGCGCCGGGAGAGCCCGGCCAGGTAGGCGGCCGTCAGCAGCTTCCACTCCTCCGCCGCGGCGATGAAGGCCGAGCGTGCCTGCGGACCCTGGGCCAGCACCTGCGCGCCGTCCACGCCCGAGCCGGACGCTGCCGGGCGCCCCAAGGCCACCGCCGCGCAGCCCAGGCTGGCCCGCGGGGTCAGGTGCTCGCGCTCGACCAGCAGCACCGCGTCGCCGTCCAGCAGCAGCGCCGCGCTGGCGGCCGCCCCGCCCGGCACCACCGGCCTGCGGTCCTCGGGCACGGCCTGCGGGCCGAGCACCACCAGCGCCCCGTCGCGCACCCGGCCGGCCCAGGCTGCGGCCACGGGACCCGGGAGCATCGCCAGCAGCCGCGCGCCGGTGATGCCCTCGGCCAGCGGCACCGGCGCGAGGTGCGCCCCGGCGATCTCGGCCATCAGCACGGCCTCCAGCAGGCCCATGCCCGCTGGAGCGTCCGGCTCGGGCATGCGCAGCGTGGAGAAGCCCAGCTCGGCCATGCGACGCCACAGCGCGGGGTCGAAGCCACCGGCCGCTTCGGCGGCACGCACACGCTGCGGGCTGGCCTCGGCAGCGAAAAGACGCGTGGCGGCGTCCTGCAGCATCTGCTGCTCGGGCGTGAGGTTGAGGTTCATTCGGGAATTGCCTCGAAGAGGTCGCTGCTGCGCAGCAGGTGGAAGTCGGAGTCGCCCAGGCGCTTGTCGAAGGCGACCAGGGCCTTGTAGTGGTGGCCGACCGCGTATTCCTCGGTCACGCCGATGCCGCCGTGCAGCTGTATGCCCTGGCCGGTGACGAACAGGCCGGCCCGCGCGATCAGCCACTTGGCCGCCGAAACGGCACGCACGCGTTCCACGGGGTCGTCGCCCTCGGCGGCCGCGATGGCGCGCCACAGGGCCGCCCGCGCCTGCTCGGTCTCGACCAGCATCTCGGCCATCCGGTGCTGCAGGGCCTGGAAGCGGGCGAGCGGCTGGCCGTACTGCACGCGCGTCTTGAGGTAATCGGCGGTGAGGGCCATCACCGCCTCCATCGAGCCGAGCGCCGCCGCGCACGAAGCGAGCAGGCTGCGGTCCAGCACCTCGGCCAGCACCTCGCGCAGCCGCAGGCCGGGGCCGCCTTCGTCGCGCCCGTCCGGCGCCTGCGTGCCGTCAAGCACCAGGGCGTCGGCTGCCAGGGCGACATCGACCAGATGCAGGTCCGCGCCGCGCGACCCGTCGATCAGTCGGTAAGTGGATGGCTGCACCCCGACGGCATCCATCGGGACGGCGAAGAGGCCGAAGCCGTCACGCCCCTCCAGGCGCGCGCTCACGAGCGCATGCGACGCGCCGGGTCCGTGGCGAACCAGGTGCTTGACGCCGGAGATCCGCCAGCCCTGGCCGTCGCGCTGCGCCCGGGTGTTCGTCACCTGCGCCTCGTAATCGTTGCGTTCGCCGGCCTCCAGGTGCGCCAGCACCACGACGGCTTCGCCGGCCAGCAGGGTGTCGAGCAGGGCGAGCGCGCCACCCATCGCCCGGGGATGGGCCAGCAGCCGTCCGCAGGTCAGCGCGCTGTCGAAGACGGGCTCGTTGACCAGGCCGCGGCCCAGTGCTTCGCCGAGCAGGGTGAGCTCGACCGGGCCGCCGCCCAGGCCGCCCTGCGCCTCGTCGATGCCCAGCGCCAGCCAGCCCATGTGGGCGAACTCGGCCCAGCGCTCGCGGCACAGGCCGCGTTCGTCGCGCTCGATCTCGCGCTTGCGCTCCAGGCTGCAGCGCTCGCGCACGAAGCGCTGCGCCGAGTCGGCCAGCATGCGCTGTTCGTCGGAGAGGTCGAAGTTCATGCCAGTCTCTCCGTCACAGGCCGAAGGCCAGCTTGCTGATGATGTTCTTCTGCACTTCCTTGGCACCGCCGAAGATCGTCACCGCGCGCAGGTACATCTGGTCGGCGCTGACGCCGGCGACGGCGTCGTGCCAGAGGGCGTCCCCGCCGCCGTCGGCGAACGCTTGCTCCCGCGTGTACTCGCGCAGCGCGCGCGGCCCCAGCGCATCGCCGGCCAGTTCGGTCAGGCGTTGCTGCAGCTCCGAGCCGCGGACCTTCAGCACCGAGGCCGCCGCGCCGATCGGGTGATCCGAAGGCGCCTGGGCCATCACCCGCAGCACCGACCATTCCAGGGCGCGGACCTCCGCTTCCAGTGCGGCCAGCTGCCGGGCGAAGCTGGGGTCGGCGATCAGCGGCCGGCCGCGGCGCTGCTCGCGCGAGGCGATGTCGCGGATGCGCTCAAGGTCGGCGAAGGCCTTGTACAGGTCGGCGCTGGACGTGCGCTCGTTGCTCAGCAGGAAACGCGCCTGGTCCCAGCCGGTGCCCGGCTCGCCGATCAGCTGGTCCTGGGGCACGCGGACCCGGTCGAGGAAGACCTCGCAGGTCGAGTGGTCGCCGTTGATCATCGGGATGGTGCGAACCGTCACGCCGGGCGAGGCCATGTCCAGCACCAGCATCGACAGCCCGCGATGCGGCCGCTCCGTCTGGGCGGTTCGCACCAGGAAGAAGCCCATGTTGGAGAACTGGCCCTCGGTGGTCCAGAGCTTCTGGCCGCTGACCACCCACTGGTCGCCTTCAAGCACCGCGGTGGTCTTCAGCGATGCGAGGTCCGAACCCGCGCCCGGTTCGCTGAAGCCCTGCGCCCAGGTGTATTCGCCGGTGAGCGTGGGCGGCAGCCAGCGCGCCTTCTGCTGCGGCGTGCCGAAGGTGTAGATGACCGGTCCGATCAGCTTGATGCCCTGCCAGCGCAGTTCGGGTGCGTGCGCCAGCCGGCATTCCATCTCGAAGATGTGGTGCTGCAGGTGCGTCCATCCGGTGCCGCCGTATTCCCGGGGCCACAGCGGTGCGGCCCAGCCCCGAGCGGCCAGCACGCGGTTCCAGGCCATGCGGTCGCCGTCGTGCGGCGGGTGCATGCCGATGCGGCTGCGCCGCCGGACCGCCTCGGACAGATGCTCGCGCAGGAAGGCGCGGACTTCGTCGCGGAAGGCCAGGTCGGCCTCGGAGAGCTGGAGCTTCATGGGGTCGACCTCAGGACGACAGGGTGCCGGGGAGCTGCTGGCGCAGCAGCTTCTTGTCGATCTTTCCGGTGACCAGCTTGGGCAGCGCGTCGACGAAGACCACGTGGCGGGGCTTCTTGTAGCTGGCGATCTGGGTGCGGGCGTGGTCGATGAGCTCGGCCTCGGTGGGGGCCGGCTGGCCCGATCGCAGCACCACCACGGCGCACACGCTCTCGCCCCATCGCGCGTCGGGCGTTCCGACGACGGCGCACTCGGCCACGGCGGGATGGCGCAGCACCGCCTCCTCGACTTCGCGCGAGTAGATGTTCTCGCCGCCGGAGATGATCATGTCCTTCTTGCGGTCGACCAGGAACAGGAAGCCGTCCTCGTCGACATAGCCCATGTCGCCGGTGTGGACCCAGCCATCGCGCACCGTCTCGAGGGTGGCCGCATGGTTGTTCCAGTAGCCGCGGAACTGCGCGACGAAGCGCGCAGTGATCTCGCCGGTCACCCCCGCGGGGCACTCGCGGCCGTCCTCGTCGACGATGCGCGACTGCAGGTTCGGATAGGGGTTGCCCACCGAGCGCAGCCGCTGCCGCTCGCGCTCGGTGCCGTGCGGCCGGTGCTGCGACTTGGTCAGCGCGTACATGCAGATCTCGCTCTGGCCGTACAGGTTGACGAAGATGTTGCCGAAGCGCGCCATGGCCCGCTGCAGCACCGGCAGCGGCATGGGCGCTGCCGAGTACATCAGCGTGCGCAGGTGCTCGCCCCGCACGCCGTCGATGGCCGGGTGCTCCATCACCATCTGCACCATGGTGGGTGCGAGCAGCAGGAAGGTCAGGCGGTCTTCGTCGATCGAGCGTGCCACCGCGCCGGCATCGAACTGCCGCTGCAGCACGACGGTGCCGCCCCGCACGTGCAGCGTCAGGCTGATCAACATGCCGCCCAGGTGGAACATGGGCATCACGATCAGGCCCCGCTCGGTCTGCTCGACGCCCGACAGCCAGGCATCGACCTGGGCCAGCTGCCGGTACTCGCGGTGTCCCCAGATGCAGCCCTTGGGTTTGCCGGTGGTGCCGCTGGTGTAGACCAGGCAGGCGATGTCGTCCTCGCGGGAGCGATCGGGCGGGCCGGCCGGGTCACCGGTGGCCACGAAGGCCTCGTATTCGGTGGCCCAGTCGGTGTGCCCGCCGATGCAGACATAGGTGCGGATGCCCGGCAGGTGAGCCCGCAGCTCTTCCACCACCGGCAGGTACTGCCGCTCGAAGACGAGCACCGCCGGGCTGCTGTCCTCGAGCATGGCGCGCATCTCCGGCAGGGCCAGCCGCCAGTTCACGCCGGCCAGGATCGTCGCACCCCACTGCGTGGCGGCCATCACCTCGCCGAACTCGATGCAGTTCATCGCCAGCACCGCCACACGCTCCTGCCGCCGGGTGCCCGCGCGGTGCAGCGCGGAGGCCAGCCGCTTGGCACGCAGCAGCAGCTCGGCGTGGGTGATGCGGCGCTCGCCCTGCTCATAGGCCGGGGTGGCGCCGAACCATTTCGCGTTGTGCTCGAGGTCGTCGGCGAAGGACAGGGGCAGGTAGGGCTGCATGGATGGCGGCTTTCTGGCGGTGGGCGCCGGGGCTCAGCGGCGCAGGCCGGGCATGGCGGCAGCCACCGCGGCCTGCGTGGTGATCGTCGCGTACAGCGGCAGCAGGTGCTGCAGCACGAAGGCGTGGGTCTCGGCAGTGGCGCCCGCGATGCAGTCCTCGGGTATCACCACCTGGTAGCCCATGTCGGCGGCCGTCACCGACATGGTGTTGATGGCCACGTTGGTGGACACGCCGACCAGCACGACGGTCTGCACGCCCAGGTGGCGCAGCGTGGCGTCGAGCTCGGTGCCGTTGAAGCCGTTGATCGAGTAGCGCCGCAGCTGGATGTGGTCTTCGGGCTGCGGCAGCAGCCCGGGCACCGGCTCGACGTCGACGCTGCCCGAGCGCATGAATCCGGTCTTGCCCGAGCGGGCCATCAGCATGCTGGTGCGCGGCGAATCGGCGAAGTCGGCCCGGTGGGCCACGTGCAGGTGCAGCACCGGCTGCCCTGCGGCACGGAACGCAGCTGCCAGATCGGCGATGCGCGGCACGATGCCGCGCTGCTCGGCCTGCACGGCCAGGCCGTCGAAGGGCGACAGTCCGCGCTCGATGACGCCACGCTGGCACTCGCTGATCAACAGGGCGGCACGGCGGCCGTGTTCCAGGCCTCGCAGGGTCATGCTTCGTCTCCTTGCTGTGCATCCGCGCCTGCTGCGTCGAATGCTGTGGTCATCATAGCTGAATGAGTGTCAGTTTCAAAGCGGACTCGGGTACCTGCCATGCAGTGGGCCCGGGCGAGGGCGACTCCAGCGACGCGCTTCGAACCCTGCGTATCCGGGTCGCGCTGCGCCGGCGCCCGCCAGCGTTGCCCCCGCATTCCGGGAAGGCCCTGCTTGACAACTGACACTCCGTCATGAATGGTGTTCGGCACACAAGGTCGCAACACCGCCGGAAAGCTGCCATGAACCCCCCTCGGACCGAAGACTTCGACCCCTATGCCGCTGAGGTGCTGGAGCGCAGCCCCGACGCCTTCGCCGAACTCGGGCAGCGCTGCCCGGTGCACCACTACCAGGGCAAGTTCGATTTCTTCATTGCCAGCGACCCCAGGGAGATCAAGGAGAACGTGCTGCGCGACCACGCCACCTGGACGGCACGAAACGGCAACACGCCGCGCGTGATGGACGAGCGCTACGCCAGCGGCATCAGCACCGACCCGCCCGAGCACTTCGCGATCCGCAGCGTCATCCAGCGAGGTTTCGGCCCCGAGCAGATGAAGCGGCTGGGCGGCGAGATCGACCGCATCGCCAACGAACTCATCGACTCGATGCAGGCCGACCCGGCGGGCGAGGGCAACTTCTTCGAGTGCTTCGCAATGCCCCTGGCTGCGCGCCTGATGTGCCTGATGCTGGGGGCGCCCGAGTCGCAGTACCTGACCTACAAGCAGTGGGCCGACGACATGACCTTCGTCGAGTACAACGTGCCCGAGGAGACGATCGACGCGCACGCCCGCAAGATCAACGCGCACTTCGGCGCGATGCTGGCCGAGCGCATCGCCAAGCTGGAGGCGGCGGGCGTGCAGCCTGCCCTCGAACATGTGGGCACCATCCTGCCCGACGACTTCATGTCGCGCTACCTGTGCGACAAGGTGGGCGACCGGCCCTTGAAGAAATACGAGGTGCTCAATCTGGTGGCGGCCATCTTCATCGGTGGCAACGAGACGACGATGAACCTCATCTGCAACCTGCTGTGGAGGTTGCTGGAGGTGCCCGCCCGCTGGGAGCAGCTGAAGGCCGACCCGACGCTGATTCCAGTGGCCATCGAGGAGAGCCTGCGGCTGGATCCGCCGGTGATCGGCCTCTTCCGGACCAGCACCTGCCCGGCCAGGCTGGGCGACGTCGACGTGCCCGCGCGAGCGAAGGTCTTCTACAACATCGCCGCGGCCAACCGGGACCCCGCGCGCTGGCCGAATCCTGAGGAGTTCCGCCTCGACCGTCCGCTGGCCGAGGTTCGCCAGCACCTGTCCTTCAGCGCCGGTGCCCATGCCTGCCTGGGGCTGGGCCTGGCGCGCATGGAGCTGCGGCAGGTCTGCGAACTGCTGACTGCGCGGCTGCCGGCACTGCGCCTGACCGGTGCGACGCACCGAGCGCCGGGCTTCAACTTCTGGGGCCGCGAGAACCTGCCGGTGGCCTGGAAGTGACGGCGTCGCAGCCGGCGCGCGTTCTCGAGGGCGGCGGCGTCATCGTCACCGGGGCGGGCCGCGGCATCGGGCGTGCGGTGGCGATGCAAGTCGCGGCGGCGGGCGCCTGCGTGCTGGTCAACGACGTCGATGCCGACCTTGCCGAGGCGGTGGCCGGCGAGATCGATGCTGTGGGCGGCAAAGCGCTGGCCATGGCCGGTTCGGTCGCCGACTGGGCCTTCGCGCTGCGGATGGTGGACGCCGCGCTGAATTCCTTCGGTCGCCTGGATGGCCTGGTGAACAACGCGGCGCTGCACCACGAGGCCGCGCCCTGGCACGAGGACGAGGCGCGCGTGCGCCGGCTGATCGAAGTGAACGTGCTGGGTCCGATCGCCTGCGGAACCGCGGCCTTGAAGCATTTCGTCGCGCAGGGTTCAGGGGCCATCGTCAATGTCAGTTCGGCCGCGCACCTGGGGGTGATGGGGCATGCGTCCTATGGCGCCACCAAGGGTGCGCTGGCGTCGCTGACCTATGGCTGGGCTCTGGAAGCCGCACCGCATGGCGTGCGCGTGAACGCGGTCGCCCCTTTGGCGCGTACCCGGATGACCGATTCGCTGGCTGCCTACCGCACCCCCGCGGGCGCTGCCGGGGTGGCCGAGCCACAGGCGCTGGCGCCGCTGTTCGTCTACCTGCTGTCGGATGCGTCGTTCGAAGTGAACGGGCAGCTGCTGCGCTTTGACGGCCAGGCGCTGAGCGTGATGCGGCACCCGCAGGTGGCACCCGCCGTGCAGACCCGCAGGCAGTGGGACGCCGCCGCGCTGCAGGAAGCCTTTGCCGGCCCGCTGGCAGGTCAGCTGCAGACGCTCGGACTGGCCGCGCAAGGCCGGATGCAGGCGAGGCAGACGCCAGGCCCATGAGCGCCGTGATTCGGCCGCCGGGCGCGGCGGCCCCGGCTTCCGTCGTCCATATAACTGACGTATAGTCAGTTAAAGGCTTGTCCACCAGTCGTGGTGGGCCCGGCCGGCAAAGGAGAACGATTGAGCGACACCGATTCGACGGCCGACATGCTGCGGGACGCCGCGGCCGACTTCCTGGTCGGCCGTGCCGGGCCTGACCGGCTTCGCGGCTGGGTAGGCAAGCCGCGCCCGGTGGACCGCGTCCTGTGGCGGGAAAGCGCCGCCCTGGGCTGGACCGGTGCGCTCCTGCCCGAGACCCTGGGCGGCCTGGGCCTGTCGATGGCCGAAGCCGCGGTGCTCGCCGAGCAAGCCGGTCGCCACCTCTACGCCGAGCCGTTGGTGCCGGCGGCCTTCCTGCCCGCGATGGTGCTGGCCTGCGCAGAGCCGGGCGCGACGCGAACGGCGCTGGCGCAGGCCCTGCTGGAGGGCGAGCAGCTGCTGGCGCTGGCCTGGCAGGAGAACGGCGGGATGCGGGCGCCGCAAACCCCCGAATGCACCGTCGTCGACGGCCGGCTGCGAGGCCGCAAGCGTTTCGTGCCCGGCGCCTGCGCCGACGCCACGCTGCTCGTCTATGCTCAGGCGCAGGGCGAGCCCGTCTGGGTGGCGGTGGATGCCGGCGCGGCTGGCGTGCGTGCCACCGTCGACGCCTCAGGCCTGGGCGGCCTGTGGACCTTCGAATTTGATGACCTGCCCTTGCGCGACGCCACGCCGCTGCTGCGCGGCAGCGCCGCACGGTCGGCCTTGGCCAATGCCCTCACCGCGGGCCGGTTGCTGGCCTCGGCCGAGCTGACCGGCAGTGCCGCAGGCTGCCTGGCGCAGACCCTGGACCACCTGCGCACGCGTCAGCAGTTCGACCGCACCATTGGCAGCTTCCAGGCCGTGCAGCACCGCTGCGTCGACCTGCATCTGGAGGTTGAACTGGCCAAGGCTTCGTTGGCGCAGGCCCTGGCCGAATGGCCGGCGCGCATCGGCCCTGCAGAGGCCGTGCCGGCCGCCGTCGAGGTGGCGGTCTGCGCGGCCAAGGCGCGTGCGGGCGACGCGGCCGTCAAGGTCGGCCGCGAGGCCGTACAGCTGCACGGGGCCATGGGCTTCTGCGAAGAGGTCGACATCGGGCTCTACCTGCGAGCGGCGCTGCAGGGCAACGCGTGGCTGGGTGGCCCGGTCGCACTGCGCCGGCATTTCGCCGCGCTGCGGGCCGACGCCCTGAATGCGGAGGCCATGCATGCCTGACACCTTCACCGCACCCGCGCTGGCCGAAGACCGCAACGCCTGGAGCGATGACGAATTCCGCGCCTGCTGGCGCGACTGGCTGGCCAAGCACTACCCCGCCGAATGGCGGCAGACGGCCCGCAGGCCCTTCCTGCGGCTGCGCGGCGAAGACCTCCGGGCCTGCATGCGCCTGCTGCATGACCATGGCTGGCGGGCGCCGGCCTGGCCGCGCGAGCACGGCGGCATGGGGCTTGGCTTTCGCAAGCAGTGGATCTACCAGCAGGAGTGGGAACGCGCCGGCGGGGCTCGAACCGTGGAGCCTGGCGAGACCCACCTCGCCCCCACGCTCTTCGGCCACGGAACCGCGCAGCAGTGCGCGAAGTACCTGCCCCGCATCCTGCGCTGCGACGACCTGTGGGTGCAGGGCTACTCCGAGCCCGGTGCGGGCTCCGACCTGGCCAGCCTGCGCACCCGTGCCGTCCGCGAGGCAGACCACTTCATCGTCAACGGGCAGAAGATCTGGACGACGCAGGCCGCCGAGTCGACGCATGTGTTCGCGCTGGTGCGCACCGGCCAGTTCCCCCGCAAGCAGCAGGGCATCAGCTTCCTGCTGATCGACCTGAGAAGCCCGGGCGTGCGCATCCGGCCCATCGTGAACCTGGCCGGCGAGGACGAGCTGTGCGAGGTCTTCTTCGACGACGTCCGGGTGCCGGTGGACAACCTGGTGGGAGAGATCGACCAGGGCTGGGTGGTGGCCAAGGCGCTGCTGGGCCACGAGCGGCTGTGGCTGGGCAGCCCGGCGATGGCCGCCCGCGCGTTGGCCGTGGCGCAGCGCCTGGTGCAGTCGATGGGACTCTCGGGCGACCTGGGCGTGGTCGATCGGCTGGCTGCGCTGCAGGCCGACCTGCACGACTACCAGGCGCTCTACACCCAGCAGTGCGAGCGGGTGGCCACGCTGGGCATCGTGCCGGGGCCCGAGGCGTCGCTGCTCAAGATCTATGTCTCCGAGCTTCTGCAGCGCATCGTGCAGTTCAGCGTCGACACGGCCGCCGAACACGGCGCGCAGACCGGCGATCTGCGCCTGGACGGGGTGCTGCTCGATCTGCACTGGCCCTACATGAACGCCCGGCCGGGAACCATCTATGCGGGCTGCAACGAAGTGCAGCGCGACATCCTGGCCAAGACCGTGCTGCAACTGGGCGCCGCGCAGGCCCCGGCCAGGCCCTGAACCGAATCGAGATGCTCATGAGAGAAGCCGTCATCGTCTCCACCGCCCGCACGCCCATCGGCAAGGCGCACCGGGGGTCGCTCAACCACATCAAGTCGCCCACGCTGGCCGCGCACGCGCTGCGCCATGCGCTGCTGCGCGCCGGCGTCGAAGGCCCCGAGGTCGAGGATGTGCTGATGGGCTGTGCGATGCCGGCCGGCACCTCCGGCCGCAACCTGGCCCGCGCGGCGGCCCTGGCTGCGGGCCTGGGCGACACGGTGGCCGGCTCGACCATCGACCGACAGTGCGCGTCCGGGCTGATGGCGGTTGCGGTGGCGGCCAAGCAGATCATCTGCGACGGCATGGACATCACCATCGGCGCCGGCGCCGAGAACGTCAGCGCGCTCACGCCGTCCTATGTGCAGGCCGCCGTGCAGGCCCGCGACGAGGATCTGGTGCGCCTGGCCCCGACGGCCTACATGCCCATGATCGACACCGCCGAGGTGGTGGCGCGCCGGTACGGCGTGACCCGGGAGGCGCAGGACGCCTATGCGCTGGTGGCGTCCCGGCGGGCAGCCGAGGCGGTGGCGGCGGGCCGCTTCGACGACGAGATCGCGCCGATGCGCACCACCATGTCGGTCACCGACAAGGTCAGCGGCGCCGTCAGCCTGCGCGAGGTGGATTTCCGGCGCGACGAATGCGTGCGCGCCGACACCACGGCCGAGGGCCTGGCCGCGCTCAAGCCCGTTCTGGACGGCGGCAGCGTCACGGCGGGCAATGCCAGCCAGCTGTCCGACGGCGCGTCGGCCTGCGTGCTGATGGAGGCCCGGCTCGCCGAGCGGCGCGGCCTTCGGCCGCTCGGGGTGTACCGCGGCTTCGCGATCACCGGCCTGGCCCCCGAGGAGATGGGCATCGGCCCGGTCACCGCGGTGCCGCGCCTGCTGTCACGGCACGGCCTGAAGGTGTCCGACATCGGGCTGTGGGAGCTCAACGAGGCCTTTGCCTGCCAGGCGCTGCATTGCCGCGACGTGCTGGGCATCGACCCCGATCGCTTCAACGTCAACGGCGGCGGCATCGCGCTCGGGCATCCCTTCGGCATGACCGGCGCCCGGCTGGTCGGTTCGGCCTTGCTGGAGGGTCGCCGCCGCGGTGTGCGTTATGTGGTGGTCACGATGTGCGTGGGGGGCGGCATGGGTGCTGCCGGCCTGTTCGAAGTCAGCTGAGCGTCCCGTGCGCCGGCGGCCCGGCGCACCGCGAACCGGCAAGGAGGAGTTCTTCCATGGCCCTGCAGTTCTCGATGAAGCCCACCGGTTGGTTCCAGATCGCCTGGTCGGGCGAGATCCCGGCCGGCCGGGCCGTGCCGCTGAAGTATTTCGGCCATGAGCTCGTGGCCTTCCGCAGCGAAGCCGGCGAGCTCGCGGTTCTCGACGCGCACTGCCACCACCTGGGGGCGCACCTGGGGCATGGCGGCAAGGTGCACGGCGACACGGTGGCCTGCCCCTACCACGGCTGGCGCTGGAACCTGAAAGGCGAGAACACGCTGATTCCCTATCAGGACAACGTCATCCGCAAGCCGCTGCGCCGGTGGGCGGTGGTCGAGCGCTGGGGCCTGGTCTTCCTGTGGCACGACCCGGCGGGCGGCCCGCCGCGCGAGGGCTGGGAGCTGCCGGACATCTTCACCGACATCCCCGAGCTGCCCGCGGCCTCGGCCGGCGATTTCTATCCCTGCTGGCCCGATGCGGTGGTGGACAAGCCCGGCGAGGCCATCCACCCGCAGATGGTGCAGGAGAACGTCTGCGACAGCACCCACTTCCGGCACACCCACGGCGCGCCGCTGGATCCGCAGCTGCTCTGGTTCCGGGTGGACGGCACGCGCTTTCGGGCGGCGATGGGCTTCAAGTCGCCCAAGACCGGCGAGATCGCGCTTCGGACCTATGCGGTCAACCCCAGCCTGGGTTTGTCCTTCTTCGTCTTCGAAGGGCGTTTCCCTTATCGGCTGGTGCTGTCGGGCACGCCGGTGGACGAGGACACCTCTCACTTCCGCGTCAGCTACTTCTTTCCCCGCGACCCGGCCAGCCCCGAGGCGATGCCCCAGCACCTGGTGGACTACGCCCGAGGCACCGAGGAGTTGTTCGAGGAGGATGCCCGCATGTGGCGGCACCTCCGGTTCCGCCACCGCCCCATCTATGCCAAGCAGGACATCGCCGGCTACACCGCGATGCGCAAGTGGTGCGAGCAGTTCTACGAAGCGCCGGCCGAGCTCAGCCCGAAGATGGCCGCGCGCATGGCTGACACGCGGGATTGAAGGGCCGCAGGGCCTTTCGGTCCTGGTGGCCTTCCGCTCAGATGCCCACGGCGGTGTAGCCGCCATCCACCGGCATCACCGCACCGTTGACGAAGCTCGCCCCCGGGGACAGCAGGAAGACGATGACCGCGGCGATCTCCTCCGGCCGGCCCCAGCGACGCAGGGGGCTGCGCGACATCACGCGCTGCGCATAGCCCGCGTCGGCCTGCAGGGCCTGGGTCATCGGGGTGTCGATCCAGCCGGGTGCCACGGCGTTGGTGCGTATGCCCTCGGCCGCCCAGGCCACCGCCAGGCTGCGGGTGAACTGGGCCACCGCGCCCTTGCTCGCGGCATAGGCGGGAGCGGTGCCGCTGCCGAAGAAGGCCATCACCGAGGCGAGGTTGACGATGCTGCCCTGTCGCTCGCGCAGCAGCGCCTGCGCGGCATAGCAGCAGCGCATCGTGCCCATCAGATTGACGTCCAGCGTGCGGTCGAAGCCGGCCTCGGTGAACTCGGCCGCGCCGCGCCCGATGCCGGCCGCATTGACCAGGCCGTCCAGGGTCTGCAGGCGGCCGAAGAAGTGCTGCACCGCCTGCGCGTCGGTCACATCCAGGGCCTGCAGGGCCACGCCGGGCGCCAGGCTCGCCCGCGCCTGGTCGCACTCGGCTTCGGTGGCCCCGGTGGCCAGCACGCTCCAGCCGTCGCGGTGCAGGGCCGTCGCCGTGGCAGCACCGATGCCGCTGCTGCCGCCGACGACCACCGCATGCCGTGTGGGCATCGCCGCGCTCAGTTGCGCACGCCTTCGAGCAGGCCCTTGAGGTTGGTGTGCATCACGCGCTTCTGGTCTTCCGCGCTGAGGGTGTCGATGTCCTTGTAGAAGTCCAGCGCGTGCTTCAGGCCTTCCGGATGGGGCCAGTCGCTGCCGAACAGCACCCGGTCGATGCCGATCAGGCTGGCCACCTTGTCCACCGGATCCTCGTAGAAGGGCGCGAGGAAGATGTGCTTGCGGAAGGTCTCCACCGGGTCGCGCTTGAAGGACTGCGGCATCTTCGAATAGACGTGTTCGAAGCGCTTGAGCAGCGGCTCCAGCCAGGACGCACCGTTCTCCAGCACGGCCACGCGGACGTCGGGGAAGCGGTCGAAGACGCCGTGGCAGACCAGCGCGGACAGGGTGTCGCTGATCGCCCGGCCCATCCAGTCGAGCATCTCGCCGAAGGGGTCTTTCTCGAAGGGCCTCCATTCGCCCTGGCCGCCGTCGGTCCAGCGGCGGTAGATGCGGTCGTAGCCGGAGTCGGACACGTGGTGGACGACGAAGATCTTCGCCTCGTTCACCCGGGCCCAGAAGGGATCGAACTCGGGGAAGGCGTGCGAGCGGCTGCCGCGCAGTCCGGCCACCGGCGCGGGCCGGATGAGCACCGAGCGCGCGCCGGCCTTGAGCAGGAAATCGAGTTCGCGGCAGGCCTCGTCCACGTCGGACAGGTTCACCGCGCCGACCGGGAACTGCCGCCCGTTGGTGAAACCGTATTCCTCGGCCACCCACAGGTTCAGCGAATGGAAGAGCGCCCGGATGGTCTCAGGCTTGTGCTCCAGGCGCTCCTCGATCACCGAGGCCAGCGTGGGCAGCAGGATGGACGCATGGATGCCCTCTTCGTCCAGCACCTTCAGGTGTGCCGCACCGTTGTGGAAGGCGGGCCGGGATGGAACCGGATCGCCACCGTACTCGCGCAGGCTCAGGCCCTTGGGGTTGTCGCCCCGGTACCAGCCTTCGTGCGAACCGGCCTCGGCGACGACGCTGAAGGTCGGGTTGGGGATGTAGTCGCTGAGCACGCCGCCCACCGCCAGCTTGGTGCGGCCATTGACCTGCACGTACTGGAAGTCGCGCTTGAAGGCCTTGGGCAGGTGCCGCAGGAAGGCCTCCGGCGGCTCGTAGTAATGCTGGTCGGCGTCGTAGACGGCGTAGTCGGGTCTGTACATGGCGGTTGCCTCCGGTGGGATTCGTTGGAAAGGGCGGGCGGACGCTTCAGCGCTTGAGCACCGACACCACGCAGGCGCCACCCAGGCCCACGTTGTGCTGCACGCCCACGCGGGCCCCTTCGACCTGACGCTCGCCGGCGGTGCCGCGCAGGTGCCAGGTGAGCTCGGTGATCTGGGCGAGGCCGGTCGCGCCCAGCGGGTGGCCCTTGGAGAGCAGTCCGCCCGACGGGTTGGTGACCACGCGGCCGCCATAGGTGTTGTCGCCGTCGGCGATGAACTTGGCGCTGCCGCCTTCCGGGCACAGGCCCAGGGCCTCGTAGCTGATGACCTCGTTGGTGGAGTAGCAGTCGTGCAGCTCGACCACGTCGATGTCGGCCGCGCTGATGCCGGCCTGCGCATAGGCCTGCTGCGACGCGCGTCGCGTCTGCCCGGCTCCGACGACGTTGATCATGCTGCCGGAGTCGAAGCTGTCGGCCTGGTCGGTGACGAGCGCGATGCCGGCCAGATGCACCTCCGCCTTCAGGCCCCTGCGCCGCGCGTAGGCCTCGGACACCACGACGACGGCGGCTGCGCCGCAGGTGGGCGGGCAGCACATCAGCCGGGTCAGCGGGCCGAAGATGTGCGGCGCCGACATCACCTCGTCCAGCGTGAGCGGCGTGGTGAACAGGGCATAGGGGTTGCGCCCGGCGTGGCGGCGGGCCTTCACCGAGACCTGGCCGAAGAGCTCGGCCTTCTGGTCGTAGCGGCGCAGGTATTCGGCGCCGGCCTGGCCGAAGTACTGGAAGCCCACCGGCACGCTGCGGTCGATGCCGCAGATCGCCTCGGTGGCGGCATCCAGGCGCAGGGTGATGGGGGTGCGCGAGCTGTCCGCGGCGAGCGCGCCCGGCAGCATCTGCTCGAAGCCCAGCGCGAGCGCCACGTCGACCTGGCCGCTGGCCACCGCCTGGCGGGCGAGGAAGAGCGCGGTCGATCCGGTGGCGCAGGCGTTGTTGACGTTCACCACGGGGATGCCCGTCTGCCCGACGCCGTACAGCGCCGTCTGGCCCGAGCAAGTATCGCCGCTGACGAAGCCGGTGTAGGCCTGCTGCACCTCGCTGTAGTCGATGCCGGCATCGGCCAGTGCGGCACGGGCGGCCTGTGCGCCCATGACGTCGTACATCTCGCTCTTGCCCGGCTTGGTGAACTTCACCATGCCGACCCCGGCGATTCGAACGGTTCCAGTCATTCGGTGTGCTTTCGGTTGTGGGGGTGGATCACTTGGCGAAGTCCATGATCGTCAGCGCCTTCTCGGGGCGGAAGATCCGGTCCTCGGCGGCGGCGATGTCGTGGGCGGTCAAGCCCGGCCGGTAGCCGGCACCGGGAATGCCTTCGGCTGCCACCAGCTTGAGCTCGCGGATGCTGTGGCCCGACACGAACAGGGCGTGGCCGGTGCGCTGCCCGGACAGGCTGCTCACCATGTAGAGCGCCGCGTGGGCCACGTGCTCGGCGGCGAGCTCCTGCTTCATGGCCTCGCTCATCAGCGGGGCGGTCAGCGCCGACAGCGCCGTGGGCACCATCGTCCACACCCGGATGCCGGCCTTGGCCCCTTCGAGCGCGAGCACGTTGGAGAAGCCCATCACGCCGGCCTTGGAGGCGCCGTAGTTGGTCTGCCCGAAGTTGCCCACCAGCCCCGAGGTGGAGCTGGTGTTGACGATCACGCCGCCGCCGTTGTCCTTCATCCAGGCAAACACCGGGCGGGTGCAGCAGTACATGCTCTTCAGGTTGACCTGCATCACCAGGTCCCAGTCGGCTTCCTCGAGCTTGAGCAGGCTCTTGTCGCGCAGGATGCCCGCGTTGTTGACCAGGATGTCGGCGCGGCCGAAGGCGCCGAGCGCCGCGTCGAGCAGGCTCTTGCCGCCGGCGACGGTGGAGATGTCCTCGGTGTGCGCCACCGCACGTCCGCCCGTCGCGCGGATGGCCTCGGCCACGGCGGCGGCCGTGTGGTGTCCGGCTTCGTCGCGGCCGACGTCATTGATCACCACCGCGGCGCCTTCGGCGGCGAACAGGCGGGCGTAGGCCTCGCCGATGCCCCGGCCGGCGCCGGTGATGAGTGCAACCTTGCCATCGAGCAGTGCCATGGGACGGGGCTTTCCAGAATCAAGGGCGGACCTGCAGGTCCGCAGGGTGGGGCGTCGCTGCAGCCAGGGGATCGGTGCGACACGCGGGGAGGCGCTTGGGGGCTTGCACCAGAAGGTGGGGGAGGGTGGGACCTGAATGCTTCCACCGCTCGGATGCGATGGGTCGAAAACTAACAAACCGACAGTTATCTGTCAAGCTGGGGTCTGCGCTGTCGCCCGCTCCATCGGGTTCGGGCCTACTGGGAAGGTCAGGTGCCGGCCGCCCGCAGGTCGGGTTCGGTGCCCGGTCCCGCGCCCCGCCGGGGTGTCTTGCAGCGACGCATCAGGAGCAGCGCCCATGAACCGCGAAAACCCAGAGCCCGCGCCCGCCGCCCCGGCCAACCCGCCGGTGCCGGGCGATGCGCCGGCCCCGGGCGCCTGGTATGCGCTTGCGATCCTCACCCTGATCTACGGCTGCCATTACCTGGACCGCACCGTCATCTCCATCGTGGCCGAGCCCATCCGGCGCGAGTTCGGGCTGAGCGACAGCCAGCTCGGGCTGCTCACCGGGCTGGCCTACGGGGTGTCCTTCGCGCTGGCGGGCATTCCGTTCGGCTATCTGATCGACCGCGTCAACCGCCGCAGGCTGATGGGCGCCGTCGTCGTGGCGTGGAGCAGCTTCACCGCGCTGGCCGGTCTGGCGCAGAGCTACGCGACCCTGCTGGTCACGCGGGTGCTGCTGGGTGCGGCCGAGGCCGGCGGAACCCCCACGGCAATGGCCCTGATCTCCGATCTCTTCCCGTCGCGGCTGCGTTCGTCCGCACTGGGCATCTACTACCTGGGCGCCGGCATCGGTGCGGCGGCCAGCGCGCTGATCGCCGCTGTCGTCGCGGCGCAGTACGGCTGGCGCGCTGCTTTCCTGGCCGCCGGGCTGCCGGGCATCCTGCTCGGGTTTCTGGTGTGGTTCACCCTGCGCGACGTGCAGCGCGGCGCCAGCGAGCCGGGCGACGCCGCCGCCGCCGCTGCCCGCGTGGCGCCGCCTGGCCTGCGCGAGGTGTTCGCCTTCCTGTTCCGCCAGCGCGCGGTGCTGGCGCTGATCCTGGCCGTGGGTCTGGTTTCCGCCGGGGTTGCCGCGATCGGCGCCTGGCTTCCGGCCCTGCTGATGCGAAGCCATGGCCTGTCCCTGGGCAAGGCCGGCTTGATCACGGCGCTCACCTTCGGTCTGTTCTCCTCGCTGGGCACACTCTTCGGCGGGCTGGCCGCGGACCGCGTCGGCCGTGGCAGCACCCGTCGCCGGCTGTGGTTCTGCGTTGCGATGGCGGTGATCGCCACGCCCGCTGGCGTCGTCGCAGCCCTGGCCACCGACCTGACCTGGGCCGTGGGCGGCGCCTTCGCCGCGGCCTTCTTCGCCTTCGCTGTCTTTCCCTCCGGTTTCGGCACCGCGATGGAACTGATGCCGCCGCAGATGCGCGGCATGACCACCGCCTCCGCGCAGGTGGTCTCCAACCTGCTGGGTTATGGCGTCGGCCCTTTCGCCGTGGGAGTTCTGAGCACCTACTTCGGCGGCAACGATTCACTGCGGCAGGGCATGGCCTGGGTCTGCGGCGTGGCGATGGCCGGGGCGGCATTGGCGCTGCTGGTGGCCATCGCACGGCACCGTGACGACCACGCGCGCTGGACCGCGCATCTGGCGGCGCATTGATCTGCCGCCCGTGGGCTTTGGCAGGCCACGGTCCTGGCAGCCCGCGGCGGCACGTGCTAGCATAAAACTGACGATCCAACAGTTATTGGACCTTCACCCGCCCGCAACGGGCCCGACGGAGAACGCCTTGCCTCTCGACGCCGACAAGCTGCGCCACTGGCCGATTGCCGATTCGGTCCACCGCTACACCGCGCAGGACACCATCCTCTATGCGCTGGGCGTCGCCGCGGCGACCGAGAACCCGCCGCAGGATCCGCAGTTCGTCTACGAGCGCGGTCTGAAGGCGCTGCCCACGATGGCGGTCGTGCTGGCGGGTGGCGACTTCTGGCTGGGCGACCCGTCGCTGGGCATCGACCTCACCCGGCTGCTCCACGGCGAACAGTTCCTGCGCCTGCACCGGCCGCTGCCGGCGTCGGGCACGCTGGTCGGGCGGCACCGCGTGGAGGCCCTCTACGACAAGGGTGCCGACAAGGGCGCGGTGCTGATCCTCTCGCGGCAGCTGCACGACCAGGCCAGCGACGAACTGCTGGCCGAAGTGCGGATGTCCATCTTCCTGCGCGGCAACGGCGGCTTCGGCGGCAGCGCCGAAGGGCAGCCCCGTCCGCACGCGGTGCCTTCGGACCGTCCTGCGGATGCCGCGCTGGACCTGCCCACCCGGCCGGAGCAGGCCGCCCTCTACCGGCTGGCCGGCGCCGACCCCAACCCCATCCACATCGACGCCGGCATGGCTCGCCGCGCCGGCTTCGACCGTCCCATCCTGCACGGCCTGTGCAGCTATGGCGTGGCCGGTCGGGCGGTGCTCAAGCTGCTGTGCGGCAACGAGCCGGCCCGGCTGCGGCGCCTGGACCTGCGCTTCGCGAGCCCCGTCTATCCGGGCGAGACGCTGCGCACCGAGGTCTGGCGGGAGGGGCCCGGGCGCGCCGCCTTCCAGGTGCGCGTGGTCGAGCGGGACGTGCTGGTGCTGTCCAACGGCTGCGCCGAGTTCGACGCGTGAGCGCACCGTCCTGCGTCCCCTTCGACCGCGAGCGGCTGCTGGCGCGCAGCTTCGCGCCGGAACCGCGTCACTGGACGGCTGAGCAGTCGCTGCGCTGGGCGCGCGACTTCGGTGCCGGCCTGGGCGGGGCCATGGCCCCGCACGATGCGCGCTACCTCGATGCGCAGCAGGCGCTGGCCCTGCCGATGATCGCGGTGCCGCTGTGCGACGGCGAGTTCTGGCAGCAGCAAGCCGACACCGGCATCGACTGGCGCCGCATCGTCCACGCCGAGGAAGTCCTCACCGTGCACCGCCCGCTGCCCCTCGCCGGGCAGGCGGTGCTGACGCAGAGGGTCGTGGACATCCGCGACCGGGGTGCGGACAAGGGCGCGTCGATGCTGCAGCGCTTGACGCTGGGCGAGCCGGGCGGCGCGGCCTACGCCGATGTGGATGTCACCACGGTGCTGCGCGGCAACGGCGGCTTCGGCGGTCCGGCGCCCGACGCCGCGCGGCCGGCGCCGCTGCCCGACCGCGCGCCCGACCGCTCGATCGAGCTTCGTTCTCCGCCCGCGCAGCAAACCTCCTTCTGCCTGTCGGCCGAGCTCCAGGTGGCCGGCGGGCTGGTGCTGCGCCCGGGTCAGCGCATGCTGCGCGGCGTGGGCTGTTTCGGCCTGGCCGGGCGGGCGGTGTTGGCCCTGACCTGCGACAACCAGGCGCAGGCGCTGCGCCGTTTCGGCGTGCGCTATGCCGGCCCGATGCTGAGCGACGAGACCTTGCGCATCGAGCTGTGGCACCTGGCGCCTGGCGAGGCCGTCTTCCGCATGCGCGCCGTCGAGCGCGATGCGCCGGTCCTGGGTCACGGCAGCGTGCAGTGCGTGCCTGACGCTTCGGCCTGAAACCCCTGCTTCGGAAAGTTCGCATGCCCGCCGCCCTGCCAGCCCTCGACGAATTCAACCGCTTCTTCTGGACCAGCGGGGCCGATGGCCAGCTGCGGCTGCTGCGCTGCGGCGCCTGCCGCGCGTGGCTGCACCCGCCGGGTCCGGTGTGCCCCCGTTGCCAGAGCCACGATGTGAGCCCTCAGGTGGTCAGTGGCCTGGCCACCGTCGAGGCGGTCACGGTCAATCACCAGGCCTGGACGCCCGCGCTCGCCGAACCCTACGCCATCGCCAGGGTCACGCTAGACGAAGACCCCGGCATCCGGCTGACCACCCGCATCCTGGGCATGCCCGCCGCCGATGTCGCGATCGGCCAGCGGGTGAAGGTCCGATTCGTCGCCGCCGACGATGTCCACCTGCCTTGTTTCGAACCTGTCTGAGACCCCAATGCCATGAGCCATGCGCTGAACGAGGAACTGGAGGCGGTGCGCCATGAGGCGCAGCGGCTGCTGCGCGAACAGGTCGACCCCAAGCGGCTCGAAGCCTTGCTCGACACCGCGGGCAGCTTCGACCATGCGCTGTGGCAACTGGTGGCCGCTCAGGGCTGGCCGGCGGTGGCGCTGCCCGAAAGCCACGGCGGCTCCGGCCTGGGCTGGGCGGGCCTGGCCGTGTTGCAGGAAACGCTCGGCCAGGCCAATGCGGCGCTTCCGCTGGCGCCGGCCGCGCTGACGCTGGCGCTGCTGCGGGCCGGCGATGGCGCAACGGCACCCCCGCACTGGATGCAGGGTCTGCGCGAGGGCAGCCTCACCGCCTGCGTGGCGCTGCCCGCGCTCGGCTGCGGACTGCTGGTGCAGGGCGAAGGCGTGCTGGCCGCCCGGGGCCGGTTGACCGGAACGGTGTCCACCGTGGCTTTCGCGGCCGTGGCTGACCTCGCCCTGGTCGCCGCCGAGGACGAGGACGCGCGCACCGGCCTGTGGCTGCTGTCGCTTTCGGTGCCGGAGGTTTCGCGCGAGCCCGTTCCCACCGTGGACGACGCACGGGGCCTGGCCACGCTGCGCCTGAGCGGTGCGCCGGCCATCCGCCTGGGCGACCGCTCGGCGCTGGAGCAGCTGCTCGATCGCGCGGCCACGCTGTGCGCCTTCGAGCAGCTGGGCGGTGCGCAGGCTGCCCTGACCCTGGCCATCGAGCATGCGCAGCAGCGCGTGGCCTTCGGCCAGCCGATCGCGCGCTTCCAGGCCATCAAGCACAAGCTGGTCGACATCTATGCGGCCATCGAGATCGCGCGCGGCTGCGCGCTGACGGCGCTGGCGCTGCTGGACGACGACGCCGGCACCGCCGCCCAGGTGGCCGATGCCGCTGAGTGCCATGAGGCCGCGGCTGCCGCGCGGCTGGCCGCCAACCACGCGTTCGAGCTGGCCGCGCGCGACTGCATCAATGTGTTCGGCGCGCTGGGCGTCACCCGCGAGGCGGCGCCCCATCGCCATTACCGGCGCGCCCGGGCGCTGGCGCTGGAGCTGGGCAGCAGCGCCCTGTGGCGAGAGCGCCTGGTCGACCAGTTCCTGGCCAGACAGGCCGTCGTTCCCTCCGTCTGAAGCCGAGGCCCTGATGAACGAGCACCCCGACCATCCCGACCACCCCGAGCGCCTGGCCGCCTACCGCGCCCGCGCGGTGGCGTGGCTGCGCGAGCACGCGCCGCGCTTCAGCGGCGCGGCACGCCGCGGGCTCGGCTTCGAGCAGGACCTTGCCCTCGGACGCGCCTGGCAGGCGCTGAAGTTCGCGCATGGCTATGCCGGCATCACGCTGCCCACTGCCTACGGCGGCGCTGGCGGCACGGAGCTGCAGAAGCTCGCCTTCACCGAGGAGGAGATGCGCTATGACCTGCCTACCGTCTACTTCAGCGTCAGCCTGAGCAATCCGGTTCCGATCCTGATGAAGTACGCGCCCGAGTCGGTGCGTCGGGAGCTCGGCCCGCCGGCCCTGCGCGGCGACGAGATCTGGTGCCAGATGTTCTCCGAGCCGGGGGCCGGATCGGATCTCGCCGCACTTCGCACCCGCGCCGAACGCGACGGCAGCGGGGAGGACGCCGGCTGGCGCATCAACGGCCAGAAGCTGTGGACGAGCTGGGCGCAGATCGCCCGCTGGGCGGTGATCGTCGTTCGCACCGACCCGACGGTGGCCAAGCACGCGGGCCTGAGCTACTTCTTCCTGGACATGCGCACGCCGGGCATCACCGTGCGCTCCATCCGCCGCCTGGGCGGCGAACAGGACCTGCACGAGGTCTTCCTCGACAACGTCCTGGTGCCGGACAGCCAGCGCCTGGGCGCGGTGGGCGCCGGCTTCAAGGTGGCCATCGAGACCCTGATGATCGAGCGTTACGCGGTCGTGGACGAGAGCGGCTACGCGCCGCCGCTCGAAGCCTTCGCGTCGCTGGCCGCGGGCCAGCGCATCGCCGGACGCAGCGCGCTGGACAACGGCGAGTTCCGGTCGGTGCTCGCGCAGGGCATCGTCGAGCGCCTGGGCATGCGCAACATCCACCGCCGAGCCTTGGACGCCATGGCCGCCGGCCGTGAACCCGGGCCCGAGGGGTCGCTGCGCAAGCTGCTGCTGGGCCGCGCCCGCCAGCGCGTGGCCGCGCTCGCCATGGACCTGCAGGGCCCGTCGGCGCTGCAGCTGCACGCCGATGCACGTGCGGCCACCGACTTCACGCCGGCCTGGATGGACCCGAGCCTGCGCATCGCTGGCGGCACCGACGAGGTGCTGATCAACACGCTGGCCGAGCGGGTGCTCGGGCTGCCGCAGGATCATCGGCCCGACAAGGGCCGGCCCTTCAACGAGCCGGTGCCCGCGGGCCGGGCCTGAAGCGGGCCGACTGCGGACGGCCTCGCAGGCCGTCCGCCGCGTTCAGGCGTGGTGCAGCACCCACTTGCGGCTGCCGGGCGCGCGCGTCCAGCCGTGCGAGGCGCTCGCTCCACCATCCACGGGCAAGGTCACGCCGTTCAGGTAGGAGGCCATGCCCGACACCAGGAAGGCCACGATGTCGCCCATTTCGTCCATGGTGCCCATGCGGCGCATCGGGATGTAGCGGTCGCGGGAGTCGATGTCGGCCGCGCTGGCCTGCGCGTAATAGGGCCGCAGCCCGGGCGTGTCGATCATGTCGGGCGCCAGCGCGTGGACGCGGATGTCGTGGTCGGCCAGCTCCAGCGCCATGCTGCGGGTGAAGCTGACCATGCCGGCCTTGCACGCGGCATAGACCGCATAGCCCGGCGCTGCCCGCAGCGCCTCGCTGCTGGCGATGTTCACGATGCAGCCGCCGCGCCGCCCGGCGATCATCACCTCGGCGGCTGCCTGGGTGGCGGTGAGCATGCTGACCAGGTTGAGGTCGATGTGGCGGCGCCAGCTGCGCTCGCTCTGCTCCATGAAGGCCACGGGCCGGCCGCCGCCCGCGTTGTTGGCCAGGATGTCGATGCGCCCGAAGTGCTCTGCCACCTGCGACACCATGCCGCGCGCGGCCTGGGTGTCGGCCATGTCGGTCTGCACGAAGAAGGCGCTTCGGCCCAGCGAGCGAACCGCAGCGGCCACCCGCTCGCCGCTGGCGGCGTCGATGTCGGCCAGGGCGATGTCAGCACCCTGGCGCGCCAGGGCCATCACGATGCCTTCACCGATGCCGTTGCCGCCGGCGGTGACGAGCGCCACCTGGCCGTCCAGGCGGCAGTCGTGGCGGTGTTCAGGCGTCTGGGCTTCGTTCATGGCGGGGTCTCGGTTCAGCATGCGGAGGCGGGGGAGTGCGCCGTCGTGGCGCACAAGGACTGGATGGCGCGGTAGGCATCGTGGACGGCATCCCCGATGCGACCCCCGGTGCGCGCGTCGCCGATCTCCACGCAGGGGATGCCGGCGGCGATCAGTTCGTCGCGCAGGTGGTGGTCGGGGCTGCGCCCCTGGGCGATCAGCACGCGGCTGACCTGCAGCCCTTCGATTTCACCGTCCGCCCGGGTGAGCTCGACCCATCCGTCCCTGCAGATCCGGGTGAGCTGGGTCGTCTCGCGCACGCTCACGCGGGTGTTGGCGCGAAGGCGCTGCAGCAGCACGCTGCGGTAGATGCCTTCGGCGGCGCGGGCAAGCTGCCGGGCCGGCGAGCGGCTGACCAGCACCACCGCATGGCCGCGTTCGCTCAGGTACTCGGCCGTCTCGCAGCCGGTCTCGCCACCGCCATACACCAGCAGGGGCGGGGCCTCCTGGTCCGGGGACGGCAGCGAGGCGTCCGCATCGCCCATCAGCAGTTCATAGGCGTCCATGACCAGCGGCAGGTCGATGCCCTCGATGGGCAGGCGGTTGGCCTGGCCGCCCTGGGCCAGCACGACCAGGCGGGGCGGGCGGCCGGCCAGCGAGGCCGCATCGGCCCGCGTGCCGGTGCGAACGACCACGGTGCTGGCGGCCAGCTGGCGCTCGAGGTAGTGCTGATACCACTGCAGCTTGTCCTTGTGCGGCGGTGCTGCGGACGCGATCAGGCCGCCGCCCAGGGCCGCCCGGGCTTCCTGGAGTTCGGTGTCGAAGCCAGCCTGGCGGGCCATCAGCGCAGCGGCCATGCCGCCCGGACCCGCCCCCACCACCACCACCCGGCCGGCGTTCGCAGACTGCGGGGCCGCTTCCAGTTCCCGGCCGGTGCGGGGGTTTTCGGCGCAGCCGATCCGGCCGTCCTCGCCGCTGCCCATCGTCACGCAGTAGTTGCAGGAGGTGCAGGGGCGGATGTCGTCGCTGCGGCCCGCCCGGGCTTTCAGGGCCCAGTCGGGGTCGGCCAGCAGGGGCCGGCCCAGCGCCACCAGGTCAGCGTCGCCTTCGCGGATGGCGCGGTCGGCGGTGTCGGGCCAGCGGATCTGGCCCACCGTGATCACCGGCACGCCAGCGGCGGCGCGGATGCGTCGTGCGAAGGGCAGCTTCCAGCCTTCCGGTGCGGACATCGGGTCGATCACCTTGTCCAGGCCCGTCCAGCCCAGACCGGCGGAGATGTGCAGCGCATTGGCGCCGGCGGCCACCAGCCGGGGCGCGATGCGCTCCATGTCGGCAATGCCCAGCCCGAGCGGGGTGAATTCGTCGGCGGACAGCCGGTACAGCAGCGGACGATCGCCGATGGCCCGCTTCACCCGCTCGATGACGCGCGTGGGAAACGCCAGGCGCCGGGACTCGTCGCCCCCCCAGGCGTCATCGCGGTGGTTGGTGAAGGGCGAGATGAAGGAGGTCAGCAAGTAGCCGTGCGCACCATGCAGCTCGAAGGCCTGGTAGCCCGCCTTCACGCCGAGTTCGGCCGTGCGGCCGAAGCACTCGATCAGGTGCTCGATCTCGTCGCCAGTCAGCGCGCGGGCCAGCACGCGGGCGGGGTCGCGCTTGGAAACCACCTCGCTGGGTGCGACCGGCACGCCGCCCTCGACCAGCTCCTTCTTCGCGCCCTGTCCGCCGTGCTGCAGCTGCAGGCAGGCCACGCTGCCGGCGCTGGTGATGGCTTCGACCAGGCGCTGGTGCCCGGGCAGGTGGGTGCCGTCCTCGAGCGTGAGCTGCCGGTGTTCGGAACGTCCGCTGGCCGCGTGCACGCAGCAGAACTCCACGATGATCATCCCGGTGCCACCGGCGGCGCGCGCGCGGTAGAAGGCCACCTGTTCCGGCGTGACCGCGCCTGTGCTGCTGCCCAGGTTGGTCGACATCGGCGCCATCACCACCCGGTTGGGCAGCGTCACGTTGCCCAGGCGCAGCGGCGCGAACAGGTGGGGAAAGGCAGCTGACATGTTGACGCCCGGCATGAAATGACAGTCCGTCAGTTTCTCATGCACGCCGTCCGGCGTCCAGTCGGGCCGGGTGCGGCCCACGCCCCGAAGGGCGGGCTGCGTCAGGCGGCCGGCTTCTGGCGCCGCACGCCGGACCGGGCCGACTTGGCCGCCGCCTTGCCGCCCGGCGGGGCGTCGGGTGCCGCCGCCGGGGTGGGGGAGGGCGCTGCCGCAGCGGGCTCCACCTTGCGGGCTGCCGTGCGGGCGGTGGTCGCGCCCACCGGCGCGCCGGCATGGAACACCGCCTGGATCACGTGTCCCAGCGCGTCGTTGAGCTTTTGCACGCCCACGCCGCGGGCCACGACGGCCGGGTCGGTGGAGGCCAGGCGTTCCATCGCCGCGTGCACGACCGAGGCCAGCGCGAAGGCCTGGCTCAGGCTCGGCCGCGGCCGGTCGGGCGGGCTCGCGGCCATCAACTGGCGGGCGAGCAGATCGATGAAGGGCACGTAGGTGCTCATGCGCAGCGCCTCGAAGCGGGGGTCGCCGCGGTCGGCTTCGAGGTTGCGAAAGCGCAGGATCTGGCGATGGTGCTGCCACACGCCATTGAAGCGCTCCACCAGTTCCACCGCCTGCCGGGACAGCTCGGCAGGCTGCCAGGGCTGGCGCACCGTCTCGTGGATGGCCGCCATCTCGGCTGCGGCTTCGACGGCCAGCGCGTAGAGGATGTCGCGCACATCCTCGAAGTACATGTAGAAGCTCGCCGACGAGGTTCCCGCCGCCTTGGCGATGGACACCGCGGTGAGTTCCACCGGCGAATAGACCTCGAGCAGCGAGCGCGCGGAGTCCATCAGCTTGCGCCGCGTCTGCAGTCCCTTTCGACCGAGGGTCTGACCCTGCTGATTGGTTTCGGCAGGTGATGAGGTGTCAGCTCTGTTCATGGTGCAGGAGGGGCGCGATCGATGATTCCAGTGTACGGGCATGGCTTGGTGCATGCCCGACGCAGCCACTCGCCCCGTGCAAGCGCCCGAGGACGGCACGGGCCGCGATCCGGTGCCGGGTTGGCGTTTTCCCTTGAGACCCGGAAAACTGATTGACAGTCAGTTCAGCTTGAGACAACGTCAGGGCTGCGGCGGTCGTGCATGGCTTCGATCCGAGGTCCGCGCCGGTGCGGGGCAGGCCGGTGCGGGTGGGGTAGGTAGAAACGCTCGTCGGCCGCACAAATTCTCTATCTAGAATTTGTTGCCGTAGTCAGAATTCAAGCCCGTGCGACCGCCCTCCTTGAAGGGGTGGCCACGAGGCGGGCGACGGCCCCTGCCAGGCGGCGGGGCCACAGGTTGATCACAACGGAGACAAGCAATGGCAAGTCGCGCTCACCAGTCCGGCCGGGGCTTCCGGTACACCCCGATCGCCGCGGCGCTCGCTCTGTGCATGGGCGCAGCGGGAGCGGCGGAAATCGACACCGGCAATCCCGATCTCACGCTGCGCCTGGACGCCACGGTGCGCTACAACCTGGGCACGCGGGTGGAGTCGCAGGACTCCCGCATCCTCGCCAGCACGTCCTACGACGAAAGCAACGCCAAGTTCGGCAAGGGTGACATCGTCACCAACCGCTTCGACCTGCTGGGCGAGATGGACGTCAACTACAAGCGCATCTTCGGTGCGCGGGTGAGTGCTGCCGGCTGGTACGACGCCGCCTACCGCGACGCGACCGTCACCTCGCCCGGTGGCAACGGCCGCGTGCCGACCAGCTACTTCAACAACACCTACAACGACAAGGTCAAGCGCTACGTCAACGGCCCTTCGGCCGAGGTGCTCGACGCCTTCGTCTGGGCCAACCTCAACCTGGGCCCGGTCCCGGTGAACGCCCGGTTGGGTCGCCATGCGCTCGTCTGGGGCGAGGGCCTGCTCATCGGCGGCCACGCCATCAGCTACGGCCAGGCGCCGATCGACGGCGTCAAGGCCGTGGCCAGCCCCGGCATCGAGACCAAGGAAGTGTTCCTGCCGCTGAACCAGCTGTCGTTCAAGGCGCAGCTCACCGGCGACCTGTCCCTGATGGGCCAGTACTTCCTCGAGTGGAAGCCCACGCGGGTGCCCAACAGCGGCACCTACCTGATGGGAGCGGACACCTCGCCGAACGTCGACCGCCTGGGCGTCACGACCGGCTTCGCCGCCAACCGGGTCGACAACCTCGAGCCCGGCAACCGCGGCAATTGGGGCCTGGGTCTGCGCTGGGACGTCGCGCCCATCGAATCGACGGTGGGCCTCTACTACCGCGAGTTCAACGACTACAACCCCGAGACCGGCATCCAGTTCATGAGCTTCACGCAGCTCGTGCCGGGCAACGCGGCCACGACCGTGCCGTCGAGCTTCCGCTTCGTCTACCCCACCGACACCAAGCTCATCGGCCTGAGCCTGTCGCGCAGCGTGGGCCCGGTCAGCGTGGGCATGGACCTGTCCATGCGCAAGAACGCCCACCTGAACTCGGTGGCCACCTACAACAGCCCGCTGGTCAGCACCGGCGCCAAGGGTGACACGCTGCACGCGGTCGTCAACGGCCTGTACCTGCTGCCCAAGACGCCGCTGTGGGACACCGGCAACCTGATCGTCGAGATGGCCTACAGCCGCCTGCAGAAGATCACGGCCGGAGAGAACCTGTTCCGCGGCGAGGGCTTCGTCGGCTGCACCAAGCCGGCCGGCGCGCCCGCCACCGATGTGGCGGACCGCGGCTACACCTGCTCGACGAAGAACTTCCTGCAGCTCGCGGTCAACTTCGCGCCGCAGTGGATCCAGATCGCGCCGTCCTGGGACCTGTCGCTGCCGATCTCCTTCAACGCCGGCCTTCGCGGCACCGCGCCCACCGGCGGCGGCGGCTTCGAGAACCTGCGCTCCTTCTCCATCGGCGCGGTGGCCACCTACTCGGCCAAGCACGAGTTCTCGCTGCGCTACGCCGACATCAGCGTTCCGGGCAAGTACCACACGGCCACCGGCGCCCTGATCGGCGGCAATTCCCTGG
The DNA here is from genome assembly GCA_027487905.1 of Rubrivivax sp. Taxonomy (GTDB): domain Bacteria; phylum Pseudomonadota; class Gammaproteobacteria; order Burkholderiales; family Burkholderiaceae_C; genus JAIYCR01. The sequence continues at coordinate 92,164 of JAIYCR010000082.1, read as the reverse complement.
GCAGCTCGCTCGGTGCGACCGACCGCGGCTGGATCGTGGCCACGTACAAGACGTCGTTCTGATCGACAGCGAAAGAGACCTGACATGAAACTCCAGCAGATCACCCTCGCCGCCGCGCTGGCCTTTGCCGTCGGCGCTCCCGCCCTGGCTGCCGTCACCGCCGAGGAAGCCCGGCAGATCGGCACCACGCTCACCGAGTTCGGCGCCATCCGGGCCGGCAACGCCGAGGGCACCATCCCGCCTTACACCGGCGGCTATCGCGGCACGCCGGCGGGCTTCAAGCCCGACAGCGGGCTGTGGGTCGACCCCTTCGAGTCGGACAAGCCGCTGTTCCGCATCGACGCGCGCAACATGGCGCAGTACGACAAGTTCCTGAGCGAGGGCCAGAAGGCCCTGCTCAAGGCCAACCCGACCACCTACTACCTGGACATCTACCCGTCGCGCCGCACGGTGGCCTTCCCCGACTTCGTGCTGCAGAACTCGGTGCGCAACGCGACCACCTGCAAGATCGGAGCCGACAACCTGTCCATCGACGCAGGCTGTGCCGGTGGCTTCCCCTTCCCGATTCCCAAGAGCGGTTTCGAGGCGATGTGGAACCAGCTGGTCGGTTATCGCGGCCACAACCTCACCACCACCTCGGCCAACCGCTCGTGGGTGATCGACACCTCGGGCAAGCCGACGCTGACCGCTCAGCAGGCCACCGCGCTGGAGATTCCCTACTACCAGGTGGCGATGCCCGACCGCGACACGACCATCTCGCTGCGCACCTACTCCTACACCACCGCGCCGGCCCGGTCGGCCGGCGCCATGTCCGGCCTGATCGACAACATCGACCAGGCCGGCAAGGGTCGGCGGGCCTGGAGTTACACCCCCGGTCAGCGCCGGGTGAAGCTGTCGCCCGAGTTCGCCTACGACACCCCGGTGGCCAGCCAGGGCGGCGTCACGCTCTTCGACGAACTCTTCATCTTCTCCGGCAAGATGGACCGCTTCGACTTCAAGCTCTCGGGCCGCAAGGAGATGTTCATCCCCTACAACTCGTACAAGGGCACCTTCTTCTGCTCGTCCGAGCAGGCGATCATGCCCAAGCATGCGAACCCGGAATGCGAGCGTTGGGAGCTGCACCGCGTGTGGGTCATCGAGGCGACGCTCAAGCCGGGCATGCGCCACGCCTACTCCAAGCGCACCTACTACTTCGACGAGGACCAGACCGGCGCCGGTCTGTATGACGCGTGGGACCAGAACGGAACCCTGTACCGTTCGATCTTCAACGGCTGGACCCAGCTCTACGACAAGATGCAGCCCAGCGCCAACCGCACGGTGATCTACGACTTCAACAAGGGCAACTACGCCTACGTGAACGACGTGGCCATCGGTGGCTACCGCGTGGTCGCGCCGCGTCCGGACCGCGAGATGGCGCCCGAGGCGACCGTCGCCCGCGAGACGCAGCGCTGACCATCCCGGTCGTCGCACGCTGTACGCCCTGCCCCCGGAGCGTGAACTGTGAGCATTGAGCGCATGGCCCTGGGGCGGGTCGTGATGAAGTCCTGCCGGGCGCTGCTGCGCCCGGTGGCGGCCCGGGTCGCCGGTGCGGGCCTGCTGCTTGCGGTCGGCCTGGCGCTCGCGGTGGCGCCGGGCAGCCGCCAGGCGCTGCCCGACCTGCTCGACCAGGCGGTCGTGCCGCCGGGCGGGCAGGCCGCTGCCAGCGGCGTTCCGGTTCGTGCCGTGCTCAGCATCGACCGGCAGGGCCAGCGCGTCCTGAGTGTCGGGTCCCGGGGCGTGATCCTGCTGTCCGAGGATGGAGCCGTCACCTGGCGGCAGGTGAAAAGCCCCGTGTCCACCGACCTCGTGTCGGTGCGCTTCGCGTCGCCCACCGTCGCGTGGGCGGTGGGCCATGACGCGGTGGCGCTGCGATCCGACGATGCCGGGGCCACCTGGCAGCGGGTGCTCGATGGTCGAAGCGTGCTTCGTCTGCTGCGCGAGGCCTATCCAGCGGCCACCCACCCTGAACTTGCCCGCGAGGTGGAGGCGGCGATGTCGCAGTCGGCCACGTCCGACGTCTGGCCTGCCCCGCTGCTGGACATCCGCTTCATCGATGCCCAGCGGGGCTGGGCGGTCGGTGCCTTCGGGCTGATGCTGCACACCGCCGACGGCGGCAAGACCTGGGCACCCTGGCTCGAGCACGCGGACAACGAGTTCCGCAACCATCTCTATGCGCTGGGCGGCGACGCCCGGCAGTTCTACATCGCCGGCGAACAGGGCCTTCTGCTGCGGCTGAGCGATGACGGCCGGCGCTTCGCGCGGGTCGAGACGCCCTACAAGGGCACCTTCTTCGGCGTGACCTTGGTCGGCAAGCACCTGTTGGCCTATGGCCTGCGCGGCAATGCCTTCGTCAGCGACGACAGCGGCAGCAGCTGGCATCCCGTGAAGACCGGTGTCGAGGGCAACCTCATCGCTGCACTGGACACGCCCAGCGGCGTGCTGCTGGTGTCGCAGGACGGGGACGCGGTGCTGGCCGATCTGGCCTCGCGCAGCGCCCGCTCCCTGCCCCGGCTGCCGGGTCCGGCCATCCTGGGTGCCGTGGCCACCGACGACCGGCGGCTCGCCGTGGCGCGGCTGAACGGGCCCGGCTCGCTCGAGTGGGCCGTCCACGCGGTGCGCTGAAGCCGGCACGCTGCCCACAACCTGGACGAATCTTCGATGAGTGGACCTGCACAGACGGTGACCATGCCGGTCGTCCGCGATCCGGCTGATTTCGACACCCAGTCGGGGAGCCTGCTCGAACGCCTGGTCTTCAACCACCGCATCACCGTGCTGCTGCTGTGCGGGGTGGCCACGCTGGTACTGGGCTTTTTCGCCGCGCAGCTCAAGGTCAACGCGAGCTTCGAACGGATGATTCCGGCATCGAGTCCCTACATCCAGAACTACTTCAAGTACAAGAAGGAACTTCCGGGGCTGGGCAATTCGATCCGCATCGTCGTGGAGAACCGCAGCGGCGGGGACATCTTCGACCCCGCCTACCAGGAGGTGCTGCGCAAGGCGAACGACGCCGTCTTCCTCGTCCCCGGGGTGGACCGTTCGTGGATGAAGTCGCTGTGGATGCCCATCGTCCGCTGGCGCCAGGTGACCGAAGAGGGGGTGACCGGCGGGCCGGTGATGCCGGCCAACTACGACGGCAGCGCCGCGTCCATCGACCAGCTTCGCAGCAACGTGGCCCGCGCCGGCATCGTGGGCAGCCTGGTGGCCAACGACCTGAAGTCGTCGATGATCGTCGTGCCCCTGCTGGACCGTCATCCGCAGACCGGCAAGCCGCTGGACTACGGCGAGCTCTCCGAGGCGCTGGAGTCGAAGATCCGTTCGCTTGAAAGCGAACGCACCGGCGTCTACATCGTCGGCTTCGGCAAGATCGTCGGCGATCTCATCGACGGCCTGAAGCAGGTGATGCAGTTCTTCGCGGTGTCGGTGCTGATCGCGGGCTTCTTCGTCTACTTCTACACCCGCTGCTGGCGCAGCACGCTGCTGCTGGTGACCACCGCCATCGCCGGCGTGGTGTGGCTGCTCGGCCTGATGCAGCTGCTGGGCTACGAGCTCGACCCCTACTCCATCCTCGTGCCCTTCCTGATCTTCGCCATCGGCCTGAGCCACGGTGCGCAGAAGATGAACGGCATCCTGCAGGATGTCGGGCGCGGTACCCACAAGTACGTGGCGGCCCGCTACACCTTCCGCCGCCTGTTCATGGCCGGCCTCACCGCCTTGCTGACCAACATCGTCGGCTTCGCGGTGCTGGTCATCATCGACATTCCGGTCATCCGGGACCTGGCCATCACCACGAGCATCGGCGTCACGGTGCTGATCTTCACCAAGCTGGTGCTGATTCCGGTCACCTTGTCCTACATCGGCGTCAGCGCTTCGGCCGCCCAGCGGGCGCTGGCCGAGGAGGGTGAACTGCACGCCGACCGTGGCGTACGCGCGTTGGTGTGGGCGGCGCTGGACCGCCTCACCGAGCGGCGCGGGGCGGTGGTGGCCATCGCGGTGTCCGCCGTGGTCACGGCCATCAGCTCGGTGGTGATGATGGACCTGCGCATCGGCGACCTCGACCCGGGCGCACCCGAGCTGCGCAAGGACTCCCGCTACAACCTGGACAACGCCTACATCACCTCGCGCTACGGGCTGTCGAGCGACCAGTTCGTCGCCATCATGGTCACGCCGGACGATGGCTGCCGCCTGTATGGCTCGCTGCGTCTGATGGACGAGCTGGCGCTGCAGCTGCGGGCCACCGAGGGCGTGCAGGCCACGACCTCGCTGGCCGAGACCACTCGCTTCATCACCTCGGCGCTGTCCGAAGGCAGCGGCAAGTGGCTCACGCTGAGCCGCGACCAGGCCCTGACCAATGCGGCGGTCGGCGCGGCGATGATCGCCAGCCCCGATATCACCAACACCAGCTGCTCGGTGTCGCCGCTCGTGGCCTACCTCACCGACCACAAGGCCGACACGGTGGCCCGCGTGCTGAAGGTCAGCGAGGACTTCGCCAACCGCTACAACAGTGCGCCCGATGTCAAGGACGGCACCCGCTTCCTGCTGGCGGCGGGCTCGGCCGGCATCGAGGCGGCCACCAACATCGAGGTGGAAAGCGGCATCGTCAAGATGTACCTCGCCGTCTACGGCGCCACCGCGCTGCTGTGCCTGGTGACCTTCCGCAGCGTGCGCGCCACCATCGTGGCGATGATCCCGCTGGTCATCACCACCATCCTGTGCAAGGCGCTGATGGTCTGGCTGGGCATCGGGCTGAAGGTGGCCACGCTGCCGGTGATCGCCGTCGGCGTCGGGGTGGGCGTGGACTACGCGCTGTACCTGCTCAGTGTCCAGATCGCGCTGCAGCGCCGCGGTGCCAGCCTGGCCGAGGCCTACCGGAAGTCGCTCGACTTCACCGGCCGCGTCGTCGCGCTGGTGGGCGTGACGATGGCCGCGGGCGTCATCACCTGGGCCTGGTCGCCCATCAAGTTCCAGGCCGACATGGGCATCCTGCTGGCCTTCATGTTCCTGTGGAACATGGTCGGCGCCCTGGTGCTGATTCCGGCGCTGTCGCACTTCCTGCTCAACCCGAAGCCGCAGCCCGTCGCGCCGCAGGCCGTGCCGGCCTGAGGCGTCCTTCCGGGCCGGGACGCATCCGCGACTCGCCCGTCTCCTGGAGACATCCCTTGTTCGATCTGCTGATGACCGCCGACATGATGTTGGCCGACCCCGACGACATGGCCAAGGTTCTGGCCGATCGCCTGGGCATCCATGCACACCCGAAGTGGCGCCAGGCCTTCGACGGTCATCCCTACATCGCGCATTTCCTGCGGGTGCACAAGTCGCTGGCCGTCGCGCCCACGCGCGTGGAGCCGCAGTGGCACCTGGACCAGCCCAACGCCGGCGACCCCATGTTCCACGATTTCCTGGAGAGCCTGAAGGCCTACCAGGGCCCGCACCGCCCGATGATCACCCACAGCATCGTGCTGGCCATGCGGGGCGAGAAGTTCGACGTCCTGATGGACAAGCTGATGCGTCGGCGGCTGCGCTTCCGCATGGCCCGGCGCACGCCCGACATGCCCTTCGACCGCATGTGGATGGGCTGCACGCCCGAGGACCCGCGCTACCGGCCGGACGTCGACGGCGGGCTGTGCATCGAGGTCATGCCCACCGAGCCGCTGCAACTGCCGGCCGAGACCTTCGCCGTGCCCGCGCCGCAGCCCCGCGATCTCAAGCCGGGTGACATGGTCCGGGTCACCGCCCGTGGCTTCCTCGTCCGCGACCTGGACGAGACGCTGCGCTGCTGCTCGCGCAACCTCGACTGGGAGCCGGCCTCGGCGGTCGAACACCTGCCGGCCGAAGGCTACCGCCGCGCCCGGATGGGCTTCGCCCTGGCCAACAGCGCGTCCCTGGACGTCATCGAAGCCACACGCTGGAACGGCGACGCCGGCACCTACCTGAACGCCTGGGGACCCGGGCCCTGGTACATCCGCATCGCCGTGCATGGCCTGGAGGCCAAGGCCGAGGACCTGAAGGCCCGCGGCACCCGCTTCACCTGGGTGAGCGAGAGCGAGGCGGTCGGCGGCAAGCCCTTGATCCGGGTCGAGCCCGAGGACCTGCGCGGCCAGCTGTTCGAGTTCGAGGCCTACTGAGGCGTCCATGCATCCTGTGACCGAGCAGCCTGTGGCCGCGCCCCTGGTGGATCGCGGCTTGCCGCCGGCCGATGCGGCGGTCGTCCGCGTCCAGCGTGACGGCGCCGTGGGCTGGGTCGTGCTGGACCGCCCGGCCCAGATCAACGCGATCAACGACGGCATCCGCCGCGGCGTCCCGGCCGCGCTGGCCGAGCTGGACGCCGATCCGTCGGTGAACGTGATCGTCATCCGCGGGGAAGGCCCGCGGGGCTTCTGCGCCGGGGCCGACATCAAGGAGAGCCGAGGCGCAGAAACCTCGGTGCAGGTGCGCCGCCGCATGCAGCGTTCGCGCTGGATCGAGGCGCTCGACCGCACCGACAAGCCGGTCATCGCCGCCCTGCACGGCTACTGCATGGGCGGTGGCCTGGAGCTCGCCCTGGCCTGCGATATCCGCTTCGCCTCACCCGATGCAACGCTGGCGCTGCCGGAGACCGGGCTCGGGCTGATCCCTGGCGGCGGTGGCACCCAGCGCCTGCCCCGGGTGGTCGGCTACGGCCGCGCACTGGACTTGCTGCTGAGCAACGAGCGCCTGAGCGCCGCGCAGGCGCTGGCCATCGGCCTGGTCACCCGCGTTTCGACCAGCCCCGAAAGCCTGCTCGCCGAGGTGCAGGCCCTGGCCGCACGCATCGCCGCCAAGCCGCCCACGGCCACCCAATATGCCAAGCGTGCGGCGCGCGCCGCGATGCAGACCGAGCTCAAGTCGGGGCTTGACCTTGAACTCGATCTCTTCGCCCAGCTCGCGCCCATGCAGGATGTGAAGGAGGCCGCGCTGGCCTTCAAGGAAAAGCGGCCGCCGCGCTTCAGCGGGGCCTGACGATGAATCCCCCCAAGGGCTTTTTGGCGGCCCGGCAACGGAGCAGGCGATGAATGCAGGAAAGCTCACCGGGCGCGTGGCCATCGTCACCGGCGCGGGGTCCGGACTCGGCGAGGAATGCGCCCGGGTGCTGGCGATACACGGCGCCGCAGTGGCAGTGGCAGACATCGACGGACCGGCCGCCGAGCGTGTGGCGCAGGCCATCCGCACCGGCGGGGGCGACGCACTCGCGCTGCAGGCCGACGTGGCTTCGGAATCGGACATCCAGGCCCTGGTGCAGGCGGTCATGGGCCGTTACGGTCGCATCGACATCCTGCACAACAACGCTGCGGCGCTGGACACCGCCCAGCGCCATGCCGACCGCGACGTGGTCAACGTCGACATCGCCGCCTGGGACCGGGCGATGGACGTCAATGCGCGCGGTGCGATGCTGTGCTGCAAGCATGTGGTGCCTCACATGCTGACGGGCGGCGGCGGCTCGATCATCTTCGCCACCTCGGGCTTCGGAGCGCTCGGGGACATCACCCTCACCTCCTATGCCGCATCGAAGGCGGCGTTGATGGCGCTGGCAAGGTCCGTCGCGGCCCAGTACGGCAAGCAGGGCATCCGCTCGAACGCCATCATGATCGGGCTGGCGCTGACCGAGAAATCGGCGGCCCACATGCCGGCCGAGCTCAAGCAGATCCTGCTCGACCAGCACCTCACGCCCGAGCTGGGCCGCCCTCGCCAGATCGCCGACGTCGTGGCTTTCCTGGCCAGCGACGAGTCCTCCTTCATCACCGGTGCCGTGCTGCCGGTGGATGGCGGATGGACCAGCCACTCGCCTGCGATGGCGCCGATGCGCGAGTTCTTCGCGCGCATGGGTTCGAACAAGCTCTGACCGGTCGAGTCGCACGGGCACCTTGCCCGGCGTGGGCCGGGCGAAGGGTTTCGGCCCAGGCCCGGGCCCGGGCCACGGCCCTGGGCTTCAGGCGGCCGGTCGCGTGGCGGCCTCGAAGGCCTTGAGGTCGAAGCCCGGCTGCGCCGCCTGCTGTGCCGACAGCGGATCGGGCCGCGCCAAAAGCTTGCGTGCGGCCATGTGATCGGCCGGCCGGTTGCACGACTCCACCGCCACCAGCCGGCCCGCCTGGAAGCACAGCACGCTGAACTGCCGTGCCGCCGCATCGCCCAGCACCGCGGTGCTGTCATGGCCGTGCGACAGGCCGGCGATCTGCAGCTTGAGATCGCCCTGGTCGGTCCAGAACCAGGGCAGGGCGGCATAGGGCGACGCCGGCTTGCCCGCCAGCCGTGCGGCCAGCGCACGCGCCTGGTCGACCGCGTTCTGCACCGATTCCAGGCGGATGGCCTGCGCTGCCCAGGGCGTCGGAAAGCTCACCAGGTCTCCGAGGGCGGAGATGGCGGGGTCGGAGGTCTGCAGCAAGGCGTCCACACAGACCCCGTTGTCCACCGCCAGGCCGGCTTGTGCGGCCAGCTCCGCATTGGGCAGCACGCCGATGCCATAGACGACCAGATCGCAGTCGATCACCGAGCCATCGGTGGTGCGCACGCCGCTCACCCGGCCTGAGCGGGCGAGCACTTCCTGCAGGGCCTGGCCGTAGTGCAGGCTGACGCCCCATTGGCGGTGGGCGGCGTCGAAGGCGGCGGACGTCGGTTCGCTCAGCGCTCGCGCCATGGGCCGGGTCCCCAGCTCGAGGACATCCACCTGCAGGCCCCGGGCGGCGGCGACCGCCGCGAACTCCAGGCCGATGAAGCCCGCACCCACCACCACCACGCGCCGGGCACTGGACAGGTGCCCGGCCAGCGCATCGGCGTCGGCCAGCGTGCGGATGCCCAGCACGCCGTCGCACGGCACGCCCGGCACGGCGGGAACGCGGTTGCGCGCGCCCAGGGCCAGCACCAGGTGGTCGTAGCCGATCGAGGAAGCGTCGCCGGCCAGCGTCACGCACCTGGCCGCACGGTCGATGCCGGTGACGCGCGCCTCGACGCGCTCGATGCGGTTCTGCTCGTACCACTCCGGTTGCCGGAAACGCAGCGCACCGGCCTGCACCTTGCCCAGCAGATAGGCCTTGGACAGGGGCGGGCGCTGGTAGGGAAGCCCGGGTTCATCGCCCACCAGCACGATGCGCCCCTCATGGCCTTCCTGGCGAAGGGAAGCGGCGGTCTGGTAGCCGGCCTGTCCGGCGCCGACGATGACGATGGTGGGAGCAGTCGAAGTCATTCAGGTCAAGGGGGGAGGTGCACCGCGAGACAAGGGTGCAGGGATCAGGGCGCAGGGATCAGGGCGCAGGAGGGGCCGAATCGCTGAAGCGAGGGTAGCGGCCCAGCGCCAGCAGCGACAGCCCGCCGAACAGGAAGATGGTGCCGCACACCATCAGCAGCGAATCGTAGTTCCCCGTGCTGCGGTACAGCTGGCCGAAGAGCAGCGGCGCGAGGGTGGAGGCCAGCGTGATCAGCCCCAGGTGCACCCCGAACAGTCGCCCGTAGTCGCGCAGGCCGAAATAGCGTGCCATCAGGAAGGCAGCGACATCGAATTCGGCGCCCGAGCCGATGCCCACCAGCATCACGCCGGCCACGAGCTGGACCGTGTCGCCCGGTCCTGCGGTGGCCAGCAGCACGCAGCCCACGGCCGGCAGGGCGAGCGCGACCGCAGCCACGCCGGGCGCCCACAGGCGATCGACCAGATAGCCCACGACCACGCGGCCGAGGATCAGCGACAGGCCGAAGGTTCCGAAGATGCGGGCGGCATCGGTCGCGTCCAGGCCCTTGTCGCGCAGCAGCGGCACGCCGCTGGTCACCATGCCCACGATGCAGGCGACGATCAGCGACAGCGACAGGTTCAGCATCCAGAAGCGGCCACTGCGCAGGCCGGCCTTGAAGCTCAGGCCCGGCCGTTCGGCGGCGGCGTCAGCGCCACCGCCACCCGGGTTCGCCGTGGTGGGCAGGGCCCGGGGCGGCTCCTTCATCCAGGCCAGCACCAGCGGCACCACCAGCACCAGCGGCAGTGCCGCCATCAGCCAGAACGCGGCTTGCCAGTTCCAGCGGGTGATGACCGCGCTGACCGCCGAGGGCACCAGCATGGCCGCAAGGCCCGTGCCCGACAGCACCAGGGCCAGGGCCAGGCCCCGGTTGCGCTCGAACCAGAGGTTCACCAGGTAGGTCCAGGTGACGTGCATCGTGCCCATGCTGGCCAGCGAGAGCAGCAGGAACATCGCATAGAGCTGCCAGATCTGCGGCCCCAGCCGGGTCAGCAGCACGTAGCCGAGTGACAGGCAGGTCAGCGACACCAGCGTGACCCGCTTCATGCCGAAGCGAAGGTTCAGCCAGCCCACCGCCTGCGAGCCGACGATGGCGCCCAGGAACAGGAAGCTGACCGCCGTCTGCAGGTCGGCCCGTTCCCAGCCGAAGGCCTGCTGCAGCGGCACCACCATGGCACCGAAGGCATAGAGCATGGCCGAGTTGGAATTGATGGCCAGCCCCAGCGTGGCCAGCACGACGATGCGCCAGGCCCGCTTGAATTCGGTGCCGTCGATGCCCAGCCCGTGCGCGGGGGCGCCCGACTCGGGAGGCGCCGCCGCGGCGGCTGCAGAGGTCTTGTCCATATACGACTCCTATTCGCGCACCAGCAGCAGGCTGCCGGCAAGAGGTCCGCCACCGGAGGCCGCCACCGCCACCTGGTGGGGGGTGATCTGTCGGGCACCGGCACGGCCCCACAGCTGCAGGCAGGCCTCGTGCACATAGCCCAGGCCGTGGGTGCGGCCGCCGGACAGCTGCCCGCCGTTGGTGTTCACCGGCAGCACCCCATCGCGGGCGATGCGCTGTCCGCCTTCGATGAAGGCGCCGCCCTCGCCTTCGGCCGCGAGACCCAGCGCCTCCAGCCACAGCAGGGTGAGGATGGAGAAGCCGTCGTAAAGCTGGGCCTGGCGCACTTCGTGAGGCCGGATGTCGGTGCGCTTCCACATCATTTGCGCAGCGTCGTGGGCGGCCATGCGCGTGAGCGGGATCTGGTCCCAGGACCAGGGCTGGTGCAGGGCCGAACCGATGGCCTCGATTCGCACCGGAGGGTTCGGCCCGCCCTGCGCCGCGTCGATGCGCGACAGCACGATGGCGGTGGAGGCATCGCAGTGCACGTCGCAGTCCAGCAGCCGCAGCGGCGTGGAGATCATGCGCGAGGCCATGTAGTCGTCCAGGCTCAGCGGCGTGCGGTAGATGGCCTTGGGGTTCAAGGCGGCGTTCGCCCTGCAGGTCAGCGCGATCTGGGCCAGCTGTTCCGAGGTGGTGCCGTAGCGGTCGAAATGGGCCTGCGCATACAGGGCCATCAGGGTGGCCGCCGAATGGACGTGGTAAGGCGTGTACCACTGCCAGAAGAAGCTGCCGTCGCGGCCGGTGGTCTTGTTGCTCAGCGCGTTGCCGCCCTTGTCGACGCGGCGCGAGCTGGCCTCGGTGATGGTGCGGAAGACCAGGACATGACGACACAGCCCCGCGGCGATGGCCATGGCGCCGTTGATCACGCCGGCCAGCGGACCGGGGCCTTCGTAGCCGCCGCCGTACCAGTCGACCTTCAGGCCGAGCGTTCCGATCAGCGCATTCGGGCCCACCGGTGAAAAGCTGTTGCCATGGTGGTTGTCGCCCGGCCAGCAGGCCACGCCGTCGATGTCGTCGCGCTTGAGGCCGGCATCGGCGATCGCCTCGAGCGCGGCGTCCACCGTCAGGCGCATCGCCGACTTGTCCGATGGGCGGGCGACCTCGGATTGCCCGATGCCGGTGATGGCGACCTTCTTCTCGTGCAGGCGATGGGCTGTCATGGCGCCTCCGCCTGGGTTGACGGGGAGGGCGCCGTGGCGGGGGTGCGCGGCTCGAACAGCGGCAACCAGACATCCTCGTGCTGCTCGAACACCACCTGCACCGCCAGCCCGCTTCGAACCTCCTGCGGCGGCAGGCCGACCACGTTGCTCAGCAGCTGCAAGCCGGGTTGGTCGTCCAGCGCGATGATGGCCACCGCGTAGGGCTCGGTCAGCTCGGGCCGCCAGGCCTGGTGGTTCACCGTGCACGACAGCACCCTGCCCAGGCCGCTGACCGCCTTGGGTGCGACCTCCAGCGAGTTGCAGCGCGGGCAGACGGGCGCGGGCGGGTGAAACCAGCGGCTGCAGGCATCGCAGTGCTGCAGCAGCAGGCGTCCCTCGCGGCCTCCCTGCCAGAAGCCCGCGGTCTCCGCGGTGACGAGGGGAAGTTTTCGGGGCATGGGCTGAGGGGCGGCGGAGGGCGCAGCGCAGCGGCGACGCGGTGCATCGGGCATTGACTCGGCGCGCCCGACAGAGTGAAATATGTGAACACAAAGCGCTGATCTGTTTAACTAAGTGATTACCCTCGGCGCTCGTCGAACCCGCCGGGCCCACTCGAGCCAGCCCAGCGGCCTGGCCGCCTCGCCTGCACCTTCATCGGCAGCTTCGCCATGACCGAATCCCTGCACTGGTCGGATCGCTTCCTCCTCGGCTACACACCGCTCGACCAGACCCACGAGGACTTCGTGCGCTGCGTGGCCGCGCTGCAGGCGGCCAGCGCAACGGACCTGGCTGCCGCGATGCGCTCGCTGCAGGCCCACTGCGTCGAGCACTTCGCCCAGGAAGAAGCGTGGATGGGCGCCACCGGCTTTCCCGCAGCCCAGTGCCACGCCGACGAACACGCCGCGGTGCTGGCGTCGGTTCGCGAGGTGCTGGCGATGTGCGACGACCCGGCGCAAGCCGAGCGCGCACCGGGCGTGGCCCGGGAACTGGCCCAGGCCCTGGCCGGCTGGTTTCCCGGCCATGCCGACTACATGGATGCCGCGCTCGCGCACTGGATGTCCAAGCGCAGCCTGGGCGGTGCGCCGGTGGTGCTGCGGCGCGACGTGACCGGCGGCGCCGTGCCCGCCCCGATGGCCGGCGCCTGACGCGCACCGGAACTGGAAGGAAGACATGCGACTGGTGACATTCCAGCGCGCCGGCGTGCCTGCGCGCGCCGGCGCACTGATCGACGGCGACCAAGCCGTGCTGGACCTGCAGCAGGCGGCGCAGGCGCTCGGTCTGGGAGAGGCGCTGGCGCTGTCCCAGGTGCAGGCCCTGATCGAAGCCGGCCCCGAGGCCTGGGCCATGGCCCGTGAGGCGGTGGCCCTCGCACCGCGCCAGGCGGTCACCGCCCGCGCCGACCTCCGGCTGCGCGCGCCCATACAGCCGCCGGTGCAGATGCGGGACTGCTCCTGCTTCGAACTGCACCTGAAGCAGGCCTTCGCGGCGGCGCGCCAGGCACGGGCCCTGCGAACACCCGACCCCGCAGCCACGCTGGCAGCGATGAACACCCGCGCCGACGACCGCGTCATCGAGACCTTCCAGCGCCAGCCGATCTACTACAAGTGCAACCGCTTCGCCACCATCGGCGCCGACGATGACGTGGTCTGGCCGGCCTACAGCCAGGCGCTCGATTTCGAGCTCGAGTTCGGCTGCTACATCGCCCGGGCTGCCAAGGACGTGCGAGCCGAGGATGCCCGCGAGTTCATCTTCGGCTACACCATCTTCAACGACATCAGTGCGCGCGATGCGCAGGCCGCCGAGATGGGCGGCATGCTCGGTCCGGCCAAGGGCAAGGACTTCGACACCGCCAACGTCATGGGCCCCTGCCTGGTCACCGCCGACGAACTGCCCGACCCCTACGACCTGACCATGATCGCCCGCGTCAATGGAGAGGAATGGGGGCGAGGCCATTCGGGCGACATGCGCTGGCGCTTCGAGGACCTGATCGCCCACATCTCGCGCAGCGAGACGCTGCACCCGGGCGAGTTCCTCGGTTCGGGCACCGTGGGCAATGGCTGCGGCCTGGAGCAGCTGCGCTACCTGAAGCCCGGCGACGTCGTCGAGCTGGAGGTTCAGGGCATCGGCGTGCTGCGCAGCCGCATCACCCGGCCGGCCTGACGGCAGCCCACCGTATCGGTACAAACCTGATGGTTCTGTTCAAAAGGCTCTCCTAGCATCCGGCGACTCCGGCCTGCAGTCTGGCCGGGGGCTGGCCCGGCTTCGGCACTGGAGACCGTCATGGATGTACAGACCTTATGGGCAGCCGCCCGCTCGGTGGGCTTGGCCTCCGGCCTGCTGGTCCATGCGTCGGACCCCGACTACGGTGTCCTGGCGCCCCGGCCCGTCGGGGAAGCGCAGTTCCAGTACTGGATGTTCCAGGCCCAGACCGTTCCCATCGAACAGGTGTTCGCCGCGCTGCTGCGTTGAGCGGCTGGACAGGTCCGCACCGTCCCCCCTGGGGCGGCGGGCGGCATCTGCCGCATTTCCCCGGGTCCGCAACCGGGGCTCGGTCGTCGTCCAATGTACAGACTTCAAAAAAGTGTCTACATTGAGCGCCGAGCGCAGGAAATCAAAGGAGACCCCATGTTGACCCCCTCCCGCCCGACGCTGGCTGACGGCACGCGGATCGACGACCTCGTGAACCTCGCCACCCGCGAGGTGCAGATGCGGGCGCTGTCCGATCCCGAAATCTACGAGCTGGAGATGGAGCGCATCTTCGGTCGCATCTGGGTCTTCCTCGGCCATGAGAGCGAGCTGCCCAACGCGGGCGATTTCATGGTGCGCGACCTGGGTTCGGACTCGGTGCTGATCACGCGGGACAAGTCCGGCGAGATCCACGTGATGCTCAACGTGTGCACGCACCGGGGCATGCGGGTGTCCACGCTCGATGCGGGCAACACCCAGATCCACACCTGCATCTACCACGGCTGGGCCTTCCGTCCCAACGGCGACTTCCTCGGCGCCCCGGTGGACAAGGAGCAGATGCACGGCAAGCTGATGAGCAAGAAGGAACTCGGCCTGAAGAAGGCCCGGGTCACGCTCTACGGCGGCCTGATCTTCGCCACCTGGAACCTGGACGGCCCGTCCTTCGAGGAGTTCCTCGGTGACGCCAAGTGGTACTACGACATGCTCTTCCTGCGCAGCGACAAGGGCCTGGAGGTGCTGGGCCCGCCGCAGCGCTTCACCGTGCGCGCCAACTGGAAGGCGGCCGGCGAGCAGTCGGCCGCCGACGGCTACCACACGCTGACGCTGCACCGCTGGCTGGGCGAGGTGGGCAACTACAAGAAGGACGATGGCGGCTCGGCCGACCTGAGCCCGGAGATGTACGGCGCCGAGGTGAGCTCGCCGCATGGCCACGCGCTGCGCTGCATCGACCTGGCGCGCAAGATCCGCAAGCTCACCGGCAAGGAGCCGAACGACCTGACGCTCGACGAGAAGCTGATGGCGCTGCCGCCGTCGGGGATGACGCCCGAGATGGTGCCGCAACTGCGCCAGCACCTGAGCGAAGGTCAGCTGCAGGCGCTCACCTGGATGCCGCCGCAGGTGGGCGGCATCTTCCCCAACGTGCTCTTCGGCTTCGTCTACATCCCGCAGGCGGATGGCTCGGTGGTGGGCTCCATCACCTTGCATGCCTACGTGCCGCGCGGCCCGGACAAGCTCGAGTTCGTCAACTGGATCCTCGCCGAGAAGGACGCGCCCCCCGAACTGCGCGACAAGATGCGGCGCCAGACGACGCAGCTCTTCGGAACCTCGGGCATGGTCGAGCAGGACGACTCCGACACCTGGCCGCACATGACGCTGGCCGCCAAGGGCGCGCAGGGCCGCAAGATGACGCTGAAGTACCAGGCCGTCTACGAGACCGGCCGCCCCGAGGGCTGGCCGGGCCCGGGCATCATCAACGAGGGCTTCACCAAGGACGATACCCAGTGGCACTGGTGGCTCTACTGGCGCCAGCTGATGAACGGCGAGATCTGAGCCAGCCCCGTCGACCTCCGCGAAAGCCCATGATGAGTGAATTCCAGCCGGGTCAGACCGTTGCCATCGGTTCCCCCACCTACAACCGCGTGCTCCACTTCCTCTACACCGAGGCCCGTCTGCTCGACGAGATCCGGCTGAAGGAGTGGGCCGCCACCCTGGCCGAAGACCTGGTCTACACCGCGCCGCTGCGCGAGACCCGGCCGATGGCCCAGCACGCGTCGTCCTACGTCCGCACCACCATGCACTTCGAGGACGACTGGCGCTCCATCATGGGTCGGGTGATGCGCTTGACCGGCACCAAGAGTGCCTGGGCGGAAGACCCGCCGTCGCGCACCCGCCGGATGGTGACCAACGTCTGGGTCGAGCAGGCCGAGCGCCCGGGCGAACTGAAGGTGCGCAGCAACCTGCTGGTGACCCGCAGCCGCTTCAACTTCGACGACCTGGACCTCATCAGCGGCGAGCGCATCGACCTGCTGCGCGAAGCCGGCGACACCTTCAAGCTGGCCCGCCGCGAGATCCTGCTCGATCAGGCCGTGATCGGCACGCCGAATCTGGCCATCTTCCTCTGAGCGCCGGTGTCGCGCGCCTCAGTCGCGCGCGTCGAGCCAGGCCTCGTCGTCCGCGCACAGCTCGGCCGCCCGCGCGGTGAAATCCAGGGTGGAACCCACCTGTCGGATGGCACTGGGCGCACGCCTGGGCTGCTGCGCATAGCAGCGACCCGTGGGTTGGGCATGGGGTTGATCGTCCAGCGGCAGCCCCTTGCCCATCGAGATGGCGGCGCAGCGGCGCAGCACCAGCACCGCTTCGGCCTGTTCCTCGGGCAGATGGCCGAGCGCCCAGCGGGCCATGCCCTTGCGCAGGTCCAGGCCGCTGTAGGGGTCGGGGCCGATCACGGCGAGGTCCTGCACCTCCCAGCACAGCAGGTCAGTGCCGTCCCGCGCCAGCCGGGCCTGGGTTCGGCCCGCCTGGCGCTGCGCCACGTCGATGTCGTAGCGCCGCTCGGCGATGCCGCGCACGGCCAGGGCGCCGGCCAGGCCGGCCAGGTCCAGCAGGTGGGTGCACTGCTCGTTCTGTTCGACCGCCTGGGCCAGCGCATGCGCATGCCGCGAAGGCTCCAGGCCGACCAGTGCCTGCAGCGCGTCGCCGGCGCTCGGGCACAGGCTGTAGGGGTGGCGCGGGGTCTGCGCCGCGACGCGGCCGATGCGCCCGTCGGCAACGACCAGTTCCACCCGGAAGTGGTGGAAGTCATCCTCCAGCGCGGCACGCACAAGCACGGACGAGCGGGCGTCGCCGTTCGGCCTGCAGTGCCCCCGCAGTCGGATCACGCGCCTGAACAAGGGCCGGGTCGGTGGCGATCCGAGGGTCAGCACGAAGGGTGTTGAAGCCATAAAAATGTACGATAACACGATAACTGTTCAACTTATGGAGCGCGGCATGGGTTTGCTCGCAGGCAAGGTCGCCATCATCACGGGTGCCGGTGGCGGCATCGGGCGCGGTGTGGCGCGCTGTTTCGCACGCGAAGGAGCGGCTGTCCTCATCGCCGAGATCGACGAGGCGAGCGGTCGGCAGGTCGAGGGCGAGCTGCAGCAGGAGCTGGGCGCCCGCGCGCTCTTCCTGCGCACCGACGTGATGGACAAGGCCAGCGTGCAGGCCGCGGTGCAGACGGCCGTCGACCACTTCGGCGGGCTCGACATCCTGGTCAACAACGCCTTCGTTCCCTCCGAGCACGTGCTGCTGGAGCACAAGACCGACGAGCAGCTCGAGCGCACCCTGACCTCCACCGTCTGGGCCAGCTGGTGGGCGATGCGGGCGGCCTTGCCGCACCTGAAGGCGCGCGGCGGTGGCCGCATCGTGAACTTCACCTCCATCGACGTGGACACCGGGGCCTGGCAGCACAGCGACTACAACACCGGCAAGTCCGGCGTGGTCGGCCTGACCCGAAGCGCTGCGTCGGAGTGGGGTCGGTTCAACATCACCTGCAACGCCATCGCGCCCACTGCGATGGGCGCCACCTTCCACCGCTTGGCTGCCGAGAACCCCGGTTTCTACGAACGGTCGGCCGCCGCGCGGCCGCTGGGCCGGCCCGGGGACCCCGAGGCGGACATCGGCCCGGCGGTGGTGTTCCTCGCCTCCGACATGTCGCGCTACGTCACCGGCGTGACGCTGCACGTGGACGGCGGCCTGCACCTGCCGGGCTACAACTCGCGGCCGGCCGGTGTGGCGGTGCGGGAATACTGAACCCGAGGCCTTGAACTCAACGCTTGGCCACTGCGATGCCGCTGGTCTCCTGGTCCCAGGTGGCCGCGGTGCAGCCCTCGTCGCGCAGCTGGTACTTCAGCACCCGGCCCTGCGGGTTCTTCGGCAGGCTGTCGCGGAACTCGATGTAGCGCGGCAGCGCGTAGTAGGGCACCGCGTCGACCGCCCAGTGGAACAGCGCCTCGGGGGCCAGCGACGCCTGCGGATGCAGCACCGCGGTGACCTTGACGTCGTCCTCGCCGCGGGGCGAAGGCACCGCGTGCACGGCCACCTCGGCGATGGCAGGGTGCCGGGCGAAGGCGGCTTCCAGTTCGAAGCTCGAGATGTTCTCGCCCCGGCGGCGCAGGTAGTCCTTCTTGCGGTCGACGAAATAGAAGAAGCCGTCCTCGTCGAAGCGCCCGATGTCGCCGGTGTGCAGCCACAGGTTGCGCATCAGCTTGAGCGTGTCCTCGGGCCTGCGCCAGTAGCCCATGAACATGATGTCGGGGCGCAGCGGCCGCACGATGATCTCGCCGGCCTGCCCGGCAGGCAGCTCGCGGTCGAGCTCGTCGACGATGCGCACGTCGAAATCGGCCACGCGTCGGCCCGAAGACCCCGGCGCGGCCGGCTCACCGGCCGCCAGCGTCGTGATGACGGCCGCTTCGGTGAGCCCATAGCCGTTTCCGCCCACCTGCCGGGCGCCGAAGCGTTCACGCCAGATGGCTTTGACCGGCTCGGTGAAGGGGTTGCCGCGCACGGTGTGGACCTGCCCGAAGCAACGCCGCGCGGCATCGCAATCGGGCGCCTGGGCGAGCAGTGCGCCCATGCCGCCCAGGATGGACGCAATGGTCGCGCCGCTGCGTTCGACTTCCGGCCAGAAGTTGGACACCGAGAAGCGCGGCACGATGGCCACCCGCGCACCGACCAGGATGCTCGCCAGCACGCCCACGCACATCGCATTCATGTGGAAGAGCGGCAGCGGCGTCAGGGTGACGTCGTCGGCCGTGGCGGGCCCGGCACGCAGCTGCAGCCGCGCCAGGTTGCACATGTAGTTGTAGCTGATCATGCAGCCCTTGCTCGGGCCGGTCGTACCCGAGGTGTAGATCAGGCAGGCCAGATCCCAGGGGCGGGGCTTTTCCGCCAGCGGCGCGGTCTGCGCGCTGCGGCAGCCGTCCAGCGCGGCCAGCGGCACCGGGCCGCAGGCGCCACCGGGCCGGCTGCCCCGGTGCAGCACCTGCCGCAGTCGAGGCAGCTCAGCACAGACTTGTGCGATGCGTTCGACATACTCCGCCTCGCAGATGACGATCTCTGTGTCGGCGTCGGCGATCTGGTGGCGCAGGAATTCGCCCTTGAGTGCCGTGTTGATCGGAACGCTGACCGCGCGCAGCTTGTTGATGGCCAGCCAGCACAGCACCGCGTCCGCGTTGTTGTCCAGCATGGTCAGCACCGTGTGGCCAGCGGCCACGCCCTGTGCGGCCAGGCCGTGCGCCAGGGCGGTGGAGGCCTGGTCGACCTGGGCGTAGGTGTGCAGCTCGCCGGAGAAATCGAGCAGCACGCGGTCGGGGTGCCGTTGCACTGCGCGTTCGAGCGCGTCGATGATGGTGTCCTGCTCGCCCAGCGACCAGGTTTCCCGGGGGCCCATGCCACTCATGTCTCGGACCTCGCGTCGGAGGCGCCTCGCGGCGCAATCGTTCCAATATCAGAACGGAAATTCTAATGACAGGAAGACTGAACGCCTCCGAGGTAAACCCTGAGCCCCGTCGCGCCCGGCGCGTCCCATCGCTTTGAAGGGCCGCAGCACCATGGCAACCCGTCCTACTTCCAAGCCCAGCGCTGCGCGTCCCGCTTCCCCGCGGGTGGTCGCCTTGCCGCAGCGGGCGGTGGCAACGGAGGCGCCCTTGCGCCGGAGCAACCGGCGTTCGGAGCAGACGATCGAGAAGATCCTCGCCTGCACCGAGCAGATCATCCTGGAGTCCGGCGCCGAGCGGATCTCCATCCTGGACGTCTGCCGTGCCGCGGAGGTGTCGCGGGGCACCTTCTACCGCTACTTCGCGTCGCAGGAGGAACTGCTCGACGCCTTCTCGCGCCACAAGCGGGAGCGGTTCCACCGCGCGCTGCAGGCGGTCGTGGCCCAGCACCCGGCGCCCGAGGAGCGGTTCACCGCCATCGTCGCCTACCTCGACCACTACCTGCAGCACGGCAAGGCGCGGCGGCTGCTGATGGTGGCGCCCGAGTACGCGCTGGGCTTCTTCAAGCGCATCTTCCACGACTCGGTGGTCCGCTTCCAGGACGCGCTGGGCATCGTCTTCGACGCGTGGGAAGCGCGGCTGGGCGTTGAGGTCGACCGCGAGCTCGTGGCCGAGATGCTGATCCGCTATGTGCTGAGCGAGCAGCTCGTGCCCAGCGACGGCGACCGCAAGGCAATTCCCCGCCGCATCGAGCGCATGGTCGATGCGCTGCTGGCGGGGGGGCCGGTGCGGGCGCGTCGCTGAGGGCAGGGTGGGTGGGCGGCGGGGTGGGCTGCCCCGTCAACCGGCGGACGCCGGGCCCCGGGTAAACGCGAGAATTGAACACAAACGCTCTTTGTGATTAATATCAGCGTGCAGGCCCGTGACGGTCATGGCGTTCCTGCAAGGCCCACCGCAGGCCGGCCGGCGCGGCAGGCTGCGGCAACCACCCCACTTGAACGAGCGTCCGCCATGCTGATCGACTTGCACGCCCATGCCCCGCACCCGGGCTACTACAACCAGCACCCGCACTGGGGGCCCTTCTTCGAGCAGCATGCCGACGGGGACATCAAGCTGCGCGTGGGCCACTGGATCCTGGGTCTGGGTTCGCCGGAGCGCAAGGCGGCGGTCCGCTCGGGCAACGGCCCGCGCCTCGAGGATTACCTGGCCCGCTGGGCCGATCCGCGCAATCGCCTGGCGGCCATGGATGCCGCGGGCCAGGACGCGCAGGTCGTCTCGGTGCCTTCGCATTGCTACATGTACTGGGCCGATGCCGAGTTCGGCGTGCGCTTCGCCCGCAAGGTCAACGAGACCCTGGCCGAGTACTGCTCCGGCGCGCCGGACCGGCTGATGTACTGGGCGCACGCCCCGATGAACGCCCCGCACGCGGCGGCCCAGGAGATCCGTCGCGCCTGCACCGAGCTGGGGGCCAAGGGGCTGGTCTGCGGCGGTGCGAACTTCGGTGGCCTCGAGTTCGACTCGCCGCAGCTCGACGTCGTCTGGAAGACGCTGTGCGACCTCGACCTTCCGATCTTCGTGCACGGCTACAACCAGTCGGTCACCTGGGGCGAGCACGCCAACACCGACCGCTACGAGACCACGGCCATCGTCGGCATGAACTACGACGAGACCCGCTGCTTCTGGTACCTCGTCAACGGCGGCGTGCTCGACCGCTTCCCGGGCCTGAAGGTCTACATCACCCACGGCGGCGGCTTCGTGCCCTACCAGCTCGGTCGCCTGGCCCAGTGCAACCCCAACCTGGACGTGAGCCGCAACAAGCGGCCGGTGCTGGACTACCTGAAGAACTTCTATTTCGACGTCGAGCTGCATGAGGTGGCCATGCGCCAGGCGGTGGTCGACGTGATGGGCGCCGACCGCATCCTCTACGGCAGCAACTTCGGCGGCAGCGACGCCGTCCGGCACGACCTCACCCACGGCCTGCGCCTGAGCGACGCAGACCTGGACAAGATCCGCTGGAAGAACGCCTGCGAACTGCTGCACCTGGACCCGGCCCGGGTGGGCCGCGCCCGCAAGGCCGCGGAGGTCGCGTGAAGATCGCCCGCTGCACGGACGGGGGCGCGCCCTTCTGGGCGACGGTGGACGTCGAGCGGGGACAGGTCCAGCCCATCGAAGGCGACATCGCCGACTGGGGGCCGCCGCTCACTGCCGCCCTGGGACGCGCCGACGCCGGCTCGGTGCTGCGCGCGGGCGGGCCGGCCCGCTCGCTGTCGTCCGTGCGCCTGCTGCCGCCGGTGGGCCGCAGCAACCGGGTGGTGGTGGCGGGTGCCAACTATGCCAAGCACCTGGCGGCCGACTTCGGCCTGAAGACCCACTCCCAGCCGATCGCCTTCCTGAAGGCGCATGGCGCCTTGATCGGTGCGCAGGACCCGATCCGCCATCCGCCGCTGACGAGCGAGCTGGACCATGAGGTCGAGCTGGTGGTCGTCATCGGTGCCGCACGGGTGGACCGCTCCGACCCGCTGGCCGGCGTGCTCGGCTACACCGTGGGCAACGATGTCAGCGCCCGCGACCTCCAACGCAGCGGCCCGCCCGGCGTGGGCATGGACCTCTTCGCGGCCAAGAGCGCCGACCAGACCACCGGCGTGGGTCCGTGGATCGTCACGCGCGACGAGTTCGCCGCTGGCAGCCCGAAGCTGCGGCTGCTGCTGCGGGTGAACGGCGAGACGCGACAGGATGGCGACACCGCGGACATGACCTGGGACGTGCCCTTCCTGGTGAAGTTCGTGGACGAGCGCTCCCGCTTCGACTGCGGCGACATCCTGTTCACCGGGTCGCCGGCCGGCACCGGCCAGGGCAGCGGGCGTTTCCTGCGCGTCGGCGATGTGGTCGAGGCGGAGATCCCGGGCATCGGCCTGCTGCGCAACGTCGTCGTCCAGGCATCCGACTGAAACCTCAGAGGCCTGCAACCAGAGACCCCCTCAGATGAGCATCCTGAAAGACAAGGTCGTCGTCGTCGGCGCCGGCCTGATGGGCACCGGCATCGCCCACGGCTTCGCCCACGCCGGCTTCACCACCGTGCTGGTGGACAGCCAGGCCGCAGCCACCGCCAAGGCGCTGGCCGCGGTGGCCCGCATCCTCGACGACGGTGTGCGCCTGGGCAAGGTCGAGGCCTTGGCCGCCGAGGCGGCCAAGGCACGCCTGAGCGCGCAGTCCGACCTCGGCCACGCCGCCGAAGGCGCTGCGCTGCTGGTCGAGACGGTGACCGAGAACCTGGCGGTCAAGCAGGCCGTGCTGTCGGCCGCCGCGCCTCGCATGCAGGCCGGTGCGCTGATCGCCACCAACACCTCGGCGCTGAGCGTCACCGAGATCGCCACCTCGGTGCCCCAGCCCGAGCGCGTGGTCGGCATGCACTTCTTCAACCCGGTGCACAAGATGAAGCTGGTCGAGCTGGTCCGCGGGCTGGCCACCAGCGACGAGGCGGTGGCCCGCGCCCGGGCGTACTCGGACGCACTGGGCAAGACGAGCATCGTGGTCAACGAAGCGCCGGGGCTGACCACCAGCCGCATGTCGGCGATGGCGGGCAACGAGGCCATGTGCATGCTGCAGGAAGGCGTGGCCACCGCCGAGGACATCGACACCGCGCTGCGCATGGGCTTCAACCACCCGATGGGGCCGCTGGAGCTGGGCGACCTGACCGGCTGGGACACCCGGCTGTCGGTGCTGCGCTACCTGCACGCCATGCTCGGCGAGAAGTTCCGACCCTGTCCTCTGATCATCAAGATGGTGGCCGCGGGCCGCCTGGGCCGCAAGACCGGCGCCGGCGTCTACCGCTACGACGAAAAGGGCCAGCGCATTCCCGGCTCCGGCCTGAAGGCCAGCGCGCTGTGAGCGTGAACCCGGTGGACCGCGACCGCGACGTCGTCATCGTCGAGGCGCTTCGCACGCCGGTCGGCAAGTTCAGGGGGAGCCTGGCTGGCGTGCGGGCCGATCACCTCGGCGCGGTGCTGCTCGACGCCATCGTGCGGCGCGCCGGCGTGGACAGCGCCGACGTGGACGACGTCATCTTCGGCTGCGTGACCCAGATCGGCGAGCAGTCGGCCAACATCGCCCGCACCGCGCTGCTGGGTGCCGGCTGGCCTTCCTCGGTGCCGGGCCTGACCATCGACCGCAAGTGCGGCTCGGGCGAAGAGGCCGTGCACCTGGCCGCCGGCCTGATCGCCGCGGGCGCCGCGGACATCGTGGTGGCGGGCGGGGCGGAGAACATGAGCCGCGTGCCCATGGGCAGCAACCGGGCGCTGCACGGCGAGGCCTTCGGCTCGATGGCCTCTGAACGCCATGAGCTCACCAGCCAGGGCGAGGCGGCTGAACGCCTGTGCGATGCCTGGGGCCTGGGCCGCGAGGCGCTGGACGCCTATTCGGTAGAGAGCCACCGGCGAGCGGCCGCTGCCGCAGCGGCGGGCCACTTCCTTGACGAGACGGTGCCCGTTCCGGTGCAGCGGGTGCGCGAGCGGATGCCCGAAGGTGCCGCCCCCGACACGGCCAACCCGCCCGACTTCCGCGCCGACGAGACCATCCGCCCGGGCACGACCGCCGAGCGGCTGGCCACCCTCAAGCCCAGCTTCCGACCGGACGGGCGCCTGACGGCTGGCAACTCCTCGCAGATCTCCGACGGCGCGGCGGGGCTGCTGCTGATGTCGGCCGGCAAGGCGCGCGCGCTCGGCCTGCGGCCTCGGGCACGGGTACGGGCGTTCGCCACCGTGGGTTCCGACCCCACGCTGATGCTCACCGGTCCGATCGCGGCAACGCACAAGGTGCTGGGCCGTGCGGGCCTGGCCCTGGCCGACATCGACCTCTTCGAAGTCAACGAGGCCTTCGCTCCGGTGCCCCTGGTGTGGCTGCAGGAAACCGGTGCGCCGCCCGAACGGCTCAACGTCAATGGCGGCGCCATCGCACTGGGCCACCCGCTGGGCGCGAGCGGCGCGCGCATCATGGTGTCGATGCTGCATGAGCTGGAACGGCGGCGCGGCCGTTTCGCGCTGCAGGCCATCTGCTGTGCCGGCGGCATGGGCACGGCCACCGTGATCGAGCGGCTGTGAGGCCGAGGGTGGCCGCTGCGCCGGCGACCCCAGCGGCACCGAAGAACCGAAGCCCGCAGGCACTGCACGCCTTGATGCACCGCACGCCTTGATGCACTGAACCCGAAAGGACACCCGGCCATGACGAACCCCGATCTCCTGGACATCCCCCTGCAGTCGCTGGACGGCACGCCCACCCGCCTGGCCACCTGGAAGGGACGGGTGCTGCTGGTGGTCAACGTGGCCTCCAAGTGCGGGCTGACGCCCCAGTACACCGCGCTGCAGGCGCTGCACCAGCGCTTCGAGCCGCGCGGTCTCACGGTGCTGGGCGTGCCCTGCAACGACTTCGCCGGCCAGGAGCCGGGCGAGGCCGCGGACATCCGGGGCTTCTGCGACACGAACTACCAGGTCACCTTCCCCTTGCTGGCCAAGCTGCGGATCAACAGCGCCCCCCGGCATCCCCTGTACACGGCCCTGATCGCGGCGCAGCCGCAGGCCCTGCCCTCGGGCGACCCCACGCTGCGCGACACCCTGAGCCGCCATGGCCTGCTGAGTGCTGGCGAGGGCGACGTGCTGTGGAACTTCGAGAAGTTCCTCATCGGCCGGGACGGTCGGGTCGTGGGTCGCTTCGCACCCGACATCGCGCCGGACGACGAGCGCCTGGTCGCAGCGATCGAGGATGCCCTCGGCTGAAGCTTCGGCCGAGCCGGCCGCCGGCCCGCGTCTGGCGCTGACGCTGGCGCTGCTGGTGGCCACGCAGGTGGGCCTGCACGGCTGCCTGAACGGCATGCGCATGGCCGTGCCGCTGCGCGCCGCGCACGAGGGCTTGGGCGCGGTGGCCATCGGGGGCCTGATGGCCCTGTTCGCCGCCTTTCCTTTCCTCATCGCCATTCCGGCCGGTCGGCTGGCCGACCGGCGGGGCTACCACCTGCCGGTTCGACTGGCGGCTCTGCTGGCCTTCGCCGGTTCGGCCCTGGCGACCGCCTGGCCGACGCCCTGGCTGCTCGGGCCGGCCGCGGCCCTGGTGGGTGCAGGTTCGGCCATCGGCATGATCGCGCTGCAGCGCACCGCCGGGCGCCTGGCCCAGGGACAGGCGCAGCGGCTGCGGGTGTTCAGCTGGGTGGCCCTGGCGCCGTCGATCGCCACGCTGGTGGGGCCGCTGCTGGCTGGCACCTTGATCGACCATGCCGGCTGGCGTGCCGCGTTCGGCGGCCTGGCGCTGCTGCCGCTGCTGAGCCTGGCGGCAGCCGTCCGCGTGCCCCGTGAGGCGCTGGCGCCGCCGCCGCCGCCGACGACGCCGATGCCCGCCGGGCCTGCTGCTGCAGCCTCGCCGCCGGCAGCGGCCGCGGCTGCCTGGGACTTGCTGCGCCATGGCGACTTCCGCCGCCTGCTGTTCATCAACTGGCTGATCGCCGCCTGCTGGGATGCGCATGCCTTCGCCTTGCCGCTGCTGGGCCATGAGCGCGGCCTCAGTGCCACGTCCATCGGCCTGGTGCTGTCGAGCTACGCGGTGTCGTCGGCGGCGGTCCGGGGCCTGATTCCCTTCGTCGCCGAGCGCCTGCAGCCCCGGCTGGTGATGGCCATCGCACTGGCCCTGTGCGCGGCGGTGTTCATCGGCTACCCGGTGTTGCACAGCGCCTGGGCGATGGCCGCCTGCGCGGCGGCGCTCGGGCTGGGCCTCGGGGCCATACAGCCGGCGGTCATGTCCACGCTGCACACGGTGGCCCCACCCGGGCGGCAGGGAGAGGCGCTGGGCCTGCGCTCCAGCGTCATCCACTTCTCGGCGCTGGTGATGCCGCTGGGCTTCGGCGCCATCGGTGCCGCGCTGGGGGTCGGCCCGGTTTTCTGGCTGACGGGCCTGGCCTTGTCGGCCGGGGCGTGGCAGGCCTGGCGGCTGCCACGGTCGTGACCGGCGGGGGCAGGGCGCCTGGGCTCAGCGCCGCTGCGCCATCATGTCGCGCAGGTCGGCCATCGTGGGGTTGTGTGCCAGCATGCCGCCGTCGGCGATGTAGGTCTGCCCGTTGATGTAGCGGGCCTCGCTGCTGGCCAGGAAGCACACCACCGCGGCGATGTCCTCGGGCACGCCGATCTCCGGCACCAGCAACTGGCGCTGCATCAGGTCGATCACCGGCCCGGCCGAACCCCGTGCGCCGGGGGTGAGCACCAGGCCCGGTGCCACGGCGTTGCAGCGCACCCCCTGCGCACCGTGGTGGGTGGCGATCTGGCGGGTCAGGCCGACGATGGCGGCCTTGGACACGCTGTAGGCCATGCGGGAGATGTCGCCGGAGAACCCGCCGGTGGACGCCGTGTTGACGATGGCCCCGCGGCCTTGCCGGATCATCTGGGGCAGCGCGTATTTGCAGCCTGCCAGGTAGCCGCGCAGGTTCACCGCCATCACCTGGTCCCAGACCTCGAACTCGATGTCGATGGCGTTCTTGTCGCGTGCATGCACTTCGGGCGTGCTGATGGCCGCGTTGTTGTGCAGCACGTCCAGTCGGCCGAAGCGCTCGACGGTGCCTTCGATGAGCGTCTGGATGCTGCGCACGTCCGCGGCGTCGAAGCCCTGCGCCAAGGCGCGCGCACCGAGCTCGGCGGACAGCGCGGCGGCCCGCTCGAGCTGCATGTCGGCGATGACCACCGTGGCGCCCTCGGCGACGAGCCGCCGGCAGGTGGCCTCGCCGATGCCCGATGCACCACCGGTGACGATGGCCACCTGGCCGTCGAAGCGACCGAGGTGGGGGCCGGGCAGGGGGGGAGAGGACAGGGATTCGGTCATGGGGTTGTCTTGTCAGTGGTGGGCGCCCGGTGCGCCGACGAAGTAGCGCACCGACAGTCGTCCGGCCTCGAAGCGGTAGAGCTCGATCGTCGGGAGCACGAGCGGGGTGCCGCGGACCTTGTTGCGGTTGTGGCAGGCCGCCTCGCTGCCGTTGAGGATCAGCGCGGCCTCGTCGATCTCGATCTTGGCGTTCTGCGCCGCCCACATGCCTTCGAGCACCGGCCAGCCGTCGCTTGCCGGGGCGCGGCCGACGTATTCGATCGAAAGCCCCGCGGGCGCAGCGTCCCGGTAGGCCTTGAAGAAGGCCTCGCGGTCTCCCGCGTTCCAGGCCCGGATCTGTTCGTGCAGGAAGTGTTCGATGGCGGCTGAATCCATGACTTGCTCCTTTCAAGGGCCCTCAGGCCGGTCCTGCATCGCCCCGCACGCCACGGGCGCTGCCGTTGCGGCGGTCGGTCTCGCCCCAGGCCATCCAGCGGTCGGGCTCGCGGGTGTCGCCCACGCGCCGCCACCGGCCCTCCTGCTGGGCGGTGATGGGAAAGCCGCCGACGAAATCGAGCATGCGGCCCTTGGGGTCGGGCAGGAATTCCCACTCCTCGGTGCCGTCGACGACGATGCGTGCGTCGGTGGCGAACCAGCCCCCGTCCTCGTGGACCACCGTGCCCTGGGTGTCGGTGCTGCATCGCACCTCGCCCCGCTCGTTCTGGAAGATCGCATAGCCCAGATGCTCATGGCCGACGAGCACAGACGCCAGGTCCCAGCTGCCGTCCTTGTAGATCGTGGCGAAGTTCCACCAGATGACATGCATCCGGTGGTTCACCACCAGGTCCTTGTGCATGTGGATGGCGCCGCCCTCGGCCATCCAGGCCTGGTCGAGCGAGATCACCCCCTTCACCGGCCGGCCCTCGCAGGTGCCGCTGACGTTGTACATCTGCGCGACGTAGAAGGTTCCCCAGTCCAGGCCCGGCAGGTACCACTGCATGCCGTTGCCGATCAGTCGACCCTGCAGGCTGAACAGGCCCTCCTCATGCCAGCTGAAGTCGGTGCCCGAGGCGCTGATGCGCCAGGCCTGGCCGGCTTCGTCCGGCAGGCTGGACCACCAGGCGGTGTCGCCGTCCAGGCCGCGCGCCGGCCACATCGTCAGCGCCCGTGGCTCGATCCGGCTCTTGTCGATGCGCAGGTTCGCGCCGTCCAGCCGCGTGCTCTGGAAGATGAACTTGGTCGGGTTGGGCGTGCTGCCCGGCGCATTGAGCGCGCGCACCATCGAATACAGGTGGCCTTCGTCGTCGCGCACGCTGCCGAAGGGCATGTGCTTGGTGAGCTTCAGGCCGAAGTGGTCGCGAAGGTCGGCCAGCTGTGCGCCGCTGACCTTCTGCGGTCCGACCAGGCACTGGTAGCCGAAGTCGCCCCGCGCCGGGATGCTGGTGAAGCGTCGCATGGCCTTCAGTCCCAGATCACGTGCACATGCTTGGCGCCGCGCAGGTGCGCGCCTTCGATGCGGGGTGCGGGATGGTCCGGGTCCAGGCGGACGTTGGGCAGCAGGTCGAGGATGCCGTTGATCGCGCAGTTCAGCTCGAGCTTGGCGATGAACTGGCCGATGCACATGTGCGGGCCGAAGCCGAAGCCGAAGGAGGGCTTCTGGCGGCGGTCGATGTCGAAGACATCGGGGTTCTCGAACACCGTCTCGTCGCGGTTGGCCGACGCCACCATGCACTGGATGAACGAGCCCTTGGGAATCTTCACCCCGCCGATCTCGACCTCGCAGCTGGTCTCGCGGACCTTGAAGGTCGACGACGGCTCGAAGCGGACGGCCTCGTCGATCAGCTTGGCCACGAGGCTTCGGTCGTTGCGCACCCGGTCCACCAGGCCGGGCACGGTGAGCAGGAAGGCCAGCGCGGCGCTGAAGGTGCGGGTGGTCGTCTCGCTGGCCGCGGGCAGCAGCGAGCGGGCGAAGGTGGCCACCTCGTGGTCATCGAGCTTGTGGCCTTCGTATTCGGCGCGCATCAGCCGGCTGATGATGTCGTCTCCGGTGGCGCCCTCGGCGTGGCGCCGCTGCACCTGCGCCATCAGCACCTCGTAGAGGCTCTTGACCGACTGCGCTGCGATGCGACGACCCTCTTCGGCCTTGGCCTTGTCGAGCTGGTTGGCCGCCAGCATCGACAGCGCCCACACCGCGTACTGGTTGTACTCCTCAGGCCGGTCCTCGGGGAAGCCGACCAGCGCGTACATCACCCGCACCGGGAAGTGCAGGCCCATCTCCATCAGGTCGGCCTTCTTCTTCGGCACCAGCGGTGCGATGAAGTCCTCGCGCATGACGCGCTCGATCTTCGGCTTCCACTTGTTGACGTTCTCCGGCATGAACGAGGGCTGCAGCAGCGCGCGCACCTTGCGGTGGGCCTCCCCGTCCATGCCCAGGATCATCAGGCCGTCCCACACCTTGCCCATGCCTTCGAGGATGAAGCCGCTGGTGAAGGTGTTGGCATCGCGCAGGACGTTCATCACGTCCTGGTACTGGAAGACGGCATAGGTCGGCCGCGTGCCGGCCTGCTGCCCGGCGTTGGTGGGCACGCCCAGGAACTTGGCGATGAAGTCGCCTTCGTAGACGCGGGTCGTCTGGCGCATCGCGCGGCAGGCGCCGTAGAGGTCTTCGGTGAGGCCGCGGTAGGTGTCGGAGACGCTGGCATAGGCCTGCTCCAGCTTCTCGGCGTTGGCGTTCTGCGCGGTGGTGCGGGCATCGGTCATGGGTGGTCTCCTCGGGTCCGTGCGGGGGATGGGATGGGGGGCGGTGGAGCGGGGGGCGACGGGTCAGCGCCGTGGGTTTCAGCGGCCCAGGTAGCGCTGCACCCGTGCGGCGGCGATGCGCCCCGGAAGGCCGTTGATGCCGCCCCCGGGGTGGACGCCGGCACCGCCGAAGAACAGGCCCGCGACCGGCAGCGTGTCGCCCCCCAGGCCATAGGCCGGCCGCATGGCGGCGGAGCGGGTGGCGCCGGTGTCCACATGGACGACGCAGCCGTTGGGCACGTTCAGCCGGGCGGCGAAGTCGGGGGCGGCTTCCATGCGTCGGCCGATCTCCAGGGCCTTCAGGCCGGGCATGTAGTCGTCGGCGTGGTCGATCACCTGTTGCGTGACGCGCTCGCGGATGGCGTCCCAGCCCTGCGGGGGAGACACCGGCATCGCCACCGGATAGAGGTAGGCGATGTCCTGCCCTTCGGGCGCCTGCGACGGATCCACCGCGCTGGGCGTGGTGTTCCACATGTAGGGCAGGCGCGAGACCTCGCCGCGCGCCGCGCAGCGGAAGTTGTCCAGCACCGCCTCGGCGGTGCCGATCAGCAGCACGCTCTGGCGCAGGCTCAGGCCGTCTGGACGCGCGGCCTCGTGCCGCGTGGCCCGGATCTGGCCGCGCAGCGCGACATCGACCTTCATCGGGGCGCCGCCGTGGCCATTGGCCGGAGCCAGCTCGGCGCGCACCAGCAGCCTGCGCTCGATGGCGCCCGGCGTGACCATCTTCAAGGCCACCTGGGGGTGGACTGCGGCGACCACGCTGCGCGCCGCGATGAAGCTGCCATCGGCCAGCCGGATGCCCTGCACCTGTCCGTCCCGGGCGACGATCTCGGACACCGGTGAATCGACGCGGGCTTCGCCGCCGAGCTCGGCCAGGCGTGCGGCCAGCGCATCGGGCAGCGTCTGCATGCCGCCGACGGCGCGTCCCAGCCCGAAGCGCTGGATGAAGCCCAGCAGCGCGAAGTACACGCCGGTGGCCTCGGCGGTGATCGGCCCGGCGGCGCCCAGCAGGCAGCACAGCGCGGAGACCACCACCGGATGCTCGAAGCGCTCGACGATGGAGGTGTAGGCCGGGCTGCCGATCAGGCCCATGATGTCCGGCTTGATGTCGCGGTTGCGCAGCAGCACCTTCAGCGCATTCCACTTCGCGCCCAGGTTCTTCTGCGCCGGGTCGACCCGCATCATCGGGATGGCCATGTCGATGAAGGCATCGACGCGCCGCATCAAGGCCAGGAACTCGCTGGCGTCGCGTTCGCTGAAGCGGCGGATCTCGGCGGCGGTCTGCTCGGGGCTGCGCCCGAACACCAGCGAGCTGCCATCGGGGTGCAGGTAGACGTAGCCGGGGTTCATCTCCGTCTGGCGGAAGCCGTGGCGTTCGAGCTGCAGCTCGCGCGGCATCATCGGGTGCACCCGCAGCGACATCAGGTCGAGTGCGCAGGGGTGCACCAGGTGCTGCGGCGCCTCGGGAATGAGGTAGCCGGACGAGGCCATGCCGCCCAGCTTGGGCAGGGCTTCGACCACCACGACCTTTCGGCCCTGGGCAGCGAGGTAGCAGGCTGCCGCCAGCCCGTTGTGACCGCCGCCGACCACCGCAACGTCAACGCTTGCGGCCGGAGTGGATGAAGGTTTCATGCGCAGACCCGAGTGTCCGGGCGGTCAGCGAAGCCGGGCGCCGCGGTGCAGAATATGAACAACTATCGCAAGTATGTGCATGTCCTGACCCTCAGGCACTGGTGTTTACACGCGTCGAGGCGCTCCTGCGCTGCGGGCGGCGGCGCCGCGCCCTACTGACGGTCCGGCAGGTGCACGACGATGCCGTCCAGCGAGTCGTCCATCACGACGCAGCACGACAGGCGGCTGTTCGGCCGACGCTCGGCGGCCGTGCTGTCCAGCATCGCGTCTTCCTGGTCGGCGATGGCCGGCAGGCGATCCACCCAAGCCGGGTCGACCCAGACGTGGCAGGTCGCACATTGGCAGGCGCCGCCGCAGTCGGCGTTGATGCCCGGCAGGCCCTGGGTCAGGGCTGCCTGCATCAGGCTGCCGCCGCGCTCGGCGTTCAAGGAGGTGATGCGGCCGTCGGCGGCCACGAACTGGATGGTGGGCATGGGGCCTGGCTCGGTTGGGCAGTGCTGGTGACGCAAGGGGGCGCGATGGGGGGCAGTGGGGCGCAACGGCCAGGGGCGATGCCGCCTCAGAGCGAGCGGGCGATGATCTCTTTCATGATCTCGCTGGTGCCGCCGTAGATGCGGGCCACGCGGGCGTCGACCCAGGCGCGGCTGACGGCGTACTCGCTCATGAAGCCGTAGCCACCGTGCAGCTGCAGCAGTTCGTCGAGCACGCGGCCCTGCATCTCGCTGCCCAAGAGCTTGCACATCGCGCCGACCTCGGCCGTGAGTTCGTCGCGCATGGCCTTGCCCAGGCAGTCGTCGACGAAGACCCGCAGCATCGTCGCCTGCGCCTTGCATTCGGCCAGCTTGAACCGGGTGTTCTGGAAGTCGAACACGGTCTTGCCGAACACCTGGCGGTCTCGTACGTAGTGCAGCGTCTGCTCGAGCATGGACTCGATGCAGGCGGCGGCGCGGATGCCGATGATGGTGCGTTCCCAGGCGAGCTGGTGGGTCAGGTAGCGAAAGCCCTGGTTCTCCTCGCCCAGGCGGTTGGACGTGGGCACGCGGACCTCTTCGAAGAAGAGTTCCGAGGTGTCCTGGCCCTTCAGGCCGATCTTCTCCAGCAGCCGGCCCTTGCTGAAGCCGGGGCGGTCGGCCTCGACGCAGATCAGCGTCAGCTCCTTGGCGGCCGGGTCGAGCTTGGTGGCCGTGACCATCAGGTCTGCATTGCCGCCGTTGGTGATGAAGGTCTTCTGGCCGCTCACCAGGTAGTCGTCGCCGTCTCGGCGTGCGCAGGTGCGCATGTTGCGCAGATCGCTGCCCACGCCGGGCTCGCTCATCGCGATGACTGCGATGCACTCGCCGCTGACCATGGCCGGCAGCCAGCGCCGCTTCTGCTCCTCGGTGCCGTAGGCGGTGATGTAGGGCGCGACGATTTCCGAATGGGTGGTGAAGCCCACTGCCGTGGCGTTCACCCGGGCCAGCTCCTCGATGAGCACTGCCGAATGGCCGAAATCGCCGCCGGCGCCGCCATAGGCCTCGGGCACGGTGACGCACAGCAGCCCGTTGGCGCCGGCCTTGCGCCACAGCTCGCGAGGCACGATGCCCGCGGCTTCCCAGGCAGCCAGGTGGGGAACGATTTCCCGTTCGACGAAGCGCCGCACCTGGTCGCGGAACTGTTCATGGTCTTCGCGGAAGACGGGGCGGGCAGGGGCGGTCATCGGGCGTCCTCGGGTGGGTGGCGCGTCGGCTCCCGCCGCCTCGGCGATGCCAGAGGCGATCGGGGCACGCCGGCGCGGTCGGCGCGGTCGGGCGTTCAGCGTCCGGTGTAGCGGGGCGCTCGCTTGTCCAGCAAGGCGTTCACCGCCTCGGCATGGTCTTCGGTGTGGTGGGACAGGGCCTGGAAGGCGGCCGACAGCTCGAGCAGGGAGTCGAGCCGCATGTGCTGACCTTCACGCAGCAGCCGCTTGGTCAGGCGCAGCGCATGCGAGGGGTTGCCGGCGATCCGTTGGGCCAGGGCCTGTGCATGGGCGAGCAGACCGTGCGCGCTCACCACCTCGGCCACCAGGCCGTATTCGAGCGCGCGGGCGGCGTCGATGGTGTCGCCGGTGAAGGCCATCAGGCTCGCCCGAGGCATGCCGATCACGCGGGGCAGCAGCCACGCACCGCCATCGCCGGGAACGATGCCCACCTTCACGAAGCTCTCGGCGAACAGCGCCTTGTCCGAGGCGATGCGGATGTCGCACATGCAGGCGAGGTCCAGACCCGCGCCGATGGCCGCGCCGTTGACGGCCGCGATGACCGGGACGTCCAGTTCGTATAGCGCCAGCGGGATGCGCTGGATGGTGTTGCGGTAGCTCTCGCGCACCTCGAAGGGGCTGCCGGCGAAGATGCCGCCGCGCTGCTGCATGTCCTTCACGTTGCCGCCGGCGCAGAAGGCGCTGCCTTCGCCGGTGAGGACCAGCACCTTCACGCTGCGGTCGGTGCGGATGGCGCGGCAGAGTTCCTCGATCTCCTGCATGTGGGCCGGCTCGGTCAGCGCATTGCGCGTCTCGGGCCGGTTCAGCCGCGCGGTGAGCACCGCGCCGTCGCGCTCGACGATGAGGAAAGGGGTCATGCAGCCTCCTGCAGCGTGGCCGGCAGCGACAGGCGACCGGAAGTGACGGCGGGCCACAGCGCCGAAGCCCCGCCCACGCAGATGGCAGCGCCCAGCCGGGTGGACCAGTGTCCGAGGTTGCCGAACTCGCTGCGCCAGGACCACAGCCGGCGCGTCAGGTGCTGCAGCGCATGTTCATGGGTGAAGCCGATGGCGCCATGCACGGTGTGCGCCATGGCCGCGACGGCGCCAGCCCCTTCGGCAGCCACCACCTTGGCGCAGGCGATGGCCAAGGGCGACGGTGCCTGCCCGGACTCGGCGAACGCCGCTTCCGCGGCGACCCGCACGCAGCCCATGTGCTCGGCCATCACGGCCAGCTGGTGCTGGATGGCCTGGAAGGCGGCGATGGGCTTGCCGAACTGGACGCGCTGGGTGGCGTACTGCACGCTCAGCGCCAGCGCCGCCTCCAGCGCGCCGGCGGTCTGCGCGCTGCGCAGCATCGCGCCTCCGAGCCACAGCAGGTCGGCGCCTAGCGGGTGGGGCAGCGGCGCGGCGGCCAGCGGTGCGACGGCGTCCGATTCGTCGAAGACGAGGTCGTCACGGGGTTCGCCGGCCACGTTTTTCTTCGTCTGGATTCGCGCGCGGCGAGGATCGAGCAGCACCAGGGCGGGCTCGGCCCCCTGGACGATGGCCAGCACCCCCTGGACCTGTGCGCCCCAGGGAACGTCGACCAGCCGGCCGCTGACGCGCCCGTCGCGCAGGCGCAGGTCGGCCTGCGCGGCAATGCTCAGCATCGCGTTGCGCACCGGCAGGCCGCAGCGCTCCAGCAGGTGGTTGGCCAGCATCGTCTCGGGCAGCGGCAGCGGCAGCGCATGCCGGCCTGCCAGGCGAACCACGCCGTGCAGGTCTTCCCAGCCCGCTGCGGCACCGCCCTGGTCTTCGGACACGGCTGCCAGCGCGAAGCCGGAGTCTTCGAGCGCGGCGGCAAGGCTTGCGGGCCAGGCGCCGGTTTCGCACTCGCGCAGCAGCGCGGGCGTGACGAGGTCGGTCAGCAGGCGTTCGAGCGTGGATTCGAGGATGTCGCGCATGGAGTTCACCGCAGGCCCAGACCGCGCGCGATGATGCCGCGCAGGATTTCGCGCGTGCCACCGCGCAGCGAGAAGGAAGGTGCCATCTGCATCAGCGCGGCCAGGACCTGGGCATGGTCGCTGCCGCCATCGACGCTCGGCGAGGCATCGAGCACGGCTTGCGCGATCTCCGGAATGTCCTGCTCGAACACGGCGCCGAGGTCCTTGACGCAGGAGGCAGCCCAGGCCGGGTCCTGGCCGGCCGCCAGGTCGGCGGTGACCGACAGCGACATCTGGCGCAGCGCCGCCAGCCGGGCGACCAGGCGCCCCACCGCGGCGGCCTGCGCCGCGTCGGGCCGGGGGCCGATGGCATCGACCAGCGTGTGCAGCAGCGCCATGCTGCTGAGGAAGCGCTCCGGGCCGCTGCGCTCGAAGGCGAGTTCGGCGGTGACCTGCTCCCAGCCCTGGCCTTCGGCGCCGATGAGGGCATCCGCGCCCAGACGCACGTTGTCGAAATACACCTCGTTGAAATGCCGGCCACCGGACAGGTCGGTGATGGGCCGCACGGTGACGCCGGGCGCCTTCAGGTCGATGATGAACTGGGACATGCCGCCGTGGCGGTTCTCGGTCTTCTCGCCCGTGCGCAGCAGACCGATCATGAAATGCGAATGGTGGGCGTTGGTGGTCCACACCTTCTGTCCGTTCAGCACCCAGTGCTCGCCGTCGCGCACCGCACGGCTGCGGATGGAGGCGAGGTCCGAGCCGGAGTTGGGCTCGCTCATGCCGATGCAGAAGTACCGTTCGCCACGGCAGATGCCGGGCAGGTGCGCCTGGCGCTGGGCCTCGGTTCCGTAGCGCAGGATGAGCGGACCGCTCTGGCGGTCGGCGATCCAGTGGGCGGAGACCGGCGCGCCGGCCGCGAGCAGTTCCTCGATGACCACATAGCGGGCCCAGGGCCCAGCCTCATGCCCGCCGTAGGCCCGCGGCAGCGTCATGCCCACCCAGCCGCGACGGGCCAGTTCGCGGCTGAAGGCGGGGTCTGCGCCCATCCAGGAGTCCGCCCTGCGCAGCGGCGAGCGGTCGGCCAGGGCCTCGGCCAGGAAGGCCCGTACCTGCGTTCGCAAGGATTCGGCCTCGGCCGGCGGACGTACGAAGCTGAAGCTGTGAACTGACATCATGTCATTTATTCTGCGGCTTCTTCGCCAGCAGTGCAAACCAGCCGGTGGACTGCCCGGGCGGGCGGAGCGGGCGCTGCAAGTGCACGGGCGCCCGGCGATGCACGGGCGCCTGGGCAGGGCCGGGCGTGGCGACCGACGAAAGGGCAGCGAAAGGTCAGCGAAAGGGCAGCGAAAGGACAGCTGCCGCTCAGAGCGCGGTCTGCGCGTCGGCCGCCGCGAACATGCGGTTGATGTCGCCCGAGGTCACCGGCTTCTCGGCGTCGCGCAAGGGTGCCGCACCGCCCATGCCGCAGGCCGGCTCGATGCTCACATGCGTGGCCTGCGCCCGCAGCGCACCGACCGTGCAGTTCTCGCGGCCGAGGATGGAGAAGGGGTCGTAGGAGAACTCCCGCATGGTGTTCAGGTGGGTGATCTTGTTGATCACCTCGTCGCTGAGGTGCCCGGCCTGGCGATGGAACACGTTGGCCGACTCGGGCCAGGTGCAGTCGCTGTGCGGGTAGTCGCATTCCCAGCACACCTTGTCGATGTTGATGGCGTCCAGGTTCTTCAGCCCGAACGCGTCTTCGATGAAGCAGGTGATGATGTGCTGGTGGAAGATGTCGCTCGGCTTGCGGTCACCGAAGTTCGAGTTCGTCCACTTGTGGTGGTGCTGGTGGGTGAAGTCCGCGCGCTCCAGCAGGTAGGGAATCCAGCCGATGCCGCCCTCGGACAGGGCCATGCGCAGCGAAGGGAACTTCTTCCACATCGGCGCCCAGATCCAGTCGGCCGCCGAGTTGGCGATGGAGATGGGCATCGCGGTGATCCACGCGTCGATGGGCGACTCCTCCGACGCGTGGGCGGCCTTGGCGCCGGTTCCGATGTGGCAGCAGATGACCACGTCATGGTCGGCGCAGGCCTTCCACAGCGGGTCCCAGTGCGGGTTGTGGATGCTCGGGAAGCCGTGGACGGTGGGGTTGTCCGAGAAGGTGACGGCATGCACGCCCTGGCGAGCCAGGCGCGCCACTTCGGCGGCGGCAGCGTTCATGTCGAACCACGGCACCATCATCAGGGGAATGAAGCGGCCCGGCGCCGCATTGCACCAGTCGTGCAGGTGCCAGTCGTTGTATGCCTGAATGGCCGCGAGCGACACCGCGCGGTCGGCATAGTTCTGGAAACGCTGGCCGGCGAAGCCCGGGAAGGTGGGAAAGCACAGGGACCCGAGCACGCCGTTGGCGTTCATGTCGTCCACCCGGGCCTTGACGTCGAAGGTGCCGCGACGCATCTGGTCGTAGCCCAGCGGCTCCATGCCGTACTCCTCCTTGGGGCGGCCCACCACCGAGTTCAGTCCCATGTAGCCGGTGGCCCGCTCCTCGAAGACCCACACATCGCGTCCGTTGCGGCGCACCACATTGGGCTCACGACCCTTGAACTTCGCCGGCATGTGGCGGGTGAATGCGTTCGGCGGTTCGATGACGTGGTCGTCGACGCTGACGAGGATCAGATCTTCCAGCTGCATCTGGGTCTCCTTCGAGGCAAGGCGCAGCCAGCGGCCACGCCCGGGAATGGGTCGTTGTCTGGCGCATGCTAGGTCGAAAACTAGACACTATCAACGATAATGTTTATTTCCGGTCATCGTAGACCTGGCAAGGCCACGGCGCGGGCCCGGTGCGGCCGCTCAGAACAGCGTGTTTTCGAGCTGGTGGCCCAGGTCGCGCAGCGCCTCGCCGATGCGGTCGACCTCGGCGTCGCTGCGCTGGCCGCGGATCATCACCGCGGACACGGTGAAGGTGATGTGACCGCTGGGGTCGCACACCGGTGCGGCCACGGCCAGCACGCCGGTGGCGAAATAGCCGTCGTCCACCGCCCACCCGCGCTTGCGGGCGCGGTTGACCTCGCGCTGGTAGGTCTCGAAGGACAGGCTGCGGGCCCAGCGGATGGGCTCGAAGGCCTGGCGCATCTCGTCTTCGGACAGGCCCATGCGGCCCACGAACAGGCGACCGCTCGCGCCCATCAGGATGGGCAGGCGCTGGCCGGCCGGCATTTCGATGTGCAGGTCGGTGGGGCTGGACTCCGAATGCATCAGCACGATGCGGTCGAGCCCCATGCGCTGCCACAGCGTGACCGTGACCCGGAACTGCGCCGCCAGCTCGCGCATCGACGGCAGGGCCATCTGCAGGCGCTGGCCTCGCGTGACCAGCTGCTCGACCAGGCGGGACAGGCCCAGGCCTGCCGAATAGGTCTTGGACAGCGGGTTGAAATCGACCACATCCTCGCCCACCAGCGTGCGCAGGATGTTGAAACAGGTGCTCGGGTTGATGCTCAGGTGGCGGGCGATGTCCGCTGCGCGCTCGGGTGCGCCCTTGTGCGTCAGGTAGCGCAGGATGCGTATCGCATTGACCACCGGCTTGACGACCACGCCGCCCGAGGGCCGGGCCGGGCCGGCTGAATCGTCGGCCGAATCGTCGGCCGGGTCTGCGTCGTCGGGATGCGGTCGTTCCGTGGGCGGCATCGCATCGATTCTAGGGACAGGGCAGTGTTCTGCCCTTGGAAGCGGAGTCATGGTCAACCCTTGCCCGGGTCATTGGTCTGGGCCTGCCACCGCCACCGGCCCGGGACAACCCGAATGCCTAAGGTGACACATGATGGGAAACTGTTCACATCAGTAGTCCGCGCCGGCTTCCAGGCCCGAATCGACCGCTCCGCCACGCGGAGCGCTCCGTCCCGCCTCCGAGCCCAGCGGGAAGTCGACCACCTCAGGAGCCGCCTCCCATGACCTCACCGAGTCCGCTGTTGCGCGTGATCGCCGACCGCAGCCGCTGCTGCGGCTACGGGCTGTGCGCGCAGATGTGCCCCGAGATCTACACGCTCGATGCCGACGGCCTGATCGTGCTGGCCCAGGACACCGTGCCCCCGGGTCTGGAGGAGGCTGCCCGTGAGGGTGCCGCCGCCTGTCCGGCCGAGGCCATCGTCATCGTCGAAGCCGAGCGCTGAGCGCACAGGACAGGCCAGCATGGACATCATCGGCATCGGCTACATCGGCTTCGAGACCACCCGGCTCGACGAATGGCGCCAGTACGGCCCCGAGGTCATGGGTTTCCAGATCGGGCGATCACCCGAGTCCGACCCCCATTCGCTGTACTTCCGCACCGATGACCGGCGGCACCGGTTCGCCTTCCACCCGGGTGCGGTCGATCGCATCGCCTACATCGGCTGGGAAGCCAAGGGCAAGATCGAGTTCGAACAAGCGGTGGCGCGCTTTCGCGAGCATGGCGTCGAACTGGTCTTCGGCGATGCCGAACTGATCGAGCGGCGCGGCGTGAAGAACCTGGTGCGCTTCCGCGATCCGGTGGGCTACCAGCACGAGCTCTTCCACGGCCAGAAGTGGATGCCCCGTTCCTTCCAGCCCGGCAGGCCCCACGGCGGCTTCGTCGCCGGTGCCCGCGGACTGGGCCATGTGGTGCTCATCACCCCCGAAGCGCCGCCGGAACTGGAGGACTTCTTCGTCCGGCTGATGGGCTTTCACTACTACGGCGCCGGTGCCGGCAAGGGCCGGACCGCCTTCTACCGCTCGCGCCTGAACGACCAGACCAGCCACGACATCGCCTACGGCCTGGGCCCAGGGCGCATGGGCGTGCAGCACATGGGCCTTTTCGTCCGGAGCCTGCGCGATGTCGGTGAAACCTACGACATCGTGAAGAAGCGCGGGCTGCCCCTGCAGATGACGCTGGGCCAGCACTGCCAGGACCCGCACGTGTCCTTCTATCACTTCAGCCCCGGCGGCTTCGCCATCGAGACCATCGTCGAGCTCGAGCCGTGGCGCGACGACGGCTTCGAGCTCAACCCCGAGCAGCTGAGCACCTGGGGCCACGAGCTGCTCGGCCCCATCCTCGGCCCGAGCGTGCGCACGCCCGAAGAAGTGCTCGATGCGGACGGGCTTGCGGCCTTGTCCGCGCTGCGCCAGCGAAACACGGCCTGACGCGCGCACCGCGTCGGGGCTCAGCCCTCAGGCGCTTTCGGCGGCCGAGACCAGCAGCAGGCGCGCCACGTTCGCATGCGCGGGGCGCTCGAGCATGAAGCGCACCGCGGCGGCGATGTCGGCCGCATCCAGGGGCGGCGCCATCTGGACGCCTGCCGCCGCGGCGCGCTCGCGCAGCGCGCCGTAGATCTCGGTGTCGGTGCTGCCGGGTGCGATGCTGCCCACCCGGACGCCGCTGCCGCGCAGTTCCACCCGCAGCGCCGTGGTGAAGGTCTCCAACGCGTGCTTGAGCGCGCCGTACACGCCCATCGACGAGTGGCTGAGGTAGGCGCCGACGCTGGAGACATTCACGATGGCACCACTGCCTTGCGGCTTGAGGTGACGGGCGAAGACATAGGAGGCGCGCACCACCGCGTCGAAGTTCACCCGGGTCATGGCCGCGAGCTCGTCCAGGTCGACGCGGTCGAACGCGCCGCTGACCACCCGACCGGCGTTGTTCACCAGCACGTCGGCGCGGCCATGGGTCTGCAAGGCCAGCGCCAGCAGGGCCGTCGGCGTGCTCGGGTCGGCGATGTCGGCGGCCAGGACGGCACAGGGCACGCCCAGGCTGGACTTCAGCGCCAGCAGCCGATCGGCCCGGCGCGCGGTGACCACCAGGTGCATGCCCGCTGCGGCCAGTTCGCGGGCGATGGCCTCGCCGATGCCCGACGATGCACCGGTGACGACGGCCACCCGGCCTTGGAGGCTTGACCCTTGCGGCGCGACCTCAGCCACCCCGGCTTCCCGCGCCGAGTCGCTCGGCCATGCGCTCGTTGAACTCGCGCTTGAGCGTCGGGTAGTAGGCGATCTGCCCGCCCATGCCGCCGGCGATGTCGATGGACGCCGCGCTGATGAAACTCGCCCATTCGCTGCACAGGAAGAGGGCCATGCCGACGACGTCCTCGGGTTTGCCGAAGCGTCCGAGGGGCACCACCTTGAGCACCATCTCGTCGAACTCGTCGCGCGGCGTGCCCGCCGGCATCTCGCGGTAGTGACGATCCCACTGGCCGGTGTCGATCCAGCCCATGTTCAGCGTGTTCACCAGGATGTTGTCCTTGGGCAGCGACATGCCCAGCGACTTGGCCATGGCGATGCAGGCCGCCCGGTTGGCCACCGACGGAATGCCGTCCGGCGTGATCTGCGTGCCGGCCAGCGCGTTGATCTCCACGATGCGCCCCCAGCGCTGGCGACGCATGTGCGGCACCACCGCCTGGATGAAGCGGAAGTGGCCCATCTGGAGCACGTTGGCGTGCTCGAGGATCTGCTCGGGGGTCAGCGTTTCCAGGTTGCCGCCGCGGCCCTGCCCGGCGTTGTTGATCAAGGCGTCCACGCCGCCCCAGGCGGTGGCGATCTCGTCGACGAAGGCCTTCACGCCGGCGGTGTCGGTGACGTCGACCGCACGGGCGATGACGGCCTGGGCGCTGCCCTCGAGTTCGCGACCCACGACATCGATGTCCGCCGCGGTGCGGGCGCACACCGCCACCCGGGCGCCCTCGGCGGCGAAGGCCCGCGCGATGGCGCGTCCAATGCCCCTTGAGGCGCCGGTGACGATGACGCGTTTTCCGCTGAGGTCGATGTGCATGGCGTCTTGCTGGCCAGGCGGGATGCCCGTGTTCTGCAGCCAGTCCTTGGGCGCCAAATATACAGATATCGGATATCTGTTCAATAAGGTGGACCCTCAGTGCCTGCCATCCGCCACCAGCACCGACATCCCGTACAAGGGCTCGCCCGGCAGGCCCTGCTGCAGCACCGCCCGCGCGGCCAGCAGCGCTGCACCGTCCACCCCGGTGCGCACGCCCATGGCCTCGAACATGTGGACCAGGTCCTCGGTGACCACATTGCCCGAGGCGCCCGGCGCATAGGGGCATCCCCCCAGGCCGCCTTGCGAGCTGTCGAAGCCC
The DNA here is from genome assembly GCA_027487905.1 of Rubrivivax sp. Taxonomy (GTDB): domain Bacteria; phylum Pseudomonadota; class Gammaproteobacteria; order Burkholderiales; family Burkholderiaceae_C; genus JAIYCR01. The sequence goes on along the minus strand of JAIYCR010000082.1, from coordinate 49,454 downwards.
CGCACGCCCACGTCCCAGGCCGCCAGGCAGTTCGCCAGCCCCAGGCCGCGGGTGTTGTGCAGGTGGGCGGCACCGGCACGGTCGCCGATCTCGGCGCGAAGGCGCAGGAAGAGCCGGCGCACCTGCGCCGGGTTGGCCATGCCGGTGGTGTCGGACAGGCCCACCTCGTCCACGCCCGCCTCGACGAGCGTGGCGGCCAGCCGGATCACCTCGTCCTCGGGCACCGACCCCTGCAAGGTGCAGCCGAAGGCGGTGGACAGCCCCACTTCGACCGACACGCCCGGTGCACGTTCGCGCCGCAGGGCCAGCACCTCGCGCACCTCGTCGACCATCTGCCCGCGCGTCTTGCGCACATTGGCCAGCGAGTGCGCTTCGCTGGCAGACACAGGCAGGGTGATCTTGTGCACGCCGGCCGCGAGGGCCGCCTCCGCGCCCCGGCGGTTGGGCACCAGGGCCATCACCCGAAGCCCCGGCAGGGTGATGGCGTGGTGCACCACCTCGGCGGCGTCGGCCATCTGCGGCAGCAGCCGGGCCGGCACGAAGGATCCCACCTCGATCTCCCGCAGCCCCGCGGCATGCAGGGCCGTGATCCACCGCAGCTTGTCGGGCGTGGGCATGGTGGTCTTGACGCTTTGCAGGCCGTCGCGCGGGCCCACCTCGCTGATGAGGACGTCGGCAGGGGTCATGGTTCGCGTTCACTCGCAAAATGCCAGTTTCGCCGACGACAGGCCACAGGCCTGGTCGCTGCGCCGCCCCCAACTGACCCGGAGAAGTTCCATGAAATCACGCGCCGCCGTTGCCTTTGCCGCCGGACAAGCGCTGCAGGTCGTCGAGATCGACGTCGAGCCGCCCCGGCGGGGTGAGGTGCTGGTGCGCATCACCCACACCGGGGTGTGCCACACCGATGCCTTCACCTTGTCCGGCGACGACCCCGAGGGCCTCTTCCCGGTGGTGCTCGGGCACGAGGGTGCGGGCATCGTGGTGCAGGTGGGAGAGGGCGTCACCACGGTGCAACCCGGCGACCACGTGATTCCGCTGTACACCGCCGAGTGCGGCGTGTGCCTGTTCTGCAAGAGCGGCAAGACCAACCTGTGCACCGCGGTGCGCGCCACCCAGGGCAAGGGCGTGATGCCCGACGGCAGCACGCGCTTTTCCTACCAGGGCCAGCCGCTCTTCCACTACATGGGCTGCTCGACCTTCAGCGAATACACCGTGGTGGCCGAGGTGTCGCTGGCCAAGGTGAACCCGCAGGCCGATCCGCAACAGGTGTGCCTGCTGGGCTGCGGCGTGACCACCGGCCTGGGCGCGGTGAAGAACACCGCCAAGGTGCAGCCCGGCGATTCGGTGGCCGTGTTCGGGCTGGGCGGCATCGGCCTGGCGGTGGTGCAGGGCGCGCGGCTGGCCCAGGCGGGCCGCATCATCGCGGTGGACACCAACCCGGACAAGTTCGAACTCGCGCGGGTGATGGGCGCGACCGACTGCGTCAACCCGCGGGACCACGACAAGCCGGTTCAGCAGGTGATCGTGGAGATGACCGGCTGGGGCGTGGACCACAGCTTCGAGTGCATCGGCAACGTCCAGGTGATGCGCGCCGCGCTGGAATGCGCGCACCGCGGCTGGGGTCAATCGGTGATCATCGGCGTGGCGGGCGCGGGGCAGGAGATCTCCACCCGCCCCTTCCAGCTGGTCACCGGCCGCCGCTGGATGGGCACTGCCTTCGGCGGCGTCAAGGGCCGAAGCGAGTTGCCCGGCATGGTGGAGGACGCGATGGCCGGGCGCATCGAACTGGCCCCCTTCGTCACCCACACGATGCCGCTGACCGGCATCAACGAGGCCTTCGAGCTGATGCACGCAGGCAAGTCCATCCGTTCGGTGGTGCACTTCTGAACGCGCAGGGGCAGCCCATGCAGCGCATCGAACAGCACGCAAGCTTCGGCGGCCGCCAGGAGGTGTGGAAGCACGCCAGCGCGAGCTTGCAGTGCGACATGAAGTTCGCCGTCTACCTGCCGCCTGCGGCGCTGCGGGGCGAGGCCTGCCCGGTGCTGTACTGGTTGTCGGGGCTCACCTGCACCGAGCAGAACTTCATCACCAAGGCCGGTGCACAGGCGCATGCGGCGCGGCACGGCTTCATCGTCGTGGCACCCGACACCTCGCCGCGCGGAAGCGCCGTGCCCGACGACCCGGCCTACGACCTGGGCCAGGGTGCGGGCTTCTACCTGGATGCCCTGCAGGCGCCCTGGGCCACCCATTTCCGGATGGAAAGCTATGTCGTGCACGAGCTGCCGGCGCTGGTGCAGCAGCACTTCCCGGCGTCGGATGCCCGGGGGGTCTTCGGCCATTCGATGGGCGGCCACGGGGCGCTCACGCTGGCGCTGCGCCACCCCGGGCGCTACCTGAGCGTGTCGGCCTTCTCACCCATCGTCGCGCCGTCGCAGCTGCCCTGGGGGCGCAAGGCCTTCGCAGCCTACCTGGGCGACGTAGGTGCGGCCTGGGCGGCCCACGATGCGGTCGAGCTGGTGCGCGGTCCGCTGTCGCAGCGGCTGCATCTGCTGGTGGACCAGGGCGAGGCCGACGAGTTCATCGACACGCAGCTGCAACCCGAACGGCTGCGCGAGGCCTGTGCCGCGCGCGGCCACCCGCTGACCCTTCGGATGCACGGCGGGCACGACCACAGCTACTACTTCATCGCCAGCTTCATTGCCGACCACTTCGAGCACCATGCACAGGCACTGAGCGGCCGCGCGTGACCGATGCTGCAGGAGAAACCCATGTCCGAACACGCTGCCCTGTCCCCCGTGCGCCTGACGATGCGTGAAGGCCCCGGTCAGCCTGACCCCTCGCCGGCCCTGGGCGCGCTCTACCAGGGCTTCGAGCGCGAGCTGCTGGTGCCGTTGTGGACGGAGATCGGCGACCTCATGCCCTCCTCGCCCCGCAGCAAGGCCTCGCCGCACCTGTGGCGGTGGGAGCGGCTGCTGGCGCTGGCCGCCGAGGCCGGCCGCATCGTGCCCGTGGGGCGCGGCGGCGAACGCCGGGCCATCGCGCTGGCCAACCCGTCGCTGGGCGGGCGCCCGTTCGCGACGCCCACGCTGTGGGCCGCCATCCAGTACCTGATGCCGGGTGAAGACGCGCCCGAGCACCGCCACAGCCAGCATGCCTTCCGCTTCGTGGTGGAAGGCGAGGGCGTGTGGACCGTGGTGGGCGGCGATGCGGTTCGCATGTCGCGCGGTGACTTCCTGCCACAGGCCGGCGGCCACTGGCATGCCCACCACAACGCGGCCAGCCGGCCCATGGCCTGGATCGACGGGCTGGACATTCCCTTCGCCTATGCCACCGACTCGCAGTTCTTCGAGTTCGGTCGGCACCAGCTCAGCGCCCAGGAGAAGGGCACGCCCGAGCGTTCAAGATCGGAACGTCTGTGGGGCCACCCGGGCCTTCGGCCGGTGGCCACCGCCAAGGCCTGTTGGCCGGCCACGCCGCTGCTGGCCTACCGCTGGGCCGACACCGATCGGGCGCTGACCGATCAGCTCGAGCTCGAGGCCGAGGGCCATGCCGGCACGGTCAGCCCCGGCCATGCGGCGGTGCGGTTCACCAACCCGACCAACGGGCGGGACGTGCTGCCCACGCTGCGCACCGAGATGCACCGGTTGCGCTCAGGTGCGGCCACCGTGGCGCGGCGCGAGGTGGGTTCTTCGGTGTTCCAGGTCTTCGACGGCGCGGGTTCGGTGACGGTCGGGGAAAGCCGGTGGGAAGTGAGCCGGGGCGACCTCTTCGTCGTGCCGTCCTGGGTGCCTTTCCAGGCCCGGGCGGCCGCATCGGGCCTGGACCTCTTCCGCTTCAGCGACACGCCCATCTTCGAGGCGCTGCATGCCCATCGGGAATCGGCGGACCCAGCGGACATCCCCCCGGTTCCCGGGGCCGTCTGAGCAATATTCACGGGGCGCTCCGGGCCGGGCAGCAGACTCGCTGGCTGCTGCGTGGTGCAATTTTCAGGGGATGCAGCTGCATTCCAGCTTCACCTGCTCCAGGTCGGCAGTGAAGCCATCTTGTTTGACAAACCTCAACCCTACAGGCCTTGAACACCCGTGACCGACCGCGGTTTCACCCTCATCGAACTGCTCGTCGTGATCGCCATCTCGGCGATCCTGATGGCCGTTGCGCTGCCCTCGTTCCGGGGCTTTGCCGAAGGGTCGGGCCTGCACAGCGGCCGCGCGGCCTTGCGCAGCGCGCTGGAACTCGCCCGGTCCGAGGCGCTGGCCCGATCCGGACGGGTGGGGGTGTGCCGCAGCACCGACGCCAACGAGGCAGCCCCTTCCTGCAGCACCACCGCCGCAGGCGGCTTCGGCGGCAACGACTGGGCCGCAGGCTGGATCGTCTATGCCAAGGCAGCCGCCAACACGGGTGCGGTGTTCGAGGCGGGCGACGTCATCGTCCGGCGCCACCCCGCACTGGCGATCGCCACCGATGCCCGGCGGCTCGCGATCTGGGCGCCGGCCGCGGGCAGCGTGGTGTTCGACTGGAACGGCCTGCGCGTGGCGGGCCTGACCGGCAGCTTCCTCTTCGACTGGAGCGGCGACACCGCACGCCCCGCGGTGGCCCGGTCCACCCGCGCGCTGTGCCTGGCGGTGAACGTGGCTGGCCGCACCGAAGCCCTCGACCCTGCCGCAGGGGTGTGCGCATGAAGCGGCTTGGCCGGGGTGCGCTGCAGCACGGCTTCTCGCTGATCGAGGTGCTGGTGGCCATGGCGCTGGCGGCCATCACGCTGCTGGGCCTGGCGGTGGTGCAGGCCCGCTCCCTGTCCTACCAGGTGGACACCGAAAGCCGTCGCACCGCGACGATGATGATTTCCCAGTTCCGCGAGCGGGTGTCGGCCAACCAGCAGGGCTATGGCCAGGCGCTGGCCGATGCCGCCGGCTACAGCCAGGCCCTCGATGCGGACCAGGCGGTCACCGTGCCGGCCTGCGCGAATGCGAACGCCTGCAACCCGACGACCGAGGTACCCGCCATCCTGGTTGCCCAGTGGTTCCTGGAACTGCAGCGACAGCTGCCGGCAGCGGTGGCGCAGCTGGCTCCTGAAGTGGCTGGCACCTCGCAGGCGATGCGGGTGAGCGTCGGCTGGCTCGAGCCCAATGCGAATGCCGTTTCGCCCGACGGCGCCTGCGCTGCCATCGAAAGCGTTGCCGACAACCCGAGCTACCGATGCGTGACCATCGTTCTCTTTCCGGGCTGAGCCCCCGGCCCCTCGGGCGACGCAGCGCACGGCCGTCCCTGCCGCGGCGGCTGCGCGGGCGCACCTTGATCGAACTCATGGTGGCGCTGACCATCGGGCTGGTGGTGGTGTCCGCGGTGTCGCTGGCCTATCTGAGCACCTCGCGCACCGCGCGCTATGCCGATGGCCTGAGCGATGTCGCCGACACCGGGCAGGCTGCGATGACCCTCATCGGCAACGCCATCCGCCAGGCCGGCTTCGGCGAGATCGTCGGCTCGGACATGACGCTGGGCCCGGGCGATGTGAACGCCCTGCGCAGCCAGACGCTCTTCGGCGACAGTGCCCACCTGGCGGGCTGCTCCGGGTTCCGCTTCGTCGACGACACCGCGGCCAATCCGGCGTGCGCAGCCACCGGCGCCAACCTCAACGCGGACACGCTCTTCGTCCGCTTCCAGGGCGACTCGGTCATTCCGCCGGCGCAGGGTGCGCTGACCGATTGCCTGGGCGTCGCGGTGCCGCAGGAGCCGTTGCCGGCCGGCCACCTCGGCCTGACTCGCGTGGCCGCGCGACCCATGGTCCAGAACGTCTACTTCGTGCAGGACGGGCGCCTGTGGTGCCGCGGGAATGGCCGGCCCACGCCGGCCGACGCCTTCGCGCCCGCGCAGCAGCTGCTGGCCAATGTCGAGCAGTTCAAGGTGTTCTACGGCTTCGACGACGTCCGCTTCAATGGCGGCGCCGGTGCGGCCAGCGCGTCCCTGCGCAGCCTGCGCGACGCGGCCTTCCTCAACGGCCTGCCCGCTGCGCAGAACCCCTGGGACTTCGTGATCTCGGTGCATGTGTGCATGGTGGTGCGCTCGGCGCCTTCCAAGGGCGCTGCGCTGTCGGGCAGCACCACCTTCACCCGCTGCCCGCAGACCGCGGCCGAGGCCGGTGCCGCGGGCGTCGTGGTCGCGGCGCCGGACGGCGCGGTGCGGCGCACCTACAACCAGGTCTTCGTGGTCCGCTCCCGTTCGCCGGCCAGCCCCCGGGAGTTCCTGCCATGAGGGCCCTGCCGCCCCGCCAACCGCCCCGTGCCCGGGGTTTCACGCTCATCGTCGTGCTCATCCTGCTGGGCGCGATGGCCATGCTGGTGATGGCGCAGGCCCGGCGCAGCACCAACACGCAGACGCTGGCGGTCAACAGCAGCCGCTATGTGCAGGCCGAGACCGCCGCGCAGACGGCGCTGCGCTTCTGCGAGGCCGCGATGCTGACCTCGGTGGGCCAGCCCACCAGCGTGCGGGTCACCACACCCGGCGCCCGGGGCGTGGACACGGCGGCCTGGCGCGATGCCTTGAAATGGCAGAACGACGGCGTGGACTTCGGTGCCTCGGCCATCGCGCTGCCCGGAGTGGACAGCTACCGCTGCCTCTATGAAGACGCCACCGCCGACCTCGTGCCCTCGGCGCTGGCGAATGACCTCAACCTCGAGGCAGCCGCCTTCATCCCGACCTGCGACGTGCAGCCCGGCACCAGCCCGCGGATGTGCAAGTACCGCATCACCGCCCGGGTCACGATGACCGGCGGCGCCCAGTTCAGCCTGCAGAGCGAGATCCGCTTCGCCATCTAGCGACCGTCGCCGGAGTGCGCACCATGAATCGCCTGAAGTCCTTCGTCGTCTATGCGCTGTGCTGCGGCCTGCAGGTGCAGGCGCTCGCGCAGTCCACGCTGATCCAGGAGCCGCCCTTCACCGCCAGCGAGCCGCCGCCGAACGTGATGCTCATGTTCGACGACTCCAACTCGATGGGCGCGCACCGTCTGCCCCCGCCGTCGTGGGTGACGCCGGTGGCTGCCGGCACCACCACCGTGATCACCGGACTCGGCCCGGACGCGGCCAACACCTGGATCCAGCGCAACTGGACCATCGACGTCAACGACGACTTCATGCTGCGGGCGCCGGCCATCAACCCGCTCTGGTACAACCCGGCCATCCGCTACCTGCCCTGGAACAAGGACGGGGTGATGCTGCCCAACGCGTCCATCGGCGGCTCCACGCCCGGCGCGAACCACGGCGCGGCCACCTCGCGCGCGGACGCCGGCCAGCTGACCGAACGCGACCCCCGCCAGGTGCCCACCTCGACCGGCTATGTCGCGGTTTCCAGCGTGGCGGGCCGCGGCCTGCTGGGCACGGTGCCCACGGTGCCGGTGACCCAGCCGGTGGATGGCAGGCGCGTCACCGCCTCGTCGCCGAACGTGGACATCCGCTACTACAAGATGCCCTTTGATTTCGGCCCGGCGCCGGCGGCACAGCCCACCCGGGCCCATGCCAACCAGGCCTGGACCACCCACGACGACATCAACAGCCCGCTGGACCTTTTCTCGCGGCCGGTGCTGTCCACGCCCGGTGTCACCACCTGCACGCCGACCACGGTGGACGTGCCCACGCCCCGCAACGGCTGCTTCGCCAACCAGGCCGCCTGCCAGAACATCGGCACCTCGCCGGCCGCGCAGGTGACCACCACCGTCTGGAACCGGCCCAACTGCGCGAACGTCAACCAGGTGTTCCCGTCCAACCCGGGGAGCCTGACCTGCTATCGGTCGAGGTGCCCCACCGGCACCAGCAGCAGCTGGACGCCTTTCGAGCCGACGCAGCGCAGCCTGACCTGCGACTTCCAGTACGCCGACTGCAGCGGCACCACGGTGACCACGCCCACGGCGCCGGCGACGACCAGCTGCGGTTGGCGCCGCCCTGGCTGCGACGGCAGCTTCACCGGCCTGGGCGCCGTTGCCAATGCCGGCAGCGATCCGGGTTCGCTCAGCTGCTTCCGCACGCGTTCCTGTTCGGCACCGGTGCCGGGCTTCGGTGCCTGGTCCATCGGCGCGGCGCCTGCCGGCGGCACCTGCTACAGCCGCCAGAACTGCAGCGGCGTGCTGCAGGTCTTCACCACCAACCCAGGTTCGCTGTCCTGCGGCTTCACCCGCCAGAACTGTTTCGGTGTGGTGGAGAACTTCGCCACCAACCCCGGCTCGCTGACCTGCTGGCAGCGCCAGAACTGCGCCGGCACCAACGTGATCAGCACCACCGACCCCGGCCCGCTGGCCTGCGGTTTCCGGCGCACCAACTGCGCGGGAACGGTGGAGAACTTCGGCACCGACCCCGGCCCGCTGACCTGCTACTCGCGCACCAACTGCGATGGCACCACCACCAGCGGCAGCAGCACGCCGCTGCCCACCATCTCCTGCGCGCAGGGCGACTCGGTTCCGGTCACCTACACCGCGACGACCTCGGTGCGCAACTCGACGCCGGTGGTGCGCAATGCCAGCACCTTCCAGCGGCTCGTGAACTCCCAGGGCAGCCAGTCGGCCACGCTGGTGCCGCTGGTGAACTCCGTCACGCGGACGTCCATCGCGCCGGGGACCATCGTCGCCAACCGTCTGACCCAGCTCAACGAGCAGCAGCAGCGCAACGCTGTCTCCAGCTCGACCACCGCCTGCCCGACCGGCACCTCGCAGCAGTCGTGCTCGGTGAACGTGCCTACCACCACCAATGTGTGCACCACCGGCCCGGCGGCCTTCGGGCCGGATGCCGGCGCCCTGACGCCCGCCCGCTACTACACCTACACCGGCACCGGTTCGCGCACCGACTCGGCCAGCTACCGCGTGGTGCAGATCGACCGCATGGCGCCCAGCGCCCGGCGCTATCCGGTGGTCGACGCGGTCACCGGCGTCGCCGCGACCGCCGCCACCTCCGCCCGCACCGACTGCGCGGACCGCACGAGCTGCACCTGGACCGAAGAGGCGCAGAACTTCGCCAACTGGTTCCTCTACTACCGCAACCGCATGTTCGCCGCGCAGGCGGTGATGTCCGACGCGATGTCCGGCCTCACCAGCGTGTCGCAGCAGCAGGTGCGGCTGGGCTATGGCCGCATCAACTACTACGCCGGTGGCCTGGACCCCTGGCGCGCCGCGGCCGGCACGACCATCAGCTCGGCCGCCGCGGTGGACGGCTTCACCAACCCGGGCGCGCTGGTCCGTGGCGTGCGGCCCTTCGTGCTGGGCACGCCCGAGCGCAACCAGTTCTTCGACTGGCTGCACAGCCAGGCCTGGGCCGGTGCCACGCCCAACCGCGAGGCGCTCGATTCGGTCGGGCGCTACTTCAGCTGGACGGACAGCCGGGGCCCGGGTGGCGCGACGCCGGGCACGGCCTCCACCTTGACGCAGGTGGCCTGCCGCCGCAACTTCGCCTTCCTCACGACCGACGGCGAATGGACGAACTTCACCGTCGGCCAGCCGCTGATCACCTCGCCCGGGCCACTGAGCGGATCGGGCAACCCCACCGATGCGGCCCGGGTGAACGGCCCGGCCATCGACGGCGCCGGCCTGAATGCTGGCACGCAGTTCACCTACCGGCCAGGCGACTGGCCGCAGTACACCGGCGGCGCCAGCGAGACGCAGACCCTCAGCGACGTCGCCACCTACTACTGGAACCGCGACCTGCGACCCGACCTGCCCAACGTGATCTCGCCCAGCACCGACGCCAACCGGCCCAACCCGGCCTTCTGGCAGTCGATGAGCACCTTCGTCGTCGGCTACGGACTGTCCGCGTCGATGGACACGGCCGCCACCCGGGCGCTCATCAGCAGCGGCGCGTCGGTGACCTGGCCTTCGGTGGACACGTCCTCCAGCATCGCCAGCGGCGGCAACCGCATCAACGACACCTTCCGCGCGGCGATGGCCTCGCGCGGCAACTTCTATGCGGCCACCTCGCTGCCCGAGCTGCGCAACGGCATCCTCAGCACCTTCGCGCAGCTGAGCTTCCGCCAGGGCTCGGCCGGCGGCATCGCCGTGACCGGGCCGGTGGTGAACGCCGAGAGCCTGGCCTTCTTCCCGAGCTACGTGACCGGCAACTGGAGCGGAAGCCTGCGCGCCTTCGCCAGCACCAACCTGGGCACGCTGGCCGCAGGCGGTGCGGTGAACCCGGTGTGGACGGCCAGCGCGCCGGCGGCCAACCTGCGCAACATCCTGACCAGCACGGCGGCCCGGTCGGCGGTGAGCTTCCAGGCCGCCAACCTGTCTGCCGCCCAGCAGACGACACTCACCGGCAGCACCTACACCGCGGCCAACCTGGTGGACTACCTGCGGGGTGACACGAGCCTGGAGCTTCCGGCATCCGGCGTGACGGCCGGCACGCAGTTCCGGCGCCGGCTGGGCACCTTTGGCGACTTCGTCAATTCCGCGCCGGTGTATGTGCGGGCACCCAACTATGGCTATGCGGCCTTGCCCGGCATCGGCAGCACCTATGCGGCCTATGTGAACGGCCGGCGCAGCGGCACCACCGGCGCCACCGTGTACATCGGCGGCAATGGCGGCATGTTCCACGCCTTCGCGGCTGACACCGGCGTCGAACGCTTCGCCTATGTGCCGCGCGGGGTCTACGCCGACCTGCCCTCGCTGGCCAGCCCCGGCTACGTGCACCGCTATTTCGTCGACGGGCAGACCACGCACGGCGACTATCACGACGGCACGAACTGGCGCTCGGTGGTGGTGGGCAGCACCGGGGCGGGCGGCGCCTCGGTGTTCGCCATCGACACCACCAACCCGACGAGCGTGGGCACTTCCTCGGTGCTGTGGGACCTCACCAAGGCCGACAACATCCACATCGGCAACATCATGGGCCGGGGCGTGATCGGGCGCATCCGCACCGGCACCGGCACCAACGACTACCGCTGGGTCTACATCAACGGCAATGGCTACGAGAGCAACAGCAACCGGGCCGCGCTGCTGGTGGTGGGCCTGAGCGATGGTGTGGTCAACGCCATTCCGGTCGGGCCGACCTGGACCAGCACCGATGGGGCGGCGCTGCGCAACGGCATGGGCCCGCCCACGGTGCGCTATGACGCCCAGCGCAACATCGTCGGCGTCTACGCCGGAGACAAGCGCGGACAGCTGTGGCGTTTCGATTTCTCCACCGGCATTCCCACCACGGCTTCGGGCTTCGGCGGCGGCACCGACGCACTGTTCACCGCCACCGATTCGCTGGGCAACCGGCAGCCGATCACCTCGGCGCCGCGCCTGACGGGCCACCCCCGGGGCGGCCTGTACGTGGTCTTCGGAACCGGCAAGCTCATCGACACCGAGGACGCCAGCTCCACTGCCATCCAGACCCTCTACGGCGTGTGGGAGAAACCCAACCACAGCACCAGCATCACCCGCAGCGCCACCACCATCCAGACGCTGAGCTCGACCACCAGCGCCGCGGGTGTGCAGAGCTTCGACATCTCCGGCGTCAACTGGTCGACGCGGCTGGGCTGGGCCTACGACCTGCCGGCCGGTGAGCGCATCGTCGCCGACCCCAGCCTCGAACTGGGCCAGCTGTCGATGGCGAGCTTCCGGCCCAATTCCATCGAGGACCCCTGTGAAGGAGGCGGCAGCTCCAACCTCTTCCGCTTGAACATGGCCAGCGGGCAGGTGGTCATCGCGGCGACGCCGGGCACGGTCAGCCTGCTGACACCAGTGGTCAGCCTGAGCAGCAGTTCGCGCACGCTGGGCAGTGCCGACCTGGGGGGCTCGCTGAGGCAGGGCGGCCTGGTCGCCCCGCCCGATCCGAACGCGCCGCCAGCGCAACCGTCCACCTGCACGCTCTATGGCACCGCCATCCAGGGCCGCCCCTGGGTGATCGCCCAGGCCTGCCCGCCCTTCGCACCGCTGCGGGTGTGGCGCCAGCCCTTGCGATGATGACCCCTGGAAACGGATGCCACTGATGCACGGAGCCCACCTCTCGTCTCGCGCTCGCTGCGATCGCCCTGGCGCTCGAAGCCACGGCTTCAGCCTGATGGAATTGCTGATCGCCATCGCGGTGGTGGCGCTGCTGGCCGCTGTGGCCTTGCCGAGCTACCGCGACTCGGTGGTGCGCTCGCAGCGCCTGGAGGCGCGCACCGCGCTGACCGAGGCGGCCCAGTGGGCCGAGCGCTTCCGCGCCGAGAACGGCGGCTCCTACGCGGGCATGGCGCTGCCGGCCACGCTGGCGGCGGCGCCGCCGCCCCCGGCTGCGGCGCGCTACACGGTGGCGCTGAGCAACGTGACGGCGGGCGCCTACACGCTCACCGCCGCGCCGGTGGCCGGCTCGGCGCTGGCCTCCGATGCCTGCGGCAGCTTCACGCTGGACCAGACCGGGCGGCGCACGGCAGCCGGCGTCAGCACCGGTGCCCTCTACGATCGCTGCTGGTCGCGCTGAACCCGCAGCGCAGCCGCTGCTTCCCGATGAGAAACCTCGACACCAACTTCGGCCTCAGTCTGGTCGAACACGATGCCCACACCGAGTGCGTCCGCATCCTGGCGGGGGTGGCGGCGCGGGCCGACCTGCCGGCTGCCGCCATTGCCGACCTCACCCGCGATCTCGCGCGTCAGCCCTTCGCGGCCGGGCTGGGCATACAGGTCAGCGGGCAGGATGGCTGGTTCGCGTTCCGGCTTCAGGGCCCCGAGGGCCCGGTGCGCGATGCGACGGCCTGGATCGAGCGCGACGGCCGCGCCCAGGGCGTGCAGACGCTCCACGAGACGAGCACCCCGGCCACCGCTGCGCCGGTCATGGGCCGGCCCGCGCCCGGCTGGGTGCACGCGCCCGATGACGGACTGGTCCGTTCGCGGCTGGCAGCCACGGTGCGCACCTGCCGGATGCGCCGCGAGGCTGGCGAGTTCGTCAATGCGGCCGCCCTGTGGTCGGCCCTGACCTTCCCGGCCCCCGAGGATGCGATGGCGGGCGGGGCCGACTCCATCCCCCGCCGCACGCTGCTCCTGAGCCGCCGCAAGGGGCTGGCCCTGGCCGTGTTCAAGGCGCTGACCACGCGGCAGGGCAGCCGCACCCGGTCCATCCGCCTGGGCCTGCTCGGGGCGGATGGCGAACAGCAGGCCGAGATTGCCTCCACCGTTTCCGCGCCGGGCGAGTTGTCCACCCAGGGCCTGCACCTGCTGGCCTCGGACGACGATGCGCGCGCGCTAATGGGGCCGCTGGCCGCCACCATCGGCCGCGTCGTCGCGGTGCCCGACCCGCGGCTCACCGAGGGCGAGCGTCGCTTCGTCCAGAGCCTGCCGGCCTGGGCCGGCAGCCTGTCGGGCCGCCCGAGCCTGATGGGCCTGACGCTCGACCATGACCTGCACAAGTCGATGATCCCGCTGGCCGCGCAGGAGCACCTGAGCTACCGGCCGCTGTCGGTGGACCTGCGCGACCGCGAGGGCTGGGCTGCGGCCACGCTGGCGGGCCTGCAGTTCAAGCGCTGAGGTCCAGCGCCGGGTAGTCGGTGTAGCCGGCCGCGCCGCCGCCGTAGTAGGTGGTCCGGTCGCCTTCCTGCAGTGGCGCGTGGTCCCGCAGGCGGCGCACCAGGTCCGGGTTGGAGATGAAGGGCCGTCCGAAGGCGATCAGATCCGCTCCGTCGGCCAGGGCCTGCTCGGCGAGTGAGCGGGTGTAGCCGTTGTTCACCATCCAGGCGCCCTGGCCGCCGGCCTGGCGCCACGCGGCCCGGGCCGCGGTGTAGTCGAAGGGCCGATCGGGCAGGTCCCGCGGACCGCCGGTGGCGCCCTCGATCAGGTGGACATAGGCCAGACCCAGGGGCCCAAGCGCGCGCATCAGGTGGTCGAAGAGCGGCGCCGGGTCGGCATCGACGATGTCGTTGGCCGGGGTCACGGGCGACAGCCGGATGCCCACCCGCCCGGCGTCGCCAACCGCATCAATCACCGCCCGGGTCACCTCCAGCATCAGGCGGGCGCGGTTCTCGATCGAGCCTCCATAGGCGTCGGTGCGCTTGTTCGCCCCGGTCTTGAGGAACTGGTCGAGCAGGTAGCCGTTGGCGCCGTGGATCTCCACACCGTCGAATCCGGCCACCTCGACGGCCGCTTTCGCCGCGCGGCGGTAGTCCTCGACGATGCCGGGAATCTCGTCGGCCGACAGGGCCCGCGGGGCCGAGGTGTCGACGAAGGCGGGCACGCCGTCGCGGATCAGCACCGTCTTCGTCCGGGCGGTGATGGCCGAGGGCGCCACCGGTGCACCACCGAGCGGCTGCAGGTCGGTGTGGGAGACCCGCCCGACATGCCACAGCTGCACCACGATGCGGCCGCCGGCCGCATGCACCGAGTCGGTCACGCCGCGCCAGGCCGCCAGCTGTTCCGGCGCGTAGAGCCCGGGAACGTCGGAATAGCCCTGCGCCTGGTGGCTGATGGCGGTGGCTTCGGTGATGAGCAGGCCGGCCGTGGCCCGCTGGGTGTAGTAGGTGGCTGCCAGCGGGCCGGGCACCGCACCGGGCGAGCGGTTGCGGGTCAGGGGTGCCATCACGATGCGATTGGCCAGGGCCAGGCGCCCGAACTGCACCGGCTCGAACAAGGAGGGATGGGTCATGGAGTTCCTGATGAGGGGTCGAAGGTGGGAAAGCGCTAAGGAAGCGGAGAGGAAGCGGATCGGATGAGGGCAGGGCGGGCGCCCAGTGGGCCCCGGCCGCCATCGGCTCCCGAGTGTGGTCAGGGCCGCGCCTGGGCAGCAGCCGCCTGGCCCGGACGATCGCCCGAAGCAGCGCGGATGGCCGCTTCCACCGCATCGGGCGTGAGGATCTGCGGCAGCACGGCGGCCGCGCCGCCACCGGCCGGGTACATCAGGTAGAGCGGCACGCCGCTTCGGCCATGCTCGGCCAGCAGCGCGGTGATGCGCGGATCGCCCCGCGTCCAGTCGCCCTTGAGCCGGGTGATGCCGGCCTGGACGAAGGCGCGGTCGATGCGTTCCACGTCCAGCGCCACGCGTTCGTTGACCAGGCAGGTGATGCACCAGGCGGCGGTCAGGTTGACGAAGACCGGGCGCCCCTCGGCCCGCAGCGCGGCCAGTCGCTGCGGGGTGAACGGTGTCCAGCCGGAAGCCAGACGCGCATCACCGCTGGAGCCGTCGCCGTCGGCCGTCAGCGGCGCTGATCCGGCCGCGTCGGCTGCCGCCTGCTCGGCGGCCTCCAGCGACGAGCCCCGCACCGACAGCGAAGCGAACAGCACGGACGCACCGGCCAGCGCCACGGCACTGCTGCCCAGCACCCAGCCCCAGCGGGCCGTTGGACCCGCCATCAGCCGTTGCGGCCCGGTGCGGCCCCAGAGCCAGGCGGCGAAGCCGAGTGCCACCGCCGCGGCCATCAAGGTGCCCACCGCCGGCGCCCCGGCCTGCTGCGCCAGCACCCAGGCGAGCCACGCAGCACTGGCATACATCGGGAAGGCCAGGGCCTGCTTGAGGGTGTCCATCCACGGGCCGGGGCGCGGCAGGCGGCGCTGCAGCGCAGGCCACTCGCACAGCAGCAGGTAGGGCAGGGCCAGGCCCAGGCCCAGCGCGGCGAAGACCGACAGCGTCACCATGGCCGGCTGGGCGAGCGCGTAGCCCACGGCTGCGCCCATGAAGGGCGCGGTGCAGGGGGTGGCCACCACCGCAGCCAGCGCCCCGGTGAAGAAGCTGCCCGACAGGCCCGGCCGTGCGGCCAGGCCCGAGCCCACACCGGCCACCGAGCCGCCCACGGCCAGCACGCCCGACAACTGCAGGCCGAGTGCGAAGAAGAGCAGCGCCATCAGCAGCACGAAGACGGGCGACTGGAACTGGAAGCCCCAGCCGACGACCTGTCCGCCTGCCTTCAAGGCGAGCAGGGCGCCGGCCAGCGCCAGGAAGCACGCCAGCACACCGGCGGTGTAGGCCAGACCCTGTCGCCGCAGAGCGCTGCGCTCGTCGCCCGCCTGCCGCACCAGGCCCAGTGCCTTGATGGACAGCACCGGGAACACGCAGGGCATGAGGTTGAGCACCAGGCCGCCCAGCAGCGCCAGGCCGAGCGCGATGGCCAGTTCCACGCCGCTGAACGCCGGTGACGCGGCGGGAAGGGGGGATGGTGTGGCCTGGCCGTCTGGCGCCTTCACGGCTGGTACCAGCGCCGGCGTGCCCCCGTTCAGCGAGAGCTTCACCGCTGCGGTGCCGGGCCCGGCCTGCAGCACCAGCACGCCGATGGCCGGCGCGCCGGTCCGGGGCGGGGTGTCGCCGGCGCTGAGCTCCAGTTGCCAGGCGCCATTGGCCGAGCGGCCCAGCTTCTGCGGCGCTGCGTGCCGGACCTCGCCGACCACGCCGGCGAAGAAGGACGCCTGCCGGTGCGGGGGAAGGGCAGCCGCATCGATCCGCAGGACCAGACGGTCTGCGTCGCGGTGCCACAGGGCGAGAGCCTCCAGCGGCCGCGGCAGCGCGGCCCGCACCGATTCCAGCGCCGCGGCGTCGGCCGACGGCGCGGAGGGGGCGGTGCTGACCGGCAGGTCCACCGCGAAGGCGACGTCCTGCGGGATGCAGACGTCCGAGCACACCAGCCAGCGCACGTCGGCGCGCAGCCGCAGCGTGCTGCCCGGCACCAGGTCGCGCGGCAGCGTGAGCGGCGCGAGCAGCGTCACCTCGCCGCTGTAGCCGTAGTTGGTGATGGGGCCGATGTCGTGCCGCTCGGGTGCCGGCCAGCGGATGGGGCCCGCCACCGTGCCTGCAGGTGCCGTCCAGCCGATCGTGGTGGGCAGGCCCGAGTCGCCCGGGTTGGCCCAGTAGGTGTGCCAGCCGGCTTTGATCTGCTGGCGCAAGCCGAACTCCACCGTCTGCCCGGGCTGCACGCTGGCCACCGGCACCAGCAGGCGGCCCCGCACCTCGTCGGTTCGGGCCTCGCGCGACAAGGGCTGGGTGGCCTGGCCCAGCGAGAAGGCCTGCACCGGCGGTGCCAGGCCAGCCAGCGCGCCGCCACACAGAAGGGCCAGGGCGGCCAGCAAGCGGGCGAACGGACGCCGGGCCGCCGCCGTCAGGGGCGGCGCGGCCAGGCAGGAACGGAACGGAACAGGGCGCATGTCGAGAGGGTAGCGACTGCCGCAAAGCCCCGGCAACCGGATGTAGCCGCGCCGCTGGGCCGACCTTCATAAGAAATCGGAATGAAGAAGGCGCAATTGAGTCGTTTGCGTTCTGGCCCTTCCTTCCTAGCATCGCCCGTTCTCCCCTTTCGGCCCGCCTTGCCCCCGTCCCACCCGCCATGCTGCTGCGCCGCACCCTTCTTCGCCGCCACAGCGTCTTGCCGGGCTTCGACCTGGCGCTGGGCTTCGCGCTGCTCTACATCAGCCTGATCGTGCTGATCCCGCTGTCGGCGGCCTTCCTCAAGACCTTCACCATGAGCTGGGCCCAGTTCCTGGAGGCCACCACCACACCGCGGGTGATGGCGTCCTACCGGCTGAGCTTCGGTGCGGCGGCGGCAGCGGCGCTGCTCAATGCGGTGTTCGGCATGGTCATCGCGTGGGTGCTGGTCCGCTACAGCTTCCCCTTCAAGCGCGTGGTCGATGCGCTGGTGGACCTGCCCTTCGCGCTGCCTACCGCGGTGGCCGGCATCGCGCTCACTGCCATCTATGCGAAGAACGGGTCCATCGGCCAGTGGCTGCCTTTCCAGGTGAGCTTCACGCCGCTGGGCGTCTTCGTGGCGCTGGTGTTCATCGGGCTGCCCTTCGTGGTGCGCACGGTCCAGCCGGTGCTCGAGGACGTCAGCCGCGAGCTCGAGGAGGCCGCGGCGACGCTGGGCGCCTCGCGGGCTCAGACCTTCCGGCAGGTGGTCTTTCCCATCGTGATGCCAGCGCTCATCACCGGCACGGCGCTGGCCTTCGCGCGGGCGCTGGGGGAGTACGGCAGCGTGATCTTCATCGCCGGCAACCTGCCCATGGTGAGTGAGATCACGCCGCTGCTGATCATCACCAAGCTCGAGCAGTACGACTATGCAGGCGCCACCGCCATCGCGGTGGTGATGCTGGTGGCGTCCTTCGCGCTGCTGCTGACCATCAATCTGCTGCAGGCCTGGGCACGACGCCGTGCCGGGGGGCTCTGACATGACCCGAGCCAGCCAGACCCTGCCCCGCGTCCCGGGCGCTGCCGAGGCGTCGATGCCGGGCCACCCGGTCGCCTCGGCGGCGCTGCACGTCGACCGCCGCTGGTCGCCCACCGAGGAGTCGCCCTGGGTGCGGCGCGTACTGATCGGCGTGGCACTGGCCTTCATGACGCTCTTCCTCTTCGTGCCGCTGGTCACGGTTTTCCACGAAGCCTTCAAGAAGGGCCTGGAGGTGTTCGCCGCGGCCGTCACCGAGCCTGACGCGCTGGCCGCGGTGCGGCTCACCCTGATCGCCGCGGCCATCAGCCTGCCGCTGAACCTGGCGTTCGGCCTGGCGGCTGCGTGGTCCATCGCCAAGTTCGATTTCCGGGGCAAGAACCTGCTGCTCACGCTGATCGACCTGCCCTTCAGTGTGAGCCCGGTGATCGCCGGCCTGGTCTACGTGCTGGTGTTCGGCCTGCAGGGCTGGTTCGGCGCGTGGCTGATGGAACACGACATCAAGATCATCTTCGCCGTGCCTGGCATCGTGCTGGCCACGCTGTTCATCACCTTCCCCTTCATCGCGCGCGAACTCATTCCGCTGATGCAGGCCCAGGGCGTGGAGCAGGAGGAAGCCGCGCGGGTGCTGGGGGCGGGCGGCTGGCAGATCTTCTGGCGGGTGACGCTGCCCAACGTCAAGTGGGCGCTGCTGTACGGCGTCATCCTGTCCAACGCGCGTGCCATGGGCGAGTTCGGTGCGGTCAGCGTGGTCAGCGGGCACATCCGCGGCATGACCAACACCATGCCGCTGCACATCGAGATCATCTACAACGAATACCAGTTCGCCGCCGCCTTCGCGGTGGCCTCGCTGCTGGCCGGCCTGGCGCTGGTGACCCTGGTTCTGAAGTACTGGGTGGAGCAGCGGGTGAAGGCGCAGACCCGCGCGGCCCGCGCGACCACCGAACTGTGACCCCCGGGGCTTGCAGCCCGCGACGCGACGGCCCGGCGGGCCGCGCTGAGGAGACGACATGAGCATCGAGATCCGCGACCTGCACAAGGCCTTCGGCGCCACCGTGGTGTGCGACCACCTGAACCTGGCCATTCCCGACGGCGAACTGGTGGCGCTGCTGGGCCCGTCGGGTTCGGGCAAGACCTCGCTGCTGCGCATCATTGCGGGGCTGGAGGTTCCCGATTCGGGCAGCGTGGCCTTCAACGGCGAGGACGCCACCGGCGTGGATGTGCGCGACCGCAACGTCGGCTTCGTCTTCCAGCATTACGCGCTCTTCGGCCACATGAGCATCTTCGAGAACGTGGCCTTCGGGCTGCGGGTGCGGCCACGGGCCACGCGGCCCGACGAGGCCACCATCCGCGCCAAGGTCAAGCGCCTGCTCGAACTGGTGCAGCTCGACGGGCTGGAGGGCCGCTACCCGCACCAGCTCTCGGGCGGCCAGCGCCAGCGCATTGCGCTGGCCCGAGCGCTGGCGGTGGAACCCCGGGTGCTGCTGCTGGACGAACCCTTTGGTGCGCTGGATGCCAAGGTGCGCAAGGAACTGCGCCGCTGGCTTCGGCGCCTGCACGATGAGGTGCACCTGACCAGCGTGTTCGTCACCCACGACCAGGAAGAGGCCATGGAGGTGGCCGACCGCGTGGTGGTGATGAACAAGGGGCGCATCGAGCAGGTGGGCACGCCCGACGAGGTGTACGACCGCCCGGCCAGCCCCTTCGTGCTGCAGTTCCTGGGCGACGTGAACCTCTTCCACGGCAGCCAGGGCCATGCCCCCGATGCCAGCACGCCAGCCGACGCGGTGCGCTATGTGCGCCCGCATGAGCTGGAGATCGTGGGCACCACCGCACCCACCGGGGCCGATGCCGCGCAACAGTGGCCAGTGACGCTCAGCCAGACGCTGACCGTGGGGCCGCGCACGCGCATCGAGTTCGAGCGCGAGGACGGCGGCGGCTTCGTGGACGTGGAGCTGCCGCGCACCGAGTTCCAGCGCCTGCAGCAAAGCCTGCAGTTGCGCGGCGGAAGCCGCGTGTGGCTCAAGCCGCGGCGGGTGACACACTTCGGGCAGGGCGAGGCGGCGGCGGACCCGGCAGCGGCGATCTGAAGGACGCGCATCCAGGCCCGGGCGCCCTGACGCCTTGAAGCAGTGAAGCACTTCAGCCCGGGCGCCCGGTTTGTCAACCCCCGCGCCAGCCCTTAAGGGTTGGGCGCGCCGGGGCTTTCGACGGCGGTGATTCGTGAAGCGCAGCATGAACGGGCGCCTCCATTCCCGCATTCAGGCTGGGCATTCACCCGCCCCCCCACCCCTCCTTCGGGTGAGAGCGGTCCCCCAATTCGTGTTCCCCACAGCTTCGGTATTTCGCCAGGGCTGAGCCGTCGGCATGCTTCATTCCGTTTCGTGATTCGGCGAAACGGTTGAACGAAGCAGCGATGGATTGCATTCGTTCAACTCCTTCATCCACAGGGCTCCCTCGGGAGCAATGGAGTTGTTCATGCACGCCACTGGCAGGGTCTCTCCGCGCGGACTGCAGCGCGGTCAGGGGATGACCGAGTACATCATCATCGTCGCGCTCATCGCGGTGGCCGCCATCGGCGTCTACCAGTTCTTCGGGCAGGCGGTGCGCGGCCAGACCGCCGGCATTGCCGCCGAGATCGCCGGCCAGTCGGCCCAGCAGGGCATTGGCGCGGCTGCGCAGGCCGCACAGGGCGCGCAGGGCCAGACGGCCGAGCGCACCCTGGGCAACTACAACAACCGCTGAGCGGCATTTCCGAGCGCTGCTTGCCGCGAGCCAGGCGATGACCCACACACCACCCTTGCGCAGCCGCCACTCAGGCGGCCGCCATGCCCAGCGTGGTGCCGCTCTGGTGTATGGCCTGTTCATGCTGGTCATCGGCCTGGCCGCGCTCTTCTTCCTCTTCAATGCCGGTCAACTCACCCATGAGAAGACCCGGCTTGTCAACACGGCCGATGCGGTGGCCTACAGCGCCGGGGTGCTGCATGCACGCGCCCTGAACGACAGCGCCTACATCAATCGGGCCCTGGTGGCGCAGGAGGTCCTGATTGCGCAGACGCTGAGCCTTCAATCGTGGTCACGCCTGATGGCCGGCCGTGTCGACACCGTCGAGCGCGGCGTCTTCCCCGAGTGCCGGGACCCGACGGGACGCGGTCAGGTCGTCGCGGCTACCCTGCGATTCGGCGTCGACTACACGCTGATGTGCTCGGCCCTGATGCTGCCCGGCGTGGGGCCTGCGATTGAAGCCGCCGCACAGGCACTCGAGGTTTCCGTGCCCGCGGGCATCGCTTTGCTGGAGGCGCAGAAGGCGGCCTTGCAGGCTGCCCAGGCAGCGCTGCATGCGCCCCTGGAATTCGAGCGCCTGCGCGGCGAGGTGCTGCAGCAGGTTGCCGACCGCAACTTCGACGGCGCCGGGCCGGTGCGGGTGGAGTCGGCGGGTTTGCTCGCCGGGGGCCTGCTCGGTCTGGCCGACGACTGGTCCGGTTTCACCGAGCACTATTCGGGCGACGGCCGCGGACGAATGGCCGATGTGGTTCGTCGCAGTGCGGCCAGCGATGAATTCGTCCGGCAGCGGCAGTGGACTTCATCGGCCGTCCTTCCGCATCCCGTCTGCCTGGGTCATCGCAATGAGGTTCGTCGAAGGGGTGGCACCGAACTCGTCGATTTCGACCGCTGGCAGGCGGCAGACACCGAGTCCTGGTGGCTCGCGCGGCTGCGCCGGCTGCGTTGCGGCCATGTCGAGGTGGTGGCCATTGGCGGCGGCTTCGTCTCGGCCGGCCCGGCGCGGGAAGAGGATGCCCCCGGCGAGACGCCGCACCTCGGAGATGCGCGTCACAACCGCCGGGCCTTCGACAACGCGGTCGACGCCGCTGCGACGGCCAGCACCGCGGGCACGGCCTATTCCGGACTGCCCGGCTTTCGCGACCTTTCTTCCGCCCGCCTGGCGCAGGCTGACGCAGACCCACGGCTTGATTTCTCCGTGCGGGTCGTCCGTGAGCGGGCTTCGCTGCGGACCTCGGACGCTCAGTCGTCCGTGGCGGGCAGCGAGCGCCTGAACGGCTACCGGTCGGAAGTCGCGGGCGATGTCATGGTGGCGGTCTCGACGTCCCAGGTGTATTTCGCCCGGCCGGCCGAGCAGGCGCAGAACGCCTGGGGTGGCCGCACGCTGGGGCGTCCTGAAGAGATGGCCAGCCTGTTCAACCCCTTCTGGCAGGTGCGCCTGGTCGATCGCCCGGGCGATCGGGCCACTCAGCGGCTGCAACAGGCAGGAGGCTTCTGATGCGAGTCCGTCAGCGCGGCCATGCGCTCACCGAAACCCTGTTGCTGGCACTGGTCGCGGTGCCCCTGCTGCTGCTGATTCCCGTGGTCGGCAAGCTGCAGGACCTGCGCCACGCAACGCTCATGGCCAGCCGTAGCGTCGCCTTCGATGCCACCGTCCACCACGACCGAAGCACCGGCTTCACACCCGCCGATCGGCTGGCCGACGAGGTCAGGGCCCGGCACTTCGCGCGGCCTGACGCGCCGCTTCGAACCGGACAGGCCGCGCCGGACACGGCCGATTGGGCGCGACCTCTGTGGACCGATCCGCGGGGCCGTCCGCTGCTGGGCAGCCCTGCTCAGGTCCAGGTCGGATGGGGCGAGTCGGTCTCGGCCGATCCGCGAGAAGGGTTCACTCCCGCACGGGACCGCGAGCTCTTCAACCGCGTGCCAGGCGCCCGAGCCGACGATCGGGGTCATCGCACGCCGGGCATCCTCACCGGCCAGGTGCTCGTCTCCGTGGCCCGGCTTCCGGCAGGGGTTCGAGCCTGGGAGCCCTTCGACCGGCTCGATCTCAGCCTGAGCGGCCGCACCAGCCTGCTCGTCGATGGCTGGACGGCACGCTCGCCTTCAGAGGTGCTCGATCGCCTGCATTCCACGCTGCCGCGCGGAGGTCCGTTCACCCGTGCGGTGGCGCAGGTCGGTGGGCTGGGCATCGAAGTGCTCGAGCTTGGACGCCTGCCTGCGCCCCGGGTGGGCGATCTCCGGCCTTGGGAAGACGTGGTGCCCACCGAGCGCCTGCGCCCATCGGAGGGTCGATGAAGCGCGCACTGGCCTTGATCCTGCCGGTGGTGTTGCTGCCGGGCGGGGTGCTGCCGGTTCAGGCCGAGCCCGCCGCCTGGGCGCCGGTCGGGGCACGAAGCCTCTCACCCTCGCCGGTGCTCAGCCTGCACGGCGTTCCCGTTCGTGCGAGCCTTTTCGTCAGCCCCGACAAGCCCGACGCCGTGATCGACGAGCTGCGCCGGATTCGGCGGCAGGCGGTCCACACCCGCCTGTCGGACCAGCAACTCATGGGCTGGGTTCAGGACGGGCACTTCGTCACCGTCAAGGTGGAGCCGGCCGCCGATGGCGGGTCCCGAGGACTCTGGTCTGCGGTGCCGGTGGATGCCGCGCTTCGAGCCCGGACGGCGGCACCGGACCCGGCGCCGTGGCTGCCGGCGGGAAGCCGCATGGGGCTTGATCTCGGCACCCGCGACGGCGCCGTGCACGCCCGGGTTCGCCTGGGCATCAACACGGTGTCGACGCTGGCCAATGCCCGCCACCTGATCGAGCGCCTGGAGGCCGAGGGCCTTCGCCTTGAAGGGGACCCGTCCTTGGCCGAGCGCCGTTTACCCGTCAACCGGCTGGTGCTGCGTTTTTCGAACAGCACCGGCGATCAGGCGGTCGTCACGCTGGCGCGGCAAGCCGACGGTGACACCGCCATCACCCGAATCGATCGAAGCGCGTGGAGAGGCGACCGATGACCCGAAGCCTTCGCTGTCGGCTGCGCCGACCCCTGGGCCAGAGCCTGGTCGAGTACCTGGTGGTGACCGCCGCCGTTGCACTCGCGCTCGGCGTAGGAATGGCCAACGAAGACAGCGTGCTGCGGCAGATGCTGTGGGCGCTTCGGACGGCCTATTCGCGCTTCGCCTTCGCCCTGTCGCTGCCCTGATGACCCGCACGGGTCATTCCCCACTCCATCACCCCCAAGCCGTCATGAAGCCACCCCCGCCCACCCTCCAGCGCCTGGTCGACATCGCCCGCCGCCTCAAGCTGGACCGCAGCACGGGCCTCCTGGTCGTCGCCTTGCTGGCCGGCCTGATGGCCGCGCTGGCGGCCCGCCAGTACCTCAGTGGTCGGGTCGCTGCCCTCGAGGCGAAGGGGCGTGGCGAGCAGGTCCGCCTGGTGGTGGCCAAGACGGATCTCGCAGCGGGAGCCGTGCTGTCCCCCGAGGTGCTCGCCATTCGCGAGGTGCCCGCCACCTGGGCGCAGTCTTCGGCGATCCGGCCCGACGAGTTCGACCGCGTGCAGGGACAGCGGCTCGGTCAGCCCTTACGCTCGGGCGAGATGCTGATGTGGAGCCAGCTGGAAAGCCGCCGGGCGCCCACCTTCTCGGCGCGGGTTGCCAATGGCAGGCGTGCGGTGACCGTTCCGGTGGACGAGATCAGCTCGATCTCCGGCCTGCTGGAGCCGGGCGACCGCATCGACGTCTACGCCACCGTGGACCGTGCCGGGCAGCGGCAGACGGTGGCCGTGCTCAGCCATGTTCGGGTGCTCGCCACAGGGCAGCGTGTCTCGGACGAACCTGGCAAGGGCGACCGGCGGCTCTACACCACGGCCACCCTCGATCTGGATCCGCAGCAGGCACGCAACCTGTTGCTGGCCCGGGAGGCCGGCCGCATCACCGCGCTGCTGCGCAACCCGGGCGACGCCACGCTGTTGGCCGATGTGCCGGCGGACTTCGCCCTTTGGTTGCGGCCGGTGGCGCCGCCATCCCCCGTGGCGATGGCTTTGCCCGGAATTCCGGTCCTCTACGGTGGACGGAATCCTTCCCCCGATCCGCAGGCCCTGGCGCTGCTGGCCCGTTCACTGCCGGTCGTGCAG
Organism: Rubrivivax sp.; assembly: GCA_027487905.1. Taxonomy (GTDB): domain Bacteria; phylum Pseudomonadota; class Gammaproteobacteria; order Burkholderiales; family Burkholderiaceae_C; genus JAIYCR01. The sequence continues at coordinate 24,491 of JAIYCR010000082.1, read as the reverse complement.
GGCGCAGCGGGCGATGCGTCGCAGCCGTCAACGCCCCGATCTTCCGTCGAGGCTCAGACGGCCTCGGCGGCCCGAACGGTCGACTCGCCCTTGCGCTGAGGGACGGATCGAGCCGACGGTCCCCAGCTGCCTGCGTTTTCCTGCCCCCAAGGAGTGCCCGACGTGAGTCCATCCCGCTGCAATTTCGAGTGGCCCGCCGTGCGCCGAAGCACCCGGCGTGCCGTCATCCTTCGCTGTGACAAGCCGCCTGCGAAGCGGCCCCTGTGTCAGCCTGCCAGCGCCCTGCTCGCGACGGCACTTTGCTTGAGCGGCGCTGCGTTCGCGAGCACCCCGCCTGCGAAGGCCGCACCCCCGACCCAGGCCCCGGCCGTGTCTCCGTCACCCGCGAAGGCCACTGCGGTGCCGCGGCCCGCATCGGGCGCACCGCAGCCATCGCCCGCCACCCCTTCGAACGACGCCCTGATCGAACTGGACCTGCACGTGGGCGAATCCCGCGTGCTCCCGGCACCTGGCGTGGCCCGCCTGGCCGTGGGCAACGGGCAGGTGCTCAGCGCGTCGGCACTCGATCAACGCGAGGTGCTGGTGTTCGCCAACGCCGCCGGCGCGTCGACGCTTTTCGTGTGGAACCGGCAGGGCCAGATCACCCGCTACAAGCTCAATGTCAGCGCCAACGATGCGGCGCGCCTGGCGCGGGAGGTGCAGACCTTTCTCGGACCGGTCGCCGGCCTGCGGGTGGCGCCGATCGGCGACAAGGTGATCGTGGAGGGGGAAGCGCTGTCCGACGCCGACCTGGCCCGCATCGAACAGCTCGCCCAGCGTTACCCGCAGCTGGTGAACTTCACCCACCGCCAGGGCTGGGAACAGATGGTGACGCTGGATGTGAAGGTGGTGGAGTTCCCCATCAACGACCTGCGCGAGCTCGGCCTGCGCTGGACGGCCAACGGGGGGGCGGCGCTGGGTGCGATCTGGTCGCCGGTGGGTCGGGTGGCCAGCGGCGCCTACACCTTGCCCGGCCTGCCGGCTGCCGCGCTGCTGCCGCCAGGGCAGGGGGCACTGGCGCTGCCGACGGGCCGGGCCGCGGCAGGAGGCGGCGCCAACCTCGGGCTGTCCGCCACCTTGCAGGCCCTGGCACAGACCGGGCGCACCACCCTCCTCGCCGAGCCCCAGTTGTCCGCTCGCAATGGCGCCAAGGCCAGCTTCCTCGCGGGTGGCGAACTGCCGTTCTCGGTGGCGACGCCCAACGGCACGACCATCCAGTTCAAGCCCTATGGCGTGCGGCTGGACATCCAGCCCCGCGTCGACCGCCTCGGCAATGTGCGGGCCACCATCGAAACCGAGTTCAGCCAGATCGACCCGAGCGTGCGCACGGGCGATGCGATGGCAGTGCCCGGCTTGCTGGTTCGCCGAACGAACACCGAGTTCAACGTGCGGCCCGGCGAGACCATTGTGCTCAGCGGGCTGATCCAGCGCGAACAGTCCAGCACCGTGGACAAGGTGCCCGGGCTGGGCGACATGCCGGTCCTCGGGGCCTTGTTCCGCTCCAAGCGTTTCCAGAACCGCGAGACCGAGCTGGTGGTGTTCGTCACCCCGGTGGTGGTGGACCCGCGCTCGCCGCGGATGGCGGAGCGGGCCGAAGAAGTCGAAAGGCGCGCGCTGGAACGGCTCGCCGTCGCGGAACGTGCGCCAGCGGCTGCGGCTGCGGCTGCCGACCGCCTCGCCACGGCGCCCCTGGGCTCGGGCGAGCAGGAGGCACCCTGACATGCTGTGGGTGAGCGTCAAGCCCGCACAGGGCGAGGCCTGGGAACAGGTGGTGGAGTCCGGCGGCGTCATCGGGCGCGATTCGCCCTGCGAGATCCGGCTGTCCGGGTGGCGGGTGGCGCCGGTCCATGCACGGCTGCTGCGCAGCGCGGGCGGTGTGCTGCTGGAGGACCTGGGCAGCCTCGCGGGGGTTCGGGTCGATGGGCGCCGCGTGCAAGGGCTGCACGGTCCTGTCGGGCCGGGCTCGGTGATCACCATCGCGGCCTACGAGCTCAGGGTACGGATGCTCGCAGACGCCGCGACGCCGAGCGAGGCGTCATCGGACGAACGACTCCGCCCCGTGCCGGTGTTGAGCGACGATGTCGATCCGACGCACCCGTCGCTGCGTCGCTTCGCGTGCAGCCTGGACACCGGGCCTGCCGAGGGCCCTTCCGTCTCCATGGCGACGGCCGGTCCGGGCTCCGAGTCCAGCCCGCAGGCCCGTGCTGCCGTGGGCAGCGCACGGAGTGCCCCGCCGACGGCGTCGATCCCGGTGGCCTGGCGCCGACGCATCCATGCCAGGCTGATCGAGACGCTCGACCTGCGGCGCCAGGACGTCTCGTCCATGAGCGACGAGGTGCTGCGCCGGCACGCCTCGGCGCTCATCGCCCAGGCTGTGGCCGAGCTCGCGGGCGAGCTTCCGGAGGGCCTGGACCGGCTGCAGCTTGAACGGGAGGTGCTCGACGAAGCCGTGGGCCTCGGGCCGCTGGAGGCCTTGCTCGCCGACGACTCGGTCAGCGAGGTGATGGTCAACCGCCACGACGAGATCTATGTCGAGCGCGCAGGTCGGCTGCAGCGGCATCCGATGCAGTTCACCGACGACCGTGCGGTGCTCGCGGTCATCGAGCGCATCGTCGCGCCGATCGGACGGCGCATCGACGAGGCTTCCCCGATGGTGGATGCCCGGCTGCGCGACGGCTCGCGCGTGCATGCGGTCATCCCGCCGCTGGCCATCAAGGGCCCCTGCATCACCGTACGCAAGTTCGCCCGTCGCGCGTTCACCGCCTCCGACCTGGTGCGCCTGGGTTCGCTGAGCGCGGAGATGGCCACCTTTCTGCAGCAGTGCGTGGGCGCACGGCTGAACCTGGTGGTGTCCGGTGGCACCGGCTCGGGCAAGACGACGCTGCTGAACATCCTGTCCAACCACATTCCCCTGAGCGAACGGGTGATCACCGTGGAGGACGCGGCCGAGCTGCAGCTGGGCCACCCGCACCTGGTGAGCCTGGAGGCTCGCCCGGCCAATGCCGAGGGCAAGGGCGCAGTGGGCATCCGCGAGCTGGTGCGAAACACCCTGCGCATGCGTCCGGACCGCATCGTCGTCGGCGAGTGCCGCGGCCCGGAGGCGCTGGACATGCTGCAGGCGATGAACACCGGGCACGAGGGCTCGCTCACCACGCTGCACGCGAACACGCCGCGAGACGCCCTCGCGCGCCTGGAGACCCTGGTCCTGATGGCGGGCATGGACCTGCCGCTGAGCGCGGTGCGAGAACAGATCGCCAGCGCCGTGGACCTCATCGTCCAGCAGACGCGACTGGCCAGCGGCGAGCGCGTCGTGACCAGCATCACCGAAGTGACCGGCGTCGAGTCGGGAACCATCCAATGCCAGGAGCTCTTCCGCTTCAACGGTCGGGGCGCCGGCGCGAACCCGCTCCTGCCGCCAACGCGTTTTTCGGGCTGCGACACCGTGCCGGATTGTCTGGACACCTTGCGCTCACGCGGCATCGAGCCCGACCTGGCCATCTTCGCGAGCCGACCGGGCTCGATGGTGACCGCATGACCGTCACCGTCATCGAAGCGCCCCCGCTGCTGCTGCTGCTCGGTTCGGGCGTGGGCGCGGCGGTCTGCGTGTGGCTTCTGGCGAGCCTGGGCGTACAGGCGCTCGTTCGCTGGCGGCGCGAGTTCACCCAGGAGGCCGGTTTCCGGGCCCGCGAGTTCTTCCTGTTCGTCGACCCGCGACAGCTTTTCGCCGTGCAGCTGGTGGTCATGGCCTTGTTCGCCAGCGTGGCCTGGCTGGTCTCGGGCAGTGTCGTGCTGGCGATGGCCGTCGGTGGCGCGTGTGCACTGCTGCCGCGCTGGCTCTACCGCACGGCTCGCCGCCAACGCCTTCGGGCATTCGACGCGCAGCTGCCCGATGGGCTGCTGCTGATGGCGGGCGCGTTGCGGGCGGGAGTCGGTCTGGGTTCGGCCTTGCAGCAGCTGGTGGTGCGCACCGGCGGCCCGCTCGGCCAGGAGTTCACCCTGGTGCTGAGGGAGCAGCGGCTTGGCGTCTCGATGGACGATGCGCTCGCGCACCTGGGGCGACGGGTTCCCACCGACTCCTCCACGCTGATGGTGTCGGCCCTTCGCATCGCGGGAGACACCGGCGGTGCGCTGGCCGAAACCCTGGAGCGAACCGCCGCGACCGTTCGCGCCCGACAGCAGATGGAGGGCAAGATCGATGCGCTGACCGCCCAGGGTCGGCTGCAGGCCTGGGTCGTGGGCGCCTTGCCCCTGGTGCTGCTGGCCGTGCTGCAGCGGATGGAGCCGCGCGCGATGGCGCTGATGTGGACGACCCCGGCAGGGTGGGCCGCTCTGACGCTGGTGGCGGTGCTGCTGGTGCTGGGCGTGGTGCTGATCCGGCGCATCGTCGCCATCGACGTCTGAGGGCATGACGGTGGACAGCGCTTCGGTTCTTCTCGCCCTGGGCGGTGCCGCCGCCGGGATCAGTGTGGGCCTTCTCGTCTACCTGCTGGTTCGTTCGGCCTCTTCCGTGGCGCCGGAGGACAGGGCCTGGCGGGACCCACCGCCCCGCGCCTGGCGCCCGCTCTGGTGGCTGGCGCGGTGGCTGGAGCCGCTGGCATGCACGCTGGTACTACGGCGCCTGCAGCCGCGCCTGGCGTCCAGCCTGCGGCAGGCCGGGCTCGACTTCGCCGTGACACCCGCGCAATACGTGGCGGTCGGCCTGGCGCACGGGCTGATGTCGGGGGGCAGCGCGGTCTTGGCGGCGATTCACTGGATGCCCGGTCGACCGGTGTCCTGGGCCGTGGTCGGGATCACCGGCGCGGTGCTCGGTGGGCTCTGGCCATCGATCCACCTGCGCGATCGGGTGCGGCAGCGACGCGCCGAGCTGCTGCGGTCGCTTCCCTTCGTGCTCGACATCGTGACCCTGTGCGTCGAGGCCGGACTCAACCTGCAGGGCGCGATGGCGCAGGCGGTGGCCAAGGGACCGCCCGGCGCACTGCGCGACGAGCTCAAGCGCTGCATGCGTGACATCCGGGCCGGCAAGGCGAGGTCCGACGCCCTGCTCGCGATGGCCCAGCGGGTGGGCGAGCCCGGCCTGAGCCAATTCGTCGCCGCCGTCGTGCAGGCCGAAGCGCTGGGCATGAGCCTGGGTCCGGTGCTGCGCGCGCAGGCCGACCAGCGGCGAACGGAACGATTCCAGCGCGCCGAGAAGCTGGCCCTTCAGGCGCCGGTGAAGCTGCTGCTGCCGCTGATCGCCTGCATCTTTCCCTGCACCTTCATCGTCCTCTTCTTCCCCATCGCAATGAAGCTGCTCCAGCCTGGCCTCTGACCACTGACCTCTGACTTCTGGCCTTTGACCTCCAAGCTTTGACACCATGCAGTTCCACCTCCATGCATTGGCTCGCACGCGGCGAGGCGACCTCCCGCTGCGCCTGGCCGTGGCCAACGGCTTCCTGGCCCGCCTGGGCGGCTTGATGTTCCAGCCGCCGCTCAGGGCCAACGCGGCCGGCACCCCCGGTCTGCTGATCACGGCGTGTCGGTCCGTGCATGGTTGCTTCCTGCAGGCGCCGCTGGACGTGGTCTTCCTGTGCGATCGCGGGCGGGTGGTGCAGATCCAGCGGCTCCAACCCTTTGGCGCGGTCAGGGGCCGGGCCGGCTGGCAGGGGGTGCCGCGGCACGTGCTGGAGCTGCCCATGGGCAGCGTGGCCCGGCTCGGTCTGCTGGAGGGCGACTGGATCGTTTCGGCCAACGAGCCCTCGGCACGAACGCCTTCGGTGCTGAAGTGGAGCGCGGCATGACGCCACGACGCCCGGCCGGTCCCTTCCCGGCGGGCCGGGGGCGTGACGCGGCAAGGGGCGCGACCTTGGTCGAGTTCACCTTGATGGCGCCTGTCATCACGCTCGTCGGCTTGATGACGCTTCAGTGGGCCCTGAGCTTCCATGGCCGCAACCAGGTGGCCCATGCCGGCTTCATGGCGGCCCGGGCGGGCGCGACATCGCAGGCGCAGCCCGCAGCCATCGAGGAGGCCTATGCCCGCTCATTGGCGCCTCTCTATGGCGGCGGGCGCAACGCCGCCGAGGTGGAGCAGGCGGTCGCCAGGGCCAGGGCTGACCTTTCCGGCTTCGTTCGCATCGACGTGATGAACCCGTCGCTGGAAAGCTTCGCCGACTGGGCCGACCCCGCCTTGCAGCGCCGCCTGAGCGCGCCGCGCCGGGTCATTGCCAACGATGGGCTGGCCCTGTTGTCGCCGCAACGGGCGCAGCAACTGGGCGCCCAGTCGGGTCAGACGCTGGCGGACGCAAACCAGCTGCACCTGCGCATCACCACCGGATTGCCGCTGCAGGTGCCCTTTGCCGCACCCCTCGTCCGCCAGGTGCTGCGCTGGACCGATGACCAGTCCGATCCATTCGCATCGCAGCTGATCGCCTCTGGCCGTCTGCCTTCGACCGTGGATGTGGTGGTCCGCATGCAGTCGCCGGCGATGGAGTCCGATGCCGTGCGTTCGATGGCCGACCGGACAGGGCCGCGGTCGGCACGCACGCCCGACCGTTCTGGCCAGAGCCTGGCGCCTCCGACGGCCTGCAGCACGGCTGCGTGCGCCAACGGACCGGCTTCGCCGCCGTCCCCGGCACCCGCCTCTGACCTGGCGCCTGGTCCTGCGGGGCCGACCCCACCCGCCGGGACGGTGGTGGGTGACGCGCTCTTCTGCACCCGGCCGGGTTGAACCCTCGCAAGGTCGATCACGATGACCCACTTCTTCGGCTGCCTCGCGTCCTTCCTCCTGGCCTCCCTCATGGTTGCACTCCGGCGCTTCACGCGTCGCGCCGCCCTGCCGTCCCGGCTTGGGCGCCTGCGCAGCGGGTGCACGGTGCTGGGCTTGGGGCTGCTTTGCATCGGGTGCTGGGCGCAATCGGCGGCTTGCGGGCCGTCAGGCGCTGGTGCGGTGTGCGGCGGGGCGGGAGTGGCCACGCTGGGCCAGTCCAGCGGCACCGCGCTTGGGGCTGGCAACCCGGTGCACCTGGTCAGCGGCAACAAGCACCTGTCGGAGATCGATCTGCCCGCGCTCCCTGGCCCGCTGGGTCTGGAGATCGTGAGGCACTACAACAGCCTGCATGCGGTGGCCCACGCCCCTGCGACGCCCCTGGGCCGTGGGTGGCGGCTGAGCTATGACACCCAGCTCGCGGTGATCGGCAGCACGGTGCAGGTGCTGCAGGCCGATGGAAGCCGGCTGATGTTCCGGCGTCATGTCGATGACCCGGGCCTGTGCGCCGGCGACGACCCTGCCCGGGGATACCTTCGGGCCCACACCAGCCAGGACGGCGAGCGCTTTGACTGGCATTGGCAGGACGGCCGGGTGCTTCGCTTCGATGTCGCCGGCCACCTGGTGCAGGTGTCGCTGCCCAGCGGCGATCACCTTCAGTTGTGGCGCGACCCGCAGGGCCGACTGCTGCGGGCGGTCGATCCCCAGGGCCGCGAGATGCGCTTCCTCCACGGCCCGGAGCAGGGCGGCTCGGACCACAGGCCGCTGGTGGCCATCGACACCCCGGCCGGTCGTTTCGAGTACCGCCACGCCGCCGAAGACCCGTTCGCGCTGCTGGCAGTGAAGCCTCCCGAGGCCGGCAGCCCGCGAGCCCGCAAGCACTACCACTACGAGGACCGGCGCTTTGCTGCACACCTGACAGGCGTGTCCCTTGAGTCCACGGACGCGCGGGGAGAGCCCCAGCTGCAGCGGGTCTCCACCTATGCCTACGACGAGGCGGGCCGGGCCAAGTCGACGCGACGGGGGGAGGACAGCCTGCGGCTCGACTACAGCCGACCTGGGCAGACCACCCTCACCGATGGCCAGGGCCGCGTCACGATCGCCCGCCATGGGGTCGTCGGTGGCGAGTGGCGCCTGCTCGAGCTGGTGGGCTCAGGATGTTTGGGATGCGGTCCCGCGCCGATGTCGCTGGCCTATGACGGCATCGGACGCCTGGTCCGGGAATCTGCGCTGGATGCGAAAGGGCGCGTGCTGCGATCGAGGGTGACGATCAGGGATGCCCAGGGGCGGGTGGAGGCCGTGGCCCTGGTCGAGAGCCAGACGGGCTTGCCGGCCCAGCCGATCTGGGTCGAGCGGCACCGCTATGAAGCGGGTTCCCCGTTGCCTGCGGAAAGCCGCTTTCCGAGCGTGGTCCAGGGACAGGATCGGGTTCTGCGGGTGCTTCGCAACCCGGCCGGGCAGGTGTTGAGCCTGCGCGAGGCCGGCTTCAGTCCGCTGGACGTGCAAGGACGGCCGCTGCCCAGTGGCCTGGATGGACGCGTCGCAGCGCGATTCGCGCAGCTGGCCCTGCCCATCGAGCGTGAGATCCGTCTTGACTACGAGCCGATCGCGGGCCGCAGCCGGCTGATCGCCATGGACGGACCGCTGCCCAACGGGCCGCGCGGCGATTCGTCCGACTCCGATCTCACCCGGGTGCGGTGGGACGCCCGAGGTGAACGCGTCGTCCAGGTGCAGCAGCCCGGCCGAGCGGTGTCCGACATCGCCCGCCACCCGGGTGGCGAGCACCCGTGGCCTGAGCGGGTCGACACCGGCCGCACGCAGTGGAGCGACGAGGCGCAGAACGCTGGTGTACGCCACCGCGCATCGGCGCGGGGAGCTCCGCGGCTGCGTCATCTGTTCGACGACTTCGGCCGTCCCGTGGCTCGGCTGAGCGCCGACCACGGAGACACCAGCTTCGGCTTCGACGAGGCGGACCGGCTGGTCTGGATGCGCGACGCTTCGGGCCGCATCGCCCGCTATGGCCACGACATCGCCGGCAGGCTCATCTTCCAGTCGATGCCCACACCGGGCGACGCAGCCGAGGTCACCCGCTGGACGCGCGGCGAGCGAGAGCACCGCGTGGAGCATCCGCTGCAGTCCGAACAGGCCCGGTTCGACGCACTGGGTCGGCTCACCGATCGGCTCATCCAGGTGACGCCCCCCATGGACGGCCGCCACGCCCATCAGGGGCCGACGGCGTCCGCAGCGGCGACTGACCCGGATCGGCCCGAGGGTGGCAGTGCCTCGGCGGTGGCCGTCCACCTGCAGTGGCGCCATGACCTGCAAGGACGGCTGCTCGCCGCTCGCCTGCCCGATGGCAGCTGGCTGCGTTACCGGCGCGATGGTCGGGGGCAGGTCGTCGCGCTGGAGCGCGAACGCCTCGGGACACCCTGGCTCTGGGGCCTGCTGCCGGCCCAGGTCCTGGTGTCCGACATCGAACGGGACCGCTTCGACCTGTCGCGACTTCGAACGGGCAACGGCCATGAAGTTCGATGGTGGCGCGGGCCGGACGGCCACCTCGCCCGCTTGCTTCATCGCAGGATCGCGCCGGCGGGACGCGGACAGACCGCGCTTGCCGGCCAACCCGATGCCGATTCGCCTGCGTTGCCCGCATTTTTCGCCGCTGCCGCTTCCGCTCCCCCACTGGACCCGGGTGTGTCCCGTCCCGGCTTCGGCCTGGCCCTGGCGCATGCCGGGCCCGTGCCGCAGGCGCACCCCGACGCACGAACCGGTCACCCCGGCCACCCCGGCCTGCCGGGCTGGGTGGGCCGGCCGGCGGATGCCCAGGCCCTCGTGGACGAGCGCTACTGGTGGGACACGGCAGGCAACCTGGTGCTGCGCGAGGATCGCAGCTTCGGCCGGGCCGAGGCCTGGCGACACTTGCATGACGCGGACGATCGTCTGCTGATGAGCCGACGGCTCGTCGCCCGCGACGCCATGCCGGGCCATGCCGCCCTACCGTCTGCGGGCAAGGAGGGCGCAGGCGGGGCGCTGCCGGGCCTCAGGCTTTATCGCTACGACGCCCAGGGCCGGCGCGTCCAGGCGGCCGAAGTGGCCGAAGTGGCCGTTGGATCCCCGGGTGCCACCGGCGCGGAGGCGACCTCACGGCTTCAGGTCGCGCCCGATTCCCATCGGCTGGTGTCGGTGGACGGACGCTCGGTGACGAACGACGCCACGGGGCGCCCGGCCCATCTGGGTTCCCATCGTTTCGAGTGGAGCGCGACCGGCCAGCTGCTGTCGGTTCACCGGCTCGCTGAACCGACCGCGCCGTTGGCCGAGCGGACGGTGGAGCCCTCCGAGGCCGTGCTGGCCCGCTATGCCTACAACCACCGCGGCGAGCGCGTCTGGGTGCAGCGGGGCGGCGAGGAGGGCCGTGTTCAGCTGCACGACGGACGGCGACGTCTGGCCGACCTGGACCCACAGGGTCGCATCCAGCGGCAGTGGGTCTGGCTCGCGGACCTGCCGGTCGCGGTCATCGACGCCCCGCCGGGCGGGCAAGTCCGTCCACTGGCGCAGGCCGCCTGGGCATCCGTGCTGTGGCGTGACATCCGCTTGCTGGCGCGGCTGCTGGCGGGGCGTGCGGACTCCATCTCCTGGCTGCACACCAACCACCGCGGTGCGCCAGTGGCCGTGACCGACCACGACGCCCGCCTGCGATGGCAGGCCGAGTACACGGATTTCGGGCGCGCGCGCGTGCGCAGCCTGGACGGGTTCGAGCTCGACCTGCGCCTGCCGGGTCAGCACGAGGACGCCGCAACGGGCCTGCACCACAACGACCACCGGGTCTACCACCCCGATCTTGGCCGCTACCTCACGCCCGATCCGCTCGGGACGCCCGATGGCCCGGACCCCTACGCCTATGTTCGCCACAACCCCTGGCGCTGGGTCGATCCCTCCGGTCTGGTGCTGTGGGCCTTCGACGGCACGATGAACGCACCCGATTCCCGGACCAACGTCTGGCATTTCGCGCAGGCCTACGACGACCGTTCGGCCTACGACCGCTTCGCAGGCATCCACGGACTGAGCTTCTACGCCAGCGGGCCTGGCATCACCGTCGATGCGTCCGGTCGGCATGGCACGAGCACCAGCGATGCGGCGATGGGACATTCGATGAATGCCACGCTCGATCGGCAGTTCGCCGCCTTCCTGTCGTATGCAGCGGGCCATTGGCGCTGGCATTTCGCCCAGGGCGCGCGCGCCGCAGGCGCCGCTCGTATCGACCTGGATGTCGTGGGTTTCAGCCGCGGCGCCGCGATGTCCCGTGAGTTCACCCATCGGGTCCGGGACTACCTTCGGTCCGAGGGCTTCCGCAGCCAGTATGGCGACTGCCTGTCGGTGATCCAGCGCATGCTCGCACTCTTCGACACGGTTCAAGGCGTCCATGTCGACCTGCTGGGCGGGCCGCCCCTGAGGATGTCCATCCCCGACGAGGTCACCTACGTGTTCCATGCCGTCGCCATGAACGAGACGAGGGCGCTGTTCGATCTCGAATCCATTCACCGCTCGGTCGACGACATCGGCGAGGGCGGGCCGTACCGGGTGGAGCGAGGCTTCGTCGGCGCGCATTCGGACATTGGCGGCGGCTACAACGGAACGGCCCCCGGTTCCACCGGCGGGGACCTCTCCGACCTCACCTTGATGTGGATGACGAGCATGGCCCAGTCCGCCGGGGTCAACATGAACGCCTTGCCGCAGGAGTTGACGCAGGTCACCAGCCCGGTCGTGCACGACGAATCCCGGGCGTGGCTGTGGCAGGCGGTGCAGTACGCAAGCCTGTCATCCAGCCGAGACGTGCAGTTCTGGCAAGCGGCGCCACCGCTTCCTCCCCCGGATCCGTCGGTGCAGGACCCTGCGGTGTCGACGGGTCCGGTGCGCGAGCCGCGCTCGTCGGTCGACCAGCGGGAGGTCGTCTGGCCCTGGGACATGTCCTCCATGCGCTCGCTCGCTTTCCTCAGCCCGCGCCGGCCGGCGTCGTCCGCGGATCGCCGCGTGGCCGATGTGGACCTGTGCCGCTACGTCGGCTGGCTGAACGCACAGGCGTCTGCGGGCGAAGTCGGCGCGGTTCGTTTCCCGGTTCCGGTCGGGTGCTGACCCGAGTGTCATCAGGCTGCAAGCTTCTACACTGGTCCAAATCTTCGTGGCGGTGCCGACAGCCGGACCGACCCCCACCCACCGACCCACCGGCCCGCCCGGCCCGCCCGATGCCCACCACCCGACGTCCCGCTGCCCGTGCACGCAACCCCGCGCCGGCCACCCCGCCCGCAGACCCGGCCCTGTCCGCCGACGAGGACCTGCCGCCGGACGATGCGCCGGTGCCCCCCGCCGCCGCGGCACGCCCCGGCACGGGCCCGAGGGTGCTCAAGAAGTACCCCAACCGCCGCCTCTACGACACCACCAGCAGCGCCTACATCACGCTGGCCGACGTCAAGGGCATGGTGCTGCGCAACGACGAGTTCACCGTGCGCGACGCCAAGACCGGCGAGGACCTCACCCGCGCCATCCTGCTGCAGATCATCCTGGAGGAGGAATCGGGCGGGCTGCCCATGTTCAGCGAGGCCATGCTGGCCAACATCATCCGGTTCTATGGCCACGCCATGCAGGGCATGATGGGCGCCTACATGGAGAAGAACCTGCAGCAGTTCGTCGAGATGCAGCAGCGCTTCAACGAGCAGGCCCAGGGCCTGGCGGGGCAGAAGACGATGAGCACCGAGCTCTGGAACCAGTTCCTGAGCGGCCAGGCGCCGGTGATGCAGAACCTGATGGGCAGCTACCTGGAACAGAGCAAGAACGTGTTCCTGCAGATGCAGGAGCAGATGAGCAAGCAGGCAGGCGCCTTGTTCACCGCGGTGCCCGGCTTCCCGCCGCCCAAGCGCTGAAGCCCCGGCAGGGTGCCGATCCGCGGAAGCGTTGAAAGCCCCGAACGCCCCGAAAGCGCCGAAAGCTTCGAGAGCCGACGAAGCCGTTCCCCTTTCTCCGCCGGTTGCTCCCCGGCCTACACGCCCTTCAGCGCCTGCACCTCGGGCTCCGCGGTCCATAGCCGGTTGACGACCTGCTGCACCGCGGGCGGGTCTCCGGTGGTCAGCAGCCGGATCGGGGCCGGCTGCGCGGGGGTGGCGATGACGCTTTCGCCTGCCGGGCCCAGCCGTCGCAGCAACTCCCGCGCAACGGCTTCGGCCGGGTCCAGAAGCTGCACGCCAGCGCCCAGCGCCTCCTGCAAGGTCGGCGCGATCAGCGGGTAGTGGGTGCAACCCAGCACCAGCACGTCGATGCCGGCTGCGCGCAGTGGCGCGACGTGGCGTTCCACCAGCGCGCGGGTGAGCGGGCCGTCGAGGTCGCCGGCCTCGATGCGCTCCACCAGGCCCGTGCCGGACTGCAGCAGCACTCGAACACCCCGCGGCCGGGCGTGGTCGTCGCACAGCCGCGCCATGCGCTCGCTGGCCACCATGGCCGAGGTGGCCAGCACCCCGATGACGCCGCTGCGGGTCCGTTCGGCTGCGGGCTTCACCGCGGGTTCTATGCCCACCACCGGCAGCGCCAGCTCCTGCCGAAGCGCCTGCACGGCCAGCGCGGTGGCGGTGTTGCAGGCCACCACCAGGGCCTGCACGCGCTGGGTCACCAGCCAGCGGGCCAGCGCCAGGGCGCGGGCCTTGATGGCCTGCGGCGACTGTTCGCCGTAGGGTGCATGGGCATGGTCGGCCACATAGAGCAGCTCAGCCCCCGGCGCAGCCCGCTGCACCGCCCGAAGCACAGACAGCCCGCCCAGCCCCGAATCGAAGATGCCGATGGCGGCGGGGTCCATGCGGGAAGAGGTCGCTTCGAAGGAAGGCACCGTGGCTCTGCGGGTCAGCGGGTCTGCAGCACATCCAGCCGCGTGACCGCATCCGCTTTGGCTGCCCAGGCCTGGCGGATGTAGGTGGCGACGTCGGCGATCTCGCCATCGTCCAGCAGCCAGCCGAAGGGGGGCATGCCGGCCGGGCGCGGGTTGCCGGGCGTGGCCGGCGCATAGCCACCGTGACGGATGGCCTGGACGACGTTGGCCGGATCGGCCATCAGCACGGCCCGGTTGCCTGCGAGCGCCGGCCACTCGCCGGCACGGCCTTCGCCCCGCTCGCCGTGGCAGTCCGCGCAGTGCCGGGCATAGAGGCGGCCACCGCGCTCCAGCGAGTCTGCGGGCGCGGCCTGCACCGGCCGTGGCGGTGCCGGCGGCGCACCTGGGACCCCCAGGCTTTTCAGGTAGACGGCCATGGCTTGAAGCTCCGCCTCCGGCAGGTGCCGGGTGCCGTGCCACACCACCTCGGCCATGGGGCCTGCGACGCTGGCGTGGCCGTTGCTGCCGTCGCGCAGCAACGCCACCACCTCCTGCAGGGGCCAGGTCGCGACGGCGCCTTCGAGCGGGTCGGTCAGTGAGGGGGCATACCAGCCGCGGCCCGGCATGCGGCCTCCTGCCAGGCTCCAGGCGTTGGCGCCGCCCAGCGCATCGCGCGGTGCATGGCAGGCCGCACAGTGCGCCACGCCCTGGACCAGGTAGCGGCCTCGGTTCCAGTCAGCGCTTTGGCTGGGGTCGTCCTGCCACGCGATGGGGCGGAAGTACAGAGAGCGCCACACGGCCAGCGACGCGGCGCTGCCGAAGGGGAAGCGAAGGGTGTCCGCCGGCGTGGCTTGCTCGACGGGGGCGAGGCTGCGCAGATACACGAAGAGGGCGTCGGTGTCGTCGCGCCGCAGTGCGCTCATCTGCGGGTAGGGACAGGCCGGCACCAGCAGGCGCCCCTGCGGGGAGCGGCCCTGGTGCAGGGCCTGCCGCAGGTCGTCAGCGCTCCAGCGGCCCAGCCCCGTGCCGTCATGCGGCGTGAGGTTGCGGCTGTAGACAGTGCCGAAGGGTGTTTCCAGCGGTCGGCCCCCGGCATAGGGCTGGCCGCCGCGGGCCGTGTGGCAGGCCGCGCAGTTGCCGGCACGGGCCAGCACCGCGCCCCGGGCCAGCAGGCTGGGGTCGGCGGCATCGGCCGCCGGTGCCGGGCGGGACCGGGGCGGCTGCGCGTCGCCGGGCTTGTTCAGTACCACCACCGCCGCCGCGAGCGCCGTGGCCAGCAAGGCCATCAGGCCCAGCGCCCAGGCAAGTGCGCCGCCTGCAACCCGCCACCCCTGCGGCGGCCGTCCCAGCGCCCTTGCCAGAGTGCATTCCTGTGCCCGTCCCACCAGCGAAACCGCCGGCCCGTGTTCCATGCCCACCTTCATTTCAGCCCGCTCCCGCACTCCAGCGGCAGCGGCCCGGTAACGCTGCTTCGGGGCACGGGCCGCGAATCGGCCGGAACGGTGCGGGAAGCCAGAACGTCGGCCACGGCCACCACGTCTTCGGGCGCCAGGCGGCGGGCGATCGCGGCCATGCAATCGGGCAGGCGCGAGCGGCGCTCGCCGATGCGCCAGGCCCCCAGCTGGCCGATCAGGTAGTCGCGCGGCAGGCCCAGCAGGCCGGGCATCGCGGGCTGCACCCCGGTCATCCGTTCGCCGTGGCAGGCGATGCAGGCCGGCACGCCGCGTTGCCGGTCGCCCTCACGGATCAGGGCCTCGCCCCGGGCACGGCGCTGGGCATCGAGGCTCGAGGGCTGGGGAGGCGGGTAGGGCAGCTCCTGTTGGGCGAACCAGCGGGCCATCTCCAGCAGGTAGTCGTCCGACAGGTGCTGGACCAGCCGCACCATGGCGCTTTGGTCGCGTCGGCCGTCCCGAAAGCCCATCAGCTGCTCGTGCAGATAGCCCGCCGGCTTGCCGGCGATTCGCGGGAAGTAGCCCGAGGCCGTGGCGCGGCCCTCGGCACCGTGGCACAGCATGCAGGCCTGCACCCGCCGGGCCATCGGGTCTTCAGGCGGGGCAGCAGGCGTGGAAGGCGTGGCGGGGGAGGGCTGGGAAGCGGAAGAGGCAGAAGAAGAAGCAGAAGAAGCAGAAGAAGCAGCAGCAGAAGAAGAAGAAGAAGCAGGGGGCGGCACTGCAGCGACGTCGGCCCCCGCGACCATCAGCGACAAGCCCAGCGCGGCCGCCGCGCACAGCAGCGCCGGCCGGACGCGCCCCTGCGGCGCCTTCGGGCGATTTCGATTCCGGGTCATGAGCTTCATCCGCGCATTGTCCGGCCCGGGAGCAGATGGCACGCCCAAGCCCCCCGCATCGGCGAAAATGATGGTCTATGACTCAAGACACCGCTCCGGGGGCCGCCCATGCCGCTCCCCGAATCGGGTTCGTCTCGCTCGGCTGCCCCAAGGCGCTCACCGATTCCGAACTCATCCTCACCCAGCTCAGCGCCGAGGGCTATGCCACCTCCAAGAGCTTCGCCGGAGCGGACCTCGTCATCGTCAACACCTGCGGCTTCATCGACGACGCGGTCAAGGAAAGCCTGGACACCATCGGCGAGGCGCTGGCCGAGAACGGCCGCGTCATCGTCACTGGCTGCCTGGGCGCCAAGGCCGGCGAAGGGGGCGAGAACCTGGTGCGGCAGGTGCATCCCAAGGTGCTGGCCGTGACCGGCCCGCATGCCACTGCCGAGGTGATGGATGCGGTGCACCGGCACGTGCCCAAGCCGCACGACCCCTTCGTCGACCTGGTGCCGCCGATGGGCATCAAGCTGACGCCGCGTCATTACGCCTACCTCAAGATCAGCGAGGGCTGCAACCACCGCTGCACCTTCTGCATCATCCCGAGCATGCGCGGCGACCTGGTCTCCCGCCCGATCGGCGACGTGCTGGGCGAGGCGCGGCGGCTCTTCGAGGGCGGCGTGAAGGAGCTGCTCGTCATCAGCCAGGACACCTCGGCCTACGGCGTGGACGTGCAGTACCGCCCCGGTTTCTTCGACGGCCGCCCGGTCAAGACCCGCTTCGTGGACCTGTGCGAATCGCTGGCGCGCCTGGCGGAACCTTTCGGGGCCTGGGTGCGGCTGCACTACGTCTATCCCTATCCGCATGTGGACGGCGTGCTGCCGCTGATGGCCGAGGGCCGGGTGCTGCCCTATCTGGACGTGCCTTTCCAGCATGCCCACCCGGCCGTGCTGCAGCGCATGAAGCGCCCGGCCAGCGGCGAGCGCAACCTCGAGCGGCTGCAGCGCTGGCGCGAAGCCTGCCCCGAGCTCGTCGTGCGCAGCACCTTCATCGCCGGCTTTCCCGGCGAGACCGATGCGGAGTTCCAGGCCCTGCTCGATTTCCTTCGCGAGGCCAAGATCGACCGCGCCGGCTGCTTCGCCTATTCGCCGGTGGAAGGCGCTGCGGCCAATGCGCTGCCCGGCGCGCTGCCGGCCGCCGAGCGCGAGGCGCGCCGCGCCGAGGTGATGGCCGTGGCCGAGGCGGTCTCGGCCGAACGGCTGCGCCGGCGGGTGGGCTCCAGCCTGCAGGTGCTGGTGGACCGGGCGCCGGCGCTGGGCCGTCAGGGCGGGGTGGGTCGCAGCTACGCCGACGCACCCGAGGTCGACGGCACCGTGCGCCTGCTGCCGCCCGAGAAGATCAGCAAGACCCTGAAGGTGGGCGAGTTCACGCGGGCCCGCATCGTGGCCACCGAGGGCCACGACCTCGTCGGGGTGCCCACATGAGCGCGCCGCCAGTCCCGCCGGGCGAGGCGAGCGGCTCCAGCGCCGGGTCGCCCGCCTGGAGCGACGACCCCGCCACCACCCTCATCCACCACCCCTACCGGCCCCCGGCCGGCTTCGAGGCGCCACAGCCCGCGGTGCACAAGGCGTCCACGGTGCTCTTCGCCGACGTCGCATCGCTGCGCGCGCGCGACTGGCGCCACCGTTCCGGCTACACCTATGGCCTGCATGGCACGCCCGGCACCTTCACGCTGGAGTCGCGCCTGGCCAGCCTGGAGGGCGGGTTGCACACGGTGCTGGTGCCCAGTGGCCTGGCCGCCATCACGCTGGTGCAGTTCGCGCTGCTGCAGCAGGGTGACGAGGTGCTGCTGCCGGCCAATGTCTATGGACCGAGCCGCGAGCTCGCCCGGCACGAGCTGGCCCGCGCCGGCATCACCCACCGGCTGTACGACCCGCTGGATGCAGCAGGCTTCGCGGCGATGCTGGGCCCGAAGACGCGCCTGGTGTGGCTGGAGGCCCCCGGTTCGGTGACGATGGAGTTCCCCGACCTGATCGGCCTGGTGGCGGCCGCACGGGCGCACGGGGTGCTCACCGCGCTGGACAACACCTGGGGCGCGGGCATTGCCTTCGACCCCTTCGCGCTGGGCCTGGACATCTCCATGCAGGCGCTGACCAAGTTCCCTTCGGGCGGTGGCGACGTGCTGATGGGCTCGGTCACCACCCGCGACGATGCCCTGCACGAGCGCATCAAGCTGTGCCACATGCGCATGGGCTGGGGCGTGAGCGGCAACGACGTCGAACTGGTGCTGCGAAGCCTGGCCACCATCGGCCTGCGCTACCGCGCCAACGACGACGCCGGGCGGCGACTGGCCGATTTCTGGACCCGGCGCCCGGAGGTGAGCCGCGTGCTGCACCCGGCCTTGCCCGACGCGCCGGGCCATGCCCACTGGGCCGCCGTGACCCAGCGGGCCGCTGGCCTCTTCTCGGTGCTGTTCGACCCGCGCCATCCACCGTCCGCGGTGGATGCCTTCGTCGACGCGCTGAAGGTCTTCGGCATCGGCTACTCCTGGGCCGGGCCGGTGAGCCTGGCGGTGCCCTACGACCTCTCCGCCATGCGTCACCCCAACCCCTACGCCGGAACGCTGGTTCGCTTCGCCGTGGGCATGGAGCGGGTGGAGGACCTGATCGCCGACTGCGAACAGGCGCTGGCCGCGATGAGCGCTTCGCGCGGCTGAGGCCTGGCCATGTCCGATCGATGGCAACCCCCGCCCGGGCGCGGCGAAGGCACGCCCGCGCGGGAGCCCCTGGTCGATTGGCTGAAGATCGCCGCGGCGCAGCTCATCGTCTGGCACCACCTGGCGCTGTACGGGCCGATGTCCGAACGCGCTTCGTCGCTCTGGCCGGCTGCCTTCGATTTCCTGGCGCTCCATGGCCGGCTGGCCGTGCCGGTGTTCCTCGTCATCGGTGGCTATCTGGCGGCGCGCAGCCTGGCGCCCGACGGCCGGCTGCTCGCCGGGGGCACGCTCGGCTCGCGGCTCGTCGACCGGCACCTGCGCCTGAGCGTGCCCTTCATCGTCGTGGTGGCCTTCGCGGTGGTGGCTTCCTGGGTGGCCGACCACCTGATGGACGATCCGGCCATCCCGGTGCTCCATGGCGGCTGGCAGCTGCTGACCCATGCTTTGCTGCTGCACGACCTGCTCGGTCAGGACGCCCTGACCGCCGGCGCCTGGTATGTAGCCATCGACTTCCAGCTCTACGCCATGCTGCTGCTGGTGCTCACCCTGGCACGGCGCGGGGAGCGACAGGCCTGGAACCGCCAGCGCCACGGGCCGCTGGCGGTGGCCGCGCTGGGCGGTGTGTCGATGCTGGTGTTCAACCGCATGCCCGAACTGGACATCACCGGCTTCTATTTCTTCGGCGCCTACGCCCTGGGAGCGCTGGTGGGCTGGTGGGCACCGGCGCCGCACCGACGCTGGCGGCTGCTGGGGGTGGGCGCGGTGGTGGCGCTGGCGCTGGTGCTGCAGTGGCGTGAGCGGGTGGCCGTGGCCGGTGCGGTGGCCGCCGCGCTGGCGGTGGCTTCGATGCTCGCCTCGGCGGCACCGAAGGCTGGAATTGTCTGGAGCCGTGCCCGGGCTCGCTGGAGCGATCGCAGCTATGCGCTCTTCCTGGTGCACTTCCCCGTGCTGCTGCTCGTCAACGCGGTGTTTTCACGCTGGGCCCCTGCCGACGCCATTGTTCAGGCCACGGGCCTGCTGCTGGCCTGGGCCTTGAGCCTGGGCGCCGCGTGGCTCTTCCACGAACGGGTGGAGGGGCCGCTGGCCCGCCACATCGGCGCCTGGCGGCGAGCGGCCACCGGCCGCATGAACGCTTCGGCTGGTGCTGCGGCCGGCACCCGGGGCAGCGCCGCCTAGCCGTTGGACGACACCTTGTGCCGCATCAGCCGGCCCTTCTCGCGCTCCCAGTCCTTCTTCTTCTCGGTCTCGCGCTTGTCGTGCTGCGCCTTGCCCTTGGCCAGCGCGATCTCCGCCTTCACCCGTCCGCCCTTGTAGTGCAAATCCAGCGGCACCAGGGTGAAGCCCTTCTGTTCGACCTTGCCGATGAGGCGGCGGATCTCCTCCTTGTGCATCAGCAGCTTCTTGGTGCGGTCGGCCTCGGGGCTGATGTGGGTGGAGGCGCTGCGCAGCGCGTTGATGCGGCAGCCGATCAGGTAGAGCTCGCCGTCGCGGATGTGCACATAGCCGTCGGTCAGCTGCACCTGTCCGGCGCGGATGGCCTTGATCTCCCAGCCCTGCAGCACCATGCCGGCCTCGAAGCGCTCTTCGATGTGGTAGTCGAACCGGGCACGCCGGTTCTCTGCGATGGACATGGTGGACGCTGGGTTGAGGAGGAGCGGCAAAAGGCTCGGTGCAAGGCGGGCAACGCAGGGGCGGAAACGCAGGGGCGGCAGTGCTGCACGGGCGAACCGCGTGCCCTGCTTCAGATGGGGCAGGGCGAGCCGATCTCCAGCCATCCGGGACGATTCCTAGAATCAGCCATTCTATGAAGCATGTGACCAAGTCCGTCCTCATCTGGTACTCGCCCGCCGAGATGTACCGCCTGGTGACCGGCGTGCGCGACTACCCCCAGTTCCTGCCCTGGTGCGAGCGCGCCGAGGTGGTGGAGGAAAGCGAAGCCGGCATGACCGCGCGCCTGCACCTGGCCTATGCCGGCGTTCGCCACGCCTTCACCACCCGCAACCGCCATGTGCCCGGCGAGCAGGTCGAGGTCAACCTGGTGGACGGGCCCTTCTCCGAACTGGCCGGCAACTGGCATTTCCGACCGCTGGCCCTGCCGTCGGGCGGCGAGCAGTCGGCCTGCAAGATCGAGTTCGACCTGCGCTACGCCTTCAGCAGCAAGGCGCTCGAGGCGGTGGTGAGCCCGGTGTTCGACCGCATCGCCAACACCTTCGTCGATTCCTTCGTGCAACGGGCCGAACGGGTGTATGGGGCTCGATAGCGGGCTTTCGGCTCCGCCCGCTGAAGGCGTTGGCGAAGCCCGCATCGACGTCGAGGTGGTCCGAAGCATCGGCCCCGGTACGGTGCAGCGCTGCCGCTTGAGCCTGCCCGCGGGCAGCCGGGCCGCCGACGCCCTGGCCCGCGCGTGCGAACGCTGGCGCGGACAGGCCCCGGATGGCAGAGGCCCGGAGGCCGCGCCCGCGCTGGATGGGCCTGCACAGGCCCCGCCCATCCTGGCGCTCTGGGGCCGGCGCTGCGCGCCCGATCAGCCGCTGCGCAGCGGCGACCGGCTGGAGTGGCTTCGGCCGCTGCAGGTGGACCCCAAGGAATCCAGACGGCTGCGCTTTCGCCGCACGGGCGGGCGCCAGGGGGGCATCGAACGCGGGGCTGCGGTGCGCAGCCGCAAGCTCCAGGCGGGCGGCGGAGGGGGCTGAAGAAGGACGGGCCGGGAACAGACGGCTCCCCGCGGGGGGACGCGCCCGTCTCCCTGACTCAGCGGCAGTCGCTGCCGATGACGCCGCGCATGCGCGCCGCTTCGGCCGCCCGCTGGTTGTCGTTGAGGAACTCCCGCTCGCCGGAGGCGGTGGTTCGGGTAAGCCGCTGGCCTTCCTCGATGGCGCGCAGGGCGCCCCGCGCCCGCTCGCAGTTCTCGCGCCGGAGCACGGCCTGGCGCTGCTCGTCGGCCTTGCGGGCCGCTGCTTCGGCTTCGGCCTGGGCCTTCTGGCGCGCGGCGGCCGCCTCGTCAGCCTTGCGCTTGCGGGCTTCGAGTTCGTCGTCCACCGGCTTGCCGGGCGCTGAAGCCGCTGCTGCCGCTGTGGGGCGAGGCGCTGCAGTCGCTGGTGCGGGCGAGGTCTCGGCCGGCTGCTGAAGGATGTCGCGTGCGGGCGTGCCGGGCGGCGGCGGGCGGTCGCTCAGGGTGACGCGCCCGCTGGCATCCCGCCATTTCCATTGCGCCTGGGCCGGCATCGACCAGGGCAGGAGGGCGGCGCTCAGGGCCAGACAGGCCAGCACGCGGGAGGCTGTCATCGCAGGGGGGTGGTGGTGGGGATGATCGGTCCAGTTTAGGGCGGCGGGCCAGCGGGCGGTGCTGCCAGCGGGTGTCCAAGCGTGACGCCTTGTGCAGGTGCCGCGGGCAGGGTTTCTATACTCCCGCTTTGCGTCCGGAGATTTCCCCATGCGCCTCCTCGGCAAAGCGCTGACCTTCGACGACGTGCTGCTGGTGCCAGCCTTCTCGCAGGTTCTCCCGCGGGACACGTCCCTCGCCACCCAGCTCACGCGCAACATCCGGCTGAACCTGCCGCTGGTGTCGGCCGCGATGGACACCGTCACCGAAGCGCGGCTGGCCATCGCCATCGCCCAGGAAGGCGGCATCGGCATCGTGCACAAGAACCTCACGCCGCGCGAGCAGGCCGCTGAGGTGGCCCGCGTGAAGCGCTATGAAAGCGGCGTGCTGCGCGACCCCATCACCATCGCCCCGGACGCCACCGTGCGCCAGGTGCGCGGGCTTTCAGCCCAGCACGGCATCAGCGGCTTCCCGGTGCTCGAGGGCAGCCGGGTGGTGGGCATCGTCACCAACCGCGACCTGCGCTTCGAGACCCGCCTGGACGCGCCGGTGCGCGACATCATGACCCCGCGCGAGCGGCTCATCACCGTGCGCGACGGTGCCACCCTGGAAGAGGCCAAGGCGCTGATGCACACCCACAAGCTCGAGCGGGTGCTGGTGGTCAACGAGGCCTTCGAGCTGCGCGGGCTGATGACGGTGAAGGACATCACCAAGCAGACCAACTTCCCCAACGCCGCGCGCGACGCGCTGGGCAAGCTGCGCGTGGGCGCGGCGGTGGGCGTGGGCGAGGGCACCGAGGAACGGGTCGAGTTGCTGGTCAAGGCCGGCGTGGACGCCATCGTGGTGGACACCGCCCACGGCCACAGCCAGGGCGTCATCGAGCGGGTGCGCTGGGTCAAGCGCAACTTCCCCGGCGTGGAGGTCATCGGCGGCAACATCGCCACGGGTGCTGCGGCCCTGGCGCTGGCCGAGGCGGGCGCGGACGCGGTCAAGGTGGGCATCGGCCCCGGGTCCATCTGCACCACGCGCATCGTCGCCGGCGTGGGCGTGCCGCAGATCACCGCCATCGACAACGTGGCCACGGCCCTGAAGGGCAGCGGCATCCCGCTGATCGCCGACGGAGGCATCCGCTACTCGGGCGACGTGGCCAAGGCCATCGCGGCGGGCGCCAACACGGTGATGATGGGCGGCATCTTCGCCGGCACCGAGGAAGCGCCCGGCGAGGTCATCCTCTACCAGGGCCGCAGCTACAAGAGCTACCGCGGCATGGGCTCCATCGGTGCGATGAAGGCAGGTTCGGCCGACCGCTACTTCCAGGAGAACGACGAGAGCGCGCACCCGAATGCCGACAAGCTCGTGCCCGAGGGCATCGAGGGCCGGGTGCCCTACAAGGGCACCGTGGTGAGCATCCTCTTCCAGATGGCCGGCGGCGTGAAGGCGTCGATGGGCTACTGCGGCTGCGCCACCATCGAGGACATGCGCAGCAAGGCCGAGTTCGTGGAGATCACCTCCGCGGGCATCCGTGAAAGCCACGTCCACGACGTGCAGATCACCAAGGAAGCGCCCAACTACCGGGCCGAATGAACAGGCCCCGTCGATGAGTGCATCTTCCGCCCGCGCCGGCCGCCAGCCGGCGATGGGCTTCATCATGATCACCGTGCTGATCGACATGATCAGCATCGGGCTGATCGTGCCGGTGCTGCCCGCGCTGGTGGGCACTTTCACCACCGATCCGGCCGAGCAGGCCTTCTGGTACGCGGCCGTGGCCTTCGCCTTCGGGCTGGCCAACTTCTTCGGTGCCCCCTTGCTCGGGGCCTTGTCCGACCGCTACGGCCGCCGGCCGGTGCTGTTGCTGGGCTTCTGCGGGCTGGCGCTCAACCTCTATGCCACCGCCTTCGCCACCGAGCTGTGGATGCTGGTGGCCGTGCGGCTGGTGGGAGGCGCCATGCAGGCCAATGCTGCGGTGGCCAATGCCTACGTGGCCGACATCACGCCACCCGAGGAACGTGCGCGCCGCTTCGGCCTGCTGGGCGCGATGTTCGGCATCGGCTTCATCCTCGGGCCTGTGATGGGCGGCCTGCTCGGCGCCATCGACCTGCACCTGCCCTTCTTCGTGGCCGGCACGCTGGCCCTGCTCAACGTGGCTTATGGCTGGTTCGTGCTGCCCGAGAGCCTGCCGCTGGACAAACGCCGCCCCTTCAGCTGGGCGGCCTGCAACCCGATCAACTCGCTGCGCACGCTGGCCCGGCTGCAGGACATCGGCCTGCTGCTGGGCGTGGTGGGCTGCGTGGCCATGGCGCAGTTCACCATGTACACGACCTGGGTGCTCTACACCACCTTCAAGTTCGGCTGGGGGCCGAGCGAGAACGGCTGGTCGCTCTTCTTCGTGGGCGTGATGTCCGCGCTGGTGCAGGGCTGGCTGCTGGGCAAGCTGCTCAAGCGCACCACGGCGCAGCGGCTGGTGGTGGTGGGCCTGGTGTCGTCCACGCTGGCCTACCTCTGCTACGGCCTGGCGCCGGTGGGCTGGGGCATCTACGTGGTCACGCTCTTCAACGTGCT
>JAIYCR010000096.1 GCA_027487905.1 Rubrivivax sp. | reverse complement strand
TGCAAGGCCGACGGCGGCTTGCTGAACAGGCGGGCCGCCCGCCCCTTCAGTTCCAGAAGTTCGCTGGGCGTGACCGAATAGCGGCCGCTGGCCGCGTCCACCTCGATGCGGAACTCCACCTCGCGCTTGCCGTTGCTCAGGATGCCCGAGGTGGATTCATAGTCGGCGCGCGTGGCCGGAACGCCCTGGGCGGCGTCGTCCGGGTTGTCGTAGCGCACCTTGCGGATCTCGCCGCTGGCAATGTCCAGTTCGCCCTGGCTGCGCACTTCGTGCTCGCTCAGTTCGTCGATGATGGTGATGGGCAGCTTCAGGTCCATGGTGACGGGGTGGGGTCGGGATCGGGGTGGTGGAGGGGTGGCCAGCGATGGAAGGCGCTGGCCGGATGGCGTGGAGTATGTCGGGCATTGGACGTCCGATCCTGGCGAACCGCCACGCTCACCGCCAGTGCCGGATCTCGTCCCACACCTGACGGGCGGACGGCACCTCGTTGACCCTCTTGCACACGGTGCCGGGATCAAGGGGTGGCTGTCCCGACGCCTGGAGAAGATCGATCAGGTCTGCGGCGATGGACAGCCCTCACGCAGGGTCCCGCATCAGGCGATGGATGGCCTCGAAGAAGCCCTGGACGCTCGGCTCCGGCCCCGGTCCGTGGTTCAGATGGACTCGCCCTTGCCACTCGCACAACTGGTTGGCATGGCCCTGATCAGGCGCCGTGGCCTCCAGCAGGAAGTAGCGGGGCTTGACGGCAGGCGGTTCGACGAAGGTGTCCGCCTCGAGATCGACATGCACGGGTTCAGGCAAACGCTCTGCCACGACAGCCGCCATGAAGGGTTCGGTGGCCCGTGACGGGCGATCGAACACGAACAGCACCGCCGGGTAAAGGCCGGTCGAACAGCAGGTCGCGGTGATGGTGATCGGCGGCAGGCTGTCGTCTGCCGGCCCGCTGAAGCCCACCTGCTCGACCAACCAGGCGACATAGGCTGGCCGATCCATGGCCATGGCTTGGTAGAACTCGACCGGATCGCGCTGGGCCCGTTGGGGAATGACGACATGGGCGAGGGTGTAGAGGATGCTCGGTGAAATGAACATGTCTGGGGTGAGCTCGGGTGGAGTGGAAACGGAGTCGGCCCGCGAGAACCAGTCATCGGGCCTTTGCATCCAGGAATGAACCTGGAAAGGACTCCTTAGCACATTCCGCCGCTGTTGTGCTCGAAACAGGGCAGCGGCTGCGTCAGGCAGGCCGGGGTACAACCCGCCCGGGAGGCGGGGTGGCGCTCGCAGCGCCCCCCCGCCCCACCCACCTCAGCGCCGCTTCGGCGGCGTCCAGGCCCGGCGGCCCTGGGACCACTGAGCCTCCCGGGCGCGGCGATCGGCCAGCAAGGCCGCCAGCCGCGGGTCACGCGCATCGGCCACCGGCGCCGGGCCGGCATCGAGCCAGACCAGAGCCCGGCCCGTCATCACCCCGGCCATCACCCGGCCGTCGGGGCTGACGTCCCAGGCCTGCAGGCGGCCGGGCCAGGGCCGCTGGCTGCACTGGCCGCGCACGCGCTGCCAGAACTCCTTGTCCAGCGCGGCCACCAGGGCCTTGCGCTGCTCGTCGGTCAACAGGGCCCGGGCCGGCTGGCCACTGGCCGCGGAAGGAACGGGGGTGGAAGGGGCCGCAGCGGCGGCGGGCGCGGTGTCACGGGCTTCTTGCGAAGTCATGCTGATCATCTCCAGGTTCAAGGCAGCGAAGGAAGCCGCAGCGGGGCCCGGCCCCGCCGTCTCGATGCCAGAGGCCATCGAGACGGTGGAAGGCAGAGCTCCGCCCAGCGCACGACAACCGTGCGCGCGGCAAGTCGCTGGCGATGAACCGGTCAGCGCGGCGGCGCTGACACGGGAGAGGAAAGCAAGGACGTCATGTGGACGACTGAAAGCAAGGGTTCAGAGGCAACCAAGAAGGCGGACGAACTGCAAGCGGTTCGGTGCGTGTGCATTGCGGCAAACCACGCCGCGACGCACCCGGACGAACCGGGGCTGGAACGCGAAAGAAGGGGGGCCGTGGCCCGGGAACACACAAGCGCTGGGGAAGCGGGGAAGGCGGCAGGGATGCAAGCGGTCAGTCCGCCGTGCTCGCTGCCAGGCTGTGCAAAGACAGCGCGAAACCACTTCCAAATTATAAGTCACGAAGTGAAAAACACAAGGGGCGACAGGCACTTGCACCCCGCCGCCCCACCCGTCAGCCCCGCCTCACTGCACCCGGGCCAGACTGGGGAAATCCTCCTCCTCCGCCTGCAGCAGGAAGATCCGCTCCAGCACCGCCGCCACCTCCGGCGGCGCGACCACCTCCCCCTCGTCCGGGCTCATCAACCAGTGGTGCCACAGCCCGATCGCCTCGGGCAGGGTGGCCACCTCGGCCTGCAAGGCGTCCAGCATCCAGTCGGGGAAATCACGCTCGATCGGTCCGTCCATGGGCTCTCTCTCCGTGTGAAAGGGGTCGTCTGGGGGGCTTGGTTTGAGGGTGGAAGGGGCCGCTCCTTCTCCGCCATGGCGGGGCTGGGGCCGCAACGCGGCCCGGAAAAGAAAACGGAGCCTCGAGGGCTCCGTGTCTTGGGTACTGCAGAAATTGTGGTGGGCGGTGCAGGGTTCGAACCTGCGACCCCTGCCGTGTGAAGGCAGTGCTCTACCGCTGAGCTAACCGCCCGGGTTGGGTTGTCCCGGAAAACCGGAGATTATGCCACAAGTTCCGGTTTCCACACGGCCTTGCCGCCGCTGGCCTTGTCGATTTCCGCCAACAGCGCCTGGTGGGCCGCCCGCTCGGCGTCGCTGGGCGCCACGGTCACGAACTGCAGACAGGACAGGTCGATGCCATCGTCCTCCGCCGTGTGGATCTGCCCCGAGGCGGCGTCGATGACCAGCGAGCCCTGCCCGCGGGTCAGGCGGATGTACACCTCGGCCAGCAGGCCCGCGTCCAGCAAGGCGCCGTGCCGGGTGCGGTGGGTGTTGTCCACCTCGAGCCGCTTGCACAGCGCATCGAGCGAATTGCCCTTGCCGGGGAACATCTCGCGGGCCATCAGCAAGGTGTCGGTGACCCGCGCCACCCGGCGGCTGAGCGGCCCCAGGCCCAGCCGGGCGAGTTCGGCATCCAGGAAGCCCATGTCGAAGGCCGCGTTGTGGATGATGAGCTCGGCACCGTCGACGAAGGCGAGGAAATCGGCCGCGACCGCCTCGAAGGGCGGCTTGTCCGCCAGGAAGGCGTCGGTGATGCCGTGCACCTTCACCGCCTCCTCGTGGCTGGGCCGGCCCGGGTTCACGTACTGGTGGAAGCTGCGTTCGGTCAGGCGGCGGTTCACCATCTCCAGGCAGCCGATCTCGATCAGGCGGTCGCCGCCGGACGCGTCCAGGCCGGTGGTTTCGGTGTCGAGGAAGATCTGGCGCATGGTCGGTCCTTATCGGTTGGGGGCCGGCACCACCGGCTGGCGCGCCGCCCAGGCCCACAGGGCCGCACCGGCCAGCACCATGGGCACGCACAGCCACTGGCCCATGCTCATGCCCAGCGCCAGCAGGCCGAGGAAGCTGTCGGGCTCGCGGAACCACTCGGCGATGAATCGGAAGACGCCATAGCCGACCAGGAAGGCGGCCGACACCTGCCCCAGCCGGCGCGGTTGCCGCGAGAACACCCACAGCAGCGCGAACAGCAGCAGCCCTTCCAGCAGGATCTGGTAGATCTGCGAAGGGTGGCGTGCGAGGGCGGTGCCGCTTTGGGGAAACACCATCGCCCAGGGCAGGGACGGGTCGGCGGCGCGGCCCCACAGCTCGCCATTGATGAAATTGCCCACCCGCCCGGCGGCAAGCCCGGTGGGCACGGCCGGGGCGATGAAGTCGGTCACCTCGAAAAAGCGCCGGCCGCGGCTGCGCGCGAAGAGGGCCATCGCCGCCAGCACGCCGAGCAGGCCGCCGTGGAAGGACATGCCGCCCTTCCAAACCATCAGGATCTCCAGTGGGTTGGTCAGGTACTGGCCGGGCTTGTAGAAGAGCGCATAGCCGATGCGCCCGCCCACGACGACGCCGATGACGCCATAGAAGAGCAGGTCCTCGACATCGCGGCGGGTCCAGCCCGCCGCTGCCCACGCGGGGCGGGCCGCCCGCCGCGCACCGAGCCAGAAGAAGAGCCCGAAGGCCGCCAGGTAGGTCAGCCCGTACCAGTGGATGCCCACCGGGCCGAGCTGCAGGGCGATGGGGTCGAACTGGGGGTGGGTCAGCATGGCGGTGCGCATGATACGGGGCGGGTGGGACCGCCTGCGGGGCTGGCGCGCGCAGCGCAAGGAGGCCGGGACGGATGGCGCCGCGGCCCGCGGCGCGGTAGTCTTGCGGGGTTTTGCCAGCCGCATCCGTTCCGACCCGCCGCGGCCGCGCCGCGCGCCCTGAAACCCACCGACCATGACCCTCAACCGCCGCTCGAAGAACATCACCGAAGGCGTCGCCCGTGCGCCCAACCGCTCCATGTACTACGGCATGGGCTACGAGAAGTCCGACTTCGGCAAACCGATGATCGGCGTGGCCAACGGCCACAGCACCATCACGCCGTGCAACTCGGGCCTGCAGAAGCTTGCCGACGCGGCCGTTGCCGGCATCAAGGCGGCGGGTGGCAATGCCCAGATCTTCGGCACGCCCACCATCAGCGACGGCATGGCCATGGGCACCGAAGGGATGAAGTACAGCCTCGTCTCCCGCGAGGTCATCGCCGACTGCATCGAGACCTGCGTGGGCGGCCAGTGGATGGACGGCGTCATCACCGTGGGCGGCTGCGACAAGAACATGCCCGGCGCGATGATGGGCATGCTGCGGGCCAACGTGCCGGGCATCTTCGTCTACGGCGGCACCATCCTGCCCGGCCGCTACAAGGACCAGGACCTGAACATCGTCAGCGTCTTCGAGGCGGTGGGCGAGTTCAGCTCCGGCCGCATGAGCGAAGAGGACTTCGAGCAGATTGAGCGCCGCGCCATCCCGGGCACCGGCTCCTGCGGCGGCATGTACACGGCCAACACGATGAGCTCGTCCTTCGAGGCAATGGGCATGAGCCTGCCCTCGTCGTCCACCATGGCCAACCCGCACGAGGAGATCGTCGATTACGCCACCCGGGCGGCCAAGGCGGTGGTCGAGGCCATCCGCATCGACCTCAAGCCGCGCGACATCGTCACCCGCAAGGCCATCGAGAACGCGGTGTCGGTCATCATGGCCACCGGCGGCTCCACCAACGCGGTGCTGCATTTCCTGGCCATCGCCCACTGCGCGGGCGTGGAATGGTCCATCGACGACTTCGAGCGCATCCGCAAGAAGGTGCCGGTCATCTGTGACCTCAAGCCCAGCGGCAAGTACCTCGCAGTGGACCTGCACCGCGCCGGCGGCATTCCGCAGGTGATGAAGACGCTGCTGGCCGCCGGCCTGCTGCACGGCGACTGCATGACCATCACCGGCAAGACGGTGGCCGAGAACCTGGCGGACATTCCCGCCGAGCCGCGCGCCGACCAGGATGTGATCCGCCCGATCTCCAAGCCGCTGTACGCCCAGGGCCACCTGGCCATCCTCAAGGGCAATCTGTCGCCCGAGGGCGCGGTGGCCAAGATCACCGGCCTGAAGAACCCGAAGATCACCGGCCCGGCGCGCGTCTTCGACGACGAGCAGTCGGCGCTGGCCGCCATCATGGACCGGAAGATCCAGGCCGGCGACGTGATGGTGCTGCGCTACCTGGGCCCCAAGGGCGGTCCGGGCATGCCCGAGATGCTCGCCCCCACGGGCGCACTCATCGGACAGGGACTGGGTGAATCGGTGGGCCTGATCACCGACGGCCGCTTCTCCGGCGGCACCTGGGGCATGGTGGTGGGCCATGTGGCGCCGGAAGCGGCCGCCGGCGGCGTGATCGCGCTGGTCAACGACGGTGACTCCATCACCATCGACGCCACCACGTTGACACTGCAGCTGAACGTGCCCGACGAGGAAATCGCCCGCCGCCGCGCCGGTTGGAAGGCGCCGGCCCCGCGCTACACCCGCGGCGTGCTGGCCAAGTTCACGATGAACGCGGCCAGTGCCAGCCTGGGCGGCGTGCTCGACCGCTTCGACTGACCGCACCGCGGGGCCGGCAGCCTTCGCGGGGCGATGGCCCTGCGCGAGGCTGCCGCTTCACTTCTTGCGGCTCTGCCGGCCGCGTTCGTCCAGGCCCAGGTTGTCCAGGTTGCGCTTGCGCCGTTGGGCCTTGCGCTCCTCCATGCGGTCCATCTGCCGGCGCTGGGTCCAGCCTGAACCGTCGGCCCAGGCCCACCAGGCGACCGCCGCGACGAAGGGCATGAGCACCAGCCACCAGGACCATTCGCCGAAGGGACCGAGGTCCGCCAGCTTCAACAGAACCAGCAGCACACCCAGAATGACCATTCCCATTGCCGCCCTCCGCCTGCAGTTGTCGGGCCGACGCCTGCGGCCCCCGCACCCATTAGCCGGGGACTATGGCACGCCGTCCCCTCGCCTCGCCAGGCGGCCCGGCTCGCGGGCCGTGGCACTGTTGGCGCTTGTGGCGTCCGTGGCGCAGCGCACGGGGGCGGCGAGCCGGGCGGTGGCGGGCGGGGTGCTGGCCAGCGGAATGCTGGCCGGCTTGGTGCTGGCCGGCTTGGTGCTGGCGAGCCCGCCCGCCCGCGCGGACGCGGCCCTGGCCGCCCAGAAGAACTGCATGGGCTGCCACCATGCGGTGCAGCGCCGTGCCGGCCCGAGCCTGCAGGCCATCGCGCAGCGCTACAACGCCATCGCGGACCCCAAGGCCCGTGCCGCGGCCATCGACGGTCTGGCCGCCAAGGTGCGCTCGGGCGGCAGGGGCTCGTGGGGGGTGGTTCCCATGCCAGCCAACCCGCAGGTGAGCGAGGCCGACGCCAGGAAGATCGTCGCCTGGATGCTGGAGGCGCACCGATGACGGCCCGAGGCAGCCACGGCCACGGCCCCGGCCACGCCGGCAGCGCCAGCGCGGCGCCAGCCCTGCCAGAACTGGAGGGCGAGGCGCTGGGCGAGGATTACCTGGCGGTGCTGCGCGAGTTGTGCGAGCACACCATCGTGTTCAACCAGACGCTGGGCCTGACGCTGGACACCGCCACCGCCGATCGCCTGCGGGTGCGTCTGCCCATGCGGCCCGAGCTGATCGGCCATCCGGGCCACCACCGCATGCACGGCGGGGTGATCAGTGCCACGCTGGATGTGGTGGGGGGCCTGACGGTGATGGCCGCCCTCGGCCACCGCCACCGCGACGAGCCGGTGGCGGCTCGCCAGGCGCGGTTTTCCCGGCTGGGCACCATCGACCTGCGGGTGGACTACCTGCGCCCCGCCGTCGGCGCGCATTTCTATGCGGTGGGCGAGGTGCTGCGCCTGGGAGGGCGGGTGGCGTCCACCCGCATGGGCTTCCACGATGCAGCGACCGGGGTGATGCTGTCGGCCGGCACGGGGGCCTACATCGTCAGCTGAAGACGACGACGCCCGGCTGCCTCGCGGAAAGACGAGGCGAACCGGGCGGTCGAGGGGGCCTTGTACGGGCGGCCACAGCCGAAGGCCTTGTACGGGCGGCCACAGCCGAAGGCCTTGTACGGGCGGCCACAGCCGCCCGAGGACGCTCAGAGGTTCTGCGCGAGCTGCTCCAGGATGGCCGGGTTCTCCAGCGTCGAGGTGTCCTGCGTGATCTGCTCGCCCTTGGCGATGGAGCGCAGCAGGCGGCGCATGATCTTGCCGGAGCGGGTCTTGGGCAGGTTGTCGCCGAAGCGGATGTCCTTGGGCTTGGCGATCGGGCCGATCTCCTTGCCCACCCACTCGCGCAGTTCCTTGGCGATGGCCTTGGCCTCGTCGCCGGTGGGACGGCTGCGCTTGAGCACCACGAAGGCACAGACGGCCTCGCCGGTGGTCTCGTCCGGGCGACCCACCACGGCGGCCTCGGCCACGATGGGGTTGCTCACCAGCGCGGACTCGATTTCCATCGTGCCCATCCGGTGGCCGGAGACGTTCAGCACGTCGTCGATGCGGCCGGTGATGGTGAAGTAGCCGGTGTCCTTGTCGCGGATGGCGCCGTCACCGGCCAGGTAGTACTGACCCTTGAAATCCTCGGGGTAGTAGCTCTTCTTGAAACGCTCCGGGTCGCCGTAGATGGTGCGGATCATCGAGGGCCAGGGCTTCTTCACCACCAGGATGCCGCCCTGGCCGTTGGGGACGTCCTTGCCGGTTTCATCGACCACCGCGGCCATGATGCCCGGGAAGGGCAGCGTGCACGAACCCGGCACCAGCGGCGTGGCGCCCGGCAGCGGGGTGATCATGTGGCCGCCGGTTTCCGTCTGCCAGAAGGTGTCGACGATGGGGCAGCGGCCGCCGCCGACGTTGGCGTGGTACCACTCCCAGGCGGCCGGGTTGATGGGCTCGCCCACGGAGCCCAGGATGCGCAGGCTGGAGAGGTCGTAGCTCTTGGGGTGGATGGCCGCGTTGGCGTCAGCCGCCTTGATCAGCGAGCGGATGGCGGTGGGCGCGGTGTAGAAGATGGAGACCTTGTGGTCCTGGATCATCTTCCAGATGCGGCCGGCGTCCGGGTAGGTGGGCACGCCTTCGAAGACGATCTCGGTGCCGCCGAGCGCCAGCGGGCCGTAGGCGATGTAGGTGTGGCCGGTGACCCAGCCGATGTCGGCCGTGCACCAGAAGACGTCGTCGGGACGCAGGTCGAAGGTCCACTTGGTGGTGAGCGCCGCGTGCAGCAGGTAGCCGCCGGTGGAGTGCTGCACGCCCTTGGGCTTGCCGGTGGAGCCGGAGGTGTAGAGCAGGAAGAGCGGGTGCTCGGCCTCGACCCACTCGGGCTCGCAGGTGGTGGGTTGCGCCGCGGTGACCTCGTGCATCCACAGGTCGCGGCCGGCGGTCCAGCCGATCTTGCCGCCGGTGCGCTGGTAGACGATGACGTCCTTGATGGTCTCGCAGCCGCCCATGCCGAGCGCCTCGTCGACGATGGCCTTCAGCGGCAGCGCCTTGCCGCCGCGGGCCTGCTCGTCGGCGGTGATGACGGCCACCGCGCCGGCATCGGAGATGCGGTCGCGCAGGCTCTGGGCGGAGAAGCCGCCGAAGACCACCGAGTGGGTGGCGCCGATGCGGGCGCAGGCCTGCATGGCCACCACGCCCTCGACCGACATGGACATGTAGATGACGACGCGGTCGCCCTTCTTGATGCCGCGCGAGCGCAGCGCGTTGGCCATCTGGCAGGTCTTGGCGAGCAGCTCGGCGTAGGTGACGCGGGTGACCTTGCCGTCGTCGGCTTCGAAGATGATGGCCACCTTGTTGCCCAGGCCCGCCTCGACGTTGCGGTCCAGGCAGTTGTAGGACACGTTCAGCGTGCCGTCGGCGAACCACTTGAAGAAGGGCGAGTTGCTGCTGTCCAGCGTCTGGGTGAAGGGCTTCTTCCAGGAGACGAACTCGCGCGCCAGGCGGGCCCAGTAGCCCTCGTAGTCGGCTGCCGCCTCGGCGCACAGCGCGTCGTACGCTGCCATGCCCGACACGTGGGCGCCGCGGACGGCGGATTCGGACGGCAGGTACAGCGGGGCTTTGCTCTCGGCGGTCATGCGGTGTCTCCAGATGGATGGGCGGTCGGCTTGGTGGCCTGGACTCGCCGGATAAGGTAGGCAGGCGCGCTTACGAAGCTCTGACTCCTGCGCGACACCCTCCCCCGTAGACTCTGCCTGCTTCCGGCGGTTCACCCGGCTATCGCTTGCCCGCCCCTGCCTCGGGGCTTTGGGCGCGGATTTCGGGTTTTCCGGGGGAGTCGCTAGAGTTCCGCCCGGCCTGGACTCAGGCATCACCCCTAGCAGCCGCACCCCATGACCTTCCTGCTCTTCATCGGCGGTCTCGTCGCCCTCATCGCCGGCGCGGAGCTGCTCGTTCGCGGGGCCGGCAAGCTCGCCATGTCCTTCGGCATCCCGCCGCTGGTGGTGGGCCTCACGGTGGTGGCCTTCGGCACCAGCTCGCCCGAGGTGGCCGTCTCGGTGGGCGCGGCCCTGAGCGGCAAGGTGGACATCGCCATCGGCAACGTGGTGGGCAGCAACATATTCAACGTGCTGTTCATCCTGGGCGTGTCCGCGCTGATCACGCCGCTGGTGGTCAACGTGCAGATCATCCGGCAGGAAGTGCCCATCATGATCGGCGCCTCGCTGCTGCTGATCGCCTTCGGGCTGGACGGCGAGCTGAGCTTCATCGACGCGGGCATTCTCTTCGCGCTGCTGGTTCTCTATGTCGTGTTCCTGGTCGTGCAGGCCCGCCGGGCGCCCAAGGACGATGTGGCGGCCGCCTCGGCGGACATCGACACCTCCAGCACCTGGGACCGGCACTGGGCCGTCCAGGTGGCGCTGATCGTCGTCGGCCTGGGCCTGCTGGTGCTGGGCTCGAACTGGCTGGTCGATGCGGCCATCGTGTTCGCCAAGTCGCTGGGCGTGAGCGACCTGGTGATCGGGCTGACCATCGTGGCCGCCGGCACCTCGATGCCCGAGGTGGCCACCTCCATCCTGGCGGCCATCCGCGGCCAGCGCGACATCGCCATCGGCAACGTGGTGGGCAGCAACACCTTCAACATCCTGGGCTGCCTGGGCGTGGCCGGGCTGGTCGCGCCCGCCGGCCTGCCGCTGGCGCCCGCGCTGCTGAGCTTCGACCTGTGGGTGATGCTGGCCGTGGCCTTCGCCTGCCTGCCGGTGTTCCTGTCGGGCCGCGAGATCGCCCGCTGGGAGGGCGGCATCTTCCTCGGCTACTACGCGGCCTACACCGCCTACCTCATCCTCGCTTCGCAGCAGCATGACGCGCTGCCGGCCTTCTCGTCGGTCATGCTCGGCTTCGTGGTGCCGATCACCATCGTCACCCTGATCGCCACGATGCTGCGCCGTCAGAAGTCATGAGCGCGCCGGGCCTGGCGGCCTCGGTGCTGCCCTACCTCGCGCTGCTGCCCTTCGCCGCCGCGCTGCTGATGGCTGGCGTCAGCAACCGGCAGCGGCGGCTCGCTGGCTGGCTGGCTGGCGCGGCGGCGCTCGCCGGAACCGGCCTGCTGCTGTGGATGGCGCCTGCGGTGCTGGGCGGCGAGGTGCTGCGCTGGTCGGTGGACTGGCTGCCCTCGCTCGGGCTGCGGCTCGGTTTGCGCATGGACGGGCTGGCGTGGATGTTCGCGCTGCTGATCTGCGGCATCGGCGCGCTGGTGGTGCTGTATGCGGCCTACTACCTGGCCGAGGACGACCCGCCGGCACGCTTCTTCCTCTACCTGCTGGTGTTCATGGGCGCGATGCTGGGCATCGTGCTGGCCGACAACCTGGTGCTGCTGGTGGTGTTCTGGGAACTCACCAGCCTGTCGAGCTTCCTGCTCATCGGCTACTGGCATGCCAAGGGCCGCACCGCCGAGGACGTGGACCTCGGCCGCGAGGCCCGCGAGGGCGCCCGCATGGCGCTGGCCATCACCGGCGCGGGCGGCCTGTGCCTGCTGGCCGGCGTGCTGCTGATCGGCCACATCGTGGGCAGCACCCAGCTGGACGCGGTGCTGGCCGCCGGCGACCGCATCCGCGCCCATCCGCTGTACATCCCGGCGCTGGTGCTGGTGCTGCTGGGCGCCTTCACCAAGAGCGCGCAGTTCCCCTTCCACTTCTGGCTGCCGCACGCCATGGCGGCACCCACCCCGGTGTCGGCCTACCTGCACTCGGCCACCATGGTCAAGGCGGGCGTCTTCCTGCTGGCGCGCCTGTACCCGGCGCTGGGCCAGAGCGAACCCTGGTTCTGGATCGTCTCGCTGACCGGCCTGACCACGCTGGTGTTCGGGGCCTGGGTGGCCCTCTTCAAGCACGACCTCAAGGGGCTGCTGGCCTACTCCACCATCAGCCACCTGGGCCTGATCACGCTGCTCTTCGGCATCGACGAGCAGCTGGCCGTGGTGGCAGGCGTGTTCCACATCCTCAACCACGCGACCTTCAAGGCCTCGCTCTTCATGGCCGCGGGCATCATCGACCACGAAACGGGCACGCGCGACATGCGCCGCCTGGGCGGGCTGTGGAAGGCCATGCCCATCACCGGCGCGCTGGCGATGGTGGCCAGCGCCGCGATGGCAGGCGTCCCGCTGCTCAACGGCTTCCTGAGCAAGGAGATGTTCTTCGTCGAGGCGGTGAACAAGCAGACGGTGCCGCTGATGAGCTGGCTGCTGCCGGTGGGGGCCACGCTGGCGGGCATCTTCAGCGTCGCCTACAGCCTGCGTTTCGTGCACGACGTGTTCTTCAACCGCCTGTCCCGACCGCTGCCCAAGACGCCCCACGAGCCGCCGCACTTCATGCGTGTTCCGGTGGAACTGCTGGTGCTGCTGTGCCTGGCGGTGGGGCTGCTTCCCGGCCTGACCATCGGCCCGGTGCTGGCCGCGGGCGCGCAGGGCGCGCTCTTCGGCGGGCCGGGCACGCTGCCGGCCTACAAGCTGGCCATCTGGCACGGCCTGAACCTGCCGCTGCTGATGAGCGGCATCGCGCTCGCCGGTGGCGTGCTGCTCTACACCGCGCTGCAGCGCCGGGTGGACCTGCGAACCCTGCTGCGGGTGCCGGCGTTGCCGCCGCTCAGCGGACGCGACCTCTTCGGCCGCGCGCTCGAGGCGGGCACGGCGCTGAGCCGCGCGGTCACCGGCTGGCTGCAGAACGACAGCCTGCAGCGCTACCTGCTGGTGCTGTTCGGCGTGATCCTGCTGGCTGGCGCCCTGCCCTGGCTGCGCGCGGGCAGCGCCCCGCAACTGGGCGCACCGCTGACCGGCGCCGGGCCGGCCCCGCTGGCCTTCGTGCTGCTGTGGGGGCTGACCATGGCCGCCACCGTGGCGAGCGTCGTCTGCCATGCGCGCCGCCTGCTGGCGCTGCTGCTGGTGGGTGCGGTGGGGCTGGGCGTGAGCCTCGCCTTCGTCTATTTCTCGGCCCCTGACCTGGCGCTCACCCAGGTGCTGGTGGAAGTGGCCACCGTCATCCTGATGATGCTGGCGCTGCGCTGGCTGCCGGCCGAGTCGACGCCGGCCACCCGGGGCAGCCGGGCGCGACGCTGGCGCGACGGCGTGATCGCCGGGGCCTGCGGGCTGGGCGTGGCGCTGCTGGCCTGGATGGTGCTGGGCCTGCCCTTCGATTCCATCTCGCCCTATTACCTGCAGACCACGCTGCCCATCGGCGGTGGCGCCAACGCGGTGAACGTCATCATCGTCGACTACCGCGGCTTCGACACCATGGGCGAGATCACCGTCATGGGCATCGCCGGGCTGATCGTCTATTCGCTGCTGGCCGGCTGGCGCGCACCGGCCGGGCTGCCCGGGGTGGCGGCCCTGGCGCCGCGCGAGAAGGACAGCCACCCGCTGATCCTTGCCTTGATCACGCGGCTGCTGCTGCCGCTGGCCACGATGGTGTCCATCTACCTCTTCCTGCGCGGCCACAACCTGCCGGGCGGCGGCTTCATCGCCGGGCTGGTGCTGGCCATCGCGCTGGTGATGCAGTGGGTGGCCAACGGCGAGGCCTTCGTGCGTTCGCGCATCGGGACCGACTTCCGGCCCTGGGTGGGCTGGGGCCTGCTGATCGCCGGTGCGAGCGGCATCGGCAGCTGGTTCTTCGGCGCACCCTTCCTCACCAGCACCTACGACTACCCGGTGGCGCCGCTGGTGGGCTCGGTGCCGCTGGCCTCGGCCTCGATCTTCGACCTGGGTGTGTTCCTGACGGTGGTCGGCGGCACGATGGTCGCGCTGGTGTCCCTGAGCCGCCTGACCGGCGCTGCAGCACCGGGTGCCAAGGGAGCCTCGGCATGATCGCCCTTCTCGTGTGCATCGGGCTGGGCGTGCTCACCGCCGGCGGCGTCTGGCTGATGCTGCGCGCACGCACCTTCGACGTGGTGCTCGGGCTCACGCTGCTGTCCTATGCGGTGAACCTCTTCATCTTCTTCATGGGCCGCATCGCGGTGGGCGCCTCGCCCATCGTCGATCCCTCTCGGCCGGCCACGCTGGCGCAATACGCCGATCCGCTGCCGCAAGCGCTGGTGCTCACCGCCATCGTCATCAGCTTTGCGATGACGGCCGTGCTGCTGGTGATCTCGCTGAGAACCCGGGCCGAGTCGGGTTCCGACCAGGTCGATGGCCGGCCCGACGCAGCCGGCGATGACGCTGGTGAGGGAGGTGCGCGATGAGCGCCATTCCCGCAGTTCTGCAGGCCCTGCTCGACTGGCCGCACGCGGTCATCCTGCCCATCGTGCTGCCACTGATGGCCGGCTCCGCGCTGGTGCTGGTGGAACGCCATTCGCTGCGCTGGGCCTCGCGCCTGGGGCTTGCCTGCACGGCGCTGCTGCTGGCGGTGGCCGTGCTGCTGCTGCTGCGCTCGCAGACGGAGCCGGTGCAGGCCTACCTGCTGGGCAACTGGCAGGCGCCCTTCGGCATCGCGCTGGCGCTGGACCGGCTGTCGGCCACGATGGTGCTGCTCACCTCCGTGGTGGGACTGGCCGCGCTCGTCTACGCGCGCGGCGGCGACGACGCGCGCGGGCCGCACTTCCACGCGCTCTTCCAGTTCCAGCTGATGGGCCTGAACGGCGCCTTCCTGACCGCCGACCTGTTCAACCTCTTCGTCTTCTTCGAGGTGCTGCTCATCGCCTCCTACGGGCTGCTGCTGCACGGTGCGGGGCGCGCGCGGCTGAAGAACGCGGTGCACTACGTGAGCTTCAACCTCACCGGCTCGGCGCTCTTTCTCATCGCGGTGAGCCTGCTCTATGGCCTGACTGGCACGCTGAACATGGCCGACCTGGCGCAGCGCCTGGCCGTCATTCCGGCCGACCGGGCCTTGCTGGCCCAGGCAGCGGCGCTGCTGCTGCTGGTGGTGTTCTGCGTGAAGGCGGCGATGCTGCCGCTGTACTTCTGGCTGCCGGGCACCTATGGCGCGGCCACCGCGCCGGTGGCCGCGCTCTTCGCCATCATGACCAAGGTGGGCGTCTATGCGGTGCTGCGCATGAGCACGCTGATGTTCGGCGCGGGCGCCGGCCCGCTCGAGCAGGTCACCGGCCCCTGGCTGATGGTGCTGGCGGTGATCACGCTGGTCGCCGGTGCGGTGGGTGCCCTGGCGGCCCGCGACCTGCGGGGCCTGGTGGCCTATGGCGTGGTGGTGTCGGCCGGAACGCTGCTGCTGGGCGTGTCGCTGGGCACCGCGCCCTCCGTGGCCGCGGCGCTCTTCTACCTGCTCAACACGACGGTCGTGACGGCGGGCCTCTTCCTGCTGGCCGACCGCATCGCGGCCAGCCGCACGGGCGGGCACGCGCGCCTGGAGCCCGCCCATCTGCGAACGCCGGCCACGGCGCTGGGGGTGCTCTTCCTGCTGCTGGCGGTGGCCTCCGCGGGCCTTCCGCCACTCGGAGGCTTCCTGGCCAAGGCCCTGCTGCTGCAGGCGGCCGGCCTGCACCCGGCTGCCGGGTGGTTGATCGGCGCGGTGCTGGCGTCCAGCCTGCTGATGGTGGTGGCCTATGGCCGTGCCGGTTCCGCGATCTTCTGGGAATCGCACCGGGCCGCGGCGCCAGCCGGCCCGGAGCTGGCCTCGGCCCTGGCACCGGTGCAGGGCCGGCGGGGGCACGGCGTGGCCATCGGCGGACTGCTGGGCCTGGCGCTCGCCCTCACCGTGATGGCCGGTCCGGTGTCTCGCCACCTGGAGGCCACGGCCGCGCAGTTGATCGGCCATGCCGAATACCGCTCGGCGGTGCTGGGCGCCCGCCCGGTGCCGCCGGCCTGGGATGTGCGCCGCGAGATGCGCGAGGCGGGCTTGATCAAGGGTGAAGCCGCCGCAGCCGGTGCCGCGCAAGCGGCCTTGCAGCGGCCGGGCGCCGCCCCGGCTGTCGCCCCCCCGGCAGTCTCCCCTGCAGTCCCCGTCGCCCCCGCTGCCGGAGCCCGACCATGAGCCGCCGCAACCCGTCCGCCGGCGCGGCACGCCCCGGCCTGCTGCGCCGACTGCTGCCGGCGCCGCTGCTCAGCGCGGTGCTGCTGGTCGTCTGGCCGGTGATCAATGGCTCGGGTTCGCTCGGCCAGTGGCTGCTCGGGGCGGCGCTGGCGGTGGTCATTCCCTGGTTCACCGAAGCGCTGCGGCCCGAGCGCGCCCGACTGCGCGCGCCCTGGACCATCGTGCGGCTGGGCGGCGTGGTGCTGCACGACATCGTGATGTCCAACATCGACGTCGCCAAGCGCATCCTCGGGTCCGAAGGCCGCATCACGCCCGGCTATGTCTGGGTGCCGCTGACCATCACCGACCCCCACGGCATCGTGGCGCTGGCCGGCATCATCACCATGACGCCGGGCACGCTCAGCGCCGACCTCGCCGACGACCGGCACCACCTGCTGGTGCATGCCTTCCACCTCGAGGACGAG
Source organism: Rubrivivax sp. (assembly GCA_027487905.1). Classification (GTDB taxonomy): domain Bacteria; phylum Pseudomonadota; class Gammaproteobacteria; order Burkholderiales; family Burkholderiaceae_C; genus JAIYCR01. The sequence continues at coordinate 71,026 of JAIYCR010000096.1, read as the reverse complement.
GATGCGTTGATCGAGTCGATCAAGACCCGCTACGAGACCCCGCTGATGGAGATCTTCCAGTGACATCGGGAACCCTCTTCGCCACGCTGCTGCCCTGGGCCATCGCCGCCTTCGGGGTGGCGCTGGTGCTCAACGCCTGGCGGCTGCTGCTGGGCCCGTCCATCGCAGACCGGGTGCTGGCGCTGGACACGCTCTACATCAACGCGCTGGCGCTGCTGGTGCTGCTGGGCGTGCACCAGCTCAGCGCCCTGTATTTCGAGGTGGCGCTTCTGATCGGCATGCTGGGCTTCGTCGGCACGGTGGCGGTGTCCAAGTTCGTGCTGCGGCGCGACATCGTGGAGTGAGGCCATGAACGCCGTGGCCTCCACCCTTCCCGCGCTGCCGGTCTGGCTGGACTGGCTGCTGGTGCTGCTGCTGCTGCTGGGCGTGGGTTTCGCGCTGGTGGGAAGCTGGGGCCTGGCCAAGCTGCGCCAGTTCGAACTGCGCCTGCACGGCCCCACCAAGGCGACGACGCTGGGCGTGGGCTGCGTGCTCATCGTCTCCGGCCTGGCCTTCACCTGGGTGGGCGGCCGGGCTTCGCTGCACGAACTGCTCATCACCCTCTTCCTCTTCCTGACCGCCCCGGTGTCGGCCCACCTGCTGATCAAGGCGGCGATGAAGACGGGCGTGGCGCGCCAGCCCCCGGCGGTGCCGGGCGAGCCGCCTGCCGGGAACGGACCGGCGCGCTGAGCCCTCCGGTCCCGCGCCCCGACCCGAGCACCAACCCGCCGACGGACCCGCCCACGGACCCGCCCACGGACCCGAGAGCGCTTCCACGGTCCAGCGGCCGCGCGGCACAGCCCGGGGCCGGCGAGTGCTGCAAGCGGCGTGCAAAGCCGCCTTCGTAAACTAGCCCGATCGGGCGCGGGACGCTGCGCCCACCCCTTCCTGCTCTGCCCCGCCACTGCCCTGCCACCGCCCAAGAGACGCTTGCCATGCCCACGACCATCCGCCAGGCCGACCTCATCGAATCGGTCGCCGCCGCGCTGCAGTACATCAGCTACTACCACCCCGCCGACTACATCGAGCACCTGGGCCGGGCCTACCAGGCCGAGCAGAGCCCGGCCGCCAAGGACGCCATCGCGCAGATCCTCACCAACTCGCGAATGTCCGCCGAGGGCCGTCGGCCCATCTGCCAGGACACCGGCATCGTCAACGTGTTCGTCAAGATCGGCATGGACGTGCGGCTGGAGGGCTTCACCGGCTCCATCGAGGATGCGGTGAACGAAGGCGTGCGCCGGGGTTACCTGAACCCGGAGAACAAGCTGCGCGCCTCCATCGTGGCCGACCCTCACTTCGAGCGGAAGAACACCCAGGACAACACGCCGGCGGTGGTGCACATGTCGGTGGTGCCCGGAAACACGGTGGACGTGCAGGTGGCCGCCAAGGGCGGCGGCAGCGAGAACAAGAGCAAGTTCGTGATGCTCAACCCGAGCGACAACCTGGTGGAGTGGGTGCTGAAGACGGTGCCCACGATGGGCGCGGGCTGGTGCCCGCCGGGCATGCTGGGCATCGGCATCGGCGGCACGGCCGAGAAGGCGATGCTGATGGCCAAGGAAAGCCTGATGGAGCCCATCGACATGTACGAGCTCAAGAAGCGCGGCCCGGCCAACCGCTTCGAGGAGCTGCGCATCGAGCTGTGCGACAGGATCAACGCGCTGGGCATCGGCGCGCAGGGCCTGGGCGGCCTCACCACCGTGCTGGACGTGAAGATCGCCACCTTCCCCACCCACGCGGCGAGCAAGCCGGTGGCGATGATCCCGAACTGCGCCGCCACGCGGCATGCCCACTTCGTGCTCGACGGCAGCGGCCCGGCCTACCTGGAGGCGCCGAGCCTGGACCTCTGGCCGGACGTGCAGTGGGCGCCCGACTACAACAAGAGCCGCCGCGTCGACCTGGACACCCTGACGCCGGCGGAAGTGGCGAGCTGGAAGCCCGGCGACACGCTGCTGCTCAACGGCAGGATGCTCACCGGCCGCGACGCCGCGCACAAGCGCATCCAGGACATGCTCGGCCGCGGCGAGAAGCTGCCGGTGGACTTCGCCAACCGCGTCATCTACTACGTCGGCCCGGTCGATCCGGTGCGCGACGAGGTGGTGGGCCCGGCGGGCCCCACCACCGCCACCCGCATGGACAAGTTCACCGAGATGATGCTGGCTCAGACCGGCCTGATCGCCATGATCGGCAAGGCCGAACGCGGCCCGGTGGCCATCGAGGCCATCCGCAAGCACAAGAGCGCCTACCTGATGGCCGTGGGCGGTGCGGCCTATCTGGTGGCACGCGCCATCCAGAAGGCCCGGGTCGTGGGCTTCGAAGACCTGGGCATGGAAGCCATCTACGAGTTCGAGGTGAAGGACATGCCGGTCACCGTGGCGGTGGACGCCGGCGGCACCAGCGTGCACGAGACCGGCCCGGCCGAGTGGAAGGCCCGGATCGCGGGCATTCCGGTCGTCACGGCCTGAGCAACCGGGCGGTCTCGGGCCGGGCAACCCCGAAGCGCGGCCCGTCCGCGCCGACGGTTTCATCTGACACTTGCCCGACTTCGGGCGTGTCTATACTGGTCTACACCTAGCAGTCGAGGGCGGCGTCGGTCAACGGCAGCCGCCCTTCGTCGTTTTCGGCCCCCCGGCCGTGTTTCCGCGTGGAACCCGCGGAGCGCAGCCGTGGCCGGCCCCGCGCCTTGCCATGGCTGCCCCCGCTCGGGGCACCGCCGCCGGCCGCCCTCCAAGGATTCATGCGTGACGCCAGCCTCATCCTCTTCCCGACAGGCCCTCGCGGCCTGGCTTGTGCTCGCCGGTCTGCTCGCCTCCTGCGGCGGGGCCGGCGGTGGCCACGGTGCGGCGGGTGCCGCTGCGCCGGCAGGCGCCCTGGGCGCGCCACCGCCGCCTGAGGTCGGGGTGGTGACGGTTGCGCCCGCCAGCGCGGCGGTGGAGACCGAGCTGCCCGGGCGGGTGGAAGCGTCGCGCACCGCGCAGGTCCGCGCGCGGGTGACCGGCATCGTGCAGAAGCGGCTGTTCCGCGAAGGCAGCGAGGTGAAGGCCGGCCAGGTGCTGTTCCAGATCGACCCGGCGCCCTACCAGGCAGCGGCGGACAGCGCGCGCGCCGGGCTGGCCCGCGCCGAGGCCGTCGCCGCCCAGGCCTCCGCCCAGGTGACGCGCCTGCGGCCGCTGCGCGAGGCCAATGCCATCAGCGACCAGGACTTCGTCAACGCACAGGCCGCCCAGGCCACCGCGCAGGCGGATGTGGCGGCCGCCCAGGCGGCGCTGCGCACGGCGCAGCTCAACCTGGGCTATGCCACCGTGACCGCGCCTATCTCGGGCCGCATCGGCCGCGCGCTGGTCAGCGAGGGTGCCCTGGTCAGCCAGGCCGAGGCCACCCAGATGGCCTTGATCCAGCAGATCGACCCGGTCTACATCAACGCCACGCAAGCCGTGGCCGATGTGAACCGCCTGCGCCAGCGCGCCACCGGCGGTGGCGGTGGCCGCGCCGGCAACAGCACCCCGGTGCGGGTGCTGATGGACGACGGCAGCCTGCTGGCGCAGCAGGGCCGCCTGCTGTTCTCCGACCTGACGGTGGACCCGGGCTCGGGTCAGGTGACGCTGCGCACCGAGATGCCCAACCCCGGCGGGCTGCTGCTGCCCGGCCTGTACGTGCGCACCCGGATCACCCAGGGCCGCATCGAGGGCGCGGTGCTGCTGCCCCAGCAGGCGGTGACGCGGGGCGGCCAGACCGACACCGTGCTGGTCGTGGGCGAAGGGGGCGTGCCCGCGGTACGGCCGGTGACCATCGCTGGCGCCAGCGGCACGAACTGGGTGATCACCTCGGGCCTGAAGGCCGGCGAGCAGGTCATCGCCGAGGGCTTCCAGAAGATGATGCGACCGGACGCGCCGGTGCGGCCCGTGCCCTTCACCGCTGCGGGCGCCGCCCCGCCGGCGGTGGCCCCGGCCCCTGCGCCGGCCACCCCGCGCTGAGGACGGCGCATGGCCCAGTTCTTCATCGACCGACCCATCTTCGCGTGGGTGATCGCCCTGTTCATCATGGTGGCCGGCGCGGTGTCCATCACCCAGCTGCCGGTGGCGCAGTACCCGTCCGTGGCGCCGCCGGCCATCGTGCTCACCGCCGTCTACCCCGGCGCCTCGGCCAAGGTGCTCGAGGACAGCGTGCTCAGCGTGATGGAGCAGGAAATGAACGGCTCGCCGGGCCTGGCCTACATGGAGTCGGTCAGCCAGGCCAATGGCAGCGGCACGCTCACGCTGACCTTCGAGACCGGCACCAACGCCGACCTCGCCCAGGTGGACGTGCAGAACCGCCTGGCCCGAGCCGCCCCGCGCCTGCCGCAGACGGTGACCCAGCAGGGCGTGCGGGTGGACAAGTCGCGCTCGAACTTCCTGCTGTTCGCCATCCTGAGCTCCACCGACCCGGCCTGGGACCCGGTGGCGCTGGGCGACTACGCGGCGCGCAACGTGCTGCCCGAGCTGCAGCGCATCAAGGGCGTGGGCCAGGCGCAGCTGTTCGGCACCGAGCGCGCGATGCGGGTGTGGATCGACCCGGCGCGGCTGCTCGGGCTGAACCTGTCCGCAGCCGACGTGAACGCGGCCATCCGCGCGCAGAACGCGCAGGTCTCGGCCGGCACGCTGGGCGATCTACCCACGGTGGCGGGCCAGCAGATCTTCGCCACGGTGGTGGTCGACGGACAGCTCGACAGCCCGGCCGCCTTCGGCAACATCGTGCTCAGGGCCAATGCCGACGGTTCGTCGGTGCGGCTGCGCGACGTGGCGCGCATCGAGCTGGGCGGGCAGAGCTATGCCACCTCGGCGCGCCTGAACGGCAAGCCGTCCACCGGCATCGGCGTGCAGCTCGCACCCACCGGCAACGCGCTGGCCACCGCGCAGGCCGTGCGCGAGCGCATGCAGGAGCTGCAGCGCTTCTTCCCGCCGGGCATGAGCTACGCCATTCCCTACGACACCTCGCGCTTCGTGAAGATCTCCATCTCCAAGGTCGTGGAGACGCTGGCCGAGGCGGTGCTGCTGGTCTTCCTGGTGATGTTCCTCTTCCTGCAGAACTGGCGCTACACGGTGATTCCCACCATCGTCGTGCCGGTGACGCTGCTGGGCACCTTCGCCGCGCTGCTGGCGCTGGGCTATTCGATCAACGTGCTCACGCTGTTCGGCATGGTGCTGGTGGTGGGCATCGTGGTGGACGACGCCATCGTGGTGGTGGAGAACGTCGAACGCATCATGTCCGAGGAGGGGCTGCCGCCGCTGCAGGCCACGCGCAAGGCCATGACGCAGATCTCCGGCGCCATCGTGGGCGTCACGCTGGTGCTGGTGGCGGTGTTCGTGCCGCTGGCCTTCTTCGGCGGCGCGGTGGGCAACATCTACCGCCAGTTCGCGGTGGTGATGTCGGTGTCCATCGCGATGTCGGCCTTCCTGGCGCTGTCGCTGACGCCCGCGCTGTGCGCCACCCTGCTCAAGCCGGTCGCGGCCGGCCAGGCGCATGCGCGCCGGGGCTTCTTCGGTGCCTTCAACCGCGGCTTCACCCACACCACCCGGCGCTACGAGAGCCTGCTGGTGCGGCTGCTCGGCCGCACCGGCCGGATGATGGCGGTCTACCTGGCCATCACCGGCGCGGTGCTGTGGCTGGCGCTGCGCCTTCCGGGCGGCTTCCTGCCCAACGAGGACCAGGGCTACATCATCGTCAACGCCCAGCTGCCTCCGGGTGCCACCATCGGTCGCACCGAGCAGGTGATGCGGCAGATCGAAGGCTTCATCCTGCAGCAGCCCGAGGTTCAGAGCGTGGTGGGCGTGCTGGGTTTCAGCTTCTCCGGCCAGGGGCAGAACGCCGCCCTCGCCTTCGTCACGCTGAAGGACTGGGACGAGCGCCAGGGCGCCGGGCAGTCGGCCGAGGCACTGGCCGGCCGGGCCTTCGGTGCCTTGATGGGGGTGAAGGACGCCTTCATCTTCGCGCTCAGCCCGCCGCCGATTCCCGAACTGGGCAATGCCACCGGCTTCAGCTTCCGCCTGCAGGACCGGGGCGGCAACGGACGCGAGGCCCTGACCGCCGCGCGCAACCAGCTGCTGGGCATGGCCTCGCAAAGCCCGCTGCTGGCGGGCATCCGCCCCGATGGCCTGGAAGACGCCCCGCAGCTGCAGCTGGACATCGACCGCGACAAGGCGAGCGCGCTGGGGGTGGGCTTCGACGCCATCAACGCGGCGCTGAGCACCTCGCTGGGATCGAGCTACGTCAACGACTTCGAGAGCCGCGGGCGGCTGCAGCGGGTGGTCGTGCAGGCCGACGCCCCGGCCCGCATGCAGCCCGAGGATCTGCTGCGCCTGCACGCGCTGAACAACCGCGGCCAGCCGGTGCCGCTGGCCTCCTTCGCAACGCCCCGGTGGATCACCGGACCCATGCAGGCCATCCGCTACAACGGCTACCCCACGATGCGCCTGGCGGGCGATGCGGCACCGGGCGTTTCCACCGGGCAGGCCATGGCCGAGATGGAACGCCTGGCCGGCCAGCTGCCGCCGGGATTCGGCTTCGAATGGACAGGCCAGAGCCGCGAGGAACGGCTGGCCGGCGCCACCGCGGTCTACCTCTTCGCCTTCGCGCTGCTGGCGGTGTTCCTTTGCCTGGCGGCGCTCTACGAGAGCTGGAGCATTCCCTTGTCGGTGCTGCTGGTGGTGCCGCTGGGCATCCTCGGGGTGGTGCTGGCGGTGATGAGCCGCGGCTATGCCAACGACGTCTATTTCAAGATCGGCCTGATCACGGTGATCGGACTGTCGGCGAAGAACGCGGTGCTGATCATCGAGTTCGCGCGCGACCTGCAGGCCCAGGGGCGCAGCGCGCTGCAGGCCGTGCTGGAAGCCGCGCACCTGCGCTTCCGTCCGATCGTCATGACCTCGCTGGCCTTCGTGCTGGGCGTGCTGCCGCTGGCGGTGGCCAGTGGCGCGGGCTCGGCCAGCCAGCGCGCCATCGGCACCGGCGTGATGGGGGGCATGGTCAGCGCCGTGCTGCTGTCGGTGATCTTCGTGCCGGTGTTCTTCGTCGTGGTGCGGCGTTTCCTGCCGGCGCCGCCGCCCCGGGAAGCCAATCCCGCGCCCGCGTCCATCCAGGGAGGCGCGGATGCACAGGGCTGAGCGTGGCCTGTCCTCATCAGGGGCCGTGCCGCTCGTGCGGGCCCTGGTCGCCTCGGCAGCGCTCGCGCTGACCGGTGCCTGCACCTCGCTCACCCCGGACTTCGAGCGGCCCGCGCTGCCGGTGGCCGAACGGTTTGCGGACCTCTCCGGCTCCGCGGCGTCCGCAGCGCTTGCGGGGGCGGCCCGGGCCGCAGCGGACACTGCCTGGACGGATCACTTCGGTGATCCGGCACTGCGCGAACTGATCGCCCGGGCGCTGCGCAACAACCGCGACCTGCGGGTCGCGGTGCTGAACATCGAGATCGCCCGCGCCAACCTGCAGCTGCGCCGTGCGGATGCGTGGCCGACGATCGGCGCGGGCGTGTCCGCCAGCCGCCAGACCCAGGCCAACGGCAGCACGGCCAGCCTCTACAGCGCCGGACTGCAGCTGAGCGCCTACGAAGTCGACCTCTTCGGCCGGGTGCGCGCCCTGGGCGACGCGGCGGCCGCCCAGTGGCTGGCCAGCCAGGCCGGGCGCGACGCCGCCCAGGTGGCGCTGGTCGCGGCCGTGGCCCAGCAGGCCCTGGCGGTGACGGCCGGCGACGAGCTGCTGGAGCTGACCCGGCAGACGCTGCGCTCGCGCCTGGAGTCGCTGCGGCTGACGCAGCTGCGCCTGGACCAGGGCGTGGCCACCGAACTGGACCTGCAGGGCGCGCGCAGCCTGGTGGAGGCCGCCCGGGTGGCGCTGGCCCAGACGCAGCGCCAGCGCGCGCTGGACCTCAACGCGCTGGTGCTGCTGGTGGGCGAGCCGCTGCCGGCCGGCACCGCCCTGCCCCTACCCCCGCCGCTCGAGCGCATCGTGCTGCCCGAACTGCCCGAAGCCCTGGGCGCCGATGTGCTGCTGCAACGGCCGGACGTGCGGCAGGCCGAGCAGCTGCTGATCTCTGCCAACGCCAACATCGGCGCGGCGCGGGCCGCGTTCTGGCCCCGCATCAGCCTGACCGGCAGCCTGGGCACGGCCAGCCCGCAGCTGGCCGATCTCTTCCAGACCGGCGCCTATGGCTTCGTGGCGCAGCTGGTGCAGCCGCTCTTCGATGCAGGCCGCAACCGGGCGGGTCTGGCGGTGTCGCAGGCCCAGCGGGATGTGGCCATCGCGCAGTACGAACGCGCGATCCAGGCTGGCTTCCGGGAGGTGGCCGATGCGCTGGCAGGGCGCGCCACGCTGGGCGAGCAGCTCAGCGCCGCCCAGGCGCAGGCGGATGCCGAGGCCCGCCGGCTGGACCTCGCCGAGCTCAGGCTTCGCAACGGCGTGAGCAGTTCGCTTGAGGCGCTGGATGCGCAGCGATCGGCCTTCGCAGCCCGGCAGGCGGTGGTGCAGACACGGCTGGCCCTGCTGCAGAACCGGGTGGCGCTCTACCGCGCACTGGGCGGCGGTGCGGGCGGTACGCCCCGCTTGGCCGCGCCGCTCTGACCCCCCGCCGCAGCGTTGCCGCGGGAAGCGGCTCGCGCCCTAGAGGGCCAGGGCTTCGAACTGCTGGGTGATGTCGCGCCGCCAGAGCTTCAGTCGCTGGCGGTCCAGCAGGCCCAGCGAAGCCTCGCCGGCGCCGGCCTGCTGCGCGGCCCAGAAGCTGCTGCTGAGCGCGTCCAGCCGCTGGGCCACCGATTCCGGCAGGCGGCGGATCAGCAACTCGCGTGCGCCCAAGGCCCGTGCGCGCTCGGCCAGGCCCGATTCATCCAGCAGCCGGAAATCGTCGCCGCGCAGCGCATTGCGCACCAGCACATGGCCGACCCGGCCCTCCAGCCGGTCGAGCACACGTCGCAGCAGGTCGGTCGAATCGCGGCCGGCGTCCATGACATGCCAGTGGGTGATGGACACACCCGACTCGGCGGCCAGCTCAGGCACGCCGGCATCGTCCATCCAGCGCACCAGCGGGTCCAGCGTCTGCGCGGCCAGGTCCACCAGCACCGGCCGGCCCGGCTGCGCGAGGGCCGCTTCGAGCACCGGGTCGAGCGATTCGGGGCGATCGAGCACCAGCGCCTGTGCATAGCCGGCATAGAAGCGCATCAGCGCGCCGTGCGAGCGGTCGGTGTCGAAGCCGGCGAAGTCCCGGGCGCCGTCGATGAAGTGCTGGGCGAGCAGGCGGGCGACGAGGGACTTGCCCACCCCGCCTTTCTCGCCGCCGATGAAATGAATGTGGGCCATGCAGGAACGCGAGGGAAGTGAGGAAGCCGGTGGGCATGCAAGTGCCGCGCCCGTGGCGGCCGGGCAGGGTAGCACCCGAAGGCCGGCGGCCCGCTCAGAGCAGGCTGTCCAGCGGCAGCCAGGACAGCACGCGCACCTGCAGGCGCCGCCAGAGGCTCGCGCCCGGCTCCGCACGCAGCACCACCTCGACCGCGCCCGCGCGGTCGACCCATTCGATCTCGCCTTGGGCATCCAGGCGCAGCGCATAGGCGTCACCGCCCATCCCCTGGTCGAAAGCCTCGGACAGCGATCGGGCGAGCCGGGGGCTTTCGACAACCAGGCCGAGCTCGGTGTTCAGCCGGTAGGACCGCGGGTCGATGTTGAAGGAGCCGACGAAGCTGCGCTCGCGGTCGATGGCGAAGGTCTTGCCATGCAGGCTGGCCGAACTGCTGCCCAGGCCCCAGCCTCGACGGGTCTGAACGGTCTTCGGACGGTGCTTGAGCTCGAAGAGCTCCACGCCGGCGGCCAGCAAGGCCTGCCGATGGCGCGCATAGCCCGCATGCACCGCCGGCACGTCGGTGGCCGCGAGTGAATTGGTGAGCACGCGCACCCGCACGCCCTGGCGCACCTGCTGGGCCAGCGCCTCGGTGCCGGCCGCGCCCGGGACGAAATAGGGCGAGACGAGATCGAGCACCGACCGTGCCGGACCGAGCGCCTCGGTCAGGTGGGCGGCCAGCAGCTGGCTGTCGGGCACCGACCCGCCGGCCTTGGAAGGCGGGTCGATGACCAGCCGCATCGGCACCCATTCCAGGCTCAGTCGCCCCCCCGAGAGCTCACGGGCCAGCGGCGCCTCCTTCAGGGCCTGGGCATAGGCAGCGACCAGCGGGTGCTCGCCCAGCGCACGGATGCGTTCGCCCCAGGCGGCGGCCGCATCGGCAGCGGGCGCCGCGGCCAGTTCGCCGATCGGCCAGGCCTGCGGGCTGTTCCAGTAGTCATCGAAGCCGCGGGACACCGAGCGGGCGATAGTCCCGGCCGCCACCACGTCCAGGTCGGCGAAGTCCAGCCGCGGGTCGACTCCGAAGTAGGCATCGCCGATGTTGCGGCCACCCACCACCGACACCTGAGCGTCGGCGATCAGCGACTTGTTGTGCATCCGCCGGTTCAGCCGGTCGAACTCGGTGAGGTAGCCCAGCAGCTTGAACTGCCGGTTGGGGTAGGGGTTGAACACCCGCACCTGCACACCCGGCACCGCGGCCATCAGGGCCAGATCGGGGTCCATCCCGCCAATGCCGTTGTCGTCGAGCAGCAGGCGGACGCGAACGCCGCGTTGCGCGGCCAGGCGCAGTTCCTCCAGCAGGACCAGGCCGCTGATGTCGCCGTGCCAGATGTAGTACTGCACGTCGAGCGTGCGCTCGGCCGAGCGCACCAGCGCCACCCGGGCCACGAAGGCATCCAGCGGCGCGGCCAGCACGGCCAGGCCGCTGCGGCCGTCACCGGGATCGTCGGCGGCAACCGCACGGCCCAGGCGGGTCTCGGTGGTGTCGGTCAGGTGCAGGCTCGGTGTGCGTTCGGCAGGCGGTGGCAGCGAACTGCAGGCCGCCACCTGGAGGACGATGCCCAGCAGGAAGGCCCAGCGCACCCAGGGGCTGTGCACGGCTTCGTTCCGTCGGCAGCGAGGTCAGGCCGGCAGTTGCCCGGGCGGGCCAGGCCTTCAGTCGACCAGGCGGATCTCGACCCGACGCGCTTCGGGTGCGGCGCCATCGCCCAGCGTGACGTCGGGCTTGCGCAGCGCGATGCGGGTGAGGCTCAGGCCTTCGGCGGAGAGGGCCTCGCGGATGGTCATGGCGCGGTCCCGGGCAAGTTGCGCATTCACCGCCGCCGCACCGCTCGCGTCGTGGAAGCCGGACAGCACGACACGCCGTGCGGGCGCCGCGGCGGCCGCGGCGATGGCCGCCTCGATGGCCGAGCGGGAGTCTTCAGGCAAGGCGGCCTGGCCGACCGCGAAGAAGACCGTGGCGACGAGTTCGCCTTCGAGCGGCGCGTCCAGGAAGGCGGCGATCTCGGCGCCGGCCGGGCCGGAGGCGAGCATCGTCACCTCGGCCGGGACGGACGCCGGCGCGCGGGGACTCAGGTGCCGCGTGACCACCCCGGCGAGCACGCTCACGACGAGGACGGCAACCACGCTGAAGGTTACCCACAGACCGATCCGGGTTCCGTCGTCCTGCTGTTCCGACATGGGGGCTGATCCTGGCAAGTGGCTGAAACGCGGCATTCTAGGGAGGCGCCGCGGCGACGGCTGCCCAGACTGGGCGGCAGGCCGGCAGGGTCAGGGACGGATCGCCACCTTCAGCACGCCGTCGCGCTGGTGGGCGAAGAGGTCGTAGGCGTCGACGATGTCGTCCAGCCGGTAGCGGTGGGTGACCAGCAGGCCAAGGTCCACCCGGCCGCTGGCCAGCACGTTCATCAGCCGCTGCATGCGGGCCTTGCCGCCCGGGCACAGCGCGGTGTTGATCCGGTGATCGCCCAGCCCCGCCGCGAAGGCGTCCAGCGGAATGCGCAGGTCGGTGGAATACACGCCCAGGCTGGACAGCGTGCCGCCCGGCCGCAGCACGCGCAGCGACGACTCGAAGGTGCTCTGCAGGCCCAGGGCCTCGATGGCGGCGTCCACGCCGCGCCCGCCGGTCAGCTTCAGGATCTCGGCCACGACGTCGCAGTCATTGAAGTTCAGCGTCACGTCCGCGCCGAGCTGCCGGGCGATGTCCAGCCGGTGCGGGTTGCCGTCCACCGCGATGATGGTGCTGGCGCCGCGCAGGCGGGCCCCTGCCGTGGCGCACAGCCCGATCGGCCCCTGGGCAAACACCGCCACCGTGTCGCCGATGCGGATGTTCGCGTTCTCCGCCCCGGCGAAGCCGGTGGACATGATGTCCGGGCACATCAGCACCTGCTCGTCGGTGAGCCCGTCGGGAATGGGCGCGAGGTTGGCCTGCGCGTCGGGCACCAGCACGTACTCGGCCTGGGTGCCGTCGATGAGGTTGCCGAAGCGCCAGCCGGCGGTGGCCTTGAAGCCGTGGCAGCCGCAGCGGCCGGACGCCACCAGGTAGCTGCCGTCCTGGGAGGGCGCCCCGTCCTGTGCCGCATAGGAATTGAAGTTCGGGCAGATGGCGCCCGCGACCACACGCTGTCCCTCGGTGTAGCCCACCACCGCACGACCCAGCTTCTCGATGACGCCCACCGGCTCATGCCCCACCGTCAGGCCGCGGGCCACCGGGTATTCGCCCTTGAGGATGTGCACGTCCGTGCCGCAGATGGTCGTGGTGGTGATGCGCATCAGCGCATCGTTGGGGCCGACCTCCGGCACCGGCTTGTCGACGAGTTCGATGCGTCCGGGCTCGACGAAGACTGCGGCTTTCATGGGGGCGGGCATGGGCACTCCGGTCGTGAAGGGGAGGCTTCATTTCATGGCGGGTGCGCACAGGGCTGGCTGATCGGCGTCAAGAGACACCGACTCCGGCGACACAATGCCGCCGATGACCGACCCCAACCGAGCCCCTGAAGTCCCCGACGACCCCGACGACCCGAACACCCCCGTCCACGCCGACCGCCTGTGGCGCGACAAGGGCTGGACCGCCCGCGTGATCAAGAACGAGGACGACGACGGCTGGGCGGTGGAAATGATGCGCCACGGCGACCCGGAGCCGGCGCTGACCGGCCCGTGGACCATGGGTCGCGACAAGAAGAACCCGAAGCCGCTGGACACCGCAGCCTTCAACACCCTGGTGAAGACTGCCGGCGAGGTGCTGCGGCGGGCCGAACAGGCCGAACACGCAAGGCTCAACCGGGAGATCACCGTGCAGGGCCCGCAGGGTCGCGTGCGGGTCACCTGGACACTGGTGCCCGACGAGGACGACCCGCACGCGCGGCTGGCCGCCTTCGATGCGGCCGGCGACGAACTGGCCCGCATCCGCGTGCGGGCCGACTTCCGTTTCACCGCCTCGGCCGTCGAAGCCTGGGTGGAAGGCGGCTTCCAGAAGCCGCGCTGAACCGGCGCTGAACCGGTACCGAATCCACCTAGCATCGTCCGTCCCCCATTGCCGGATGCCCGCTCTTCCTGCCAAAGGCCTCGCCATGAACGACACCACCGCCGCCCTTTCCTCCGCCGCCGACACCAAGCAGCTGAACCGACAGATCCGCCTGGCCGCCCGCCCCCGGGGCTTGCCCGTGGCGAGCGACTGGGCACTGACCACCGAAGCGGTGCACCCGCCCGGCGCGGGCGGCGTGCTGGTGCAGACGCTGGCCCTGTCGCTCGACCCGGCCATGCGCGGCTGGATGAACGAAGGCAAGAGCTACATCCCGCCGGTGGGCCTGGGCGAGGTGATGCGCGCCGGCGGCATCGGCCGGGTGGTGGCGTCGAGCCACCCGGGCTTCTCGGTGGGGGATACGGTCAGCGGTGGCCTGGGCGTGCAGGAGTTCGCGCGCCTCGAGGCCGGCGAGATCAAGGCCAGCGGCCTGGTGAAGATCGACCTTCGCCTGGGCAGCATCACCCAGTGGCTCAATGTCCTGGGCATGCCGGGCATGACCGGCTACTTCGGCCTGATGGACGTCGGCCAGCCCCGGGCCGGCGAGACGCTGGTGGTGTCGGGCGCTGCCGGCGCGGTGGGCCAGACGGTGGGCCAGCTCGCCAAGCTCAAGGGCTGCCGCGTCGTGGGCATTGCCGGCGGCCCGGCCAAGTGCGAGTGGGTGGTCCAGGAGCTCGGCTTCGATGCCTGCATCGACTACAAGGCACCCGCGCCGCAGGGCGTGGCGCGGTGGGATGCGGTTCGCGAGGGACTGAAGCAGCACTGCCCCCAGGGCGTCGACATCTACTTCGACAACGTGGGCGGCGACATCCTGGACACCGTGCTCACCCGCATCAACCGCAAGGCCCGCATCATCATCTGCGGCGCCATCAGCCAGTACAACAACACCACGCCGGTGAAGGGCCCGGCCAACTACCTCAGCCTGCTGGTGAACCGGGCGCGCATGGAAGGCATTGTGGTGTTCGACTATGTCGACCGCTTCGACAGCGCCGTGTCCGAGATGGCCGGCTACCTGAAGGACGGCCGCATGAAGAGCCGCGAGGACGTCGTACCGGGCGGCGTCGAGGCCTTCCCCGACGCCCTGGGGCGGCTCTTCACCGGCGAGAATTTCGGCAAGCTGGTGCTGGAAGTGGCCCGACCCTGACCTGCAGGGCGGCCGGGCCTCGGCGGGCTCAGCGAACCGGGCCGTCCGTTGCCAGGAAGGCCTCGAAGGCCGCGCCGAAGGCCTGCGGATGCTCGAAGTAGGGCAAGGCGCCGCCTTCGTAGACCGTCCATTGCCAGTTGGAGCGCCCTTGCAGGTGCACCCGGCCGCGGTAGTCGGTGAAGTCGCCGCGCGTGCCGTGGCTGGCCCACACCGGCTGTGCCAGCGCCTCGTAGAGCGACAGCACATCGGCACTGAAGAGGCCCGCCGACAGGAAGTGCAGCGGCGCGTGGTGGGCGCCGGGGGCGCGCGCGGCGGCGACCGCGTCGGCCCACATCGTCTCGTCGATGGCCTCGCCACCCCAGGTGCGGCGCAGGAAGTAGCGCACCACGGCCGGGCGGGTGAGCTGGCGAAAGAGCGCAGGGCCCCACCCCGGGCGGGTGAGCGCCGCGTGCAGGCCGGGAACGGCCCGGGTGGCGCCGCTGGGGCCGCGCCTGGCCTTCAGGCCCATCAGGCCGGTCGGGCTGACCAGAGCCAGCCGCGAGAAGACGGCCGGCTGCTCGACCGCCGCCCGGGCCAGGAACTCGCAGCCGAGCGACACCGCCAGCGCCGGAAACGCCCGTGCACCGTGGCGGCCGCGGATGGCGCCGGCCACGCGCAGCAGCGCGTCGGTGTACAGCCGGGGCGTGTAGGCGATGTCGCGCCGCTCGCTCGCACCGAAGCCGGGGAGATCGGGCGTGTAGACCGTGTGCGAGGCCGCGAGCCGCTCGATGAGCGGGCGCAGCTCGTGGGCGCCCGCTGCGGCGTTGATGCTGTGGACGAGCAGCACCGGCGGGCCGGCGCCGGTCACGTGGACATGGACGCCGTCCAGGCTCAGGTCAGGGGAAGTCATGGGCCGATGCTACGCATCGGGCGCTTGACCCTTTCCCTGCGCGGCCTTGCGACGCAGATAGGCCGGCACCGCGGCTTCGCCGGCCAGGTCGCTGACGGTGGTCGCTTCGTCCGCCACCGTCAGGCGCTGGTGCATCTTGCCCACCGAATAGACGGACTCCTTCAGCATCCGTTCGCGTGAGCGCTGGGCGCCCAGGGCCTGCATGGCCTGCAGCACCGAGGCCACCCAGTCGTGGCCGGCGAACTGGCGACGGGCGTCGTCGAGCAGGCGGTCCACCGTGGGCCAGTCGAAGCGATCGGCGGCCTCTCGCACCTTCAGCAGGGCCTGTGCCGCGGCCAGTTCGATCAGCCGCCGGGACACGCGCTCGTCGGAGGGCAAGGCCTCGAAGGCCAGCGGCGCCAGCACCGGAAGCGACAGGCCGCTGCGCTCGAGCCGGACCGGCCTGCCGTCGAGATCGCAGCCCTCCACCTGAACCCGCAGCACCAGGGCCTGCCGGCCAGTGGGCGGCAGGCGGTCGGCCGGCAGCTTCACCCGCAGCACGGCCCAGGCCTCGGCGCCCCAGGCCAGATCGGGCAGGCACCAGGCGCCGTCGGCCAGCGGCAGGTCGTTGGCGACCTCCACCTGCAGGCCGTCGTCCACCGTGGCGCGAAGACGGAGACGCCGCAGCGCCAGGTGGTCGAGCAGGGCGAGTTCCTCGCGGAACGGGTCCATCAGGTCGTCGGCGGTGTCGCCGTAGTAGGCGTTGCCGCCGCCCGCGCGGGCCATGGCCATCATCAGGCTCTCGTTGAAGCCGTCGCCCAGGCCGTAGGTGCTGGTGGTGATGCCGCGGGCCGCCCACGCCGCGCACTGGGTGGCGATGTCGTGCGGCTCGAGGCAGCCGTCGTTGGCCTGACCATCGGACAGCAGCATCACGCGCTTGAGGCCGGTGCCGGGCACGTCCACCAGGGTGTCGGCGCCCTCGAGCCAGCCGCCGTGCAGGTTGGTGCCGCCGTCGGCCTGCAGGCCGACGAGCGCACCGCGATGGCCCCGCCCGTCGCCCACGGGGACGGCCGGCCACAGGCGCTGAACCGAGTTGCTGAACTGGACCAGCGACAGGGTGTCGGTGGGGCGCAGCGCGTCGACGATGCGCTCGGCGCAGCGGACGGCCTCGGCGATGGGACGGCCCTGCATCGAGCCGGAGCGGTCGATCACCACGGCCAGTGCCAACGGCGGGCGTTCGGCCCGGGACGGGTCCGGCGCGGGAGGCGGCGGCGCCTGCACCCGGACCAGCACCTCGACGAGGTTGTCCTGCCCGGCGCACAGGCCGGCACGGCGGGGGTCGAGCACGATCGCGGTTGACAGGGAGAGGTCGGCGTCCATGGGGTCTCCTGGTAGGGGGCGGGGAACAGCGAAAACAGTGTGGCGGGTCAAAGGCTCATCAGATGAGCCGCTCACTTACCCGCCGGCATGAGGCCGAAAGAAGGCCGAAAGAAGGCCGGCATAGACCTCGGCGCAGGCCCGCATCGTTCGGCGGTGGACGTCCAGCACCGGCTCGATGCCGCCCTCGTCCGTGCGCTGGTAGCCGCCGGCCAGGTTCCAGACCACCGGCAGCCCCAGGTGGGCGGCGACCTCGAACACCGTGCGGTCGCGCCGCTCGAGTTGCTCGGAGCTCATCCAGCCACCGTAGGGGTCGCCGATGTGGGCATCGGCGCCGGCCTGGTAGAGCAGGACGTCGCAGTCGTGGAAGGTGCTGACGATGCGCGGCAGGCGCGCCAGATAGCCTTCGGCCTGGGCGGGCCGGGGCTGCTCGGGCCCGTTGCAGGGGCTGTGGTGCTGCAGCCAGGACAGTCCCAGGCGCTGCTGGATGTCGTGGGTGCCGTCGCCCCAATGGAGGTCGAGGTCGAGGATGCCCACGCGGCGAACCCGACCCTCGCGCTGCAGCGCCATCGCCGTCACCACCAGGCCATTGAAGGTGCAGTAGCCGCCGCCCTCGTCGTAGCCGGCATGGTGGAAGCCGGCGCTCGGCGAGCAGGCGACGCGGCCGTTGGCCAGCGCCAACCGGGCCGCCGCGAGCATCGAGCCGTTGGTGAAGGGCAGCGAGGCCGCCACCTGCGGCCGGCGGTTGCCGAAGCCGTTCGGGCGCTGGAGCGACAGCACGCCCTCCACATAGGCGCGGTCGTGGGCCAGCGCGAGGGTGGCGGCGTCCAGCGGTTCGAAGCCCTGGACGTCGATCGGCAGGCCGCGCGATTGCCAGTCGGCCACCACCTCGCCGGGCTTGCCCGCGCTGGGTGAAGCCGGCGACGCGTCCAGCGCGACCATTTCGGGCCGGAAGAGCACGGGAACGGAAGTCAGGGCCTGGATGGGGGGCATCGTTTCTCCGAAAGCATCCCGGGGCATGGCCTTGCGGCGCCGGGATGGCCACGCCGCAACGCACCCGCCACAGGGCGGGGTTGGAAATCAAGACCGTGGTGACGAAAGACGCCCACGCCCGCAGGAAGGCGGGACGGGACGATCGGTGAACACAGAAGCAGGACCGACGGTGCGCGACCCCGCGCCGCGACCGGGCGCCGGGGTGCTCCGCCCGACCAGCGACCCGTCGGCTCAGGCGATGGAGCGAACCGCCGCCGGGCGGATCGGGGCACCTGGCAAGAAGGGGCCAGGGAGGGCTTGGGCTTGGGCTTGAATATCCCCGCGAATTTCTCTTCGACACTTCATTCGTGCCGGACTGCCCGCTCGAATCGGACTTCCAATGACCCAGGAACCGAACTCATCTGCCATTGAAGAAGCCCTCCGAAGCAAGCCTGAATTATCCACCGCAAGGGCCCGAAAGTCAATTCCCGACAGGTACTTGCGTCACCTTTTAGGCCGTTCCAGAAGCCCGATCCGAGGCTTCTCCTCCGGCCCCTCGGAGGATGGTTTTCATTGCCTTTGCCATTGACTTTTCATTTCAGTTCTGACGGCAGTTTCAACCGCATCGGGGCGGGTTTCGGCGGCAGGTGCGGAAGGAAGCCCACGGCAAAGGCATCATCCGCGCACAGCCCGAACCCGACGATGCCCCCCGCTCCTTCACCAACCGCCGACACGCTCCGCGAGGCCCTTGATCGCCGGCTGGGCCTGCTGCGGTCTTGGCTCGTCTACCGCGCCATTCCCTGGCGGGGGGCGCAGCTGCGCCGGTTCTACCGGCGCTTCGTGCCTTCCGGCGGGCTGGCCTTCGATGTCGGGGCACACGCCGGCAACCGGGTGGATGCCTTTCGCCGTCTGGGCGCGCGGGTGGTGGCGATCGAGCCGCAGCCCGATTTCGTGCGGCAGCTCCGGCGTCGATTCGGCCGCGATGCGGGCGTCGTGCTGGAGCCCCTGGCACTGGGCCGTGCGGCAGGGCAGGCCCGGCTGCTGGAGAGCCTGCGCCACCCGAGCGTGTCCACGCTGTCGGCTGATTTCGTGGCCCGGGCGGGCGCCGCGGAATCCTTCCGAGGGGTGCGCTGGGCGGCCGGGCCGCTGGTGGCCGTGGACACGCTGCAAGCGCTGATCGCTCGCCACGGGCGCCCCGATTTCGTCAAGATCGACGTCGAGGGCCATGAACTGCAGGTGCTGTTGGGGCTGGAGCAGCCACTGCCCGCTCTGTCCTTCGAGTTCCTGCCGTCGGTGCTCGACCTCGCGCTGGCCTGCATCGAACGGCTCGAGGCCCTGGCCGGGCCGGGACGCTACCGGTATGCGGTGTCGCTGGGCGAACGCCTGAGGCTGATGCAGCCGCAGGGCCTCGAGGCCCCGGCGATGGTCGCCTGGCTGCAGTCTCAGCCGGGCAACGCGCCTTCGGGCGACATACACGCCTGGCTCGCCACCGACACGTCAGGAGCCAGGCCCTGAATCGACGCCCCGGGCCTTGCCCGCGAGCGACGGGCCGGCGCCCGGCGATGCGAAAGCCCGCAGCAGCACCGGCGTCAGCGCATGCAGCGGCCCGAGCGTGCGGGCGGGTGGCGCCAGGCCCTGCGCGAACCCCTCCGCCCTCAGTCGATCCAGCAAGGCGGGGTCGTCGCTGATGACGTGCACCGGCACGTCCCAGTTGTCTGCCAGGCCCGTGACCAGTGCGGGCGGCTGGTGGTCGCCCACCACCACCATCACCAGGGGCCGCGGCGCACGCGACGCCAGGTAGTCGGACAACCAGTCGAACTGGTAGCGCATGGCTGCCAGGTAGTGCGGCAGCGGGGCCTGAAGGCTTGGCGGGTGAGCCTGCGCTTCGATCGCTTGCGCTGCAGTGTAGGCCTGCGGCCCCGGCAGCCGGGTCCAGTCGGCGGCCAAGGGCGCCAGCGGATGGAAGGGTGCGTGGGTGCTGGTGGTGGCGAAGACGGCGAATCGGGGCGACCTCGGCAGCTGCGCCCCACCACGCTGCAGCTCCTGGCGGTCCAGCAGCGCCAGGGCGGCCTGGTCGGGAATGCGCCAGTAACCGAAATCGGGCCCCTGGTAGCCCACGCCCGCGTCGTCGGCCACCCGGTCGAAGCCGTAGAAGGCCCCCTCGGGCCAGGCCCGCTTGATGCCGGGCATCCAGCCCACGGTGCGGTAGCCCTGGCCGGCGAAGAAACTCACCAGCGTGGGCCGATCGCCGGTCAGCAGCAGGTCGTGCCGGGCCGGGTCGGTGATGGGCAGGCCACTGAGCAGGCTCGCATGGGCCAGCCACGAGGCGCCACCGTAGGTGGGCGACCGCACCCGGGCCGACACGGCGCCGCGGCCACCGGCCTGCAGCGCCTGCTGCAGGCGCTGTCGGGAGGGCGCCAAGGCCGCGGCGAGCTCGGGGTGGTCGAGCGTGACGGCGCCGTAGGACTCGGCAAACACCAGCAGCACGTCGGCGGCGCCCTGCGCGGTTCGCAGGCCCCCTGCGTCGCCGTCGAAGGCCGGCCCGGGGCCGAGCACCGCCGCCTGCGCGTCCGGCACGAGCACACGCCCGACCAGCAGGGCCTGGTGCAGCACGGTGGGCAGCACCGGCAGCGAGAAGAACCAGCGCGTGTCGCGAACGCCGGGAACATAGGCCGCGAAGCTCGTCACCAGCACCAGCGCCCCGCCCGCCAGTACCCAGCGCAAGGGCCGCGCCGGCATCAGCGCCAGGCCTCGCGCCATCGCGAGCAGCGCCCAGCGCACCAGGCCGACCACCAGGCCCATTCCCAGCAGGCCGGCCAGCCCGGCCGCAGCCAGCCAGGCGCCGTGCTGCGTCAGCCCGGACGCCCGCAGCAGCTCCAGCGCGTGACGCCCGTCCCAATAGACGTTCACCGGGCGGCCCAGCACCGCCGGCACCGTCACATCGGCATAGCGCACCACCACCAGCAGCACCAGAACCGGCACCAGCCCGTGGGCCAGGCGCAGCGCAGCCGATGGTCGCCACGAGGCCAGCAGGCCCAGCGCCGCCACCGCCAGCGCGAGCTCGAAGGACAGCCGTGGCACCCACCGCACGCCCAGGCCCGGCCAGCGGTTCTCCATCACCAGCAGCGCATTGAGCAGCGCGAACCCCAGCGCGGCGGCCAGCCAGGGCGGCAGCCGCGCGGGCCGCACGGCGGACTTCACTTGCGGATGGCCTCGAACTCGATGATCAGCGCCACCTCGTCGCCCACCCAGCCGTTGGCCACGGCGTAGTTCATGCCGTAGGCGCTGCGCTTGAAGCTGCCCCGGGCCGACACGCCCATCACATAGGGCTTGCCGCCAGGGCCGCCGATGGGTGACTCCGCGCTCTTGTTCCAGGTGGCCTGCAGCGTCAGCGGCTGCGTCCGGCCCAGCAGCTCGAGCCGGCCGGCGATCTCGAAGCTGCGCTCGCCGGTGCGGCGCGCAGCGTCGGCGGTGAAGACCATGCGGGGAAATTCAGCGCTGTTGAGGAAGTCCGGCCCCTTCAGGTGCTCGTCGCGCTTGCGCTGGTTGCTGAAGACGCTGGCCGTCTCCACCTCGATGCGCACCGCAGACAAGGTGGCCGTTGCCTCGTCGAAGCGGTAGCTGCCGCGGGCGGCACGGAAGAGTCCGAGGGTCTTGGCATAGCCGATGTGATCGACCAGGAAGGCCACCGTGAGGTGATCGGGGTCCAGCTCGTAGCGGGCGGGTTGGGCACTGGCGGGCGGTGCCAGCGCCAACGAGGCGAAGCCGTACAGCAGCGCGGTGCTGCACAGCTTTGCGGCGCGACGCCGCCACGGGGCCACGGGCGGCATTGACGTATGGGTGTCCAGGGTGTCCAGGCTCATCTCAGGTCTCCGGTGGGCGCGGTCGTGCACGCGCCAGCCAGCGCACATCGACCGCAAAGGACAGCACGAGCAAGGCGAGGCTGGCCAGCGCCAGCCCGGTCGCGGCCGCGGGCGGAACCACCGGCCCCAGGCAGACCACCAGGCTCGTGATCTGCACGACGCACACCGCCTGGCGACGACGGCTGGGCGGCAATGGCGCCGCCAGCCAGACCCAGCGCCACGCGGCGGCGACGAAGGCATAGCGCATCAGGCCTGCGGCCAGCACCCAGGCACCGGCCTGGCCGCCCTGCCACACCAGCACCGACAGCACCAGCGTGAAGGCCGCATCGGATTCCATGTCGAAGCGCGCGCCGAAGCCGCTGCACAGACCGCTGCGGCGCGCCAGGGCGCCGTCGGCCGCATCGAGCACGGCGGCCACCGTGGCCACCCCCACCACGCCCCAGCCCAGCCAGGCGGACCCGGGGGCGCCCGGCGATTGCATCGACGGCTCTCCGATCAGCGCTGCCAGCAAGGCACCCAGCGCCACGCGCAGCAGCGTCACGCGGTTGGCCGGGCCGAACACCGGATGCGGATGCCGGCCCTGCGAGAGCGCGCGTGCCACGAGCGCAGCGGCCAGGCCGAAGGCGAGCAGCGCCTTGACCGGGTAGTCCAGCCCGAGGTCGAAAACCCGCATCAGGCCGGCGCCGGCCAGCGCCAGCACCAGCGCGGCGATGCCGATGTCCACGGCGGTGCGGCGCAGCAGCGCGCTGTGATCGCCCGGGTCCGGCGCCGCGCGCGGCGACGGCGTCGACCAGGGGGCGGATCCGCGCGAGTTCATGGACCCAACCGTACCATCGGCCGTATCCCCTGTTGCTGCCCGGTCCATCGTGTCCGCCGACCCCTTCAATCCCAGTCCCTTGCCTGCCCGCGCCTGCTGGGTGGTCGCGCCCGGCCGGGCCGAGCTGCGCGAGGCGCTGCTGCCGCCGCTTTCGCCCGGCGACGTGCAGGTGCTGAGCCTTCACAGCGCCATCAGCCGGGGCACCGAAGGCCTGGTCTTGCGCGGCGAGGTGCCCCCCACCGAGCACGAGCGCATGCGTGCACCCTTCCAGCAAGGCGATTTCCCGTTCCCGGTGAAGTACGGCTACATCAACGTCGGCCGGGTCGAAGCGGGACCGGCCGAGCTGATCGGCCGCACCGTGTTCTGCCTGCACCCGCACCAGACGCGCTACCAGGTTCCGGCCCACGCGGTGCTGCCGCTGCCCGCGGGCGTGCCCGCAGGCCGGGCGGTGCTGGCCGCGCTGATGGAGACTGCCGTCAACGCGCTCTGGGATGCCCCGCCGCGCATCGGCGACCGCATCACCGTGGTCGGTGCGGGAACGCTGGGCCTGCTGGTGGCCTGGCTGGCTGCGCGCACACCGGGCTGCGAGGTGGAGGTGGTGGACAGGCTGCAGGCCCGCGCCGACATCGTCCGCGCACTCGGCGCCCGCTTCGTCCTGCCCGAGGAGGCCACCCCGGGCGCCGACCGGGTGGTGCATGCCAGCGGCCAGCCAGAGGGCCTGGACGCCGCGCTGCGCCTGGCCGGCTACGAGGCCACGGTGCTCGAGCTGAGCTGGTATGGCCGCCGCGACGTGACGCTGCGCCTGGGCGAGGCCTTCCATTCGCAGCGGCTGCGCCTGCAGAGTTCGCAGGTGGGAAGCCTCGCGCCGGCGCAACGTGGGCGCTGGACGCACCAGCGGCGCCTGGCACTGGCGTTGTCGCTGCTGACCGACCCGGTGCTGGA
Source organism: Rubrivivax sp. (assembly GCA_027487905.1). Lineage (GTDB taxonomy): Bacteria > Pseudomonadota > Gammaproteobacteria > Burkholderiales > Burkholderiaceae_C > JAIYCR01. The sequence goes on along the minus strand of JAIYCR010000096.1, from coordinate 47,631 downwards.
CCGCCTGATCACCCACAGCGCCGGTTTCGACCAGCTGCCCGAGGTGCTCGCCCGCCTGTCGGCCGTGCCCACGAAGGACGCGGACGTGCTGTGCCATCGAATCGACTACCCGGCCGCGGCTGCATCCACGCTCACACCGGCTTCGCAGCCCGCCTGAAGGCCAGCCTTCCCCACCCCTCCCAAGGAACCCGATGTACGCCGTCAACGTCAGAGACCACTTCATGATCGCCCACAGCTTCCAAGGTGAGGTCTTCGGGCCGGCACGCCGGCTGCACGGGGCCACCTATGTGGTCGACCTCGAGCTTCGACGCGCCGCGCTCGACCCGGACGGCATCGTGGTGGACATCGGGCTGGCCACCGAGCTGCTGCGCAGCGAACTGGCCGAGCTGAACTTCCGCAACCTCGACGAAGTGCCCGCCTTCAACGGCCGCAACACGACCACCGAGTTCCTGGCCCGCGAGATCTTCGACCGGGTCGCCCGGCGAATCGCGCAGGGCGCGCTCGGTCCGCACGCGCTGAAGGGCGCGGGCAGCGAAGGCCTGTGCCACATGCGGGTGACGCTGAACGAATCGCACGTCGCCTGGGCGTCCTACGAGGGGTCCCTGCCGGCGGCGGGTTGACGCCGTGGCGAACTCCACCGCCACCACCACTGCCGACGCCACCGCGGGCACCCTGGCCGAAGGTCGGGCCACCTGGATCATCCCGGGGGATGGGTCCGCACCGACCGGCGGCTACCGCTACGACCGCGAGATGGTCGCGGCGCTGCGTGAGGCCGGCTGGACGATCGATGTGCTGAACCTGCCCGGCGAGTGGCCCCAGGCACACGCCGCCGACCTGGCACGTGCGGAAGAGCAGATCGCTGCGCTGCCAGAGGGGCGAACCGTCATCGCCGATGGCCTGGCCTTCGGCGCGCTGGGCGCGTCGGCGCGGGCCCACGCCCATCGGCTTGGGTGGGTGGCCCTGGTCCACCATCCGCTGCACCTGGAGACGGGGCTGGACGAGGTTGGGCGCGAGCGGCTGCGCTCGCGCGAATGCGAGGCCCTGCGCTGGGCGCGACGGGTGATCGTGACCAGTGCGCACACGGCCCGCGACGTGCAGGCGATGGGCGTGCCGGGCGAGCGCATCGCGGTGGTCGAACCCGGCGTCGCTCGGGCCGCAGGGCCGGTGGCGTCCACCGCCGTCCGGCCGCACCGGGCGGGGACGGTCATGCTGCTGTGCGTGGCCACCCTCACCCCGCGCAAGGGCCATGCCCTGCTGCTGCAGGCCCTGAGCGGCCTGACGTCGCTGCCCTGGGAGCTCCACGCGGTGGGCAGCGCAGATCGAGATCCGGCCACCGCGCGCGCCTTGGTCATGCAGGCGCAGCAGGCCGGGCTGGACGGGCGGGTGCATTGGCACGGCGAGGTCGACGAACCAACCCTGTGGGCGCATTACGCGCAGGCCGATCTGCTGGTGCTGCCCTCGCTGCACGAGGGCTACGGCATGGTGGTGAGCGAGGCCCTGGTGGCCGGGCTTCCCGTGCTGTGCAGCAATGCCGGCGCGCTGGCCTCGACGCTGCCGCCCGGTGCTGGCTGTTCGGTCCCTTCGGGCGACGTGCCGGCGCTCAGGTCGGCGTTGCAGCGCTGCATCGGCGACCCTGCGCTGCGGTCCGCGCTCGCCCGAGGGGCGGTCCGAGCGGCGGGGGGGATTCCGACCTGGCCGGCCCAGGCGGCCCGCTTCGCCACGGTGCTGGAGGCGCTGCGATGACGCAGCGGTCCGACCGCAGAAGCGACCGCCGGCCCGGCTCCGTGAAGCTGGGGGCCGCGGACAACGCCAAGGCCAGGGCCGGACCATCCACCCTCCCGACAGCGACGCAGCCGCCCGCCCCCGCCCCCGAAGGCTTCAGCGCCGGTTGGCTGCAGTTGCGCGAGGCCTTCGACCACCGAGCCCGCGCGGGCGACGCCGGTCTTCGTGCGCTGGCCGGCCTCCTGCGGGCAGCCGGACCTGCCGCGGGCGAGCCCTGGCGCGTGATCGACCTGGCCTGCGGCACCGGCTCCAACCTGCGCTGGCTGGCGCCGCGCCTGGGCGGCCCGCAGCAGTGGCTCGTCGTCGACCACGACCCGGCGCTGCTGGCGCACTGGCCGCAGGCGATGGCATCGGCTGGCCTCGGCGCGCTGCGCCCGGGCGGCTCGAACCCGGCCTTGGCAAGGTCGCAGCCACCGACCCCGCCTCCTGCCCTGCATCTGAGCGCCCCCGGCTTGGACGCCCGCATCGTGCGACAGCCACTCGACCTGGCCAGGGGCCTGGATGCGCTGCCCTGGCAGGCCGCCCACCTGGTCACCGCATCGGCGCTGCTGGACCTGGTCAGCGCCGACTGGCTGGACCGCCTGGCGCACGCGGCGGGGTCGTCCCGCACGGCGCTGCTGATGGCGCTCAGCGTGGACGGCCGCCACCGCTGGACACCCGCCGATCCATTCGACGACAGCGTGGCACGGCTGTTCGCGCGCCATCAGCACCGCGACAAGGGCTTCGGCCCGGCCCTGGGCGCGCAGGCCACGCACCACCTGCGCGTTCGGCTGCGCGCCGCCGGCCATCGGGTGTGGACCTGGCGCAGCGATTGGCAGCTCGACGGAGGACGGGACGCCGCTGACCGCCGGCTGATGGCCGCGATGATCGACGGCATGGCGGGGGCGGCGCAGGAAGTGGACGCCAGCGCGCGGCCGGCGCTGCAGGCGTGGCAGGGGCGACGACAGGCCCTGCTCGGCGCGAGCCGACTGCGGGTGGGGCACCTGGACCTGATGGCGCTGCCACCCGAGCGCGGCTAGCCGGACCCGCTGCGGCTCAGGTCGAGATCGAACAGCACGTCTTCGCCCATCAGCAGGCGCTGGACGGGCGGCCGGGGGCATTCGGCCATGCGCGCCGGCCCCGGGCCCTGGATGCCCCGGCGGCCATCGCCGATGAGCACCGGCGCGACCACCAGGTGCAGGCGGTCGATGGCACCGGCCGCCAGGAAGCGCGACACCGTCACCCCACCCCCTTCGACGAAGAGCAGCGCCACGCCGCATTCGCCCAGCGTGTCCAGCAGGCGGCCGATGTCGATGCCCGCGGCGGGCCCGTCACCAGTCAACAGACCGTCGACGGCCAGCACCTCGGCGCCCCCGTGCGGCCGGCAGGCCCGGGCGCGGGCGGCGTGGCTCGCGTCGCAGATCCACAGCGTGGGCGCCGCCGGCTCGCGGAGCACCCGGGCCTGACCGTCCAGCCGCGCGGTCGGGTCCAGCACCAGGCGCAGCGGGTTGGGGCCCGGCACGCGGCGGGTGGTGAGCTGCGGGTCATCGGCCGCTACGGTGCCGGCGCCCACCAGCACCGCGTCGCACAACGCGCGCAAGCGGTGCAGGTGCAGCAGGCTTTGCTCGCCGGTGACGAAGAAGGAATCGCCGGCTGCGGTGGCCACGCAGCCATCCAGGCTCTGGCCCAGCTGCGCCACCACCCAGGGGCGGGGCGCCGCAGACGCGGCCGCCGTGACAGGCGCTGACGGGCCTGAAGCGGCGAGCACCGGCCGGTTGTGGGCAACACCGTGCCGCCGGCGTTCCCGACGGGCCCGCACGAGGGGCATGTAGAGCTGCAGCAGGGCCTGCGCTGCGGCATCCGGCGGCTGCGGCGGGGCCGGCTCCAGCGCCTCCGATGGCCCAAGCCGGGTCGACAGCAACCACTGCCACAGCGGTGTCCATCGCTCTTCGGCGGGGTCGGCGGCAGGCGGGGCGGGGCTCGGACGCATCGGCGCATCATCGCAGCGACGGGCCGCCCTCCGCAGCGCCTGCCACGGGCCCCGCCGGAAGCGCAATGGGCCCAGGAAGCGCCAACGGCGGGCGAGCCGGTATTCTTTCGGCCATGCTTCCCATCCGGCGCTCCACCCGGGCCCAAACCCGTCCCCACACCCCGCCCCAGACCCGGCGCGACACCCGGCCCGTCGCCCTGACCCGCGCGGACGCGCCCCGGCGCCGCCCCACCGCGCAATGACGAACTCCCCTGCCTCCCCTGCCTCCCCTGATTCGACCGGCGCGCCCGTGCCGGCCTTTGCCGGGCCTGCACCCGACGCGGACCGCCGCGCGGCCATCCACATCGACCGCGCCAGCACCGAGCTGCGGCGCGGACGACCGGTGGCGCTTTGGCCAGCCGGGCCTGGCGACCGCGCCAGCGCAGCCTCGAGCGTCTGGCTGGTGTCGGCCGTGGAGACGCTGGCGGCCGACGAGCTCGCCCACTGGCTGGCCACCGGCCTGCCGGTGCGCCTGCTGCTCAGCGCCGAGCGCGTCGCCTCGCTCGGACGCGAAGGCGCCCAGGCACCGCACTCGGTGGTGCTGCCGCGCGACATCGAGCTGTCGGACCTGTCCCGCTGGGCGGCCGTGACCGGCGTGGACGGCCCCTTTGAAGGCCTGCCACCCGCGCCACTGGACCCGAAGCGGCCGAGCGCCGAACACCATCCGGCGGCGCAGGCGGCCCTGTTCCTGGCCAAGCGGGCTCGCCTGATTCCCGCCTTCATCGTGCTGGAGCTGCCGGCCGAGCAGGCCGGTACCTGGGCCGCCTGGGATCCGCTGGCGCTGGACCTGGGCGAGCTGCAACCGGCCGACGCCGAGCACCCGCAAGCCCTGCGCCCGCAAGCCCTGCGCCGGGTCAGCGACGCCCGGGTGCCGCTGGGCCTGGGCGAGGACTGCACGCTGATCGTCTTCCGCGAGACCGACGGCGACGCCGAGCACCTGGCCATCATCGTCGGCGAGCCGGCGACGGGTTCGCCGGTGCCGGTGCGCCTGCACTCGGCCTGCCTGACCGGCGACCTGCTGGACAGCCTGCGCTGCGACTGCGGGCCGCAGTTGCAGCGCGCGGTCCAGCGCCTGGGCGAAACCGGCGGCGTGCTGCTCTACCTGGCGCAGGAGGGCCGAGGCACGGGCCTGGCCAACAAGCTCAGGGCCTATCGGCTGCAGGACCAGGGCCTGGACACCTTGCAGGCCGACCGCTACCTCGGCTTCCGCGAGGATGAACGCCAGTTCGGCGCGGCCGCGGCCATGCTGCAGTCGCTGGGCTACACCCGCATCCGCCTGATGACCAACAACCCGCAGAAGATCGACGCGCTGCGCGAAGCGGGCATCGAGGTGGTCGACCGCCTGCCGCTGCTCGGTCCGGTGAACGACCACAACCAGCGCTACCTGCAGACCAAGCGGGCCGCAGGCCACCTGGGTGCCGACTGAGCCGGCCGCACCGCCCGGTCACCCGCCGGGGGTGTAGTAGGGGTCGTCATCGCCCGGCGCGGCGCCGGGCATTCCCGCAACGGCCTGCCAGCCCACCGCAGCGGCCACCGCGAGCATCGACACGACGATGCCCATCCCGAGCGACCGGCGGGGGTGCCGCTGCGCCCAGGCAAGGTGCCGCAACAGCGCGGGCATGGCCAGGGGCAGCACCAGCAAGGCCAGGCGCAGGGGCGGACCCACCCACTGCCGGACCTGCGGTGGCCACGACTGCCACAGCACCCACGCCAGGGCCAGCAGCGCCAGTGCCAGGGGCATCAAGGCACGTCGACCACCCTGCTGCGAAGCCAGGCTGCACAGGCCGTCGCCGGAAGGCCCCTGCCCGGCCCGCTTCCACCCCAGGGCCACGGCACCTGCCAGAACCGCCCCGCAGCACGCCAGCATCAAGGCCAGTTGCCCGATGAGCAGCGAGCCGCCCACGGCAGCCAGGGCTGCGAGCCCCAGCGCGGCGACGCTCAGGCTGGCGGCGGTGCGCACGGTGCATCCGAAGCGCTGCTCCTGAACCGGCGTCGAGGCCGGGCGGTCTGGTGTACCCAGAGCCATCAGCACCAGCACGGACAGGCCGGCGAGTGCGGCGACCGGCACGGCCAGCGCCGCGTCGGTGCCATCGCGCGGCACCCCTCCCGAGGCGGCGCCACCCAGCACCCCGCACGCCCCCAGCCACGCCACACCGGTGGCCAGCCAGGCCCAACCCGTCGCCAAGCCGCGCCTGCCGCGCCTGCCTCCCCGCGCGGCCCGCAGCGCCAGCCAGGCCAGCGCCGCCGCACCCGCCAGCACCACCCACGGCAGGCGCTGCAGGCGCGACAGGGCCGGCCACTCCAGCCCCGGCATCAGCATCAGCGAACCCACCAGGCCCGCCACGGCCCCCCAGGGCGCCGCCGCCGCACCGCCCCAGGCCCGAAGCAGGGCCACGGCGGTCGCCGACAGCAGCACGGGGAAGGCCAGGCTCTGGAAAGCCGGGTGGACGAACCAGTCGGTCATGGCGAACGCGCGAGGGGATGAAGACGCAGGGCCTTCATCATCCCAGCGAACGCCCTGGCGCGCCGCGTCACCCCAGCGCCGTGTCCAGCACCATCATGAAGGCGAAGCCCGCCACCACCGCCGCGGCCGCCAGGCGACCGTGCCGGCCCTGCTGGGCCTGCGGGATGACCTCGCTGGCGATGACGAAGACCATCGCGCCCGCGGCCAGCGCCAGCCCCAGCGGCAGCAGCACCATCCAGCTGCCCACGATGGACGCACCCAGCACCGCGGCCACCGGTTCGCCCAGGCCGGACAGCGTGCCCACCAGCACGGCCATCACCCGCCCATAGCCCACGCCCCGCAGGGCCATCGCGATGACCAGGCCCTCGGGCACGTCCTGGATGGCCACGCCCGCCGCCAGGGCACGGGCGGCGGCCGGGTCCGTACCGGCGAAGCCCACGCCGATGGCCAGGCCTTCGGGAAGGTTGTGCAAGGTCACCGCCAGCACGAAGAACCAGACGGCCAGCAAGCGCCGACACTGGGCATGCGCCTGCAGCTGGCGCGGCGCGACGGCCCGCTGCACCCAGGCTTGCAGTCCGAGCAGGACCAGCGCCCCGGCACAAAAGCCCAGCGCCACCGTGAGGCTGGCACCCATGCGGGTCGCACCTTGAAGCTGCGCGGCCTCCAATGCAGGGGCCACCAGCGAGAACGCGCTGGCGGCCAGCATCACGCCGGCACCGAAGCCGAGCATGCCGTCTCGCACCCGCTCGCTGGTGCCGCCGGGCAGCAGCGCGGGCAGGGTGCCCAGCGCAGTGGCCAGCGCCGCCAGCAGCCCGCCCCACAGCGCATGCTCCACCTGGGGATGCGCCAGCGCCCATTGCCGCCACCACCAGTCGAGGGCGATCAGCCCGCCCGACAGGCAGATGGCCATGCCGGCCATGCGGCGCCAGGCCCGAAGGCCGGCACGCCGGGGCACCGACGACGGTGTCAGCGGGTGGTCCACGGCGCCTCCCGCCTCAGCGGTCCGCGTCCGCAGCCCGCAGGGGCTTGCGCTTGCGGGCCAGCGTGGACGCAGCCTTCGCGTCGGCCGGGTCGCCCAGTTCGGCCTGGCCGTCCGGGCCCGGCGCTGCACCGGCGCCGAGCATCGCGCCAGTCAGCGGGTCGTCGTCGGGGTCGGAGCGCAGCCTCAGGGCGGCCCGCTCCACGGCGTCGGCCTCGTCGGAGGACAGCGTCACCTCGCCCATGCCCGAGCCGCCGTCCACCGCCGGCTCCGCCTCGCGGAACTCGAAGGTCGGCTCCTGGTTCCACGGCCCGCGCGACTCGGTGTCGCCCTTGGACATGTTGAAGTAGACGTTGGTGAACTCGGCCATGCCCGGCAGCTTGCCCGGCGGGAAATTCGGCTGGATGGAGTAAAGCGCCTTCTCGAAGCTCTGCTGGTGGGCGATCTCGCGGGTCATCAGAAAGCCCAGCGCCTCCTTCACCCCGGGGTCGTCGGTGAGATTGATCAGGCGCTCGTAGACGATCTTGGCGCGCGATTCGGCGGCGATGTTGCTGCGCAGGTCCGCGGCCGGGTCGCCGATGGTGTCCACGTAGGCGGCCGTCCAGGGGACGCCGCCCGAATTGGTCAGCGGCGGGCCGCCGCCGTAGAGCAGCTGGGTGACGTGGGAGTCGTTGCCGCCGCCGGAGATGGCGCGGTACATGTCGGCCTCGCGCTCGATGCCCTCGGCGATCAGGCCCTTGGCGCCCTTGTTGAGCATGGCCACGATGGTGCCGATCACCTCCAGGTGGCTGAGCTCCTCGGTGGCGATGTCGATCAGCATGTCGCGCCGGCCGGGGTCGTCCTCGGCCAGGTACTGGGTGAAGTATCGGCAGGCCGCGGCGAGTTCGCCCTGCGGGCCGCCGAACTGCTCCAGCATGAGGTTGGCCAGGCCAGGATTGGACTCGGTGACGCGCACCGTGTACTGAAGGCGTTTGGTGTGGGCGAACATGGGCACTCCGGTTGGGTTGGGACAGACCCGGTCGGCAAGCCGGATGCCGCCCCCCCCCCGGGGACCGGTCAGCCCATCGCCCGGGCCGCCTCCACCACCGCCTGGGCGTCCACCTGGAAGAAGCGGCGCAACGCCGCCCGCGTGTCGCTGCGGCCGAAGCCGTCGGTGCCCAGGGTCCGGTAAGCGCGTCCGTCGGGCATGAAGGCGCGGATCTGCTCGGGCACCGCGCGCACATAGTCGGTAGCCGCCACGACAGGGCCGCCGGTGGTGGCCAGCACCCGCTGCAACCAGCAGCCGGCCAGGGGCTCGCCGGCCGCCTCGGCCGCCACGCCCGCCCGGGCCAGTTCGCTGAAGCTCGTGACGCTCACCACATCCACGCCCCGCCCCGCATCGGCCAGCTGCCGCGCCGCCTCGACCACCTCGGTCAGGATGGCGCCGCTGCCCATCAGCGTGACCCGGTCGGCCGCCTCGGGGTTCAGCCGCTGCAGCACATAGGCACCGCGCACCACGCCCTCGTGCGCGTCGGTGGGCAGGTCAGGCATCGGGTAGTTCTGGTTCATCAGCGTCACGTAGTAGAAGACGTCGCGCTGTTCCTCCAGCATCTCGCGCATGCCGTGGTCGAGGATGACCGCCAGCTCGCCGGCGAAGGCCGGGTCGTAGGCCTTGCAGTTGGGAATGGTGGCGGCCACCAGCTGGCTGCTGCCGTCCTGGTGCTGCAGGCCCTCGCCGCCCAGCGTCGTGCGGCCCGAGGTGGCGCCCAGCAGGAAGCCTCGGGCACGCTGGTCGGCCGCCGCCCAGATGGCGTCGCCCACCCGCTGGAAGCCGAACATCGAGTAGTAGATGTAGAAGGGCAGCATCGCCAGGCCGTGCACCGTGTAGCTGGTGGCCGCGGCGGTCCAGCTGGCGATGGCGCCGGCCTCGGAAATGCCCTCCTCGAGGATCTGCCCGTCGCGGGCCTCGCGGTAGCTCATCACCGAGCCGATGTCCTCGGGCGCATAGCGCTGGCCGACGCTGGAATAGATGCCGATCTGCTTGAACAGGTTGGCCATGCCGAAGGTGCGGGCCTCGTCGGCGACGATGGGCACCACCCGGGGGCCGAGCGCCGGGTCCTTCAGCAAGGCGCCGAGCAGACGCACGAAGGCCATGGTGGTGCTCATCACCTTGCCGTCCGCCTGCAGCGCGAAGCCGGCCACCGACGCCAGCGGCGGCACGCTCAGCGGCTCGCAGCGCGCGTCCCTGACCGGCATGGGCCCGCCCAGCGCGGCCCGGCGCGCCTGCAGGTAGTGCAGCTCGGCGCTGTCGGCGGCCGGCTTGACGAAGCGCAGGCCCACGGCGTCCTCGTCGGACAGCGGCAGCGCGAAGCGGTCGCGGAAGGCGAGCAGGTCCTCGGCCTCCAGCTTCTTCTGCTGGTGCGTGGTCATGCGGCCCTGTCCGGCCTCGCCCATGCCGTAGCCCTTCTTGGTGTGGGCCAGGATCACCACCGGCTGGCCGCGGTGGTGCACCGCCGCGTGGTAGGCGGCGTGGATCTTCACCAGGTCGTGGCCGCCGCGCTTGAGGCGGTCGATCTGCTCGTCGGTCAGCCCCTCCACCAGCCGGGCGAGTTCGGGGCTCTGGCCGAAGAAGTTCTGCCGGTTGTAGCGGCCGTCCTTGGCCGCGAAGGTCTGCATCTGCCCGTCCACCGTGCCCGCCAGCGAGCGCATCAGCGCGCCGGTGAGGTCGCGGGCGAAGAGGCCGTCCCAGTCGCTGCCCCACAGCAGCTTGATCACATGCCAGCCCGCGCCGGTGAACAGGCGCTCGAGCTCGTCGATGATCTTGCCGTTGCCGCGCACCGGGCCGTCCAGGCGCTGCAGGTTGCAGTTCACCACCCACACCAGGTTGTCCAGCCGCTCGCGGGCGGCCAGCGTGAGCGCGCTCATGCTCTCGGGCTCGTCCATCTCGCCGTCGCCGAACACGCCCCACACCGTGCGGCCCTCGGTGGCCAGCAGCCCGCGGTGGCTGAGGTAGCGCATGAAGCGCGCGTGGTAGATGGAGCTGATCGGCCCCAGACCCATGGAGCCGGTGGGGAACTGCCAGAAATCGGGCATCAGCCAGGGGTGCGGGTAGCTCGACAGCCCGCGGGCCCCGGCAGCACCGGCGGTCAGTTCCTGGCGATAGTGGGCCAGGTCGTGTTCGCTCAGGCGGCCTTCGAGGAAGGCGCGGGCATAGACGCCCGGCGCGCTGTGGGGCTGGAAGAAGACGAGGTCGCCGCCGTGCGAAGCGTCGCGGGCGCGGAAGAAGTGGTTGAAGCCGACCTCGAAGAGGTCCGCCGCACTGGCGTAACTGGCGATGTGGCCGCCCAGCTCACCGAAGGCCTGGTTGGCCCGGACCACCATGGCCAGCGCGTTCCAGCGCATCCAGCCGGCCAGCCGCTCTTCCAGCGCGAGATCGCCGGGGAAGACCGGCTGGTCTTCCACGCGCACCGTGTTCACGTAGGGCGTGGTGAGCTCGGGCCGCCAGTTCACGCCCATCGCCTGGGCCTGGGCGGCCAGCGTGTCCAGCAGGAAGCGCGCGCGTTCAGGTCCGGCAGCGGCCAGGGCGGCAGCCAGGCTTTCGCGCCATTCGGCGGTCTCGGCCGGGTCGGTGTCGATGGCATCCACGGCAAGGGCGTGGGCGTCAAGCGGGCCGATCGGTGGCGCGTCGGCGGCAGGCGCGAGGGTCAGCGGGGAAGTGGGCATCAGCATGGCGGTGCAGTCGCAGGCGCGGGCAGGCACGGTGCCCGGCGCAGGGAAGTCTAGGGACGCAGGCGCCGCAGGTGCTGCCGATCGGATGGTCAAAGCCGATTCAGACAGCACGATCTGCTCAGGATGGAAATAGACCCAGCACGATCTACCATCGAACGGTCATCCTGTCGTTCAACGCCCCGGCCAAGCCCACCATGCCCCTGCCTGCACTGGACCCCACCGACCTGCGCATCCTGCGCGAGCTGCAGGCCGATGGCGCCCTGTCCAACGTCGAGCTGGCGCGCCGCGTGGCGCTCAGCCCTTCGCCCTGCCTGGCCCGGGTCAAGGCGCTGGAAGCCGCCGGCGTGATCGACCGCTATGTGGCGCTGGTCAACCCGGGCGCGCTGGGCCTGGGCCTGAACGTCTTCATCAGCATCAGCCTGAAGGAGCAGAGCAAGGCGGCGCTCGCCGCTTTCGAGCGCCGCATCGCCGAGCACGACGAGGTGATGGAGTGCTACCTGATGACCGGCGAGAGCGACTACCTGATCCGGGTCGCGGTGACGGACATCGCCTCGCTCGAGCGCTTCATCCTCGAGCAGCTGTCGCCCATCGAGGGCATCGAGAAGATCCGCTCGAGCTTCGCGCTCAAGCAGGTGCGCTACAAGACGGAGCTGCCGCTGCCCGGACCTGCGGGCGCGGCGCTGGCGCGGGGCCGACGCTGAGTCCGGCGCGGCGCTGACCGCGCGTCGGACCGACGCGACACCGGACCCGAGGCTGACGGCGGCTCAGTCCCGCGGCCGGAAGGTGATGACCAGCGACGAAGGCACCCGCCCGTCGGTGTCCCGCGGCAGGGTCTCGGTGCGGTCGATGGCGCGCAGCACCGCCTCATCCCACTCGCGCACGCCGCTCGAGCGAACGAGCGTGCGGCCCAGGATGGTGCCGCTCGGCCCTGCGCGCACTTCCACCTCGGCCGCCGGATTGCCGGCGATGGCATCGGGAAAGACGATGTTGGGCTTGACGGCTGCGACGATGCGGCCGGCGTAGGTCGCCGAAGGGCCGGCGCTGCGCTGCGCGGTGCCGGTGGAGCCGGCCAGGCCCTGCAGGCGCTTGAGGTTGGCCTCCCGCTGCGCCTCGGCCCGTTCGGCGGCCTCGCGCGCCTGCTGCTCGCGCCGCTGCTGCGCCAGGCGCTCCTCGCGCTGCTCCCGGGCGGCGGCCTCGCGCTGGGCTTCTCGCTGGGCTTCTCGTTCACGGGCTGCCTTCTCGCGGGCCTCCCGGGCCTCCCGTTCCCGCGCCTCCCGGGCGGCACGCTCGCGCTGTTCCTGCTCGCGCTGCTCGCGGGCGGCCTGCTCGCGACGCCGCTGCTCAAGCGCAATCTCGGCATCCCGTTCCGGCGGCGGCGGCGTCGCCTCGCGGCGGGGCGGTGTGGGCGCGGGCGCGGGGGGCGGCGGTGGAGCCGGCGGCGGATCGCTCTCGCGCGGGGCCGCGAACTGCGGCACCTGCGCCCAGAGCTCGGCGGACTGAACCGTGGGCTGGCTGGAACGCCACTGCACACCCAGGGCCAGCGCCGCCACCAGGCCCAGGTGGACCAGCACGGCGATGGACAGGCCCATCCCGCGCGCATCGGCTCGGGTGGGCATCCAGGCGTCGCGCGCCACGGGCGCGGGGGCGGGGGTTGCGGCTGGGGCCGGCATCGTGGACGTGGCGGGCAAGTCAGGCAGGAAAGGAAACGCGCAAGGGATCGACGCGGGCAACGGCGGTTTCGGTCAAGACGCCGGACCCTGCCGCACCGACAGCCCCACCCGCTGCACCCCGGCCCGCTGCAGACGGTCCATCACCTGCACCACGGCCTCGTACTTCACCTCGCGGTCGGCCGAGATCACCACCGGCACATCGGCCTGCCCGCCCTGCTCGGCCTGGACCCGGGGCACCACGTCCCCGGATGCCAGGGGCGGGCCTTCCTGGCCGTTCACCCGCAGGCGCACGCTGGCATCGCGGCCGATGACCACCTCCACCACCTTGGGCGGCCGCTGCGCGCTGCGGCCCACGCTGGGAAGGTCCACCACGCCCGTGGTGATCAAGGGCGCGCTGACCATGAAGATGATCAGCAGCACCAGCATGACGTCGATGAACGGGACCATGTTGATCTCGTTGATGGTGCGGCGGCGCGAGGAGCCGCGCGGCGAGGTGCCCGGCATGTCGTGTTCCCCTGCCCTCAACGGCCGCCGGGCAGGCCGGTGCCGCTGGCGGTGGAGAAGGCCGCGCCCGCAGCGCTCGACGGGCCTGACGCCGCAGCGGGGGCAGCCGGAAGGCCGGCGGCCGCGTTGCGCTGCAGGATGTTGGAGAACTCCTCGATGAAGGTCTCCAGCGTGATCGCGATGCGGTCGATGTCGCGGGCGAAGCGGTTGTAGGCAATGACCGCAGGGATGGCCGCGAAAAGGCCGATGGCCGTGGCCACCAGCGCTTCGGCGATGCCCGGCGCCACCGTGGCCAGCGTGACCTGCTGCAGGTTGGACAAGCCCACGAAGGCATGCATGATTCCGTAGACCGTGCCGAACAGGCCCACATAGGGCGAGACCGAGCCCACCGAGGCCAGGAAGGACAGGTTGGACTCGATGGTGTCCATCTCGCGCTGGTAGCTCGCCCGCATGGCCCGACGGGCGCCGTCCAGCAGCGCGCCGCTGTCGGTCACCCGACGCTCGCGCAGCTTGAGGAACTCGCGCATGCCCGAGGCGAAGATGCGCTGGATGGGTGCCGTCTCGGCGGCGTGGGTGGCCTGGCCGTAAAGCTCGTTCAGGCTCTGCCCGCTCCAGAACTCGCGCTCGAAGCCTTCGTTGCCGCGCTTGATGCGCTTCAGGCCAATGAGCTTGGCGAAGATCACCGTCCAGCTGGCCAGCGACACCAGCAGCAAGCCGGCCATCACCAGCTGCACCACGAGGCTCGCCTGCAGCACCAGCGCGACGATGGACATGTCCTGATTCATGAAAGGGCCTGGAGGAGTTCGGGGGGAATGCGGTGGGGGCGATGGCGAACGACGTCGACGCAGCCGATGCGGATGCTTCCATCGGCAAGCCGCGTGCGCTGACCGTCGGGTTCGAGCCGCCAGGCCTGCTGCGCCAGCGTGAGGCTGGCCCGGGCCGAGGCCGTTACCTGAACGTCGACGAGCAGCCAGTCATCGAGCCGTGCCGGTGCACGATAGTTCACCGCCGTGTGGGCGACGACGAACATCAGGCCGGCGTCGCGCCGCAGCGCCTCCTGCCCGTGGCCCTTCGAGCGCAGCCACTCGGTGCGCGCGCGCTCGAAGAACTTGAGGTAGTTGGCGTAGAAGACGATGCCGCCCGCGTCGGTGTCTTCCCAGTAGACCCGAAGGCCCAGCTCGAACACCGCCGGAGCAGCCGCCAGGGACGGCGCGCTCAAGGCAGCACCTTTCGATAGACCGGGCCCCACAGCGGGTGCCCGGACTCCGAACGGCTGAGCACGAAGGCAGGGTCGGCCCGCCGGGCGGCCCGGAAGGCCGCCTCGCAGGGCGAGATGCGGTCGGTCGTGCAGTAGATGAAGGCCAGGTGCTTGTGGGCGGCGGCCTGGTCGCGGCCGGTCATCGGTCCGGCCTTCAGCGCCTCGTCGAGGTAGCGCTCGGATTCGCTGTACTGGCCCTCGTCATAGGCCCGAAGGCCCATCATCAACGAGCGCTCCGCGGGCCGCGCGAGCAGGTCGGTGAGGCCGATGCCGCCGGGCGGCTGCGCACAGCCACCGGCCAGGGCCAGCGCGAGACAGGTCGCCAGGCGCGGCAGACGGCGGCGAGCGCGCAGGCGTGCAGTCGGCAGGGCGGGCGGTTCAACCTTGGGCAGGGTCAGCGTCACCTTCAGCGTCATGGAATCAGGGTCGAGGCCCGGGGCTGCAGCGGCTTGCGCGGCCGCGGGGGCCTGTCGGGCGGGCATCACGAGCCGAACCGGTGGCGCACCACCGTGGTCTGCCCCGCCGTGACCTGGACGGTGGCACTGAAGGGCGGGAAATCGGCGTTGCGGATGGTGATGCGGTGCATGCCCTCGGGCAGCGTCACCAGCGACAGCGGCGGCGCGATGCCGCGCGCCTGGCCGTCCACCTCGATCTCGCCCCAGGGCGACACCGCCAACCGGAGCTCGCCGGTGGCCACCGGCACCGGGGCGGCGGTGGCGGCGGCCGCAGCGGGCGTCGCCGCGCCTGCCGCGGCCGGGCCGGGCGCAGGGGCCACGGCTCGCGGCGCGGCCGCGCGGGGGGCCCTGGCCGGGGTCTGCGGCCCCTCGGCGGGAGTGGCTGCGGTCTGCGAGGTCGGCGTGGCAGGGGTCGTCGACGCAGCGGCCGTGGGCGGCGATCCGGGCAGGGTATCGGGCGGGCTGGTCACCAGCCCCCCCAGGGCTGCCGTTTGCGCCTGAACCGCCGCGGTCGGCAGCGGCGCTGCAGACAGCGACTCCGGCGACGACGCGCCAGCCGGTGCGGCCGACACGGCCGGTGCCGCCGCGCCTTGCACGAAGCCGCCGGTGGCGAGCGCGCCGCGCTGCGGGGTGCCGGCCTCGCCGCCGAGCAACGCCCAGGCCGTCACCACCGCTGCCGCGCCTGCGCCCATGGCGATGGGCAGGCCCCAGCGCGGTGCGCGGTGGCCGCTGGTCGCCACGGGTTCGTCGACGGGGTCCGCCGACGCGGCTTCGTCCTCCAGCCACTGCCGCAGGTCGCGCGCCATCTGCCGCACCGACGCGTAGCGCTCGGCGGGGTCCTTGCGCAGCGCCTTGCGCAGCACCTCCGACAGCGCGGGCGGCACCTTGGCGTCGACTTCATGGGCCAGGGGAGGCTCGTGGGTGAGCACCGCCTCGGTGACCTCGGCCAGTGTCTGCCCGGTGAAGGGCTTGCGGTCGGTGAGGAGTTCGTACAGCACCACGCCCAGCGAGAAGACGTCGGTGCGCTTGTCGGTGGGCAGCGACTGAACCTGCTCGGGCGACATGTAGTGCGGCGAACCGGCGATCCAGTCGACGCCCACCTC
Source organism: Rubrivivax sp. (assembly GCA_027487905.1). Lineage (GTDB taxonomy): Bacteria > Pseudomonadota > Gammaproteobacteria > Burkholderiales > Burkholderiaceae_C > JAIYCR01. Next base: position 31,700 of record JAIYCR010000096.1, on the reverse strand, counting down.
AGGCGCCGCCGGGCCGGCGCCCGCCTCATGCCGGTGCGCGACCGACGCGATGCCGAAATCCAGCACCCGCGGCTGGGTGCGCGACACCATGAAGATGTTCGCCGGCTTGATGTCCCGGTGCACCACCCCGCGCGAGTGCGCATAGGCCAGTGCATCGGCGACCCGACGCACGATGAGCGCCGCCTGCTGCGGCGTGGGGCGCCACCCCTCCTGCCGAAGCAGCCGCAGGTCACGGCCCTTGAGCAGTTCCATCGCGATGTAGGCGCCGTCTTCGGTGAGGCCCGCGTCATGCACGGTGACGATGTGCGGGTGGCTCAGGCTGGCAGCCGCCCGCGCCTCGCGCAGGAAGAGCTCCTGGAAGGCCGGGCGGACGGCATCGTCCAGGCGCAGCCGCAGGGTCTTGATGGCGATCAGCCTGGACAGCAGCGGGTCGTGCGCGGCATAGACCGTGCCCAGCCCGCCCTCCCCGATCGGGTACTTCAGCGCATAGCGGCCGATGTGCCCCACAGTGGGCAGCTGGCCATCGCGCCCGTCGCCCGGGTTGGTGCGGAAGGCCAGCGTCGGGCCCTGGGCGATGTGGGCGTCGGCGTCCGACCAGCGGGCGAGCGAGGGGTCGCGCTGGGGCAGCACCTGCGTGGTGTCCAGATCAGGCGGCGCTGCGGCTGCAGGCCGATGGACCGGATCGAGCGGAGCGGGCGGAGGGGGCGTGCTCATCGAAGGGCAAGCTTACGCGCCGTCAGCCCCCCGGCGTGTGAAGCACTTGACCGATCCGGTCGATGGCCTCGCGCAGCTCGCCCATCGAACGCGCGCAGGACAGGCGCAGGAAGCGGCGCGCATCCACCCGGGCGAAGTCACGCCCCGGTGTCAGCGCCACCTGCGCCTCGCGCATCAGGCGAAAGGCGAAGTCCCAGCTGTCGTCGCTGTGCGCCGACACGTCGATCCAGGCATAGAAGGCGCCGTCCGGCGGCACCGGCACCTTCAAGCCCAGCGCCTCCAGCGCCGGCACGACGAACTCGCGCCGGGCCCTGAACTCGGCGCGTCGGCGTTCGCACTCGGCGATGGACTCGGCCTCGAAGGCCGCCAGCGCCGCCCGCTGCGCCAGCGTGGACGCACAGATGAAGAGGTTCTGCGCCAGTCGCTCCACCGGCTCCACCAGGGACTCGGGCAGCACCAGCCAGCCCAGACGCCAGCCGGTCATGCAGAAATACTTGGAAAAACTGTTGACGCTGACGACGCAACCATCCGGTCCGTCGAAGGCGAGCGCGGATTGACCCAGGCGAGGGTCGTCGCCCAGGCCGAGGTAGATCTCGTCGACGATGGCGAAGCCCGAGCGCTCGCGGGCGATGGCGACCAGCCGCTCGAGCGACGCAGGCTCGATGGACGTGCCGGTGGGGTTGGAGGGCGACGCCATCAGCAGGCCCCGCGTGCGGGCCGACCAGGCCGCCTCCACCGCCTCGGGACGCAGCTGGAAGCGGTCCTGCGCACCGCAGGGCAGCATCACCGGCCAGCCGTCGGCGGCCGCGACGAAGTGGCGGTTGCAGGGGTAGGTGGGGTCGGACATCAACACCTCGTCGCCCGGCCCGACCAGCGCCAGGCAGGCCAGCTGCAGCGCCGCGGACCCGCCCGCGGTGACGACGATGCGATGCGGCGCGATGGACAGGCCGAAGCGCTCGCCGTACCAGCGCGAGATCGCCGCGCGTAGCTCGGGCAGGCCGGTGGCGCCGGTGTACTGCGTGGCACCTCGCTGCAGCGCCCGGGCCGCCGCGGCCTTCACCGGCTCGGTGGCGCTGAAGTCGGGCTCGCCGATGTTCAGGTAGATCATCGGGCGGCCACCCTGGGCCGGGTCGCACAGCGGGCCATGCGCGATGTCCTCCGCCGCCTTGGCGCACTCCATCACGTAGAAGGGCTCGACTCGGTCGACCCGCGGTGCAAGCCTCATCGCCCGGCCCCGGCCGCTCCCGGGCCTCGGCGCGGCGGCCCCGGTCGGCGCGCGGGGGCTGCGGCCACCTCCACCGCCCGGATTTCTCGGGCGGCCTTGTCCAGCACGCCGTTCACGTAGCGGTGGCCGTCGGTGCCGCCGAAGGCCTTGGCCAGCTCGATGCCCTCGTTGATGACCACGCGGTAGGGAATCTCCACCGCCTGGAGCAGCTCGTACACGCCCACCAGCAGCACCGCGTGTTCCACCGGGGACAGTTCCTCGGGCGTGCGGTCGCCGTGGCGCGCCAGATGCGTGTCCAGTTCCGCACGGCGCGAGGCGCACCCGTGCAGCAAGGTGTCGAACCAGGCCGCATCACAGCGCGAGAACTCGCCGTCCTCCCGCAGGTGCGCGTCGATGACGCCCAGGTCGTGCCGGGCGACCAGCCACTCGTAGAGGCCCTGGACCGCGTACTCGCGGGAAAGCCTGCGGTCAGGCTTGGGTTTTCGGGCGGGCTTGGCAGTCCGGGCTGGCGCGGCGGGCACGCCGGGGCCGTCCTCGGCTGCGCTCACGACAGGTCCTCCAGCAAGTTGGCCATCTCGACGGCCGCACGGGCCGCGTCGCGCCCCTTTTCCTCGACCCGGGCATCGGCCTGCGCCTCGTTCTCGACGGTGAGGATGGCGTTGGCGATGGGCACTCGGTGGTCCAGCGAGACGCGCGTGACGCCCGCGCCGCTCTCGTTGGCCACCAGCTCGAAGTGGTAGGTCTCGCCGCGGATGATGCAGCCCAGCGCCACCAGCGCGTCGAAGCGGTCCTGCTCGGCCAGCGCCTGCAGCGCCACCGGCACCTCCAGCGCGCCGGGCACCGTCACATGCTGGATGTGGCGCTCGTTCACCCCGAGCGCACGCAACTCGGCCAGGCAGGCGTCGGCCAGGCGGTCGGTGTGGCTCGAATTGAAGCGGGCCTGCACGATGCCGATGCGCAGGTCGCGCCCGAGTATCTCGACAGTGGGTCCGTGGCGGCCGGAGGTTTCAGCACCTTGCATGGTGAATGGGGACGCGGGCGAAAGGATTGAAGGGGCGGCTGCTCCAGCCCCGTGGGTTCACGGGAGCCGAAGGCCATCGTGCGACGGGCCGCAGGCGCGGCCGCGTCTCGGGGTTCGTCAGGTGGCCGGGCGGGCCGGCGGCGTCGGGCCGGCCGGCATCTCGAAGGCCGTCACTTCCAGGCCGAAACCGGTCATGCTGGGCATGCGCCGGGGGCTGCCCAGCAGCCGCATGCGGCCGATGCCCAGTTCGCGCAGGATCTGCGCGCCGATGCCGTAGGTGCGCAGGTCCATCTGCGGTGCCCGTGCCGGGCCACTGGCGTCGGGGCGCAGCGCCAGCGTGAGGGCGTCGGCCCGATCACCGCAGTTGAGCAGCACGGCCGCAGCCTTGGGCGCTTCCTGCAGCTTGTGCAGCGCCAGCGGCAAGGGCCAGGAATGGCGCGAGTGCTCGACGTCCAGCAGGTCCAGCAGCGACAGCGGCTCGTGCACGCGCACCATCACCTCGTCGCGGACATCCCACTGGCCGCGGGTGAGCGCCAGGTGCACGCCGCCGGTGCGGTCGCGGAAGGTGGTGCAGTCGAAGACGCCGTAGGGCGTGGCCAGCGGACGGCGACCCATGCGCTCGATCAGGGTCTCGTGGCGGCTGCGGTGGCCGATGAGGTCGGCGATGGTGCCGATCTTCAGGCCATGCGTGGCCGCGAAGCGTTCGAGGTCTGGCAGGCGGGCCATGCTGCCGTCGTCGTTCATGATCTCGCAGATCACCGCGGCGGGCGAGAAGCCGGCCATGGCGGCCAGGTCGCAGCCGGCTTCGGTGTGTCCGGCCCGCATCAGCACGCCACCGTCCTGGGCCTGCAAGGGGAAGATGTGGCCGGGCTGGACGAGGTCGCTCGCCTGCGCATCGCGGGCGACCGCGGCTTGCACCGTGCGCGCGCGGTCGGCCGCCGAGATGCCGGTGGTCACGCCTTCGGCGGCCTCGATGGACACGGTGAAGGCGGTGCCGTGCTGAGTGCCGTTGCGGCGCGTCATCGGCGGCAGGTTCAGGCGTTCGCAACGCTCGCGGGTGAGGGTCAGGCAGATCAGGCCCCGACCGAAGCGGGCCATGAAGTTGATGGCCTCGGGCGTGACGTGGTCGGCGGCGAGGACGAGGTCGCCCTCGTTCTCGCGGTCTTCCTCGTCGACGAGGATGACCATGCGGCCGGCGGCCAGCTCGGCGATCAGCTCGGGAATCGGTGCAATGGGCATCGCCCGGATTGTAGGCAGGCGGCTTGCGCGGCGCCGCTCAGGGGGCGAGCATCGCCTGCTCCAGCGGCGCCAGCGCACCGGGACGGAGCAAACGCAGCCGCAGGTCGTCGCCGACGCGCCGGTGGTCCGTCAGTTCGAAAGTCATCGCCTGCGCGAGCGAATCCCAGGGGCCCAGCGCGGCCAGTGCCGCCCCGGCACCGAGCAGCCGGGGCGCCTGGTAGACGAGCAGCTCGTCGACCAGGCCGGCGCGGAGGAAGGAAGCGTTGAGCTTCTCCCCGGCCTCCACATGCAGTTCGTTGACCCCGCGCCGGGCCAGGGCCTGCAGCAACGCTGCGAGGTCGGTCTTGCCGCCAGGGGCCGGCACCGGCAGCAACAGCGCTCCGGCCTGGCGCAGCGCGTCGGCGGCTGCGGCCGCCCCGGCGGAGGCTGCATCGGCACCCTGCGCATGCGCGACCCAGACCTGACCCGGCGGCGCCAGCAAGCGGGCAGTGGCAGGGGTGCGCAGGGAGGAGTCCACCACCACCCGGATGGGCTGGACGGTGCCGGGCCAGCCGCGCACATCCAGACGCGGGTCGTCGTCGATCACGGTGCCCACGCCGGTGAGCACCGCGCCCGCACGGCGACGGAACGCGTGGCCATCGTGGCGGGCCTGCGGCCCGGTGATCCACTGGCTGGCGCCATTGGGCAGCGCGGTTCGGCCGTCCAGCGAAACCGCCACCTTCATCCGCACCCAGGGCCGCCCGCGGACGACGCGGGAGAAGAATCCGGGGTTCAGCGCCAGCGCCGCAGCACGCACACCGGGCTCCGGGGCGAGGCGGACATCCAGGCCCGCCGCGCGCAGGCGCGCCAGACCCTCGCCGGCCACCGCGCCGAAGGGGTCGATGCTGGCCGCGCGCACCGCACCCAGACCGGCGGCGATCAGCGCATCGCAGCAGGGCGGCGTGCGGCCGTGGTGGGCACACGGCTCGAGCGTCACCCAGGCCGTGGCGCCGTTCACCGATTCGCCCCGACGCTGTGCATCGCGCAAGGCCATCACCTCGGCATGCGGGCCACCGGCCTGCTGGGTGAAGCCTTGGCCTAGCAGACGACCGTCGCGATCGGTGAGAACGCAGCCCACCCGCGGGTTGGGCTCGCTCAGGCCGATCGCCCGGGCCGCCAGTCCCAGTGCGCGGACCCACACCGGCGAAACGTCCGCAGGCAGATCGGCCAGCGTGGGGTCGGCGGCGGCCGGAGGGTCGCCTTGCTCGGGCAGGTCTTGCCCGGGCAGGTCTTGCCCGGGCAGGTCTCGCTCGGACAGGTCTCGCGCGGACAGGGGGGCAGGGTCGGAGGCCATGCGTCGATTGTCGGTGGCCCAGGCGGGTTCAAACGCGCTGCGAAGACGCGGGGCAGGACTGTCCGGCCGAACCGATCCAGGCGTGAACCCGCGGGGCCGGAGCCGCCGGACGGCCGCGCGGGGTGGTTGGCGACTGCAGCTCGAAGCGACACAGCACGAAAGCGGCCGACAGACCCACCGTGGGCAACATGAACACCTCGGCCGCGCCACTCGAGCCCAGGCAGCGCCAGACCAGATGAGAGGCGAGCGATGACGCCGGCTGGATGTCGCAGATCCGATCGCCCGATGCGCCCACTGCCGCGTCGTCCCGGGTTTCCTCCGAGCGGTTCGCGACCCCCGCCACCCAGTCCTGGAGCGCAGCGCGGCGCTGTGGGTCGCGCAGGACGGAAGGATCGACCCACAGGGCTCCCGACTGGCCCTGCCAGCCGGCCGCCAGGCGGGTGCTGCTGCCGGCTTGCCGTGCGGCGCGCAAGGCCCGGTCGAAGCGGGCCGCGGCGGCAGGCCTGGGCGGCACGAGGGCTGCCAGCCGCTCGCCGGTTCCGGCTGAGAGGCCAGGGTCAGGGTCGATTCCGACATCGCCTGCGATGAACCGGTCGTCCGGGCCCCCGCGCCCGTCGGGTGAAGCGCGAGGCGGGCGTCCGGTCGGCGTTCCAGGCGTCGCCGGGCTTGCCGCATCTTCGGTCGGCAGGTCGTCGACCCCGGCGTCGTCGATCGGCCCGTCGCCAGTCTCCCCGGCACCGGCACCCGCCAGGCGCCGCTCCCGTTGATGGGCTTGACGCTGGTCGAGCGCGTGGTGGGCGAGATCCCACAGGTCGATGGGCAGCGGCCAGCGCAGTGCGAAGACGATGGTTTCGACCCTCCCCCCGGCGGGTGCCGCCATCGCAGGGCTCCCCGCACGCCAGGTCAGATCCTCCAGCGCCGTGGCTACGGCGGGCGCAGCGGTAGCTGCCGCTGGATTCGGCCCGGTCAGGCCCGCTGCCGATGAGCCCGGCCAACTGCGCCCGACGCCGCTCCGGTCCCAGGCCCGGTGCTCGACCACCCAGGTCACCTGGCCACTCCGTGCGTCCAGTGCCTGTCCTATCAGAGGGATGCCCTGCGCCTGGGCAGCTTCGGTCCGGGCCGCGTCTTCGCGGCCGGGCGCGACCGCCCAGGGCTCGACGGCGAGCACCGGGTGGGCCGCCTCGACCTGGGCCCCCAGAACCGCCAGGCGTCCGTGCAGGGCTGCCGCGGCCTGGCGGGTGGACCGGGACTGAAGGTCGATCTGCAGCACCGCCAGCCAGCACAGCATCACCAGCATCAGCGACACCAGGGCCTCGACGAGCAGGCCCCCGCGCTCGCCAGGGCGGCATGCAGCCGCTGCCCCATGTCGGATGCCCGGTGGCGGCGTGGGGTGGGTCGGGCGGGTCGGGCGGGTCGGGCGGATCAGGACAAGGGTCATGGCAAGGCCTCGCCGCCGGCAGTCTGGCGCCACGAACCCGGCGCCGCGAGAACGCCCGCCACGACCTGCTCGATCGACTCGCGGACCTCCGGCGTCCACTCCACCCGGACCCTGCCCCGCGCCCGTGAGGCGCCCAGCGCAAGGGCCGCCCCCCGCCATTGGATCGGGCCGGCATCGCCGTCGGCCTGGATGGACGAGGCCATCGCCAGCCCGTGGAGCTCGCCGGGCCCCTGCAGCTGCAAGGCACCGTCGACGACCAGCACGACAGGCCGCGCTTCGGACCCGACCCGGAACCCCGGCTGAAGCTGCAGGTCGCCCACCACCCTGAGGGCTTGCGCTCCGTCGTCCAGCGCGCGCTGCAGGCCGCCGCGACAAGCCGATGCGGCACCGCTGCAATCGAGCTGCGTCACCCTGGGTGCCCTGGCCCACGCGGCGGGGGCACTGCCCAGCCAGCGGGCGACGCCCAACTGGGTGGCCCATCCGGCCAGTGCGCGGTCGCCGCGCAGCACCAGGTCAGCCTGAGGAGCCCCGGGCAGCCCCTGCAGGACAGCGCCGCCCGCATCGACGCCCCCGCCGGCGTGCAGCACCCGCCCACCGGACGCCGCGTCCGAGTTGAGCAGTTCGACGCTGGCGCTCAGCTGGATCGACCTGCCCGCAGTCCAGGCGGCCTGCGGCAACCGAGGGACCGCAGGCCACACCCTCAGGCCCACGCGCTGCCGTGCCGCCGGGGCCTCGGCGCCCCTGGCCGGGCGCCGGCAATCTCCGTCCACCCGCACGCAGCCGGCCGCGTCGAGATCGGCCCGTTCGGTGTCGCCCGTTGGCGGACTTGGGGCAGCCCAGCGCACCGAGAAGGACACCTGCACAGGGCCGGACGACGCAGCCGGCGGCGTCACCGCGGCGCCACCCTGGGCCCCACAGGTGCAACGCCAGCCCGGGGCCGACGCCGGACCGGGACCACCCGCTGCACGGGTGCACCGCAGCTCGGCAGCCTGCACGCCGTTGCCTGCCAGGCCGGCCCCGGCCCCCCCACCGACCGCCAGCGGCGACGGCGCCCCGCCCGGACGGCGTTCCCACCAAGAGGCCTGCGGCTCGCCCGCCAGGGCCTCGCATTGCGGTCCGGCACCGCGCGGGTCGTTGAGCAGCTGCATCGCCAGCGCAAGCCCCGACTCCGCCGCCGACCGGGCCTGCAGCGCCACTGCCAGCCGGTTTCCATCCTGCAGCGTGCTCAATGGCAGCGCCGCCTGGCCCCATGCGGCCAGCAGCCCGAGCAGGGTCAGCAGGCCCACCAGCCCCAGCAGCATGAAGCCCCGTTGGGCGCCGGGCAGCCTCTGCACGGACGAAGCGGACCTCATGGCGGGCAAGCTCCGGCAGCCGGCAGGTCGCGCACCTGGACCACGCGGGCCGGGGCCGACACCGCTCGGTCATCGGGCAGGCGGCCCTGCAGCCGCCACCGAAGCCGGGGCGGCAGCGGATGGGGGCAGGCCACAGCAGCCGCTCCAGCCGACGGGACAGACCCAGGGGCGGCCGCAGCCTCGTCGTCGCCAGGGGCGACGGATACCGCAGCGATCGACAGGTCCATCGCCTCGATGCGCAGGCGCTGCGGATCGTGCAGCGCCTGCCAGGGCCCGCCCTCCAGGCTCAGCGCGAGCAATCCGTCCGACAGGCGCAACCCGACCCGGCGCACGCTGCCTTCGCTCACCCGGCTGGCGAAATGAAGTCCGGTGCCGTGAAGCAGGGCCTGCAGGCTGGCCGCGTCGGGCCAGGCCACGGTGGCAGAGGCCTGGCGCAGCAAGCGCCACAACAGGCGATCGACCGCCTCGAACTCGCGCAGCGCGATCTGCTCGGCCTGCGTGGCCCCGGCCTGCCGGCCTTGCTGCGCGGCCAGCGCCAGCGCGCCGGCCAGCACGATGGCGCCCACGGCCAGGCCCACCAGCAGTTCCACCAGGCCCATGCCCCGCAGGAGGCGATGGGTGGGCCCCGCGCTCAGCATGCCGCGATCCCCGCCATGACCGATGCCGGCCCGCCGACCGAAGGCGCAGGCATGCAACGCCTCACACGGCCCATGACGCTCACCACATGGGCAATGGCCGTGCGACGGCCGCGCAGCTCCACCCGCCCGGTGGGCGTGGTGGTGCCGAGGCTGGGGTCGAAGCTCATCGACGCCACGTTCAGGCTCAGGCGCAAGCCCTGGGCAGGCGAGGCGACGACCAGCCGCAGCAGCTCGCTGCCCGGCGCGCAGAACCGATCCGGCCCGCTCGGGCCCGTTGGCGAGTCGTCCAGGGTCGCAGGGGCGGGCTCGCAGCCGCAGCTGCCCGCCGGGCCGGTGTGAAGCAGCAGGCAGGTGAGGCCGCCGCTGGCACCCCGGACGGCCACGCGCAACACCTCGTCGCGGGTCTGCGCCTCCAGGCGGGCCTGCTGCAGCAAGGCCAATGTCTGCAGCGACACCCCAGCCAGGCGGCGCCTTTCGAGGGCTTCGGCCAGCGAGGGCAAGGCACCGGCGGTGACCAGTGCCAGCACGGTCAGCGCGATCAGCAACTCGACGAGCGTGAACCCGTAACCCGCAGGCTGGCGGCGCAGCCCGCCGCACCGAGCCGCGGGCTGGGTGGCGCTGGGCGTGGCGAGGAGTGGCGAGTGCATGGCCGCACTCTAGGAAGGGGTCTTCGCGGGCGCTTCCCCCTCCAGGAGGAAGCGTCACCCCCTGGCAAGCAGGCCGCCCCGAGGGGGGATTGCCAACTCGCAGGCGGCGCCCGCGAGGCCGTCGACCCTCCGCTTCGCGGGCGCCCTTTCAGTCCCTCACCCGAACCCGCCGGCGACGGACTTCCCGCTCAGATGCCCTCGAGCAGCTGGCGGAACTCCTCGACATCCTCGAAGGATCGGTAGACCGACGCGAAACGGACATAGGCGACCTTGTCGATGCGCTTGAGTTCGCGCATCACCAGTTCGCCCAGCCGGGTCGTGGGCACTTCCTTGGCGGCGCCAGCCAGCAGCTTGTCCTGGATGCGATCGAGCGCGGCATCGACCTGCTCGACGCTCACCGGCCGCTTGCGCAGGGCCAGCAGCATGGAAGCGCGCAGCTTGGCGGGGTCGAACTCCACCCGGGCGCCATCCTTCTTCACCACCGTGGGCAGTGCGATCTCGGCGCGCTCGTAGGTGGTGAAACGCTTGTCGCAGCGGGTGCAGCGGCGACGCCGCCGGACGACGTCGCCTTCGTCGGACTCGCGCGTCTCGACGACCTGCGTGTCCTCGCTGGGACAGAAGGGGCAGCGCACCGCGGGGCCCGGCCGCCGGGCCTCAGCGGTAGACGGGGAAGTCGCGGGTCAGCGCCTCCACCCGTGCGCGCACCTCGGCCAGGCGCGCCTCGTCCTGAGGACGGTCGAGCACGTCGGCGATGAGCTCGCCCGTCAGGCGCGCCTCGGCTTCCTTGAAGCCCCGGGTCGTCATGGCCGGCGTGCCCAGGCGGATGCCGCTGGTCACCATCGGCTTTTGCGGGTCGTTCGGGATGCCGTTCTTGTTGCAGGTCATGTGGGCGCGGCCCAGCACGGCCTCGGCTTCCTTGCCGGTCAGGCCCTTGGGACGCAGGTCGACCAGCATCACATGGCTCTCGGTGCGGCCGCTGACGATGCGCAGGCCGCGCTCGATGAGGGTTTCGGCCAGCACGCGGGCGTTGGCCACCACCTGCTGCTGATAGACCTTGAACGCCGGCTGCAGCGCTTCCTGGAAAGCCACCGCCTTGGCGGCGATCACGTGCATCAGCGGCCCGCCCTGGATGCCGGGGAAGATGGCGCTGTTCACCTTCTTGGCGATGTCCTCGTGGTTGGTGAGGATGATGCCGCCGCGCGGGCCGCGCAGGCCCTTGTGGGTGGTGGAGGTGACGACGTCCGCGAAGGGCAGCGGGTTCGGGTAGACACCGCCGGCGATGAGGCCGGAGTAGTGCGCCATGTCGACCATGAAGATCGCGCCGATGGCCTTGGCCACGCGGGCAAAGCGCTCGAAGTCGATGCGCAGGCTGTAGGCCGAGGCGCCGGCGATGATGAGCCGGGGCTTGTGCTCGTGGGCCAGGCGCTCCATGGCGTCGTAGTCGATGGCCTCGTTCGCGTCCAGGCCGTAGCTCACCACCTTGAACCACTTGCCGCTCATGTTCAGCGGCATGCCGTGGGTGAGGTGGCCGCCTTCGGCCAGGCTCATGCCCATGATGGTGTCGCCCGGGTTGAGCAGGCCGAAGAACACCGCCTGGTTGGCCTGCGAACCGGAGTTGGCCTGCACGTTGGCGAAGCCTGCCCCGAACAGCTGCTTCAGGCGCTCGATGGCCAGGGTCTCGGCCACGTCGACGAACTCGCAGCCGCCGTAGTAGCGCTTGCCGGGGTAACCCTCGGCGTACTTGTTGGTCAGCTGGCTGCCCTGCGCGGCCATGACGGCCGGCGAGGCGTAGTTCTCGGAGGCGATGAGCTCGATGTGCGCCTCCTGGCGCGCGTTCTCCTGCTGGATGACGGTCCAGAGCTCGGGGTCGACCTGGGCGATGGTGGACGTGGTGCGATCGAACATGGGGGCGGTTCTCGGTGCAAGGCGTGGACCCGCCCGGCGAGTCCCGGCGCGACCGGGCTCGGCGCGCAGGAGACACGGTGGCGGGGTGCCCAGGCGAACGGCTGAGGACATCGGCGGGGCGCCGGGGTCGGCGCCTGAGGCGGTGTCCGCTGCGCTTCCCGGTGGTTCACCACCTCGGACCCGTCAGGGCCTATCGCCAGTCGCGCAGCACCATCGAGTGTATCGGGCAGGCCCGGCGCGTTCAGAGACCGGCGATGCGCGCCGGCACCGACAGGCCCTCGGGAGCCGCTGCCAGCGTCGGCGCGGTGTCGGCGGACGCCGCCTTGGCAGCCGGCGGGGCGGGCGTCGTCGCAGCGGGCACCTGGGCCAGGTTGGTGGGCACGTTGAAGGGCACCGCGTGGCCCAGCGCGACCCGACGCAGGTGCTCGCGCTCGGCCATCACCCGGGCCGCGTAGCCGCCATCGTCCGGCAGGTTGGCCGCACCCACGTAGAAGCGCAGCCCCCCTTCGACCGATCCGGCGCGCCGGATGCATTCCTTCAGGATCTGCACCCCCACCCGCAGGTTGGCCACCGGGTCGAAGGCGGCGTGGTTGCCGCCGAAGGCCTCGAACTTGTCGTCGTGCACCCGGGTCATCACCTGCATCAAGCCCTGGGCACCGACCGCGCTTTGGGCAAAGGGGTTGAAGCTGGACTCGATGGCCATGATGGCCAGGATGAGCGCCGGGTCGACATCGGCCTTGGCGCCCAGGTGCCAGGCCTCCTGCACCAGGCGGGCGACCGGCTCGGGCGCCACCTTGTAGCGACGCGCCAGCCACTGCGCCATGCGGCCTTGCTGCCGGTCCAGCGCGCTGGGGTCGGCGGCGGTGGCCCGCTCGACCGCCTCGGGCTGCGCCATCGCCTGGGCCAGGCGCTCGGAGGCGGGCATGCGCTCCACCAGCCTGCCCTGCAGCCAGTCAAGCGTGCGCGTCTCCACGTCCTGCAGCATCTGCGGGTGGCTGCCGACGAAGACGCTCACCGCCAGCACCGCCAGCCCGATCAGGGCGAGCAGGTTGTGGCTGATCTCGAGCAGGCCATTGCCGATGTCGCGCAGGACCACGCCCACGCCCTGGGCGAAGGCAGCCGGCCATCGACCCAGAGGCGCCAGCGCGCTGTCGTTGAAGTTCATGTCGCTCCTTTCTATCCACCGCGCAGCCAGACGGCCATCCCGGAGGACGGAACCGCTGCCCGCGAGGCGGGGATAAATTGAGAGGCCCGCCACGAAGAGGGCGGCGGCACATCCTGGACGGCAGCCTCTTGCGGGCTGTCCGGAGCGCCGAAGGTGTCCGGGGGACACAGGCGCGGGTAATCCCTAGGGATCGGGAATGCTGCGGATTCTAGGAAGCCTTCAGACTCGGTCAAGCATATGAAACGTGTTCTTCATCACCAATAAACATGAAATACCGAGACCTGCGTGACTTCATCGCCCAGCTGGAAAGTACCGGTCGGCTGCAAAACGTGGCTCAGCCTGTCTCCGTTCATCTGGACATGACCGAGCTCAGCGACCGCACGCTGCGCGCGGGCGGGCCCGCATTGTTGTTCCGTACCCCCCTGAACAAGGGGGGTCAGCCCCTCAGTTTCCGGGCCTTGACAAATCTTTTTGGTACGCCGGAGCGGGTCGCATTGGGCATGGGCGCCGCGGATGTGGGTGAACTTCGACAGGTGGGGCAGGTGCTCGCCGGCCTGAAGGAGCCCGAGCCGCCCAAGGGGCTGAAGGACGCCGGCAAGCTGCTGCAGATGGTCAAGGCGGTGTGGGACATGAAGCCTGCCGTCGTCCGGCAGGCGCCGTGCCAGGAGGTGGTGCTGCAGGGCAGCGACATCGACCTCGCCCGGCTGCCGGTCCAGCACTGCTGGCCGGGCGACGCCGGACCGCTGATCACCTGGGGCCTGGTCATCACCCGGGGGCCGCAGTCGGTGGCCGAGCCCCGGCGGCGCCAGAACCTGGGCATCTACCGCCAGCAGGTGATCGGCCCGCGCCAGGTGATCATGCGCTGGCTCGCGCACCGGGGCGGCGCGCTGGACTTCCGCGAGTTCGCGCTGGCCAACCCGGGCCAGCCCTTCCCCATCGCGGTGGCGCTCGGTGCCGATCCGGCCACCATCCTGGGCGCCGTCACGCCGGTGCCCGACACCTTGAGCGAATACCAGTTCGCCGGCCTGCTGCGCGGCTCGCGCACCGAGCTGGTGGCCAGCGGCGTGGGCGAGGGCGAAAGCCGGCTGCAGGTGCCGGCGTCGGCGGAGATCGTTCTGGAAGGGCACATTCCGCCGGCTGCCGCTGGCTTCACCGGCGAGAGCGCCCACGGCGTGAAGCTCAAGGAGAAGAACGGCTATCTGCACGCGCTGGAAGGACCCTTCGGCGACCACACCGGCTACTACAACGAACAGGACTGGTTCCCGGTGTTCGAGCTGTCGCGGCTGACCATGCGACCTGACGCCATCTACCACTCCACCTACACCGGCAAGCCACCGGACGAGCCGGCCGTGCTGGGCGTGGCGCTCAACGAGGTGTTCGTGCCCATCCTGCGCAAGCAGTTTCCGGAGATCGTCGACTTCTACCTCCCGCCCGAGGGCTGCAGCTACCGCATGGCGGTGATCAGCATGAAGAAGGCCTATCCCGGCCACTCCAAGCGGCTGATGTTCGGGCTGTGGAGCTTCCTGCGCCAGTTCATGTACACCAAGTTCATCGTGGTGACCGACGACGACGTGGACATCCGCAACTGGCAGGAAGTGATCTGGGCCATCACCACCCGCATGGATCCGGTGCGCGACACCACCCTGGTGCCGTCCACGCCCATCGACTACCTGGACTTCGCCTCGCCGGTCAGCGGCCTGGGCGGCAAGATGGGCCTGGACGCGACCAACAAGTGGCCGGGCGAGACCGACCGCGAGTGGGGCCGGACCATCCAGATGGACGCGGACGTGCGCCGGCGCATGGGGGCCCTGTTCGACACCCTGGCGGCCGAACGCCGCCGGTGATGACCGTAACGCGTCCGGGGCTTGCGCCGCGCGCCGCCGAGGATTAGATTCAGGGCGCCTTCTCCAAGGCCTTTGAACGCGGTGCCTTCGAGGCCCGCAAGGAGCCCCGGACTCACTCTCTCCGGAGCCCCGCACGGTGGCGTCAGCCACCCGCCCCCGGTGGCCGCAAGGCGCCGGGGGTTTGTCATTCAGGGCCTGCGGTCTGCCAAGGCCGGGTGCAGCCAGGCCGCAAGGGGCCTCACTTCTGCAGCGCCCAGTCGCTGTCCACCGCATCGCGCGAAGCGTCGCGCGACGGCTCGTCGGCCACCTCGGGGGTCTCGATCTCGCCGGGCACCTGGCGGCGCGCCAGCAGCGTGTAGACCGTGGGCACCACGAAGAGCGTGAGCAGCGTGCCCACCGTCATGCCGCCGATGATCACCCAGCCGATCTGCTGGCGGCTTTCCGCACCGGCACCGCTGGCCAGCGCCAGCGGCACCGCACCCAGCACCATCGCGCCCGTGGTCATCAGGATGGGGCGCAGGCGCAGCGTGGCTGCGTCCACCACCGCCTCGACCACCGTCAGGCCCTGCCGGCGCAGCTGGTTGCCGAACTCCACGATCAGGATGCCGTGCTTGGTGATCAGCCCCACCAGGGTGATCAGCCCGATCTGCGAATAGACATTGAGCGTGCCGCCGCTCCACTGCAGCGCGGCCAGCGCGCCCACCATGGACAGCGGCACCGACAGCAGGATGACGATGGGGTCGACGAAGCTCTCGAACTGCGCGGCCAGCACCAGGAAGATGAAGACCAGCGCCAGCACGAAGACCACGCCCAGCGCCCCGGCGGAGGCGCGGAACTCGCGTGACACGCCGTTGAGCTCGGTGGCATAGCCCGCGGGCAGCACCTTGGCGGCGGTGGCGTCCATGAATTCGAGCGCCTGACCCAGCGTGTAGCCCGGGGCGAGGTTGGCGGTGATGGTCACCGCACGGCGCTGGTTGAAGCGGTTGAGCTCGCGCGGGCTGACCGCCTCGCGCACCTTCACCAGCGCCGACAGCGGCACCAGCGCGTCGTTGCGGCCGCGCACGAAGATGCGCTCGATGTCCTCGGGGGTGTTGCGTCGGCCCGCGTCGGTCTGCACGATGACGTCGTACTGGTCGGCCTCGCGCTTGTAGCGGGTGACCACCCGCCCGCCCAGCATGGTCTCCACCGCGCGCGCCACCGACTCGACCGACACCCCCAGGTCCGCGGCCCGCGCGCGGTCGACGTCGAGGAAGATCTCCGGCTTGTTCAGCTGCAGGTCGGAATCGGCCTGCACCAGGCCGGGGTTGCGCTGCATCTCGGCGAGCATCTGCTGCGCGACGCGGGCCATGCCCTCGTAGCTGTCGTTGCTCACCAGCACGAAAGTCACCGGCCGCTCCCGGAAGCCCTGGCCCAGGCTGGGCGGCGTGACCGGAAAGGCACTCACGCCGGGCAGGGCCATCAGCTGGGGCAGCAGCTTTTGCTGCAGCTCGATGGTGCTGCGCTCACGCTCGGACCAATCGACGGTGCGCAGCACGCCGAAGGCGCTGGACACCTGGCCGCCGCCGATGAACATGAAGCGGCGGTCGAACTCGGGGTATTGGGCGGCGATGCGCTCGATCTCGTCCAGATAGCGGGCGGTGTACTCGAGCGTGGAGCCATCCGGTGCGCGGATGGGCATCGCGATGGCGCCGCGGTCCTCGATGGGCGAGAGCTCGCTCTTGGTCGTGGTGAAGAGCCAGCCGCTGCCGCCCGCGGAGGCCAGCATCACGGCCACCACCAGCCAGCGGTGGCGCAGGCTCCAGCCGAGTGCACGGCCATAGGCGCGGGTCAGGCCGTCGAGGGCCGACTCCATGAAGCGGTCGAACCGGCCGGGCTTCTCCACATGGCGCAGCAGCTTGCTGCACATCATGGGTGTGAGCGTCAGCGCGACGAAGCCGGACACCAGCACCGCGCCGGCCAGCGTCAGCGCGAACTCGCCGAACAGCCGGCCGGTGCGCCCCGGCGTGAAGGCCAGCGGCGCGAACACCGCCGCCAGCGTGAGCGTCATCGCGACGACAGCGAAGGCGATCTCGCGCACGCCCTTGATGGCGGCCTGGAAGGGTGTCAGCCCCTGTTCGATGCGGCGGTAGATGTTCTCCAGCACCACGATGGCGTCGTCCACCACCAGACCGATGGCCAGCACCAGGGCCAGCAGCGTGAGCGTGTTGATGGTGAAGCCGGCCAGCGCGATGAGCGCGAAGGTGCCGATGAGGCTCACCGGAATGGTGACCAGCGGGATGATGGACGCGCGCATCGTGCGCAGGAAGACGAACACCACCAGCGCCACCAGCACCACCGCCTCGATGACGGTCTGGTAGACGGCCTTGATGGAGCGGTCGATGAAGACCGACAGGTCGTTGGCCAGGGCCACGGTGACCGAAGCGGGCAGGTCGCGCTGGATGAGCGGCATCATCTTGCGCACGCCGGCGGCCACCTCCAGCGGGTTCGCGGTGGCATTGCGGACGATGCCGGTGCTCACCGAAGGCACGCCGTTCAGGCGCACGCGGCTGCGTTCGCTCGCCGCGCCCTCCTCCACCCGTGCGACGTCGCGCAGACGGATGGTGTAGCCGCCGTTCGTGCGCAGGGCGATCTGACCGAACTGCTCGACCGTGTTGAGGTCGGTGCGCGAGGTGACGCTGAATTCGCGCTTCTGGCTTTCGATGCGGCCTGCGGGAACCTCCAGGTTCTGCCGGCGCAGCGCGTCCTCGACGTCCTGCACGGTCAGGCGGTGGGCGGCCAGGCGCTCGGGGTCCAGCCAGATGCGCATCGCGAAGCGGCGGTCTCCGCCGACCTGCACGTCGGCGACGCCCGGAATCGTCTGCAGCCGGGGCTTGACCACGCGGTTGACGAGCTCGGTCAGCTCCAGCGTGCTCATGGTCTCGCTGGTGTAGGCAAGCCACACCGTCGGCGACGCATCGGCCTCGACCTTGGCGATGACCGGCTCGTCCACCGAGGCCGGCAGGCGCCCGCGCACCCGCGACACGCGGTCGCGCACCTCGGCCGCCGCGGTGTCGGCGTCCTTGCTGAGCTTGAAGCGCACCGAGATCTGGCTCTGCTCGGTGCGCGAGATGGACGTCATGATGTCCACGCCGTCGATGCCGGCGATCGAATCCTCCAGCGGCTTGCTCACCTGCGACTCGATGACCTCGGACGATGCACCCAGCAGCCGTGTGGTGACGGTGACCACCGGCTCGTCCACCCGGGGATATTCGCGCAGGCTGAGCTGCAGGAAGGACACGCCGCCCACCAGCAGCAGCAGCAGCGAGAGCACGGTCGCGAAGACCGGCCGGCGCACGGAGAGTTCGGCCAGTCGCATGGGCGGGATCCTCGAGCGTCAGGGACGCGGGGCGGCGGGCCCGGAGGCGGCGCCCGCGGAAGGGGACGAGGCCACGGCAGGACCGGCAGCCGCGGCACTGGACGCCGCTGCGCCCGCAGGCGCAGCACCCGCGGGTCGAGGGCCGCCCGGCCGCCCGAGCTCGACCACCCGCAGCGGCACCGGCTGGTCGCGCATCAGGCGGGCATGGCCGGCGGTGACCACGCGGTCGCCGGCCTGGACACCGGCGAGCACCTCGGCCACGCCGGGCTGGCGCAGGCCCAGCCGGGCCTCGATGCGGCGCGACACCGGCTTGCCCTCGGGGCCGTCGACCACCAGCACCAGCCACTGCCGTCCACCCTGGGGCACCAGCGCCTCCTCGGGCACGACCACCGCGTTCTCGCGCACCGAGAACACGACGTTGGCGCGGGCGAACATGCCGGCCTTGAGCACCAGGCCAGGGTTGTCCACCCGGGCGCGCAGCAGCAGCGAGCGACCGTTGGCATCGATCTGCGAATCCAGCGCCTCGACACGGCCCTCGAAACGCTGGCCCGCCAGCGCGTCGACATCGAACTGCACCGCCAGGCCCGGCTTCAGGCGCGCCGCGAAACGCTCGGGCAGCCGCAGGTCCACGAGCATCGAACGGCTGTCTTCGAGGTTGACCAGGTCGGCGCCGTCCTTGACGTAGTCGCCCAGGTTGACGTTGCCGATGCCGGCCCGCCCGTCAAAGGGCGCCAGCACCCGCATGCGGGCCACCTGCGCCTGGGCCAGCGCCACCTGGGCCTCGGCCACCTGAAGCGCCGCGGCGTTCTGGTCGACCGCGCTGGCACTGACGAACTGCTGGGCGAAGAGCTCGCGGCTGCGCTGCAGGTTGGTGCGGGCAATGGCGGCCTGGGCCTCGGCCTGCTGCAGCTGGGCGCGCTGCAGGGTGTCGTCCAGCTGCACCAGCACCTGGCCACGGCGAACAGGCTGGCCATCGCGGAAACCGATCTGGGCCACCCGACCACTGACCTCGGGGCGCAGCATCACGCCCTGGCGAGAGCGCAGGCTGCCCACGCCCTGGGCTTCATCGACCAGGGTTCGACGCTCGGCGCGGGCCACTTCGACCGCGACCGGCCCCTGCGGGCCCCCAGGGCCGGCAGCCCCCGGCGGGCCGGGCGGGCGGCCCGTCGGAGGGCCTGCGGAGGCCCCGGCCGTGGGCCCGGGTCCGGCCTGCGGCCCGGGGCCGGGCATGGCCGACGACGCGGGCGAGGGTGAAGCGCTCGGGCCTTTCTGGAACCACCAGGCGCCAGCAGCCACAAGGACGAGGGCCGTGATGGACGCGGCGACGGTGAGACGGGGCGCAGGCATGAGCGGCGAAGTTTAGGGGACTGTCCCCACTCGCGCTTCGGGCTTCACCCGCAGATCGCAACCGCGCCGTCCGGTGGACGGGCGCGCCCCGTCAGCGCACCAGCGCCAGCGACAGCCAGGGGATGACGGCCACCAGCGCGAGCACCAGCAGCATCACCCCGACGAAAGGCATGGCGCCCGCGAAGATCGATTCCACCGACACCTTGGGATCGTTGAGGGTGGACTTCACCGTGAAGATGGAGATGCCGAAGGGCGGCGTGAGCAGGCCGATCTCCACCGCCAGCACCGTGATCACGCCGAAGTGGATGAGATCGAAACCCATCTGCTGGGCAATCGGCGCGGCGATGGGGGTCATGATCAGCAGGATGGAGCTGCTGTCCAGGATCATCCCCAGGAAAAGCACGATGCCGATGTAGATCAGCAGGAAGCCGTAGGGCCCGAAGCCGGCATCGCGCACCAGCTCGGCAATGGCCACCGGCACACCGGCCACCGACAGCATCCGGCTGTAGAAGCTCGCGGCCACCAGCAGCACCAGGATGCCCACCGACACGCTGCCCGTCTCGTGCAGCACCTTCCACAGGTTGCCCGCGCCCAGCCGCCGGCGCGCTGCGGCGATGAGCAGCGCACCGAAGGCACCGATGCCACCGGCCTCGGTGGGCGTGAAGAAGCCGGTGTAAAGGCCACCCAGCACCAGCAGCACCAGCAGCGCGATGGGAACCAGCTTGCCGGCCATGGCCACCGAGCCCAGGCGCGGGCGCTCCGCCTGGCTTTCGCGCAGCGCCTGCAGCCGTTCCGGGTCGAACACGCGGCCGGGGGTGAAGGTGGCCATCAGCACGATCATCACGATGAAGGCCGCCGCCAGCAGGAAGCCCGGGATGACGCCGGCGATGAAGAGCTTGCCGATGGACTGCTCGGCCAGCACGCCGTAGATGATCATCAGGAGGCTGGGCGGAATCATCATGCCCAGCACCGAACTGCCGGCCACGGTGCCGGTGGCGAAGGTGGTGCGGTAGCCGTGGCGAACCATCTCGGGCACCGCCACGCGGGTGAACACCGCCGCCGAGGCGATGGACACGCCCGTCACCGCGGCGAACACCGTGTTGGCCGCCACCGTGGCGACGCCCAGGCCGCCGCGCACGCGGCGCAGCAGCGTCTCGGCCACCTCGAAGGTGTCCTTGCCCACGTTGCCCACGCTGACCAGCAGTCCCATCAGCACGAACAGCGGGATGGTGGCGAAGATGTAGTCGGCCACGCCGTTGTAGGACGCCATGTAGAAGAGGCGCATGGCCATCTCCACGTCCTGCCGCATCAGCCAGATGCCGGCGAAGGCCACCGCGATGAGGGCCACCGCGATGTGCACGCCCAGCAGCACCAGGCCCACCAGCGCGGCGATCAACCAGCCGCCGAATGCCAGGTCGCTCATGCCGATGCTCCCGATGCCCGCTGACGCAGCAGCGCCGGAATGAGCAGCAGGTAGGCGATGGCGGCCACCGCCGCACCCCCCACCAGCAGCGCGCGGAAGGGCCAGGTGGCCAGGGTGGCCACGCCAGGCACGCCGATGTATTCGTTGCTCGACCAGCTGCGCACCAGCTCAGGCCAGCCGATGAAGGCCAGCGCGGCGAAGAGCAAGGCCCCCAGCACCGCGTTGAGAACGTCCAGCGCGAGCACCAGGCCGGGCGCCCGCGCGCCCAGCAGCCGGGGGATGAAGTCGCTGCGGGTCATGCGACCGCCGCAGATGGCCGCGGCCAGCGTCAGGAAGACGATGGACGCCACCGAGCGCGACGCGAACTCGGCCACGCCGGTGATCGGTGCGTTGAAGAAATTGCGGCCCACCACATCGGCCACGACCAGCATCATCATCACGAAGATCCACAGCGTTCCCACCGCCGCGAGCACCTCGGACAGGCGCTGCAGGGGATGGCGCGGCGCCGTCGGCGCCCCGCCCTCCTGCAGCAGTTCAATCTCCACGCTCATCGAGGGCTCCGGTCGGCATCTGGCGGATCAAGGGGTGGGCCGGGTGCACGCTCAGCGCGCGACCTTGTCCCAGTCGCGCAGCGGCTTCACGCCGCGCGCACGCAGTTCGTCGAAATAGGCGCGTAGCACGGCGCGGCCGGGTTCGCCGGTGCTCTGCAGCCAGGGGGTGACGATGTCGGGCAGGCCGTTGACCCACTTCTGCTTGTCCGCGGCGGGCAGGTCGGAGATCTGCAGGCCGGCGGCCTTCATCGTGTCCATCGCCGACGCGGCGGTGCGGGTGACGTGCGCGCCGTGGGCCTTGGAGGTGGCGCGCCCGGCCTGCACGAAGGCGTCCTGCACTTCCTTGGGCAGGGCGTCGAAATAGCGCTTGTTCACCGCCACGCTGCCGAAGTACATCGAGCCGATGTCCACGTTGGTCATGTACTTGGCCACCTCGTACACCCGGGCCGGGCCGATGCCGCTGGCAAAGGACAGCGCGCCCTGCGTCACGCCGGTCTGGATGTTGGTGTAGTAGGTGGTGAG
Source organism: Rubrivivax sp. (assembly GCA_027487905.1). Lineage (GTDB taxonomy): Bacteria > Pseudomonadota > Gammaproteobacteria > Burkholderiales > Burkholderiaceae_C > JAIYCR01. Next base: position 9,981 of record JAIYCR010000096.1, on the reverse strand, counting down.
CGCACCGTCCACCGGCGTGGAGCCGGTCTGGCGCAGCCAGTTCGCCGAGGTGCCCGGGGCGTTGATCTTCTTGTTCTGCAGCGCCTCGAAGTTGGGGATGGGGAAGTTGGTGTAGAGGTCGTAGCTGTCGGTGATGAGGCTGGACAGCGGCACCATGTTCTGCGCCGCCCAGCTGTCGCGCAGCGCCGGCAGCGTGGTGTTCAGCTTGTCGAAGATCTCGATCAGCATCTCGTGGTTGGTGGTGGCGAAGGGCGTGAAGTAGGTGACGTTCTGCAGCGGCATGGCCGAGTTCTCCCACACCGTGCCCACCATGCCCACGTCGACGATGCCGTCGCGCACCGCGGCGCGGGTGTCGGTGAACTTGTAGAGCGTGCCGCCGTAGTTCTCGCGCCAGCGCACCTCGAACTTGCCGCCGCCGGCCTTCAGGATGCGGTCCACCTCGGGCTGGAACACCTGCTTCATTGCATAGGCCCAGATGTTGGTGGTCGGGTGGCTCGATCCGATGTTCACCGTGATGGCCTGTTGCGCGAAGGCGGGCGCTGTGGCCAGGCCGGCGCCGGCGAGCAGGCCGGCGAGGACGAAGTGCTTGCGGTTCATGGGTCTGTCTCCTGGTGTGAGGCCGCGGGGCGGCCGGGTCTTGGGGCGGAACTGGGCGCGCTCAGCGCACGCGGGCTCGCGGACGGCGCGGCGGGGCGCGTGACGCCACCGGTGCCGCGGCTGCGGGCTCGCCGAAGAGGTCGACGCTGGCGGCCAGGTAGCCGCGCACGCGGTCGCGCACCAGGCCGGCGTCGTAGCGGTCGGGGGCTGCGTCGCGGGTGACGGCCTGGCCGTAGATCCAGCGCCGCATCGCGATGTAGAAGAAGCCGCCGTGCAGCCCGGCCAGCAGTTCCTGCTCGCGCACGCTCGGCTTGGCCCGGCTGGCGCTGCCGCGGTGGCGGCGCGTCTCGCGCACCAGGCGCGGGAAGAGGCGCAGGCGCAGCATCGCGAAGAAGCGGTCGGTGATGGTGTGGTCGGTGAGACCGGAGAACACGAAGATGCGGGTGAACTCGCGCGACAGCGTCTGGTTCACGTAGTCGTCGTAGAAGGCGGTGAGCTTGTCCTCCACCGACACGCTGCGGTCGTCGAGCAGCGCATCCCAGCCTTCGCGCCAGCAGGCCTCGAAGAGCTCTTCGTAGACGCGGTCGATCAGCGCCTGCTTGGTGGGGAAGTAGTGGTAGAGCAGCGCGTGCGTCACGCCCACGCTGCGCGCCAGGTCGCGCAGCTGACCGGCGAAACCCTGCTCGGCGAAGAAGCGCACCGCCCCGTCGACGATCTGGCGCTCGCGCTCGGCCAGGCCCAGCCGTCGCCGTGCCGGGCCGGGGCCGTCAACGGCCTCGGCTGCCGCAACGGCCTGCTCAGGGTTTGTCTTGAGGCTCACGCTATTTACCGTTCGATCAATGAACTCCAAAATTGTTGACCGACTGGTTAACAAGAGCACCCGTGAAAACCCGAGAAGCGCGTCAATTGCCGCCAGCCGCGGCCCCGAGGGCGGTGCGATGGAACTGAATGGCGAGGTCCTGGTGGCGGCGCCGCGCGAGCGCGTGTGGGCCGCACTGAACGACGCCGATGTGCTGCGCCGCTGCATTCCCGGCTGCGAGGCGATGCAGGCCACCGGCGAGTTCGAGCGCACTGCCACGGTGGGCATCAAGGTCGGCCCGGTGCGCGCCCGCTTCAACGGCCGCGTGCGCATGGAAGACGTGCGGCCGGGCGAGGGCTGCACGCTGCAGTTCGAGGGCCAGGGCGGTGCGGCCGGCATGGCCCGGGGCTCCAGCCGGGTGGAGCTCGTCGACGAGGCCGGCCTCACGCGGCTGCGCTACCAGACCCAGGCCTCGGTGGCCGGCAAGCTCGGCCAGGTGGGCGGCCGCATGATCGACGCCGCCGCCCGGCAGATGGCCGACCAGTTCTTCGCGTCCTTCCAGGGCGAGCTCGCACCGCCCGAGGTGCCCGCCCTCGATCCCACGGCCACCGCCGACGCGGAAGCCGAAGCCCTCCAACCGCAGGCCTCGCCGCCTGGCGACGGGATCGGCGGCGCGGCTGAACCCGTGCCGGGCGTGCCCGACACGACGCCTGCAGCAGCGCCCGCGCCGGCTGCAGCCCCGGTTGCGCCCGCACCGCGATCCGCCGCTGCCGAACACCGGTCCGCACCCGCGCCCGCCCCCGCACCCGCGCCTGCCAGCGAAGCGCAGCGCGTGCTCTGGTTCGCGCTGGGCGCGCTGTCCACCGGCTTCGGTGTGTGGCTGGCCCGCGTGCTCTTCGGCTGAGCCACCCGCCGCGCCACCCCGCCCCACCCCACCCCACTTCGCCCTGGCCGCCCGGCACACCCTTCAGGTCCTTCCCCAGGAGCCCCGATGAAAGCCCCATCCTTCGACTACGTGAAGCCGCGCACCCTGGACGAGGTGTTCGAGCTGCTGCGCATCCACGGCGACGACGCACGGGTGCTCGCCGGCGGCCAGACGCTGCTGGCCACGCTGAACATGCGCCTGTCCGAACCCCGGCTGCTGGTGGACATCACCGGCCTGCCCGGCCTGTCGGACATCGCCGTGCGCGACGGCCGGCTGCACATCGGCGCGCTGGTCACCCACACCGCCATCGAGGCCTCGGCCCTGGTGGCCGAACAGGCGCCGTTGCTGGCCATGGCCGCGCCGCACATCGCCCACCGTGCCATCCGCAACAGCGGCACCTGGGGCGGCTCCATCGCCTATGGCGATCCGGCCGCGGAATGGCCCTGCTGCCTGATCGCCCTGCAAGGCAGCGTCACCGTGCAAGGCCCCGCGGGCACCCGGCGCGTGGCCGCGACCGATTTCTTCCAGGATCTCTACACCACCGACCTGCGCCCGGATGAACTGGTCGTCGGCGCGGACGTGCCGGTGGCGGGGCGCGGCGATTGGTTCGGCTTCGATGAACTCTCGCGCCGGCATGGCGACTACGCGGTGGCGGGGCTGGCCGTGGCGGTGCAGTTCGATGGCGCCGCAGCCCGCACGGTGCGGCTGGGCTTCCTGGGCCTGGGGGCCACGCCGCTGCGCGCGCCGCGCACCGAGGCACTGCTGGGCGGCAAGGTGCTGGATGCAGCGGCCATCGAGATTGCGGCGGCCACGCTGCGCGCCGAGCTCGACCCGGTGGGCGACCTCACCCACGGCGCGGACACCAAGCGCCACCTGGCCACCGTGCTGATGCGCCGGCTGCTCACCGCCGCGCAGGCCAGCCGCAGCGCGCTGGCCGCCTGAGACTAAGCCCGCGCCCTCCCCACCCTCGCCCCATCAGGAACGCATCATGGCCGTCGATTCCCAACCCCTGCACCTCACCGTCAACGGCAGCAGCTGCCAGCGCAACGTGCAGCCGCGCCAGCATCTGGTCGATTTCCTGCGCAACGAGCTCGGCCTGAAAGGCTCGCACCTGGGCTGCGAGCACGGCGTGTGCGGCGCCTGCACCGTCGAGGTGGATGGGCGCATCGTGCGCGGCTGCCTGACCCTGGCGGTGCAGGCCCAGGGCTGCAGCGTGCGCACCATCGAAGGCCTGTCGCACGATGGCGACGTGGCCGACCTGCAGCGCGCCTTCATCCGCCACAACGCGCTGCAGTGCGGCTTCTGCACGCCGGGCATGGTGATGGCGGCCAAGGAGCTGCTGCAGGCCCGGCCGCAGGCCACGCGCGCCGAGGTGCGCGAGTGGATCAGCGGCAACTACTGCCGCTGCACCGGCTACCACGCCATCGTCGACGCCATCTGCGAAACGCTGGCCGAACGGGCCGCCGCTGCGCGCACGGCCAACCCGGCGGCCGCCTGAAGCCGCACCCGAAGCCGCACCCGAAGCCGCCCGCCGCACCGCCGGAGCCCCCGAGCATGAACAGCCTCACCGCCCCCGAGATCCGCGCTGCCTCCGAAGTCGAGGAGCGCCCCGCCGTCGCGCACGACACGCCGCTGCCGCCGGTCACTGAAGACCCGCGCTACATCGGCACCAGTGCCGAGCGGCCCAGCGCCCGCCGGCTGGTGCAGGGCCAGGGCCAGTACATCGACGACATCGAACTGCCGCGCATGGCGCATGTCGTCTTCTGGCGCAGCCCCCTGGCGCACGCCCGCATCGGCCGCATCGCCACCGAGGCGGCGGCGCAGGCACCCGGCGTGGTGATGGTGGCCACCGGCGCCGACCTCGCCCGGGTGTGCAAGCCCTGGGTCGCCACGCTGGCCCACCTGGCGGGCATGAAGAGCGCGCCTCAATACCCGCTGGCCATGGACCGCGCCTGCTGGCAGGGCGAGCCGGTCGTGGCGGTGGTGGCCGACACCCGCGAGCAGGCCGAGGACGCGCTGCAGCTCATCGAGGTGGAGCTCGAGCCGCTGCCCGCCGTGGTCGACATGGAGACCGCGCTCGACCCCGCCACCCCGCTCATCCACCCGGAGCTCGGCGACAACCTGTGCTTCACCCGCAGCCTGAACGTGGGGCAGGTGGACGAGGCCTTCGCCCGCGCCGACGCGGTGGTCGAGACGGTGTTCGAGTTCGGCCGCCACACCGGCGTGACGCTCGAGCCGCGCGCGCAGATCGCCGACTGGAACAGCGCCGAGGGCAAGCTCACCGTCTGGCACTCCTTCCAGGCCCCGCACATGATGCAGGACCTCTACGCCCGCCAGTTCGACCTGCCCGAGCATGCGGTGCGCGTGGTGTGCAAGGACGTGGGCGGCAGCTTCGGCATCAAGGTGCACGCCTACCCGGACGACTTCGCCACCGTGGCGCTGTCCATGCTGTGCCGGCGTCCGGTGAAGTTCGTGGCCGACCGGCTGGAGAGCTTCACCAGCGACATCCACGCCCGCCACCACCGGGTGACGGCCCGCATCGCGGCGACGAAGGCCGGCGAGATCCTCGCCTTCGACATGGACGACCTCACCGGCATCGGTCCCTATTCCATGTTCCCGCGCACCAGCGCCATCGAAGGCAACCAGGTGGTCAACCTGGTGGGCGGGCCCTACCGCCACCAGCACTACCGGGCGCGCCTGAACGTGGTCTTCCAGAACAAGACGCCCACCTGCCAGTACCGCGGCGTGGGCCACCCCATCGCCTGCGCGGTGACCGAGGGTCTGGTCGACCAGGCTGCGCGCGCCATCGGCATGGACCCGCTGGAGTTCCGCCGCAAGAACGTCATCCCCGACGACGCCTACCCCACCACCGGTGCCAGCGGCATCAAGCTGGAGGTGCTGAGCCACGAGGCGTGCCTTGCGAAGATCGAGCAGCTGATGGACTACCCGCGCCTGAAGGCGGAAATCGCCGAGCTGCGCGCACAGGGCATCCACCGCGGCATCGGCTTTGCGACGCTGATCGAGCTCACCAACCCGAGCGCGGCCTTCTACGGCGTGGGCGGCGCGCGCATCGCCTCGCAGGACGGCTGCACCATGCGCCTGGACCCGCAGGGCGGCGTGGCGGTGAGCGTCAGCGTGGGCGAGCAGGGCCAGGGCAACGACGGCATCTACCGGCAGATCGCCGCCGATGCGGTGGGCGTGGACCTCGAGCGGGTGCGCCTCATCATGAGCGACACCGACGTCACGCCCTATGGCGGCGGCACCTGGGCCTCGCGCGGCGCGGGCGTCGGCGGCGAAGCCGTGCTGCTGGCCGGGCAGGCGCTGCGCTCGAACATCGTGAAGACCGCCGCGGCCATTCTGAAGCGCGACGCCGGCGGCCTTCGGGTGCGGCGCGGCGCCATCGTGGACGCCGCCACCGGCGAGCCGGTGCTCGATTTCAGCGAACTCGGCCGCATTGCCTACTTCCGCAGCGACACCTTGCCGGCGGACTTCACGCCCGAGTTGATGGTCACCCGCCACTACGCCCAGCGCGACTACCCCTTCATCTTCACCAATGGCGTGCAGGCGAGCTATGTCGAGGTGGACGTGGACACCGGCTTCGTCAAGCTGCTGCAGCACTGGGCGGTGGAAGACTGCGGCCGCGTGCTCAACCCCAAGCTGGTGGACGAGCAGATCCGCGGCGCCATCGTGCAGGGCATCGGCGGCGCGCTGTTCGAGGAGTGCCTCTACGACGAGGACGGCCTGATGCGCAACGCCAACATGGCCGACTACCTCGTCCCGATGGCCGGCGAGATGCCCGACATCCAGGTGGCCCATGTGCAGACGCCCACCCGCAGCAGCCAGCTCGGTGCCAAGGGTGCGGGCGAGGCCGGCACTGCCGGCGCTCCCGCCGCGGTGATGAACGCCATCAACGATGCGCTCGCCCCGCTGGGCGCGCAGCTGTGGAGCCAGCCGGCCACCCCCGAGAAGGTGCTGCGCGCGTTGGGCAAGGTGGCCTGAAGCCAGGCCCGGGCCGCTGCCCGAGCCGCCCCGTTCAGACGTTCATCAGCGCCACCGAGCGCAGGTTCAGGTAGGCCTCCAGCGCCTCCGGCCCGCCCTCGGAGCCGTAGCCCGAGTCCTTGATGCCGCCGAAGGGCATCTCCGCGGTGGGCATGGCCGGCATGTTGATCCACATCATGCCCACCTCCACCCTGCGGGCCAGAAGGTCCGCGTTGCGCAGCGAGCGGGTGAAGCCGTAGCCGGCGAGACCGAAGGCCAGGCGGTTGGCCTCGGCGATGGCCTCGTCGAGCTGCACGAAGCTGCGGATGGCCGCCACCGGGCCGAAGGGCTCGTCGTTGAAGACCTTGGCCTCCAGCGGCACGTCGGCCAGCACCGTGGGCTGCCAGAAGTTGCCGCTGTCGCCGATGCGCTGGCCGCCGGTCAGCAGCCGCGCGCCGCGCTGCAGCGCGTCCTCGGTGACCGAGGCCATCGCGGTCAGGCGGCGCGGGTTGGCCAGCGGCCCCATCTGCGTGCCTTCGGCCAGGCCGTCGCCCACCTTCAGCGCCTGGGCCTGTCGCGTGAGCGCGTTGGCGAACTCATCGGCCACGCTCGCGTGCACCAGGAAGCGGGTGGGCGAGATGCACACCTGGCCGGCGTTGCGGAACTTGGCCGCGCCCGCGGCCTTCACCGCCAGCGCCACGTCGGCGTCCTCGCAGACGATCACCGGGGCATGGCCGCCGAGCTCCATCGTCACCCGCTTCATGTGCTGCCCGGCCAGCGCCGCGAGCTGCTTGCCCACCGGCGTCGAGCCGGTGAAGGTGATCTTGCGGATCAAGGGGTGCGCGATCAGGTGGCTCGAGATTTCCGCCGGGTTGCCATAGACCAGGCCCAGCACGCCCGGCGGCAGGCCCGCGTCGGCGAAGGCCTGGATCAGCGCGGCCGGGGCGGCCGGGGTTTCCTCGGGCGCCTTCACCAGCATCGAGCAGCCGGCCGCCAGCGCCGCGCCCACCTTGCGCACGATCTGGTTGACCGGGAAGTTCCAAGGCGTGAAGGCCGCCACCGGGCCGACCGGGTCTTTCAGCACCATCTGGCGCAGCGCCAGGTTGCCGCGCGAGGGCACGATGCGGCCATACACCCGCAGGCCCTCGTTGGCGAACCAGTCGATGATGTCGGCGCCGGCCACCACCTCGCCGCGCGCTTCCACCAGCGGCTTGCCCTGCTCCTGCGTGAGCACGCGTGCGATGTCGTCGGCCCGCGTGCGCAGCAGTTCGGCGGCCTTCTGCATCACCTTGCAGCGCGCCACCGGCGGCATGTCGCGCCAGGTCTCGAAGCCCTTCTGCGCGGCCAGCACCGCGCGGTCGAGGTCGGACCGCTCGGCGCAGGCCACCTGGCCGAGCACCTGGCCGTTGGCCGGGTTGCGCACGTCCAGGGTGCGACCGTCGGCGCCGGCCGACCACTGGCCGTCGATGAAGAGCTGGATGGAGGGATAGGTCATGGTGAGTCCGTGGATGCGGGTTCGGTGGGCCGGGGCAGGCGGGGTGCCGTGGCGGGGGCGCGCGCGCCAGCGGGCGCAGCGGCATCGATGTTAGGTCGGCTCGTCGGCGGGACGCCCCAGCAGCGCCGCGGCCGCCTGGACCCGCAGCGCCAGCGGGGCGTGCACATCGTCCAGCACGGACTGCAGGAAGCCGCGAGGGTCCAGGCCCGGGCCGGCCGCGGGCACTGCCCGCGGTGACGGGGCAGCGCCCGGCCGAAGGTCCGCCGCGCCGGGCGTGGTCTGCAGCACCGCCTGCAGCTGCGCCGGGCCGATGCTGGCCAAGCCCGCCAGGATGCGTGCCTGGGCCGCATCCCCGGGCGGGATGTCCAGCCACGGCGTGTGCAGGAAGAGGGGCGCCAGGTCGGGCGCCACGAAGGCCGACCAGCGCTCGTCGACGGCCTGTTCGGCGGGGATCGGGTCGGCATGGCGCTCGGGGTCGGCCTGCGGCCACAGGCGCAGCCGGCCCGGGGCGATGCCCGCTTCGCAGCGCTCGACCAGCCGGACGAGGAAACGCCGGGCGGTGTCGGTGTCCACCGGCTGCGCGAAGGAGAACCACAGCTGCATCGCCGCACGGCCATCCACCGCGATGGCCGGCGCCGGCAGGTGCAGCCGGGACTGCACGGCCGACCACAGGGCCGCCACCGCGCCGTCGTCCGCCGGCGTGGGGACTTCCAGCACCGCGGCACGCGTCAGACCGTGGTCATCGAAGAGGCGCGGGGGGCCGAACTCGGTCTGGTAGAGGCGGCACCATTCGGTGTGGAGGCGGTTCATGTGGGCATTCTGCGCGGCCTCGGACGCGCTCCCGAACGCCCCGGCCCTTCGGGTCCCCGCCTTCAGATGGCGTGCAGCCCGGCATCCACCATCAGCGTCGTGCCGGTGATGAAGGATGCCTCGTCCGAGGCCAGCCACAGGATGGGCCAGGCCACCTCCTGCGGTTCGGCCCAGCGGCCGAGCATGGAGGTGTCGCGGCGCTGCGTGCGCAGCACGTCGATGGACGTGCCGGCAGCCTCGGCGCGCGCCCGATGGAACTCGGTGAGCGTGGAGCCCGGACACACCGCGTTCACCCTCACACCCTGGCCGGCCTCCTCGGCTGCCAGCGTGCGGGTGAGCGAGAGCATCGCCGCCTTGCTCGCGTCGTAAAGGCCCATGCCCTTGCGGCCCTTGACCGCATAGCAGGACGACACGTTGACGACGGCGCCGCGGCCAGACCGGCGCAGCCACGGCAGCGCGGCCGCGCAAAGCCGCGCATTGGCCAGCAGGTTCACCTCCAGCACCGCGCGCCATTGCGCGGCGCCGGCATCGGCCACCGGCCCGTGATGGCGGGTGGCGGCGTTGTTGACCAGCACGTCCAGATGGCCGAAGGCAGAAGCCGCTTGGGTGACGGCGCTTTCAGCGCAGCCCTCGTCGGCAAGGTCACCGGCCAGTGTCAGCACCTGGGCATGCGGGTCGTCGTCTCGGATGGCATCGCGGGTGCGGCCGAGCGCCTGCGCGTCACGGTCGAGCAGCAGCACCGCGGCGCCCTCGGCGCAGAAGAGCCGGGCCGTGGCCGCCCCGATGCCCGCTGCGCCCCCGGTGATCAGCGCAGCCTTGCCGGCCAGGCGAAGCGGTCGCTGCACGTCACTCGGCCTTGGTGCCGGTGTCGCGGATCACCTTGCCCCAGCGGGGAATCTCGGCGGCGATCCACTCGCTGAACTGCGCCGGGGTGCTCGCCACCATCTCGAACTCCATGGCCTCGAGCCTGGCGCGGATGTCCGGCTGCAGCAGGATGCGGGTGATCTCCCTGTGCAGCCGGTCGATCACCGGCTTGGGCGTTCCGCCCGGGGCCACGAAGCCGATCCACGACGCGGCGACGAAGCCCGGAAAGCCCTGCTCGATCATGGTGGGAAGGTCGGGCGTGGAGGCGAAGCGCTTCTCGCCGCTGCTGGCGATGAGCCTGAGCTTGCCCTCCTTGGCGAACTGCTGCACGTTGCCCGGCACCATGAAGGCGGCCTGCACCTGCCCGCCCACGAGATCGGCCACCGCAGGGCCCGCGCCGCGGTAGGGCACATGGGTGATGTCCACCTTCGCGGCGGTCTTGAGCATCTCCATCGTCAGGTGCGAGGCGCTGCCCACCGACACCGACGCATAGGACATCGGCCCGGCCTTGGC
>JAIYCR010000112.1 GCA_027487905.1 Rubrivivax sp. | reverse complement strand
GAGAAGGCGTCCCTGCGGACGGCTTCTCGCCTGCCGAACCGGCCCGCGTCTCGCGGGCCAGCGCCGCCGAGGTGGCGCTGCTGGCCAGCGTGTTCGTGGTCGCCGCCTGCGGGCTCGTCTACGAACTGGCCGCCGGCGCGATGGCCAGCTACCTGCTGGGCGACTCGGTGCTGCAGTTCTCCACCGTCATCGGCACCTATCTCTTCGCGATGGGCATCGGCAGCTGGCTGTCGCGCCATTTCGAGCGCGAGCTGGTGTCGCAGTTCCTGCGCATCGAGTTGCTGGTCGGACTGGTGGGCGGGCTGCTGCCGCTGGCGCTGTTCGTGCTGCACTCGATGGCCGCGCCCAGCTTCCGCTTCGCGCTGTACGGGCTGGTGGTGGTGGTCGGCACGCTGGCGGGGCTGGAGATTCCGCTGGTGATGCGCATCCTCAAGCGCCACTTCGCCGACCGCTACGCGCTCAAGGACCTGGTCTCGCAGGTGCTCACCTTCGACTACCTGGGCGCGCTGGCGGTGGCGGTGGCCTTCCCGCTGCTGATGGTGCCCCACATGGGGCTGATCCGAACCGGGGCCTTCTTCGGCCTTCTCAACGCGCTGGTGGCGGTGTGGGCGCTGTGGCTGTTCCGCGCCGAGGTGCGTGGTTTCGCCCGCCATGCGCTGGCCTGCGCGGGCGTGGTGGGGCTGCTGCTGGCCGCCTTCGCCGGCGCCGATTTCGCCACCACCTGGGCCGAGGACCGCTTCTACGCGGACCGCGTCGTGCACGCGTCGAGCTCGCCCTACCAGCGCATCGTCCTCACCGCCGGCCCCACCGGCCACCGCCTGTTCCTCAACGGCAACCTGCAGTTCCACGAACGGGACGAATACCGTTACCACGAGTCCCTGGTGCATCCGGCGCTGATTGCGCAGGGCAGCCCCCGGCGCGTGCTGGTGCTGGGCGGGGGCGATGGCCTGGCGGTGCGGGAGGTGTTGCGTCACCCGTCGGTGCAGGCGGTGACGCTGGTCGAACTGGACCCGGCCATGACCCGGTTGTTCTCCAGCGACCCGGCCATGGTCCGGCTCAACGGCGCGGCGCTCGCTTCGTCCCGCGTGCAGGTGGTCAACGCCGATGCCTTCGGCTGGCTGGAGCAGCACCTGGCCACCGGGGGCGAACCCTTCGATGCCATCGTCATCGACTTCCCGGACCCGACGAACTTCAGCATCGGCAAGCTCTACACGCTGTCCTTCTATCGCCTGGTGGAGCAGGCGCTGAGCGCCAGCGGCTTCGCGGTGGTGCAGACCACCTCGCCGCTGGTGGCCCGCCGCAGCTTCTGGACGGTGGTGACCACCCTCGAGGCGGCCGGGCTTCAGGCCACGCCCTACCACGCCCACGTACCGAGCTTCGGCGAATGGGGCTTCGTGCTGGCGGGCCGTCGGGCGCCCGGCGCCGCTGCCCTGGTGCGCCGGGGCGAGCAGAACCTGCCCCCGGGCCTGCGCTTCCTCGCGCCCGAGGGCCTGGCAGCGCTCTTTCACTTTCCCCCGGACATGGACCGGGTGGATGCCGAGGTGAACCGCCTGAGCAACCAGGTGCTGGTGCACACCTTCGAGCAGGAGTGGGGACGTGTCCGTCCCTGAGCGCGCCGGTCGCCGGCGCAGCTTGAAGCGCCTGGCGCGGTGGGCCGGCGTGGCGGCCGCCGGGCCCTTCGCCCTGGGCTGTTCACCGGCCGACCGTCCCGCCACCGACGCGGCCCCGGTGGACGCTTCAGCCTTCGGGCCGGGCCGGATCGAGGGCGGCTGGATCGGCCCGGATCTCGCCCGCGGTCACGCCCTCGTGGGCGGGAAGACGGACAGCACCTGGGATTCGGCCGGCGCGCCGCTGCGCCGGACCGGCGTGCTCATCGTGGGCGCGGGCATCGCCGGGCTGGCCTGCGCGCGGGCCCTGCGGCGCAGCGGCGTGGACGACTTCCACCTGCTCGAACTGGAGGATGCCGCGGGCGGCAACAGCCGCAGCCACCGCATGGGCCTGATCGACTGCCCCATCGGCGCGCATTACCTGCCGCTGCCCGGCCCGCAGGCCGCCGAGGTGTCCGAGTGGCTGCACGAGATCGGGCTGCTGCGCACCGAGCAGGGCCGGGTGCTGCCCGACGAGCGCCACCTGTGCCACAGCCCGCAGGAGCGGCTGTTCATCGACGGCCACTGGCGCGAGGGGCTGCTGCCGCCGCCCGATGCCTTCGGCCACAGCGGCGACGGCGCGGGGCTGCTGCGCCAGTACCAGGCCTTCGCGCAGGCCGTGCGCCGGCTGGGGCCCGTCGGTTTCGCGCTGCCGTCCTTCCGCGCCGGATGGACCGACGCCCACCGCGCCCTGGACGCGCAGACCTTCGCCGACTGGCTGGATGCGCAGGGGCTCCACCACCCGGCCCTGCGCTGGTACCTGGACTACTGCTGCCGCGACGACTACGGCGCCCCGGCCAGCACCGTGTCCGCCTGGGCCGGCCTGCACTATTTCGCCAGCCGGCATGGCTTCTCGCCCCCTGGTGTCGACGGCCGCAGCGACACCGAGCGCGAGGCCGTCTTCACCTGGCCGGAGGGCAATGCGTGGCTGGTGCGGCGCCTGGCCGAAGGCCTGGGGGCCCGGCTGCTGACCGGTCGGGTGGCCCTTGCCGTGCAGGCGCAGGGCCGGGAGGGGGTGCAGGTGGACGTGTGGAACGCGGCGTCGCAGGCCCCGGAGCGCTGGCAGGCGCGGCAGGTGGTGCTGGCGGTGCCCCTTCGGGTGGCGCAGCGGCTGCTGCGGGCCCCTTCGGGCGAACCGGCGATGGCGGCGCTCGCCCAGGCGGCCGAGCGGCTGCCGTCCTCGCCGTGGCTGGTGGCGCAGTGGCAGCTCGACCGGCCGCTGGCCGACCGCATCGGCGCCGCACCGGCCTGGGACAACGTCGTCTACGGATCGGCCGCGCTCGGCTATGTGGACGCGCTGCACCAGAGCCTCGCGCAGCGGCCGGGCGCGCCCGTGCTCAGCGGCTACCACGCGCTGGGCGGCGCCTCGGCGCGGGCGTCTCCAGCAGCACCCTGGCCGCAGGCCGCAGCCGGGGTCTCCGCCGGCGCCGCGCTGCGCGACGGCGACTGGAGGGCCTGGGCCGCCTGGGCGGCGCAGCCGCTGCTCACCGCCCACCCGGACCTGATGCAGCGCTTGACCCGGGTGGCGCTGGCCCGCCATGGCCATGCGATGGCCTTGCCTGCCCCGGGCGTTCGGGGCAGTGCCGCCCTGCGCGCGCTGCGAGAAGGGGCGCTGGCCGACGGTCGCGTGCACCTGGCCCACGCCGACCTGGCGGGCTATTCGGTCTTCGAGGAGGCCTTCACCCTCGGCCACCTCGTGGGCGAGCGCCTGGCCCGGGGCTGGGGCCGGCGCCGGGCCCGCTGAGCGACTGGCCGGTTCATCGTCGATCAATCGCGCATCAGCGCCTCGATCTCGTCCGGCTTCACCGGCACCCCGCGGCTGAGCAGCTCATGTCCGGTGGCGGTGATGAGCGCGTCGTCCTCGATGCGGATGCCCAGGTTCCAGAAGCGCTCGGGCACCCCTTCGCCCGGCCGGACGTACAGGCCGGGCTCGATGGTCACCACCATGCCGGGCTCCAGGCGCCGGCTGGGCGGGCGCACCACCCGGCCGCCCTGACCGTCGGGCTGCTCCACCGCAGGCTCGTCGGCGCTGAGGTAGTCGCCCACGTCGTGCACGTCGCGGCCGAGCCAGTGGCCGGTGCCGTGCATGTAGAAGGCCCGGTAGGCGGTGGTCTCGATGACGGTGTCCACATCGCCGACGCGGCTGCGGTCGAGCAGGCCCAGGTCGAGCAGCCCCTGCGACAGCACCCGCACGGCCGCGTGGTGGGCGTCGCGCTGGCGTGCACCCGGGCGCGTCTGGGCCAGCGCCGCGTCCTGCGCGGCCAGCACCAGCTCATAGAGCGCGCGTTGTTCACCGCTGAAGCGGCCACTGGCCGGCCAGGTGCGGGTGATGTCGCTGGCATAGCCGTCGAACTCGCAGCCGGCGTCCACCAGGCACAGCTCGCCAGGGTGCAGCGGCGCGCGTCCGGCGGCGTGGTGCAGGATGCAGGCGTGGGCGCCGGCGGCCACGATGGACGGGTAGGCCGGGCCACTGGCGCCGTGAAGCCGGAACTCGTGCAGCAGCTCGGCTTCGATCTCGTACTCGCGCACGAAGGGCGCGCCGGTGCGCAGCCGGGCGGCGGTGTAGCGCATCGCACGGGCATGGGCACCGGCTGAAATGGCGCCTGCCCGGCGCATCGTCTGCGCTTCGTGATCGTCCTTGCGCACTCGCATCTCATGGAGCAGCGGCTGCAGATCGCGCTGGGTTCCGGGCGCGCGCCACCCGTCACGCTCGCGGCGGCGCACCGCGGCGATCCAGCCTTGCACCCGGGGGCCCAGGTCTTCGACGCCGAAGGGCCACCACACGGCGCTCTGGCCGCGCAGCATCGCGGGCAGTTGCTCATCGAGCGCCGCCACGTCGAAGGCGGCCTCCACGCCGAGCGTGGCCGGCGCGGCCTCCACCCCCAGCCGCAAGCCGTCCCACAGCTCCCGCAGCGGATCGCGCGGGCGGCAGAAGAGGGTGCTGCGCCCGCTGGCGTCCAGCAGCAGCCACGCGCCGGGTTCATCGAAACCGGTGAGGTGGTGGAAGTCGCTGTCGGGGCGGAAGGGGTGCTCGACGTCGCTGTTGCGTGTGCGGGGCGGCGCGGTGGCCACCAGCGCCACGCCGCCGCCGGAGGCGGCCATGCGCCGCGCGAGTTCGGCGCGCCGGGCGCGGAAGACGCCGGCGTCGATGGCGTCGCGGGCGGCGGTGTCGTTCGTTCGAGGTGTTGTCTGGTTCACGGCGGGCGGGGCTGGGGCGTGCGGATCGTCCAGTGTCCCGCACCCGGCACGAAAGTGCCGCCGACCGGTGTGCCCTCGATGCCGCGCGCCAGCGCCCGGCCCAGCCTCAGGCGGCCTGCTCCGCTGCCGCGAGGTCGGACGCCGTTCCCACGTTGTGCCATTCGCCGGTCCAGCGCTCCACGCCCACGGCGCGCCGCCGCATCGCCGCGTGCAGCAGCGGGCCGAGCGGTGCGCGAACGCCCGGCGACAGCTCGCGCACGAGGCGGGCACGAACCAGCGCGAGGTTGGCGTAGGTCCAGCGTGCGCCGTCCGGGCCGCAGCCCTCGGACAAGCCCAGCCCTTGCGCGTCGATGCCGAAGTCGCCTGCGGCGTGCCACGGCGGGTTGGGCACCAGCCACAGCAGCGCATCGAGCTCGGGCTGCGCGTCGGCGAACTGGCGGGCCCGCGCGGCGCAGAAGTCGAAGTCCGGAACGAGCACGTCGCCCGACACCACCCAGAAGGCGTCGTCGGGTCCGTCGGCGAGCCAGGGCAGCGCCCGAGCGATGCCGCCGGCGGTCTCCAGCGCATGGCCGAAGTCCAGGTCCTCGCGCGACCAGTGCAGCCTGAGCCCGAAGCGCTCGCCGTCCCCCAGCGCATCCACCAGCCGCTGGCCGAGCCAGGCCACGTTGATCACCACCTCGCGCACCCCCGAGCGCGCCAGCGCCAGCAGATGCCATTCGATCAAGGGCCGCCCACGCACGCTCACCAGGGGCTTGGGCAGCGTGTCGGTCAGCGGGCGCAACCGTTCGCCGCGTCCGGCGGCCAGGACCAGGGCGCGAAGCGGTGCCGGACGGGGCGGGCGGTCATCAGCGCCCAGGGGAGGTTCGAAGATCGAGGGCGCGGCCAGGTTCATCGTCGCTCAGTCTAGGCCAGGCCCCGCCTCACACCGGCGCCCCCAGCCCCACCGGCGCCGGCGCCTTCATCAGGATCTGTCGGAACAGCGGCTTGTAGACGTCCTGCGGGTCGTGGCCGGTCAGGGGGTCGCGGTTGGCCGCGAAGGCCTCGTTCAGTGCACGCCACTGGTCCGCGTCGAGCGTCTGCTCCGCGAGAGGCAGCACGGCGGTTTCCTCCAGCCGCATGTGCTCGAGGTAGAAATCGACATAGCGCTGCACCGCCTGCTCGAAGGCCTCGCGGCGTGGCTCGCCCAGCACCTCCCAGGCCAGCAGCGCGTGCTCGAGTTCGCGGATGGAGGCCTCGCCTCGGGCATGGTCGCGGTCCAGCCGGTCCAGCACCGCCACCGCCTCGCCGCCGTGGGCGCGCAGCGCGGGGAACAGCAACTCGCTTTCCTTGGTGTGGTGCAAGCGCTCCGGGAACTCGTCCACATAGAAGAGCATGGCCCGCAGCACGGCGAAATCCGGCGCATGGCCGCTGCGCCTGTATTCGGCCAGCAGCAGGGGCAGGGAACGGAGCATGGCGGCGAGCGCGGCATGCTCCTCGCGGATGACGGTCAGGGCGAGTTGCTTCATGGCTTGAGCGTCCCACGCCGCCGCGGGGCCCGCCTTGAGCCACCTCAATCGAGGCCGGTGGCCGGCCGCAGCAGCTGCTGCCGGTGCGCCTCGCGCGGCGCGAACCGTCCGATGAGCGCCTCCATCAGCGCATGGGCCGCCTCGCGGTTGTCGCGCCGGGCGTTGCACACGTAGACGTCCAGCGTCACCCCGCCATGCTCGGGCCAGGTGTGCACCGCCAGGTGCGACTCGGCCAGCAGCACCACGCCGGTGACCCCGGCGACGAGCCCCGGACCTGCTGGCTCGAAAGGATGGAAGAGCGTCGCCACTGCCGTCAGGCCGCTCATGGCCACGGCCTGCTCGCAGCAGGCGCGAAGCCGCTTCGCGTCGTGCAGCAAGGCGGCGTCCCCCGTGCAGCCGCGCAGGTCGGCGGTGAGGTGCAGGCCGTTCATCGGTGCGCATGTTACGGACAGGCCCGGTGCGCACCGGGCCCGCGCCCGCGGCGGCCCCGCCCAGCCCGGGACGCCACCGCACGGTGCGCGAACCTAGAATCGCGGGTTTTCCTGATGAGGCCCGGAACGGCCCCCTGATCATGACGATGCCGAGCCCCACCGCCTCGATGGCGCACGCGATCCGAGCCCTGTCGATGGACGCGGTGCAGGCGGCCAACAGCGGCCATCCCGGTGCCCCGATGGGCATGGCCGAGATCGCCGTGGCCCTGTGGGGGCCGCGGGCCGGCCAGGCCCGGGGCCACCTTCGCCACAACCCTGGCAACCCGCACTGGGCCAACCGCGACCGCTTCGTGCTCAGCAACGGCCACGGCTCGATGCTGCTCTACGCGCTCTTGCACCTCACCGGCTACGACCTGCCGATGGACGAGCTGCGCCGCTTCCGCCAGCTGCACAGCCAGACCCCCGGTCACCCCGAGTTCGGCATCACCCCCGGCGTGGAAACCACCACCGGCCCGCTGGGCCAGGGCTTCGCCAACGCCGTGGGCATGGCCCTGGCCGAGAAGCTGCTGGCGGCCGAGTTCAACCGCCCCGGCCACGCCATCGTCGACCACCACACCTATGTCTTCCTCGGCGACGGCTGCCTGATGGAAGGCGTGAGCCATGAGGCCGCGGCCCTGGCGGCGGCGTGGAAGCTCGACAAGCTCATCGCGCTGTACGACGACAACGGCATCAGCATCGACGGCCAGGTCACGCCCTGGTTCGGCGACGACACCGCCCGCCGCTTCGAGGCCTATGGCTGGGAGGTCATCGGCCCGGTGGACGGCCACGACGTGGACGCGGTGGACGCCGCCATCGCACGGGCCAAGGCGGCCGGCGAGTCGCCCCGGCCGCGCCTGATCATCTGCAAGACGCAGATCGGTCGCGGCTCGCCCAACCGGGTGGGCACGGCCAAGGCCCATGGCGAGCCGCTCGGCGCGGAAGAAATCCGCCTGACCCGCGAGGCCATCGGCTGGGAGGACGCGCCCTTCGTCGTGCCCGACGCGGTGCGCAGCCTGTGGAACAGCAACGTGGCCGGCGACACCGCGCAGACGCTGTGGGACGCGGCCTTCGCGGGCTACCGCGCCGCCCATCCGGATCTCGCCGCCGAGTTCCTGCGCCGCATGGCCGGCGCCCTGCCCGAGGGCTGGCAGGCCGGCCTGCAGCAGGCCATCGACGCGGCCCAGGCCAAGGCGGAGACGGTGGCCAGCCGCAAGGCCAGCCAGCTCGCGCTCGAGGGGCTGACCGCCGCGCTGCCCGAGCTCCTCGGCGGCAGCGCCGACCTCACCGGCTCCAACCTCACCAACACCCGCCACACGCCGCCGCTGCGCATCGGCGCGGACGGCCAGGTGAAGAAGACCGCGCCCGCCGGCGCGCCCGAAGGCGCCGAGGCCACCCAGGGCGGCCGCCACATCAACTACGGCGTGCGCGAGTTCGGCATGGCCGCGGTGATGAACGGCCTGGCGCTGCACGGCGGCTTCATCCCCTACGGCGGCACCTTCCTCACCTTCAGCGACTACAGCCGCAACGCCATCCGCATGGCCGCGCTGATGAAGCGGCGGGTGGTGCACGTGTTCACCCACGACAGCATCGGCCTGGGCGAGGACGGCCCCACCCACCAGAGCGTGGAGCATGCGGCGAGCCTTCGCCTCATTCCCAACCTGGCCGTCTGGCGCCCCTGCGACACGGTGGAGACCCTGGTGGCCTGGGGCGCGGCGGTGCAGTCGGCCGACCGGCCCACCGCGCTGCTGCTGTCGCGCCAGAACCTGCCCTGCGCGCCGCGCGACGCGGATGCGGTGGCGGCCATCTCGCGCGGCGGCTATGTGCTGGCCGATCCGGCCGAGGTGGGCCTGAAGGGCCGCCCCCGCGCGGTCATCCTGGCCACCGGTTCCGAGGTGAGCCTGGCGCTGCAGGCCCAGGCATTGCTGGCCCGGCCGGAGAACGGCCGCATCCCGGTGCGGGTGGTGAGCGTGCCCAGCACCACCGTCTTCGACCGCCAGGACACGGCCTGGAAGCGCTCGGTGCTGCCCGACGGCGTCCCGCGCATCGCGGTGGAGGCCGGCGTCACCGACGGCTGGTGGAAGTATGGCTGCGCCGCGGTGGTGGGCCTGGACACCTACGGCGAGTCGGCCCCGGCCGGCGTGCTGTTCCAGCATTTCGGCTTCACCGCCCAGAACGTGGCGGACACCGTGCGGAAGGTCCTCGGCGGCTGAGCGACGCCTGCGGACAATCCCGCCCCGACCGGCGCCCGTGAGGCCCCCGCCCCGCTGACCGTCCGCCCATCCCTTTCCCGTGCTTTTCCTCTCGGCTTTCCAAGGAGTGCTTTCATGACGATCAAGCTTGGCATCAACGGTTTCGGGCGCATCGGGCGCATGGTGTTCCGCGCGGCGGTGCAGAACTTCTCGGACATCCAGGTCGTGGCCATCAACGACCTGCTCGAGCCCGACTACCTCGCCTACATGCTCAAGTACGACAGCGTGCACGGCCGCTTCAAGGGCGAGGTCTCGGTGGACGGCGACACGCTCGTCGTCAACGGCCAGCGCATCCGCCTCACTGCGGTGAAGGACCCGGCCGAGCTGAAGTGGGGCGAGGTGGGCGCCGACGTGGTGGTCGAGGCCACCGGCCTCTTCCTCACCAAGGACGCGGGCGAGAAGCACCTGGCGGCCGGTGCGAAGAAGGTGATCTTCAGCGCCCCGTCCAAGGACGACACGCCGATGTTCGTCTACGGCGTGAACGACAAGACCTACGCCGGCCAGGCCATCATCAGCAACGCCAGCTGCACCACCAACTGCCTGGCCCCCGTGGCCAAGGTGCTCAACGACACCTGGGGCATCAAGCGCGGCCTGATGACCACGGTGCACGCGGCCACCGCCACCCAGAAGACGGTGGACGGCCCGAGCAACAAGGACTGGCGCGGCGGCCGCGGCATCCTGGAGAACATCATCCCGTCCAGCACCGGCGCGGCCAAGGCGGTGGGCGTGGTCATCCCCGAGCTGAACAAGAAGCTCACCGGCATGGCCTTCCGCGTGCCCACCAGCGACGTCTCGGTGGTCGACCTGACGGTGGAGCTCGAGCGCGAAGCCAGCTACGCCGAGATCTGCGCCGCCATGAAGACGGCAAGCGTCGGCGCCATGAAGGGCGTGCTCGGCTACACCGAGGACAAGGTGGTGGCCACCGACTTCCGCGGCGAGTCGTGCACCAGCGTGTTCGATGCCGAGGCCGGCATCGCGCTGGACAAGACCTTCGTGAAGGTGGTGAGCTGGTACGACAACGAGTGGGGCTATTCCAACAAGGTGCTGGAGATGGCCCGGGTCGTCGCCCGCTGAGTCCTGCGGCCGGCCGGGCCGCCGTTTCCTTTCATCTGCACTTTCATCTGCAACGGGATGCAAGCCTGGATACATACGATCATCCACGGCGTCATCCCGACGGGGGACACTGCGCGTTGAGTGATGTCCCGCCCCTTGCACGCGGGCACCGGGTGGCCTGAGCCGCCGGGCTGCCTGGGTGCGGGGCTTGCCCCGAAAGCCCGCATGAACCACCCGCGTCCCGTTCCGTCCCGCCCGCGCCGGGTTCTGGCTTTCACGCTGGCCGCGCTGGCCGGCCTGTGGATTTCGGGCCTGGGGGGCAACCCGGCCTGGGCGCAGGCGCGCCTGCCGCTGGGCGCCGCGGCCACCCCGCCGGCCCCGAATGCAGCCGCTGGTGCGTCGGTGCCGGCCGGGCCCATGGGCCGGGTGATCGTCCACTGGCGCACCGATGCGTCCTGGGCCGAAAGGGACTTCTCGCTGCAGCAGCGCGGCGAACGCCTGGCCGTCCGCACCGGCCTGCCGGTGCTGCGTGGCCGCGCCATCACCGAGCGCACCCAGGTGCTGCGGGTGCCGGGCCTGAGCTCGCAGCAGCTGGCCGACCGCCTGTCGCGCGACCCCGGCGTGGCCCTGGTGGAGGTGGACGAGCGCCTGCGCCGCCTGCAGGCCGCGCCCGCCGTCAACGACCCGCGCTTCGCCTCAGTGCCCCTGCCGGCCGGCCCGGTGGTGGGCCAGTGGTATCTGCAGGCGCCGTCGCCCGGCGTGGTCTCGTCGATCAACGCGGTGGCCGGCTGGCAGCGCAGCACCGGCAGCCCGTCGGTGGTGGTGGCGGTGCTGGACACCGGCATCCGCTATGACCATCCGGACCTGCAGGGGGG
>JAIYCR010000030.1 GCA_027487905.1 Rubrivivax sp. | reverse complement strand
TTATTGATCCGGCACTAAACGGTTGAACTTATTGCATGCCGTAGAGTCAGATCGAGCATGGACAAGATCGACTCCAGAACGCTGCCGGTGGAGGCTCTCAACGAGCGGCGCCGGCGTGCGGTGAAGATGAGGCTGGACGGCACGAGCCTGAAGGACACGGCGGCGCAATGCGAGATGTCGCGCACGACCGTGATCGCAGCGGTGAAGGCCTACGAGACCGGCGGCTGGAAGGCGGTGGACGTCGACCGCGGCGGCCGACCGGTCGGTAGCGGCCGCACGCTCAGCGCCGAGCAAGAACGTGAGGTTCAGCGGCTGATCCGCGACCGCACGCCGGACCAGTTGAAGATGGTCTACGCGCTGTGGACGCGCCAGGCGGTGGCCGAGCTGATCCGGGACCGCTACGGCATCAAGCTGGCCGTGCGCACGATGGGTCTGTACCTCGAGCGCTGGGGCTTCACGCCGCAGAAGCCCATGAAGAAGGCCTACGAGCAATCGCCTGCGGCGGTGCAAAAGTGGCTCGACGAGGAGTACCCCGTCATCGCCGCGTGCGCCAAGGTCGAGGGTGCCGAGATTCACTGGGGCGACGAGACCGGCCTGCGCAGCGACGACGTGCGCGGCCGCAGTTACGCACCGCAGGGCCAGACGCCGGTGGTCCGAGTGAGCAACAAGCGCCACGGCCTGTCTGTCATCTCCACGGTCACCAACAAGGGTCAGATGCGCTGGAAGACCTTCGACGGCGCGCTGAACTCCGACATCCTCATCGACTTCCTGCGTCGGCTGGTCAAGGACGCGGGCAGGAAGGTTTACCTGATTCTGGACAACCTGCGCGTGCATCACAGCAAGCCTGTGAAGGCTTGGCTGGCCGAGCACAAGACCGAGATCGAGGTCTTCTACCTGCCCAGCTACAGCCCCGAGCTCAATCCCAACGAGATGGCCAATGCGGACCTGAAGCAGGCCGTCACGAAACTGGCCCCGGCGCGCACGAAGCTGCAGTTGGTGAAGGCTGCCGCGCGGCACCTCAGCAGCGTGCAAAGACAACCAGAGCGGATCAAAAGCTACTTCCAGCATGAGCCGGTGCGATATGCGGCTTGAGTTCAATAGTTCAATGCCGGGTCAATAGTACAAGAAACGTCGTCGCCGCGCTGTACTGACCGCCCTTGATGTTGTTCTGCGTCTTGTCGATGAGGTTCCTGCACATCGTGGTGACGACCCGCTCAAAATCAGTATGGCCGTGCGTAGTCAGCTCCTGTTCGCTCGTCGCGAACGTCACTCCGCGCTTCTGCTGCGCGTCAAGGTCAATCTGGCTGTCGACTGCGCCATCCATCATGGCGTCAATGTTTCGAAACCCGGCGGCTACCGACAGTGTCTTCACCTCGAAAGAAGGTGCCCAGGCGGCTCCACTGTTTAGTCGAAAGTCGGGCATCTTCTGCTTGGCCTCTGGCACCCGGGCAATCGGGACCCCTTTAGCCTCAGCCAGCATCCAGAACTGAAGCTCACCTGAGAGCTGGAAGAACTTTTCCAGCTTCTGAGCGTCGCCCCACCAAGAGTCGATGGCAAACAACTCCCGCAGCGGTGCAATGGCGTAGCTGGCATTGGGCGTCCGCTCAGTGAATCGCATTACCTCGGCTAGGCTGTCTTTGCGCAACATGAGCAGCGGGTGGTGAGCAACGTGGTGTTCGTCGCGGGCCAACGAATCGGTAAACAGCTCTTCGAGATGCTTGCTCAAGGTCTCTCCCTCTTGGCAGTTCACGTCATCTTATCGCCGGGCCCTGTCCCCAGAGGATCAGGCGCTGCTCTCGACAACCGGCCGGTTTGCAGCGGGATCCGACGGTCATTCGGCGGCGTAGAAGATCATGAGCGCGCAATCAGGCGACCAGATTGCCGACGCTCGCCACCGTCCGCCCCTGGCAGCGGCTGGGTACTCGCGAAGGGTCGGTGTGCGGCCAGTGCCCGCTGTCACGGCACCTGGGAACTTAGGCCACGCGACCCTTCCCGTTTGTCAGTCCGCGCGCCATCGCCGGAAAGAGCATGGACAGGATGGCATCGAATCGGGCCGGCCGCAGGTACTCGGGTGCCCCCTCCTCGATCTGCCGGACGACCTCCGCCCGCCACTCGCGGAAACGTCGAACCTGCTCGGGTCTGAAGTGCCGCTCGACATCGAAGGACCTGGCGGCAATGAGGTAGAGCGACAGCCACTGCGTACTGTTGTCGCTGCGGGTGTTCATGATCGCGTTCACCACCTGGGTCGCGCTCGACACGGCGTAGCCGACCCCGGTGTTCAACTGGATCGACAGGATGCGAGGCACGATCGTGCGGGCGAACAAGTGCTCGGCACCGCCATCGAACCCGTGGGCTTCCAGGGCCTCAGCGGCCAGGGCGACCTCCGCCCATTCCTCGCTGTCCTCGTCCAGGTGTTCGAGGTATCGCGGTCCTTCCGTCTTTCGCAGTCGCTCGATCCTGATGTTGGCGTCGCAGAACGCTCTGAGTGCCAGTAGGTACCGCTCCGCCCATTGTGAAGCGGGCGTTTGAAGCAGCCGCTCACGCCGGTGCGCCCGGATGTAGGCCTGGTAGGCCAGTACCTCGGCATGTTCACGGAGCTTGTAGCGCAGCATGGCGCGGCGGGTTCTCAGCGCAGGGTGGTGCAGCCACTGTTTCCCCTCGGTTCCATCCACGACCAGCTTGCGCAGACCGTCCAGCGTCAGGCGTCCGCCCATCGAACCGAGGTCGATCTCGAGCGTCGGCAGATCGAGGTGCCGGACCTTCCGCAGCTTCTCCTCATCCACCCTGTGCGTGACCGCCACTTCGATCAGCACCGTCTCCGACCAATGCGCCGGGAACTCATCGTGCTGCTCGTCCTCTTCTTCGTCATCGCCTCGTTGAACCCGGGTGGCGATGCCGCCAAGGATGCGCGGTCGAGGCTCCGCCAGATGCCCGACAACATCCGGCACGATGCGGCCGAGGCGCCTCTCCAGTTCCACGGCCTCGAACCTCAGTTCGGCCGGCGCGCTCCACCACAGGATCTCGACGCGATGGTCATCCCAGCCGTCGCCGTACCCATCAGGTGCGTCACGCCGCACGGCGACATGCAGGCCCGGTGCTCGGATGCGCCTCGCGTCTTCGAGGATCGACTTGACGGTCCGGTGCAGCAAGGTCTCGCGACGCATTGTCGCGGTCGCCTCCGGGTCCGTGCCCGGCGGCAGTTGCGCCTGGAACCGCGCCTCGTCCTCGTCGGTCCAGGCGTCAAGCGCCTGGCGCGCCTCGTCCGCGGCCCGGCTCCGCGCCTGCGACGTCAACTCGCGATCACGCCAGTGGGAGCACCAACTCGCGGGAGGCAGCAGCCGAAGTCGCGCTCGCAGCTCGTCCACGTCCATCTCCGCCAGCGCCGGGTCCGACAGATTGATCGTGATGACCGCGCGGCCTGCCTCGCCTTCGACGCGCTCGCCAGTCAGGTCCACCAGGATGGCCCTGCCATCGTCCAGCGTCAGCTCCGCCGCGGCCGGATCGATCATCCGAACATCACTGATCCGAACACGCTGCGCCGGCTCCTCTACCCATGCCTCGTAGCCCTCACCGCTGAAGCCCTTCGAGACGGCGGTCACCCGCCGTCGCGGCAGGTCGATGTAGCCCAGAGACGCCAGATGGTGCGAGGCGGCAAGACGGGCTGCAACGACGACGCACGCGGTTCGCGGCGTGCCGGCCACGTGGCGGAAATGCGCCGTCGGTCGAACGCGCTGCGGCTCACCCGCCAGGACCGTCCACAACTTGCTGCCACAACCCGGACAGACGGCACTCGCGGCCTGCGAGACGATGTCCGGGTCATGGATGTACCGGGGAGTACCCGTCGCCGCGTCGCTGGCCCACTTGAGCGGCACGGGTCCCGGGGTCGCCGGGATCTGGCGATCTGAGTTCCCGGCCCGGACGTTCCACTCTGCCTTCGCCACGGTGCGCGCCTCACCGAGGATGGGTGTCGCCGGTCCCCTGCGAATCGGCGACCACGACGGAGGTCGGCCCGACACAGCCCGCGTGCAACAGGCGTTCCCACTCGGCCAGGGTCAGATCGAGCTCGCGTCCCCCCAGGCGCACGCGGAACACCAGCGATCGCCGCTCGACGTGGTGAACGCCAGCAGGAATGCGCAGCGACACCCCTGCTGCCGTGGTGGCTTCGCAGTCATTGAAGGCATAGCGCTCGACGGTCATGGACTGTGCGGCTTCGGTTTGCTGGAGATCTTGATCCGCCCACTATACGAACCGTCAGCCGGCCCGCACGCCCTGCAACCGGGCAGCGCCGCATTCCAGGCCAGCGACGTCGAGGACTCGGAACCGATTGCCCGCCCAAGCCTCGGCCAAGACGGTCGCTTGGGCGGGCCTTGTCACGATGAGACCTCGGGTCCGTTGCCGACCGAGGGAACCCGTCCGATACTGACGCGGCTTCCTGCGGACATCGCGTCTGCTCAGCCTTCATCGGTGGCTCCGGTCGCCCTGAAGTCCAGCCCAGCTGGCGTCGCAGTCGTTACCTGCCTTGTGTCCCGTCCGGCACCTCCGTGTGCCGGGCCGATTCAGATCCATCCGGATCCGAAACCAGGAGCCGGCCATGACCCCGTGTCGTGGCCCCTCCTCGCATGCGCCGACCACGACCTCTGCGTCGTGACGCGCCCTGCGCTCACCAGCCCGGCCTGATCTCGATCAGAAGCCTGGCCTGACGCACGCATCTGCCCTGGCCCCGTCCCCTCGGACGCGGACCTCCGCAGCTCGCGCACGCACCTGTGCGCGACGAAGCGCCTTGCCTTCCCGGCAGGGCATCCCAGACGGGGAACCCCAGTTCCCCGCCAGGGATGGGCGTTCCCCTTCACCCCTGAAGGAGAACCCCCATGAGTCCCGTTCCGTGGAACCGCGCTGTCGCGCCGGTGTGTGCACTGCTGGGTGGTACCGGGCTTGCCCGTGTGCCCGCCCGGCAGCCTGTCACCCTTCCGGCGCTGCTCCGGCCCCGGCCCAGCACGTCCCATGCGTCCATCCGCATGGTGTGCGAGGCCGCGGACCCTCTGGCGTCCGAGCGCTGCACGACGGTGTACTGACCATGACGGTCGACACCTACCGCAGGCGCATCGCCTCGACGGCCATCGTGCTGGCCCGGGAGGATCCCCTCCTGGTCAAGGAAGTCATCGCCCGGCTCCGCGCCTCGGGCGAGATCGCGGCCGACGACCTGGTCTACCTGGACCGGATCGCCGACCGCTGGATCGGCATTGCCGAGGGCCTGCGCCGAGGCGCCGCTCGCGTGCTCACGACCTGATGGTCGCGGGCATCGAGTCGTCCGTCACGGCACCGCCGGCGGCTCGACCTCGTGCCGATCGAGTCCTCGGGTCTCGGGGATGGTGAACCGACCGCCAGCGATGGCATCGGGACGCCATCACCCGACACCCCGTTTCCCTCGGCTTTCAGCCGTCCTCGCCATCCACCCTCCGGGAGTCACCGTCTCCCGTCGGGGCCGGGGTTCCCTCGCATTCTTGGAGAACCCCATGAGTCATGCTTTCCCAGACAGATCCTCCCAGAGCCCGTCACCGCGGCGCAGCACCATCGACATCGAGGAGCAGCGCGCCTGGGTCGGCTTCTACAGACGCGTCGGCCGTGACGTCGCCCTCGCCGCCGAGGTGATGGCGCAGCTCGACGGCGACGCCGAGATGAAGCGTCGCCACCTGGCGCTGTACCTCTCCTGCAAGCAGTCGCTGCGCGTCCACAAGGCGCGCCAGGCCCGCGACAAGCGCATCGGGCAGTGGCTGCGCCTGCTGGTCCAGTGGACGCTGCAGCGACCCGCAGCCTTCGTGGGCGGCGTCACGCAGAAGGCGTACCACCGCACTGCGGACGTCCTCGACGAGGCCATTGCCGCCACACCGCCAGCCTCGCCAGCGACATCGAAGCGGGGCGCGCGCCCCGCCTCGGGCCGTGACGCCGACGGCAGGACCGAACCGGCCGCCGCGCAGGTTCGTCAGCTGCTGGGCGATGCCGAGTTCGCCGACGCGCACGCCCGCTTCCAGCACCAGGCCGGCATGTCCCCGGCGTCGCCGGTCAATGGCTCCGAAGGCGGCTCCGAGCGTGCCCCGGAACCTCCCGTCGACGGCCTCGCACCCGCCGTGCAGATCAGCCGGCGCTGATCCGAAGACCGAGCCCCGGCGCAGCCCCATCGGCTGCACCGGGTTCAGTCGCTGACGTGCCTCGTCCAAGGACTGACGTCCAGCGGCCTGTGTTGACCGGCACCCCATCCAACCGCCCGCGGGCCTGTCCCGCCAGGGCCGGTGTCCGCCCTCCCAACTTCGAGAGTTCACCATGCGAGACATCACCCTGAATCCCGAGCAACGCCTGTATGTGATCGCCACCGAATGTGGCGTGACCTGCTTCGGCTTCGACAACGCCCGCGATCATGCCCAGCAGATCGCGAAGCGGCTCGATCGTCCCGACCTGATGCCGACCGCCGATGACGCGGGCAGCCTCACCGGCTACGAGAAGTACCTCGCTGCCGTACGTGCCTGGGGCGAGTCCGCCCAGGGCCACAGCACCTACTTCGATCCCGGCACGGACCCTCGCCTGGCGAGGGTGCTGGAGACCTGCCGCCGGGAAGGCCGCAAGGTGCGGCTGGTGCTGGGCGACACCAGCACCGGCGCGAGCTGGCTCGACGAGTTCGACGTGGTCGGCACGGTCGGCCGCTCGACCGGCCTGCTGAAGGTGCCCCTGCTCGTCGAGCCCGGCGAGGCGGCCGGCACGGCCATCCTCTGTGCGCATGTGCTGGCACTGATGGACTGGGACACCGGCCTGCCCCTGTACCGCCACCCGCGCTGGCAGCCACCGGAACTGCGCATCCGCGCCAGTGATGACGATGACCGTCCCTGGGCGGT
>JAIYCR010000107.1 GCA_027487905.1 Rubrivivax sp. | reverse complement strand
CTCCTCCATCGCCGACAGGTAGACGACCTCGCTGGTCACCTGGCTGTCGCGCACCTTTCGGAAGGGCGTCTCGATGAAGCCGTACTTGTTGACGCGGCTGAACGTGGCGAGGCTGTTGATCAGACCGATGTTCGGGCCTTCCGGCGTCTCGATCGGGCAGACACGGCCGTAGTGCGTGGGGTGCACGTCGCGCACCTCGAAGCCGGCGCGCTCGCGGGTCAGGCCGCCCGGGCCGAGGGCGGACACGCGACGCTTGTGCGTGATCTCCGACAGCGGGTTGGTCTGGTCCATGAACTGCGACAGCTGCGACGCGCCGAAGAACTCCTTGAGCGCCGCCGAGATCGGCTTGGAGTTGATCAGGTCGTGCGGCATCAGCGGCTCGGCCTCGGCCTGGCCCAGGCGCTCCTTGACCGCCTTCTCGATGCGGGCGAGGCCCGAGCGGTACTGGTTCTCGGCCAGCTCGCCAACGCAGCGCACGCGGCGGTTTCCGAGGTGGTCGATGTCGTCGACCTGGCCGCGGCCGTTGCGCAGCTCCACCAGGATCTTGACCACGTCGAGGATGTCCTCGTTGGTCAGCGTCATCGGGCCTTCGGGCACGTCGCGGCCCACGCGGGCGTTGAACTTCATGCGGCCCACGCGCGAGAGGTCGTAGGTGTCGGCGCTGTAGAACAGGCGATGGAAGAGCGCCTCGACGGCGTCTTCGGTCGGCGGCTCGCCGGGGCGCATCATGCGGTAGATGGCCACGCGCGCGGCGAGCTGGTCAACCGTCTCGTCGGCCGCCAGCGTCTGCGACATGTACGGACCTTCGTCGATGTCGTTGGTGAAGATGCACTGGAACTCCTTCACCCCCGCGGCGCGCAGCTTCTTGAGCACGGCCTCGGTGACCTCGTCGTTGGCCTTGGCGAGGATTTCGCCGGTGTCGCCGTCGACCACGTTGCGGGCGAACACGCGGCCCACCAGGAAGTCCTCGGGCACGCTCACGAAGCCGGTGTCGCTCTGCTCGAGCGTGCGGATGTGGCGCGCGGTGATGCGCTTGTCCTTCTCCACCACGACGTTGCCGGCCTTGTCGGTGATGTCGAAGCGGGCCACCTCGCCGCGCAGGCGGTCGGCCACGAACTCCATCTGGGCGCCGGTGTCCATCAGCCGGAAGCTGTCGAACACGAAGAAGTGCGCCAGGATGGACTCGGGGTTCAGGCCGATGGCCTTCAGCAGGATCGTCACCGGCATCTTGCGGCGGCGGTCGATGCGGAAGTAGAGGATGTCCTTGGGGTCGAACTCGAAGTCGAGCCAGGAGCCGCGGTAGGGAATGATGCGGGCGCTGAACAGCAGCTTGCCCGAGCTGTGGGTCTTGCCCTTGTCGTGCTCGAAGAACACGCCGGGGCTGCGGTGCAGCTGGCTGACGATGACGCGCTCGGTGCCGTTGATGATGAAGGAGCCGTAGTCGGTCATGAGCGGCACTTCGCCCATGTAGACCTCCTGCTCCTTGATCTCGCGCACCGTCTTCGCCTGCGGCGACTCGCGGTCGTAGATGATCATCTGCAGCTTGGCGCGCACGGCGGCTGCGTAGGTCAGACCCCGCTGCTGGCACTCCCGGGTGTCGAAGGCCGGGCGGGCCATGTTGAATTCGAGGAACTTCATTTCCACGAACCCGTTGTGCGACACGATGGGGAACGCGGACAGGAAGGCGGCCTGCAGCCCTTCGGGCTTGCGCTTGGCCGGCGGGACATCCTTCTGCAGGAACGCGACGTAGGAATCCTTCTGCATCGTCAGCAGATAGGGCACGTCGAGCACGCTCTCACGCTTGCCGAAGCTCTTGCGGATGCGCTTGCGCTCGGTGTAGCTGTAGGGGGAGATGTTCTGCGCCATAGGTGATTTCTCACTCCGTCTCAGGACGCACGCCGGGCCTTGACGTGAATCCGTCGGCGACTGTCAAACAGGCTTTGCACCCGTCGATTGGTGGCTGGCCACTACCAGCCGCTGGCGGACAACCCCGGCATTGCACCAGGGCCCGACCAAACCGGTCTCTCTGCAGTCGGATCAGAGAACACTGCGAAACCCGAAGGCTTCGCGCTGCTCTCGCAACGCCGCGGCGCTTGCGCGCCGCACCACCACCACCCCCAGGAAAGGACTTGTGCCGGGTGACCTCGCAGCCACCCGACCCAAGCGACCGTCGCGGAACCGGCTCTGCCGGGCCGCCGACGGTGCCCCCCCCCTTCCAGGGGGGGGAGCCGATCTGCGATCGGCTCCGGGGGGGGTTACTTCAACTCCGTCTTTGCGCCAGCGTCGTCCAGCTTCTTCTTGGCCGCCTCGGCGTCGGCCTTGGCGATGCCTTCCTTCACGGGCTTGGGCGCGCCATCCACCAGGTCCTTGGCTTCCTTCAGGCCGAGGCCGGTGATTTCGCGGACGGCCTTGATGACCGACACCTTGTTGGCGCCGGCTTCCAGCAGCATCACGGTGAATTCGGTCTTCTCTTCCACCACCGCGGCAGCGGCGCCAGCACCGGCACCGGCCGGGGCGGCCATCGCGGCGGCGGACACGCCGAACTTCTCTTCGATCGCCTTGACGAGCTCGTTGAGCTCCATCACCGACATGCTGTCGAGGGCGGTCAGGAATGCGTCTTTGTCGAATGCCATGGAGGGCTCCAGAAATCTTGAATGGTTGGAAAGGTCGTGTTCTTCGAGGGGTGCGTCAGGCCGCCGGCGCAGCTTCGGCCTCGGCCGGGGCTGCCTCGGCGCCGCCGCCACGCTGCTCGGCCAGCGCCGCCAGCACGCGCGCCATGCGCGAGACCGGCGACTGCATCAGGCCCAGCAGCTGCGACAGCAGCACTTCCTTGGTGGGGATGCTGGCCAGCGACTTCACGCCGTCGGCATCGAGCATGCGGCCGGCATAGGCCCCACCCTTGATGACGAGCTTGTCGTTGGTCTTGGCGAAATCCGCCAGCACCTTCGCGGCAGCGACCGCGTCCTCGGAGAAACCGTAGATCAGCGGGCCGACCATGGCACCCTGGGCCACCTCGAACGAGGTGCCGGCAACCGCGCGACGGGCAAGCGTGTTCTTCAGAACATGAAGGTACACGCCCTTGTCGCGCGCCTGACGGCGCAACGCGTTCAGGTGTTCCACGGTGAGGCCACGGTATTCAGCCAGCGCCAGCGTCTGCGACTTGCCCACCTGGGCAGTCACGTCGGCCACGACCGTCTGTTTTTCGTTGCGATTGAGACTCAAAGGTCTGCTCCTCACGTTCGTGCCGCTTCCGGTCGGACCGGCTGCAGCACCACTTCAATCAGCGACCTTCCGACCAGCAGGCGGGCAGCGGCCTGAGCCCCTGCCCACCGGATCTGTCCGGCGGGACCGCCATCTGCGCTGGCTTGCTGTTCCGGGCTGCGCCGCAAGGAGCGGCCCGGGCTTTCGATTACGCGGCTAAAGCCGCACCAGCGGTCTTGGATGACCTGCGCCGGCGTCAGCCTGCGCAGCCCACCAATTCGAGACCGTCCGCGTGCCGGGCATCCAGGCCCGGCAGCGGGGACGGCATGTTCATGCCTTTCGGGCCTGGTCTTCAGGCCGCCGGCGACGCTGCGTTGAGGCTGGACACGTCGACCCGGGCGCCCACGCCCATCGTCGAGGAAACCGCCACCTTGCGAAGGTAGATGCCCTTGCTCGTCGCAGGCTTCGCCTTGTTCAGGGCCTCGACCAGCGCGCGGATGTTGCCCGCGAGCTTTTCGGAGTCGAAGGAGCGGCGGCCGATGGACGCGTGGATGATGCCGCCCTTGTCGACGCGGAACTGCACCTGGCCGGCCTTGGCGTTCTTCACCGCGGTGGCGACGTCGGGGGTGACCGTGCCGACCTTGGGGTTGGGCATCAGGCCGCGCGGACCGAGGATCTGGCCGAGCGTGCCCACCACGCGCATGGTGTCAGGCGAGGCGATGACGACGTCGAAGTTGAGGTTGCCAGCCTTGACCTGTTCGGCCAGGTCTTCCATGCCGACGATGTCCGCACCA
Organism: Rubrivivax sp.; assembly: GCA_027487905.1. GTDB lineage: Bacteria > Pseudomonadota > Gammaproteobacteria > Burkholderiales > Burkholderiaceae_C > JAIYCR01. Next base: position 2,229 of record JAIYCR010000107.1, on the reverse strand, counting down.
GCGGCGCGGGCCTCGTCGGCCTTGGCGCCCTGGGCGAACACGGCCACGCGCTTGGTCTTGCCGGTGCCGTGGGGCATGACGACCGCGCCGCGGACGACCTGGTCGGACTTCTTGGCGTCCACGCCGAGCTGCACGGCGATGTCGATGGCTTCATCGAACTTGGCCGTGGCGCACTCCTTGACCAGCGCGAGCGCTGCGTCCAGCGGGTACAGCTTGGTGCTGTCGACCTTGCCCACGAGGGCCTTCTGTCGCTTGCTGAGCTTGGCCATGATCAGATGCCTTCCACGGTGACGCCCATCGAACGGGCGGAGCCGGCGATGGTGCGAACGGCGCCTTCCAGGTCGGCGGCCGTCAGGTCCTTGAGCTTCGCCTTGGCGATGTCCTCGATCTGCGCGCGGGTGAGCTTGCCCACCTTCTCGGCGTGCGGACGGGCAGAGCCCTTGCCCAGCGCGATGGCCTTCTTGATCAGCACCGTCGCGGGCGGGGTCTTGAGGATGAAGGTGAAGCTCTTGTCCGCGAAGGCGGTGATCACCACGGGCAGCATCAGACCGGGCTCCATGCCCTGGGTCTGGGCGTTGAACGCCTTGCAGAACTCCATGATGTTCAGGCCGCGCTGACCCAGCGCCGGACCGATCGGGGGAGAGGGGTTCGCCTTGCCGGCGGGAACCTGCAGCTTGATGAAGCCGACGATTTTCTTGGCCATGGTCTTCCTGATGAGGGTTCGGCGGCTGGACGCCACCGACCCCGAGTGCAAACGCCGGGGATTGGCTACCCCGGCTCCTCCTGCCGCCGGTCACGGGCGGACGCGCGGGCAGCGATTCGTCCGGCGCCCGAAGGCATCGGCCGGCCCCGCTGCCAGGGGCCGAAACGGCGTCAGACCTTCTCGACCTGTCCGAAGTCGAGCTCGACCGGCGTGGCGCGGCCGAAGATGGTGACCGACACGCGGACCTTGGACTTGTCGTAGTTGACGTCCTCGATCGCACCGTTGAAATCGGTGAAGGGGCCTTCCTTGACCCGCACCAGCTCGCCCACCGACCATTCCACCTTCGGCCGGGGCTTCTCGGTGCCCTCCTGCATCTGGTTGACGATCTTCATCACCTCGGCTTCCGAGATGGGCGACGGGCGGTTCTTCGCTCCGCCGACGAAACCGGTGACCTTGTTGGTGTGCTTGACCAGGTGCCAGGACTCGTCGTCCATGGCCATCTCGACGAGCACGTAGCCGGGGAAGAAGCGGCGCTCGGTGACCGCCTTCTTGCCGTTCTTCAGCTCGACGACCTCTTCGGTGGGCACGAGGATGCGGCCGAACTTGGCGTTCATGCCGGCGCGCTCGATGCGCTCGCGGATGTTGCGCTCGACGGCCTTCTCCATGCCGCTGTAGGCATGGACCACATACCAGCGCATGCCCGGCGCGGTGCTGGGCACGGGCGCGGCGACGGCTTCGGTGTCAGGGGTGAGGGAATCGGTCATCGGGGGTCCTCTTCCTCAACGGCGCCAGCCGAGAATCAGGTCGTACATCACCCACTCGAGCGTCTTGTCGGTGAGCCACAGGAAGAGCGCCATCACGAAGACGAAGGCGAACACGTAGCCTGTCATCTGCAGCGCTTCCTTGCGGGTGGGCCAGACGACCTTCTTGGCTTCGCGGACGGAATCGCGGCCATAGGCGATCAACTGCTTGCCCGACTCGGACAGGAAGAACACCACCACCGCCGCGGCCAGCAGCACCAGCAGGCTCACGACCCGCAGCCACAGCGGCTGGGCGCCCAGCGCGTAGAAAGCGACCAGGCCGCCGACCAGGAGGGCAGCGGCCGCAGCCAGCTTGGCCTTGTCGGCGCCAGTGCTGACGGTTTCGACGGGGGCGTTGGACATGGGGATCGAATCCGGGCGGGCTTCGGGCGATACCCGCAGGCACCGCATCAACACAAATGCCCGCGAGCCGAGGCCGCGGGCGGGAACGGGGCCCGATCAGGGCCCGGAGGAAGACTCGGCGGGGCCAGCCTCGCGGCTGGCAGGGGCAGAGGGTCTCGAACCCCCAACCTCCGGTTTTGGAGACCGGCGCTCTGCCAATTGAGCTATGCCCCTGCGGCGCCCGCAGGCGTCAAAAACGACCTCGCTTACTCGATGATCTTGGCCACGACGCCCGAACCCACGGTGCGGCCGCCCTCGCGGATGGCGAAGCGCAGGCCCTCTTCCATCGCGATCGGGGCGATCAGCTTGACCGTGATGCTGACG
>JAIYCR010000013.1 GCA_027487905.1 Rubrivivax sp. | reverse complement strand
GGGCACGGGCGCGGCCCTGGCGGTCCACCAGCGGCGAGCGGATGCCCGGCATCAGCCGGCAGGGGCGCAGGTTCACGTACTGGTCGAACTCGCGGCGGAACTTGAGCAGCGAGCCCCACAGCGAGATGTGGTCGGGCACGGTGGCCGGCCAGCCGACGGCGCCGAAGTAGATCGCGTCCACCCCTTCGAGCTGCTGCTTCCAGTCGGCCGGCATCATCTCGCCGTGTCGGGCGTACCAGTCGCAGCTGGCCCAGGGAATCATCTGCCAGTCGAAGTCGATGCCATGGCGGTCGGCCACGGCCTCGAGCACGCGCAGGCCTTCGGGCATCACCTCGGTGCCGATGCCGTCGCCGGGGATCACGGCGATGCGGTGGCGGGTGCGGGGGGTCATGTTGCTTCAGTCCTTCTTCTGCTTGGCGGGCCGTTTCCAGCCCTGCACGGTGATGGCCTTGGGCCGGGCCACGGTGAGCTGCCCGGCCGGCGCGTCGCGCCCGAGCGTGGAGCCGCCGCCGATGGTGGCGCCCGCGCCCAGGGTGATGGGGGCGATGAGCACGCAGTTGCTGCCCACGTGCACGTCGTTCTCGATGACGGTGCGGTGCTTGTTCGCGCCGTCGTAGTTGGCGGTGATGCTGCCCGCGCCGTAGTTCACCCGCTCGCCCACGGTGGCGTCGCCCAGGTAGGCCAGGTGGTTGGCCTTGGCGCCGCGGGCGAGGGTGCTGTTCTTCACCTCGACGAAGTTGCCGATGTGCACCTCGGCGGCGAGCTGCGCGCCCGGGCGCAGGCGGGCGAAGGGGCCGATGCGGGCGTCCGCGCCCACCCGCACCGGCCGGCCGTCGCCGTCGATGTGGGTGAAGGGGTGGACGATGGCGCCGGCGTCGATCTGCGCGTCGCGGATCACGCAGTTCGCGCCGATGGACACGCCGTCGCCCAGCACCACCCGGCCTTCGAAGACGCAGTTGACGTCGATGTCCACGTCCGTGCCGCATTCGAGCGAGCCGCGCACGTCCAGCCGGGCCGGGTCGGCCAGGCGCACGCCCTCGGCCATCAGGCGCTCGGCGGTGCGGCGCTGCAGCCGGCGCTCCAGGTCGGCGAGCTGCGCGGGGCTGTTCACCCCCAGCACCTCGGTTTCGCTGGTGGCTGCGCGGGCCACGACCGGCACGCCGTGGGCCACCGCCATGGCCACCACGTCGGTCAGGTAGTACTCGTTCTGCGCGTTGTCGCAGGTGAGCGCGGCCAGCCAGCGGCGCAGCGCCGCGGTGGGCGCGGCCATCACGCCGGTGTAGCCCTCGCGGATGGCCCGCTGTTCGGGGGTGGCGTCCTTCTGCTCGACGATGGCACGCACCGCCTCGCCCTCGCGCAGGATGCGGCCATAGCCGGTGGGGTCGGCCAGCTGCACGGTGAGCAGGACCAGGCGCTCGCCGCCCGAGGCCTCCACCAGCGCCCGGGCGGTGGCCGGCTCGATGAGCGGCGTGTCGCCGTTGAGGATCAGCGTGGTGCCTTCTTCGTGCAGCACCGGCAGCGCCTGTTGCACGGCATGCCCCGTGCCCCTTTGCGGCTCCTGGCGGACGAAGACGCGGCCTTCGCCCGCCACGGCCGCCTCCACCTCGGCCGCGCCATGGCCGGTGACCACGATCAGCCGATCGGCCGACAAGCCCTGCACGGCATCCAGGACATGCTGCAATAGCGCACGGCCTGCCAGACGATGCAGCACCTTCGGCCGCGCCGACTTCATCCGCGTGCCCTTGCCGGCCGCCATCACGACGATGTCCAGTGCCATGCCCCGCTCCCGTTTCCTGTCACCGGCCCGGATGCCGGCCCGCTGGGTCCGGATTATCGGAGGCGGCCTGATCGTCTCGATGCTGCTGGGCGCGTGCAGCGCCATCCGCTTCGGCTACAGCCAGGCGCCCGAGCTGGGCTACTGGTGGCTGGACGGCTTCGTCGGCTTCAACGACACCCAGGCCCCGGCCGCCCGGGAGGCCCTGGCCGACTGGTTCGCCTGGCACCGCCGCACGCAGCTGGCCGACTACGCCCAGCTGCTCGAACGCGCGCAGCGCGAAGCGGCCGCCGACACCACGCCGCGCCAGGCCTGCCGCTGGGCGGCCGATGTCAGCGAGCGGGTGGACCGTGCGCTCAACCAGGCGCTGCCCGCGGCAGCCGACATCGCCCGCACGCTCACGCCGCAGCAGATCCAGGGCCTCGCCCGGCGCTATGCCAGGCGCAACGCCGAGTACCGCGAGGAATTCCTGCAGCCCGACCCGCGGCGCCGCCTGCAGGCCGCAACCGACCGGACGGTGGAACGCTTCGAGCGCTTCTACGGCCGGCTCGATGCAGCCCAGCGCGCGCTCATCGCCCGCGAGATGGCGGCTTCGCCCTTCGATGCCGAGCGCTGGATGGCCGAGCGGGAACGCCGCCAGCGCGAGCTGCTGGACGCCCTGACCCGCCTGCAGGCCGAGCGCGCCGGAACCGAGGCGGTGGCGGCGGCGCTGCGCCGCTTCGCCGAGTCGCAGCAGCGCTCGACCGACCCGACCTACCGGGAACAGCAGCAGCGCCTGCTGGAGTTCAACTGCGCGCTGGCCGCCAAGCTGCACAACACCGCCACCCGGACCCAGCGCGAGGAAGCGGTGGCGCGGCTGCGGGGCTGGGAAGGCGATGTACGCGCGCTGGCCGGCAGCGTGGCGCAGCCGGGCTGACGACACGCGGCAGGGAAGGGGCGGTTCAGCCCTAGCGGGGCAACTCCACCCGGATGACCTGCGGCCCGGGGGGCGCCGCAGGGAAGTCGCGCATCGAGGCCTCGAAGAGCGCGCCCAGCAGCGGCGCGGAGAAGTTCTGCGTGCCTTCGCTGGCCGCGCGCGTCTCGTACAAGGGCGTGCCGGTGCGGCCGTCGCGGATCAGAAGGCCCACCTCGCGCTCGTAGCGCGGCGGCGTCATGTTCCAGCCGAAGCCCAGCCCCAGGCCCACCCCGGGGCCGTACCAGCCGGCCCGGCCATAGGGCCGGCCCCAGGGGCCCCACGGGCCGAAGGCGCTGCCCGGCCAGTCGTCCACCCACGGGCTGTTGGCGCTGCGGGTCAGGCGGGCACCCACCTGCACCCGGTACTCGGCGCGGCTGGCGTCCTCGGCCCGGGTGAAGCCCGCGCCTTCGAGGGCCTGCGATGCCGCCTGCTCCAGCGGCGCCTGGTCGCTCGGCTGCGCCTGCTGCGAGGGGGTGCGCTCGAAGGTGTAGCTGCCCGGCTTGCGATCGGCGGGCCACTGCGCGTAGCGGGTGACCTCGGTGGACACGGTGTTCAGCGACGCGCAGCCAGCGCTCAGGACGGCCGCTGCGAGCACCAGCGTTGCGGGAACCATCGTCGATCTCATCGCATCTCCTCGCCAAGGGTTGGGGGGCCGCCGCGGGGCGGGCGCTGGCTAGTCGTCGACCGTGCCTTCATCGGGCTGCAGGCGCCACACCCGCTGCACATCGGTGTTCAACGCGGCAGGGGGCACGCCCGGTGCACAGGGTTCGTCCTCGTCGAAGGCGCGGTCGCCTTCGGCATCGGGCACGCCGCTTGCCCGCAGCGTCTCGAAGGGATGCAGCCGCCGGTCCATCAGGTGCGAGGGCGTCACCTGGCCCAGCGCATGGAAGAGGTTCTCCACCCGTCCGGGGTGCTGCCGCTCCCACTCGCGCAGCATGCGCTTGATCTGCACGCGCTGCAGGTTCTCCTGGCTGCCGCACAGCGTGCACGGAATGATGGGGAAGGCCCGGTGGGCCGCCCAGCGCTCCAGGTCGGTCTCGGCCACATAGGCCAGCGGGCGGATCACCACGTGGCGGCCGTCGTCGCTCACCAGCTTGGCCGGCATGGCCTTGAGCCGCCCGCCGAAGAACATGTTGAGGAAGAAGGTTTGCAGGATGTCGTCGCGGTGGTGGCCCAGCGCCACCTTGGTCGCGCCCACCTCGTCGGCCACGCGGTAGAGGATGCCGCGGCGCAGCCGCGAACACAGGCTGCACATCGTCTTGCCTTCGGGCACCAGGCGCTTGACGATGGAGTAGGTGTCCTGCGTCTCGATGTGGAAGGGCACCTGCAGCTCGCGCAGGTAGTCGGGCAGCACATGCTCCGGAAAGCCCGGCTGCTTCTGGTCGAGGTTGACCGCGACGATGTCGAAGTGGATGGGCGCCCGCCGGCGCAGGCTGAGCAGCAGGTCGAGCAGCGCGTGGCTGTCCTTGCCGCCGGACACGCACACCATCACCCGATCGCCCTCCTCGATCATGTTGAAGTCGGTGATGGCCTGGCCCACCTGCCGGTGCAGCCGCTTGCTCAGCTTGTTGAGCTCGCGCTCCTCGCGCGCCCGTGCAGCGGCGGTGCCGACGGCCGGGGCTGTGGCCGCAGCTTGCACCGCGGCCGCGGTGGTGGTGTCCGTCATGGCGCGCGCCGCGAGAAGCCGAAGACCTCGCAGCCCACGCCGGCGCAGTCGGGGTAGACATCCGGCTTCTCGGTGCTCACCCGCGCCGCCCGCACGCGCGGGTGGGCCAGCATGCGCGCGAGCAGGTCGTCGCACAGCGTTTCCTGCAGCTGGATGTGGCCCTGCCGCACGCGGGCGGTGATCTCGTTGCGGATGAAGTCGTAGTCGACCACCTCATGCAGCTCGTCCGCGGTGGGCGTGCTGTCGGCCAGCGGCACGTACAGCTCGACGTTGAAAACCACGCGCTGGGCGCCCTGCTTCTCGAAGTCGTGCACGCCGATGTGGATGTCCACCGCGTGGTCGCGCAGGAAGAGTCGACGGCAGTCGAGGAGGTCGGGGTGGGCGGGCAGGGTCATGCGGGGCTCGGGTGCGCCAGTTGGCAGCGATGGAAAGCGGCGATGGAAAGCAGCGATGGAAAGCAGCGATGGGAGCGGCGATGGAACGCAGCCATGAATGGGGGGGCGAATCTCAGCCCGGCGGGGCCGGGTTCGCCTCGCGGGCGAGGAAGAGCACGTCGCGGCCCTGGGCCTGCAGGTGCTGGCCACCATCGACCAGCAGCGTGGTGCCGGTGATGGCGGGCGACTCGATCAGGAAGCGCACCGCGCGTGCGATGTCCTGCGGCGTGGACGATCGCCCAAGCGGGGTCATGGTGTGGGACACGCCGAACTCGGCCTCGTTCATCGGGCCGGACAGCAGCGTCACGCCTGGCGACACGCCGCACACCCGCACCGCGGGTGCGAGCGCCTGGGCCAGCATCACCGTGGCTGCCTCCAGTGCAGCCTTGGACAGCGTGTAGCTGAAGTAGTCGGGGTTGGGGTTGGCCAGCTTCTGGTCGAGCAGGTTCACCACGCAGCCGCGCGCACCGGCGCGCGTGGCCAGGTGGGCGGCCAGCCCCTGGGCGAGCAGCACCGGCGCGCCGGTGTTGGCCCGCAGATGCTCGAGCAGGGCGTCGTAGCCGAAATCCGCCGGCGCGTCGTATTCGAAGCGCGACGCGTTGTTGACCACCGCGTCGAGCCGCCCGAGCTGCTGCACCACCTGATGCGGCAGCGCGCGGGTGGCGGCCTCGTCGTCCAGGTCGGCCAGCACCACGGCCGCGCGCGCGCCTGCGGCGCGGCAATCCGCAGCGGTGGCTTCGGCCTCGGCGCGCGACCGGCGCGCGTGCACGGCCACGGCGAAGCCGGCCGCCGCCAGCTCCAGCGCGATGCTGCGGCCGATGCGCTGGGCCGCACCGGTGACGAGGACGACGGGGCTGTCGGACATGCTTCCTAGAATGGATCGATGAATTCAGTGCCGCCCGACGACCGGCCCTCTGCGCAACCGTTCGCCCGGGCGTCGCTGGGCGCCCGCGGCCATCCGTCCAGTGTATCGACGCCCCCCGCCGACGAGGCCGCGGCGCGGGCGCTGCAAGAGCGCATCACCGCGGCGCTGGCGCAGGCGGGCGGCTGGCTGCCCTTCGATCGCTTCATGGCCATGGCGCTGGTCGAGCCCGGCCTGGGCTACTACGCCCGCGGC
>JAIYCR010000068.1 GCA_027487905.1 Rubrivivax sp. | reverse complement strand
CCCCACTCGCCGCCAGGTCACGAAGGCGTAGGACCACACCGGATCTTCCGCCCCCGGCACCACCGACACCCGCTCGAAGTCCTCCCGCGGCCAGGCCGGGAAGTGCGCGTCGCCGTCCACATCGGCGTCCACCTCGGTGAGCACCAGTTCATCCGCCTGGGGCAGGGCGGCCCGGTAGACCTCCGCGCCGCCGATGACCATCAGCTCGTGCTGGCCCGCGCACAGCCGAAGCGCGGCGTCGAGCGAGGCCACCCGCTCGGCGCCTTCGGCCTGCCACTGCGCGTCGCGGCTGAGCACCAGGTTGCGCCGCCCGGGCAGGGGGCGGAAGCGCGGCGGCAGGCTGTCCCAGGTCTTGCGGCCCATCAGCACCGGCCGGCCGCGGGTGCGTTCGCGGAAATGGGCGAGGTCGGCCGGCAGGTGCCAGGGCAGGGCGTTGTCTCGGCCGATGACGCCGTTGCGGGCGACGGCTGCGATGAGCACCAGCCGCGGCAGGGTCGGGGTGGGGGCGGCGTCGTGGTTCATGCGGTGCGGGCCTTTCGCGCGGGCAGCAGGGCGCTGGCGATGGCCACCACCACGCAGGCGGCGGCCAGCCCGTCCAGCGGGCCGGGCACCTCGCCCACGATGGCCAGCGCCGAGGTCGCGCCCACCAGCGGCACGGCCATCACCGAGAAGGCGCTGGCCGTGGGCGGCAGGCGGCGGGCCATGCCGAACCAGATGATCTGCGCATAGCCGTAGTTGATGAGCGCGCCGAAGGCGAGCGAGGCCCACATCACGCCGCTGAAGCCCGACGGCCGGGGCAGGGGTTCCAGCAGGAGTGCGGCCACCCAGAAGAAGGCCGCGCCCATCAGCAGCATCCACACCGTGACCGCCTCGTTTGGGAGCGAGGTGGAGGTGCGGCGCATCAGCAGCGTGCCGCCCGCCCAGCACACCGCTGCGGCCTGCATCCACAGCACGCCGATGGGCCGCCCGGCGATCTGCGCGAACTCCTGGGCCGACAGCAGGCCCACCGCGGCGATGGCCATCACCACGCTCAGCCACACGCGCGGCGTCATGTCCTGGCGCAGCAGCAGCACGCCCAGCAGCACGGTCCACACCGGCATGGTGAAGCCCAGGATGGCGGCGCGCCCGGAGGCCAGCTGCGTCAGGCCGATGATGGAAAAGCAGTGCCAGCCGATGATGTTGGGCAGGGCCAGCCACAGCACCCGCAGCACCTCGCTGCGCGGCAGGCGCATCGAATGGCCGCGGCTCGCGTAGAAGGCCAGCAGCACCAGGGCGCCGCAGGCCATGGTGCTGGCGCGGAACCACAGCGGCGTGATCTCCCGCAGGCTCAGCTTCATCATCGGCCAGTTCACGCCCCACATCAGCGTGAGCGCCACCAGCAGCGCTATGTCGCGCCGCGTGAGCGCGCCGCTCACACCGCCACCGGCGCCTTGATGGCCGGGTGGTGCTGGTAGCCCAGCACCTCGAAGTCTTCGTAGTCGTAGTCGAAGATCGACGCCGGGCGGCGGCGGATGTTCAGCGTCGGGTAGGCGAAGGGCTCGCGGCTCAGCTGCAGCGCCACCTGTTCGGCATGGTTGCTGTAGAGGTGGCAGTCGCCGCCGGTCCAGATGAAGTCGCCCACGTCGAGGTCGCACTGCTGCGCGAGCATGTGGGTGAGCAGCGCGTAGCTGGCGATGTTGAAGGGCACGCCGAGGAAGATGTCGGCGCTGCGCTGGTAGAGCTGGCAGCTCAGCTTCGCGCGCGACGTGGCCGTGGCCGGCGCCACCCAGAACTGGAAGAAGGCGTGGCAGGGCATCAGCGCCATCTTCGACAGCTCCGCCACGTTCCAGGCGCTGACGATGATCCGGCGTGAATCGGGGTTCTGCCGCAGCTGCTCCACCACCTGGGCGATCTGGTCGATGTGGCCGCCCTGCGGCGTGGGCCAGGAGCGCCACTGCACGCCGTAGACCGGGCCGAGGTCGCCGTCCGGGCTGGCCCACTCGTCCCAGATGGTGACGCCGCGTTCCTGCAGCCAGCGGGCGTTGCCGTCGCCGCGCAGGAACCACAGCAGCTCCAGGATGATGGACTTCAGGTGCACCTTCTTGGTGGTCACCAGCGGGAAGCCTTCGGCGAGGTCGAAGCGCATCTGGTGGCCGAACACGCTCTTGGTGCCGGTGCCGGTACGGTCGCCCTTGGTCACGCCGTGCGTGTCCACATGGCGCATGAAGTCCTCGTACTGGCGGCGCACCGGGCGCATGGAATCCAGCCCCGGCGCGGAGGCCGGGGCTGCGTCGGTCATGGGGCTCATCAGCTCTTCACTTCGGGTTCGCGCAGGAAGATCTCCACGCGTCGGTTCTGGGAGCGGCCGGCCTCGCTGCCGTTGTCGGCCACCGGCTCGCGCGCGCCGCGGCCGCTCGTCTCCACCCGGGCGGGCGACACGCCGCGGCCTGCGAGGTAGTCGCGAACGCTCTGCGCACGCTCCACCGACAGCGGGTCGTTGATGGCGTCGCTGCCGGTGCTGTCGGTGTGGCCGACGATGCGCACGCGGGCGCTGGCGTCCAGGCCCTGGGCGAACTGGTCGAGCACCGGGCGCATGCTGGGCTTGACGGCCGCACGGCCGACGTCGAAGGAGAAGTCGGCCGGCACGTTCACCTTGAGCTCGTTCTGCGCGGTGCGGGCCACCTCGATGCCGGTGCCGCGGGTGGCCTGCTCCATGGCGCGCTGCTTGTCTTCCATGCGCTTGGACCACACGTTGCCGGCCACCGCGCCGAGCGCACCGCCGATGACCGCGCCGGTTCCCGCACGGCCACCGGTGGCCGAGCTCAGCACCGCGCCGGCCACCGCGCCGATGCCCGCGCCGGTGGTGGTGCCCTTCTGGCGTTCGCTCATGTTGGCGCAGCCGCTGGCGGCCACGGCCAGGGCGAGTGCGCCCAGGGTCAGCGCGCTGCGGCCCGGGCGGCGGGCGGTGGCAGCGGCAGCGGGGACAGCGGTGACAAGGGTGTCGATGCGGCTCATGGCGTCGGTCTCCTGGCTGGGGTGGGGAAAGGAAGGGGCCTGTCGGCCCCGGTGGAAAGGGGTCAGCCCGGGCTTGCGGCTTCGACGGGGCGGTCGGCGGTGAACTGCATCGCGGCCAGGCGTGCGTAGAGCCCGCCGCGCGCCACCAGGTCTTCATGGGTGCCGATGTCCACGATGCGGCCGGCCTCCATCACGACGATGCGGTCGGCGCGTTGCACGGTGGCCAGCCGGTGGGCGATGACCAGCGTGGTGCGGTCGGCCATGGCGCGTTCCAGCGCGGCCTGCACCACGCTCTCGCTCTCGGGGGCCAGCGCGCTGGGGGCCTCGTCCAGCAGCAGCAGGGGCGGGTTCTTCAGGATGGCCCGCGCGATGCTGATGCGCTGGCGCTGCCCGCCCGAAAGGCGCACGCCGCGCTCGCCGAGGCAGGTGCGGTAGCCCTCGGGCAGCGCGCGGATGAAGTCGTCGGCGAAGGCCGCCCGGGCGGCTTGCACCACCTCGTCGTCGCTGGCTTCGGGGCGGCCGTAGCGGATGTTCTCCATCGCGTCGGCCGAGAAGATCACGCTGTCCTGCGGCACGATGCCGATGCGGCTGCGCAGCGGCGCAAGCCCCGCCTCGCGCACGTCCACCCCGTCGACGGTCACGCGGCCCTCGGCCACGTCGTAGTAGCGCAGCAGCAGCTGGAAGACGGTGCTCTTGCCGGCGCCGCTCGGGCCCACCAGCGCCACCGTCTCGCCGGGCTTGACGTCCAGGTCGAAGCCGGCAAGCGAGGGGTGCTGGGGGCGGGAGGGGTAGCGGAAGGTCACCTGCTGCAGCCGGACGGCCGAGCCGCCTTGCACCGCTGGCAGCGGCAAGGGGCGTTCCGGGCTGCGGATGGGCGATGTCGTGGCCAGCAGCTCCATCAGCCGCTCGGTGGCGCCGGCCGCGCGGAGCAGGTCGCCGTAGACCTCGGCCAGCACCGCCACGCTGCTCACCAGGATGATCACGTAGACCACCGTCTGGCCCAGGTGCCCGGCGGTGATGCGCCCGGCCAGCACCGCCTGGGCGCCCTGGAACAGGCCCCACAGCAGCGCGCCGAAGGTGGCGGTGATGATGAAGGCCACCAGCAGCGAACGCACGCGGGTGCGGCGGCGGGCGGTGTCGAAGGCGGCTTCGGTGGCGGCGTCGAAGCGCTGGGCTTCGCGGTCTTCCTGGGTGTAGCTCTGCACCACCGGCACCGCATTGAGCACCTCGGCGGCGATGGCGCTGCTGTCGGCCACGCGGTCCTGGCTGGCGCGGCTGAGCTTTCTCACCCGGCGCCCGAAGTAGAGGCTCGGAAGCACCACCAGCACCAGGATGCCCAGCACCTGCGTCATCACCACCGGGTTGGTGACGATGAGCATGCCCATCGCGCCGATGCCCATCACCGTGTTGCGCAGGCCCATGCTCAGGCTGGAGCCCACCACCGTCTGCACCAGCGTGGTGTCGGTGGTCAGGCGCGACAGCACCTCGCCGGTCTGCGTGGTCTCGAAGAACTGCGGGCTCTGGCGCACCACATGGCGGTAGACCGCGTTGCGCAGGTCGGCCGTCACCCGCTCGCCCAGCCAGGTGACCATGTAGAAGCGCAGCGCCGAGAAGGCGCCGAGCGCTGCGCCCACGGCGAACAGCGCCATGAAGTGCCCCCTCAGGGCCATCACCCGCTCGCCCGGGTCGGCGGCGATCAGGCCCTGGTCGATCAGGCTCTTCAGGGCCACCGGCAGCACCAGCGTGCTCACCGCGGCCATGGTCAGGAAGAGCAGGGCCAGCGCGATCTGCAGCCGGTAGGGGCGCAGGAAGGGCAGCAGGCCGCCCAGGGAGCGCACCGGCCGCTTGGGCGGCGCGGAGGCGCGGGTCTTGTCCAGGGTGGCCGAAGTCATCGGTGGAAGTCTAGCGACCGTGCGCGGCGGCCCGGCTTTCGCGTTCGGCCACCCGCGCCGCCACCGCCTCGCCGATGGCCAGCGCGCTGGTCAGCCCCGGCGACTCGATGCCCAGCAGGTGCAGCACGCCATCGTGACCGTGTTCTTCAGGGCCGTCCACGCGGAAGTCCGCCGCCGGCTCGCCCGGGCCGCTCAGCTTGGGCCGGATGCCGCTGTAGGCCGGCTGCAGGCTGTGCTCGGGCAGGCCAGGCCAGTAGGCCCGCACCTCGGCCTCGAAGCGGCTGCGAAGCGCTGGGTCCACCGAATAGTCGAAGGCGTCGATGGCCTCGGGCGAGGCGTCGCGCTCGGACGCCATCCACTGCACGTCCGGGCCGAAGCGGGCCTGCCCGGCCAGGTCGAGCGTGAGGTGCACGCCCAGGCCACCCGGCTCGGGCACCGGGTAGATCAGGCGCTCGAAGGGCGCCCGGCGGGCCAGCGTGAAGTAGCGGCCGCGGGCGAAGTGGGCGCTGGGCAGTGCGCGGGCACCGGCCGGCGCCGGCGCCGGCGCAGGCGTCAGGGCCAGGGCCAGGGAGCGCGCCAGCCCCACCGCCTGCAGCCCCGCCGCATTGACCACCCAGCGCGCCCCGAGCACCGTGGGCGGCGCGTCGGCGCCGGGTCGGGCTGCGCTGTCGCGGACGATCACCCGCGCGCCGCCGCCCGGCCGCACCTGCAAGGCCTGCACCCGGCTGCGCAGCACCACGCTGCCGCCGGCGGCCTCCAGGTCGCCTTGCAGCGCCAGCATCAGCGCGTGGCTGTCCACGATGCCCGAATGCGGGCTGTGCAGCGCACCGCAGGCCCGCAGTGCCGGCTCCATCGCCCGTGCGGTGACCCCGTCGATCAGACGCAGGTCTTCGACGCCGTTGGCCTCGCCCTGGCGAGCGATGGCCTGCAGCGTGGCGAGCTGCGCCGCCTCGGTGGCCACCACCAGCTTGCCGCAGCGCCTGTGGCCGATGCCGCGCCGGGCGGCGTAGTCGTAGAGCAGGTGGCGGCCACGCACGCACCAGCGCGCCTTCAGGCTGCCGGTGGGGTAGTAGAGGCCCGCGTGGATGACCTCGCTGCTGCGCGCACTCACGCCGCTGCCGATGCCGGCGGCGGCTTCCAGCACCCACACGTTGCGGCCGCCGAGCGCCAGCGCCCGCGCACAGGCCAGGCCCACCACGCCGGCGCCGATGACGAGCGTGTCCACCTCGTCGTCTGTGCCGCCGTCGGGCAAGGGTTCAAAGCTGCAGTCGGGCGGCATAGCCGGTCATCTCCAGGTAGCCGCGGCCCAGCAGGCGGCCGCCGTCGTCGAAGAGCTCGCTCAGTCCTTCCCAATACACCGAGCCGGTGCTGCCGCGGCTGTCCAGCTCCTGGGCATCCAGCAGGGCGCGCACCTGCAGCCGGCCCAGCGGCGTGTCCACCGTCCATTGCACCGGGTAGCGTGCGCCGGTGGCCGGGCTGGCCCAGGTCCGCCCGGCCCGAAAGCGCAGTTCGTCGGGGCCGAAGCTGCGCCCGGCCTGGACTGCGATGCCGCCGGCGGACGGCGGGCCGCCCGCACCTGGCGCACGCACGCTGCCGCCGGCCCACAAGGCCGAGCCATCGGCGCGTCGAAGCTGGAAGGCGGTGAGGGCGCGGCCGTCGAAGAGGTTCATGCCGATCCAGTCCCAGCCCACCGCGTCGGGCGCGAGCAGGGTCTCGCTCCACTCGTGGTCCATCCAGGCCACGCCCTTCACCGCCAGGCGTTCGCCCTGCACGCGCACCGTGCCCCGGGTGGCCAGCTGCGGCTGGCTGTAGTAGTGGCTGGCCTGCGTGGGCAGCGGCCCCTTGCGTGAATGGCCGGCCTCGCCCTGCAGCAGCACCGGCTGGGTGCTGGACAGGTCGAGCGCGAAGCCGAAGCCGCCGCGGTCGCTGTCGGCCTGCATCCGGTAGTGGCTGTGGGCCCCCGCCGGGGCGCCCTGCGGCGCAGCACCGCTGCGCACCAGCGTCCAGTTCCCCAGCCGCAGGGCGGTGTCCGCGGTGGAGGCCTCGGCCACGCCGAAGCCCGCCCGTGCGATGCGCTCGTCGTGCCGCAGCTGCGGACGCGACGCGTCCCGCAGGTCGGTCAGTGCCGCGTGCGCGAACAGCAGTTGCCGCGCGGCGAAGCGGCTGGGGTGTCGCGGGTCCACGTCGGTGCGCGAGCGGAAGAAGGTGATCTGGAAGCCCAGGGCTGCAGGCGGTGTGGCTGCATCCGCGCCTGTCTCAGCCCCTGCCTCAGCCCTAGCCTGCACCCGCCCCTGCAGCGCCAGCCAGCCGGTGATGTACCACCACTCGGTGCGGGCACCCGGATGCGCGCCGAAGTCGCGCGGAAAGCGCAGCCGGCGGGCCGGGTCGATGCGGTCCTCGTCGGCCGGGGCGGAGGACTGCGCCGGTGCAATGGCCGGCGAGATGGCCGGCGAGATGGCCGGCGAGATGGCCGGCGCGGCGGCGGCCGGCCGCTGAAGCGCCAGCGCGCCTGCGGCCAGCAGCGCCGCACGCCTTCGGGAGTCGACAAGCCGTTTCACCAGTCCTCCTTCACGCTCAGGGCCAGGTCGCGCCGGGCGGCGGCCCGGCCTGCCCACCAGGCAGTCACCGTGCCGCACAGCACCACCGCCGCGCACAGCAGCGCCAGGCGCTGCGCGGGCACCTGAAGCTGCATCGTCCAGTTGAAGCTCTGCGGGTTCACCACATGCACCAGCACCGCGCTGACCACCAGCCCCAGGGCCAGGCCGAGCAGCGTGCCGGCCGCTGTCCACACCGCCCCTTCGGCGGCCACCACCGTGAGGATCTGCCGGCGCGTCAGCCCGAGGTGCGACAGCAGGCCGAACTCCTTGCGACGGGCCATCACCTGAGCGGAGAAGCTCGCGGCAATGCCGAACAGACCGATGGCGATGGCCACCGCCTGCAGCCAGTAGGTGACGGCGAAGCTGCGGTCGAAGATGCGCAGCGACAACTGGCGAATCTCCCCGGGCGTGGCGAACTCGATGGGCACCGGGTCGTCCGGCGCGGCGCCCCCGGGCCGGGCCAGCGAGCGGATGGATGCCTGCACCGGGCCGGGTTCGGCTCCATCGTCCAGCCAAAGGGCCAGATCGTTCACGCGCCTGTCGCCGGTGAGGGCGATGAAGTCGCTGTGCCGCAGCACCACCGCGCCGTGCTGGCGGGCGTAGTCGCGCCACACGCCCCGCACCCGCACCGCCACCCGCCGTCCGTCCGGCAGCGGCAGCTCGAACCGGGTGCCCGCTCGCGCACCGTACAGGTTGACCATGGCCTCGCTCACATAGACCGTCAGCGGCAACGCGGGCTCGGGCGGCTTTGCGCCGGGCGCCGTTGGCAGGGCTTGCGGGGCAGGCGGGCCGTCCAGCTCGCCCACCAGCGGCAGTTCGCGCGCGGCGTCCGCCAGCGGCCGGGCGATGAGGGCCACCGCCGGGCGCAGCGGGTCCATCACCACCGAGGCCACCCGAACCGCTTCGAGCCGCTGCACGCCGGGCAAGGCCTGCACCTGCTCGACCAGGCGTGGGTCCAGGTAGGCGGAGTCCGAGGCGGCCGATGCGGTGGCAGTGCGGGCGTAGAGATCGGCCGGCAGCACGGTGTCCAGCCACTCGAGGATGGAGCCCCGGAAGCTGGACACCATGACGGTCAGCGCCACGGCCAGGCTCAGGCTGGCCACCACGCCGGCCACGGCGATGGTGGCCGTGTCTCGCTGGTGGCGGGCGCGCTCGACCGCCAGCAGCGCCAGCGGCTGGCGTGTCGGGCGCAAGCGCAGCAGCAGCAGGCCCACCAGGGCGGGCACGCCGGCGATGCCACCGACGAGCAGCAGCGCCACCGACGCATAGGCCGCCAGCGGCAGGCCGAACACCGGGGGCAGCATCGCCAGCGCCGCACCCATCAGCAGCAGCGCGGGCGCCAGCGCACGGCGCCACAGCGGGCGGCTCGCGCGGTCGGCGTCGGCGTCGGCGCCCAGGCCCTTGAGCGCCTGCGCCGGCGCCAGCGTCCCGGCCTGGCGGGCAGGCACCCAGCCGCCCACCAGCGCGGCGGCAACGCCCAGCCCCCCATAGGCCAGCGCCGCGCCTGTGCTCCATTGAAGGGTCGGCTGGACGCCCGGAAAGTAGGCGCCGCCCAGGTCACCGGACAGCAGGCGCAAGGCCAGCCACGCCAGCGCCGTGCCCAAAGCCAGCCCCAGCGCGCTGCCCGCCACCCCCAGCAGCGCCGATTCGGCCAGCACCAGCCGCAGCCGCTCGCGCGCCGAAAGCCCCAGCACGCCCAGCAGCGCCAGCTGCGGCGTGCGCTGCGACACCGACAGCGCGAGGATGGAGAAGACCAGGAAGGAGCCGGTGAACAGCGCCACCAGCGCCAGCACCGTGAGGTTCACCCGGTAGGCCCGCGACAGGTTGGACACCCGCTGCTGGGCTTCGTCCACGCCCGCGGCGCGCACGCCCTCGGGCAGCCCGAAGGCGCGCAGCACGTCCTGGCGGTCGGCCCCGGGCACCAGGCGCACGTTGATGCGGCTGAGCCGCCCGAGCTGCCCGAAGCGGGCCTGCGCACCGGCGATGTCCATCACCGCGGTGGCCGGCCCGTCCACCATCACCCGCCCTTCCAGGCGGGCCGGCTCGAAGGCGGTGCCGGCCTGCAGCCTCAGTGCCTGCCCGGGCGCCACCGCCAGCCGCCGCTCGGCCGTGGCATTGAGGAACACGGCGTCCGGGTCGAGCAGCGCCAGACGCGGCGCGCCTTCCCGGGCCCGGGGCAGCAGCGCCGGGGCCAGCGAAGCCACCCGCAGGGCATCGACCCCCAGCACCTTCAGCGCCACCCGCTCGCCCGTCGCTGACAGCGCGTAGGTGTCCAGTTCGACCACGGGGCTGGCCGCGGCCACCTGCGGGTGCAGCGCCACGCGTTCGAAGAGCGATTCGTCGAAGCCCCCGCGCTGGGCCCGCAGCTCGAAGTCGGGTTGTGCATTGGCCTGGCGCACCGCGGCGCTGAACTCTCCCAGGGCCGACTCGTTGATCAGGTGCACCGAGAAGGCCAGCGCCACGCCCAGCATCACCGCCACCAGCGCGGCCGCGGTGCGCCAGGGCTGGTGGCGCCACTCGCGGACGCTCCAGTGCGCCAGCAGGGCCCCCACCGCGGAGGGCGTGCGGCCCGCTTTCATGCGAACGCCGGCTCCAGGCCGCTGGCCGTCAGCCGCAGCACCCGGTCGGCCCGCTCGGCGGCCAGGCGCGAGTGCGTGACCAGCAGGCAGGCTGCCCCCTGTTCCTTGACCTGGCGCACCAGCAGGTCCATGACCAGCGCAGCCGTTCCCGGGTCCAGGTTGCCGGTGGGCTCGTCGGCCAGGATGAGGCGGGGCCGGTGCACCAGCGCCCGCGCGATGGCCACGCGCTGCAGCTGTCCGCCGGAAAGCGTGCGGGGCAGGCGCTCGCCCAGCCCGCCCAGGCCCACCGCGTCGAGCAGCTCCGCCACCCGGGCCGGATCGGGCCGGTTCAGCAGCAGCAAGGGCAGCGCCACGTTCTGGCCCACGTTCAGGTGCGGCAGCACGTGGAAGGCCTGGAACACGAAACCCAGTTCACGCCGGCGCCACAGCGCGAGTTCCTTTTCGGCCTGTCGGGCGATGTCGATGCCGTCGAATATCACCTGACCCGAGGAAAGGGTATCCAGCCCGGCGATGGAATTGAGCAGCGTGGATTTTCCGACGCCTGAATCTCCGAGCAGGGCGATGAATTCACCGGGCTCGACATTCAAATGGATACCGCTGAACACCGAAATTCCGGCGTAGCGTTTCTCGAGCGAGTGCAGGCGCAGCATCGGTGCATTGTCCGCGCCCGGGCGGCGGCGGCCGTGGACGCACCGCCCATGCCCCTGTGGCGCGGGGCGGCCGGCGCCCACCGGACATGAAAAAACCGCCCGAAGGCGGTTCTGCTGGACCCTGGACGGCTGGCGGGGCGACCTGGCGGTGCGGGCCGCGCCCGCTGCCGCGCAACGCGCGCCTTACTCCGAGCGTCGCCGCGTGGCCAGGAAGCCGACCGCCAGGAGACCGGCGGCGATGAGCGCGCCGGACAGCGACACGGGCTCCTCGGCGGCCGAGCGGGCCGCGGTGGCCTGAGCGGGCGCGGCGTTTTGCGCGCCCTGCAGGAGCGAGTCGGTGGCGGCGATGGCTGCCGAGAAGCTCGCCGCCAGGACCAGGACCGTGACAATCAGTTTGCGCATGGTTTGCTCCGCCTCGGTGACCCCAAGACCAAGCCCATAAGGGTTTGTATGGAGTCACTGTAGGAAGGGAAACCCATTTGACACACCCCGCGTTCGGGGGGTCTTCCACACTCAGGGGGATCGCCAGTGCATAAATGCCAGGTCAATGGCCGATTGGCGTGAATTTTCCGCATCGCAGGCCAATTCGATGCGCTGCGAAAAGCTGCGCAGCCAGGTCATCTGCCGCTTGGCGAGCTGACGGGTTGCGGCGGCGCAACGCTCGTGCAGCGCCTGCATCGCCCGAGCGTCGGCTTCCAGCGGGGTGGCCGCCGTCCCGGCGTCGGCAAGTGCCAGCGCCTCCATCGTCTGGCGGTAGCCCACCGCCCGCAGCGCCGGTCCGTCCAGCGGCACGCGGGGGTCGGCCCGCAGGCGCCTGACCTCCTGCACGAAGCCCGCCGCCCACATGGTCCGCAGCCGCTCGTCGATGCGGTCCCGAAGCCAGGCCCGGTCCGATGGCACCCAGGCGATGAGCGCCGGCGCCGGCTCGGTCGAGACCCTGGCGCCCCGGTGCAGCGCCGACAGAGGCTTGCCCGTCAGCCGCCACACCTCGAGCGCCCGCTGGATGCGCTGGGCGTCGCCGGGCGCCAGCCGGGCCGCCGTGTCGGGGTCCACCGCGGCGAGCTCCCGGTGCAGCGCGGCCCAGCCCCGTTCGGCGGCCTCGGCCTCCAAGGCCAGGCGCACCTGTGCGTCGGCCGCGGGCAGCGGGTCCAGGCCGTCGACCAGCGCCTTCAGGTAGAGGAAGGTTCCGCCCACGAGCAGCACCTGCCGGCCGCGCGAGCGGATGTCCGCGATGGCCGACCGCGCATCGCGCACGAACTCGGCGGCGGAATAAGGGTTCCAGGGATCGCGGATGTCGATGAGGTGGTGCGGCACGCGCCCGCGTTCCTCGGGCGTGGGCTTGGCCGTTCCGATGTCCAGGCCTCGATAGACCAGGGCCGAGTCCATCGAGACGATCTCCAGCGGCCACCGCTCGGCCAGCGCCATCGCCAGCGACGACTTGCCCGAGGCGGTCGGGCCGCACAGGCACAGCACCGGCGGCGCCGGGGCGGCGTCCATCTCCATGGCCATCGTCAGCCCGGGGCGCCCGGCGCCACGGCCACCGGCGGCACCGCCCGCGGCGGCTCGCCGTGGCGCTGCACCAGCGTGAAGGCCGTCAGGGCCACGGCGCAGCCGAAGAAGGCCATGCCCAGCGCCAGCGGCATCACCGTGCCGTCCAGCGCCTGCCCCACCCACAAGCCGACGGCGAAGGCCACCACCATCATCAGGAAACCCGACAGCGCCGCCGCGGTGCCGGCCTTGTCCGGGAAGGGGCCCACCGCGCCCGCCTGTCCGCAGGGCTGGTGCACGCCATGGCCCAGCGCGTAGAGCAGGTGCGGCAGGGCGATGGCCCAGGGCGACTGCACGCCGGCCAGCGCCAGCGCCAGCATGCCCAGCCCGCCGGTGGCGCTCAGCGCGCCGCCAAAGCGCACGGCCCGCCTCAGCCCGCCGCCGCGCAGCAGGCGCCGGCACAGGAAGGTTCCGGCCAGGTAGGCCATGGAGTTGGTGGCCAGGAAGAAGCTGTACTGCAGCTTGCTCAGGCCCAGCACGTCGATGTAGACGAAGGACGAGGCGGCCAGCATCAGGAAGAGGCCGCCGTAGGTGTTCATCAGCAGCAGCGTCCAGGCACGGAAGGTGGGGTTCGAGGCGATGCTGCGTCCGTTGCGCAGCAGCGGGCCCAGCCGGGTGGCGTCCGGGTTGCGGCGCGGCACGGTTTCCTCGTAGCGCAGCAGCACGGCGGTCAGCGCCAGCGCGCCGAACACGGTGATGGCGGCGAAGGGCGCCCGCCAGGACACCCACTGCGCCAGGCCGCCGCCGATGAAGGGCGACAGCATGGCAATCACCCCCAGGCCGCTGAGCGCGCGCGACAGCACCCGGGCGCCATCCTGCGGCTCGTAGAGGTCGCGCACGATGGAGCGGCCACAGGTGATGGCGGCGGCCATGGCCAGCCCCTGCAGCGCACGCCAGCCGACCAGCCACTCGATGCTGCCGGCCGACAGGCTGGCCAGGCTGGCCACGGTGTAGAGCGCCAGGCCCCCGATCAGCACCGGCTTGCGCCCGAAGCGATCGGACAGCGGCCCGCACGCCAGTTGCCCGAATCCGAAGGCCATGATCAAGGCGGACAGCGTCAGCTGCACCGAGGCCACGGGAGCATCGAAGGCCCGACCGATGGACGGCAGGGCCGGAAGGTAAAGATCGGTCGTGACCGGCTGCAGACCCAGCAGCAGGGTCAGCAGCATCACCACCCAGAAAGGACTCATCCGGGGAGGTTAGCAGCCGTGGCGCGGCTAGCATCGAGCGGCCCGCCGTGCCCGGTGGCGCGGCACCGCCCGGTTTTTCCATTCCCCGGTTTCCACACCCCCCGGCTTCCACAGCCCGAGGCCTCCAGGAGCACACCCCCATGAACAACGCACCCGCCCCATCCGCCGCCGGCGGCCTTCGCCGCACTGCCCGCCGCCTGATCTGCGCGACGCTCTCCGCCGCGCTCATCGCACCGGCCTGGGCACAGCCGCAGACCACGGCGCAGGCGCCCACGCTCATCAGCACCGAGCGCGCGGCCCAGGCCCAGACCCAAGCCGAGACCCAAGCCCAGAGCGCGCGGACCGGCGAGGACGCCCGTGTGAGCCTGCTGGCCGCACTGGACCGCAGCGAGGTGGCGCAGGCGCTGGCCGACCGGGGCCTGAGCGCCGAGCGGGCGCGCGAGCGGGTGGCCGCGCTCACCGACGAGGAGGCCCTCGAGCTGGCCGCGCGCATCGACCACGCGCCGGCCGGTGCCAGCGAGATCATCGGCACCCTGCTCTTCGTCTTCGTGCTGCTGCTGATCACCGACATCCTGGGCTTCACCAAGATCTTTCCCTTCACCCGCGCGATCCGCTGATGGCCCTTCGCCGCCGCGCCTGGCTGGCGCTGGCCGGTGCCTCCGCGCTTGGCGGCGCTTGTGCCAGCCTGACGCCAGGCGAACGGGAGGCGCTGGCGATGGAGCCCGCGCTGCCGCCGCGGGTGCTGCTCGAGCATCCGCCCTTCTTCGCCCAGCTGGATTTCCAGTGCGGACCGGCGGCGCTGGCCACGGCGCTGGGCGCCTCCGGCGTGCACGTGCTTCCCCAGGCGCTGACCGAGGCCGTGTTCCTGCCATCGCGCCAGGGCAGCCTGCAGCTGGAGATGCTGGCCGGCGCCCGTCGCCACGGGCGCGTGGCCTGCCGCGTCGCGCCGTCGCTGGCGCTGCTGCTGCGCGAAGTGGCCGCCGGCGAGCCGGTGGTGCTGCTGCAGAACCTGGGCCTCGGATGGCTGCCGCTGTGGCACTACGCGGTGGTGGTGGGCTACGACCTGCCCGCCGGCGAGGTGCTGTTGCGCAGCGGCAGCTCCCGGCTGCTGGCGCTGAGCCTGGCCACCTTCGACCGGACCTGGGCGCGCAGCGGGCGCTGGGGCTTCATGGCGCTCGCGCCGGGCCGCTTGCCGCACGGCGCTTCGCAGGCCGATGCCGAACAGGCGCTGCTGGGCTTCGAGCGTGCGGCGCCGCCCACGCAGGCCGTGCTGGCCTACCGGGGCGGGCTGCAGCGCTGGCCACAGTCCCAGCTGATGGGTCTGGGGCTGGGCAACACGCTGCACGCGCAAGGCCAGCCTGCTGAAGCGGCAGCGGCCTTCGAGCAGGTGGTGCAGCGGCATCCGCAAAGCGCCCCCGGCTGGATCAACCTGGCCCTGACGCTGCAAGGGCTGGGGCGCCTGGCGCCCGCGCGCGAGGCGGCGCTGCAGGCGGTTCGCGTGGCCGCCTGGCCTGCGAACGCCGCGTGGCAGGCCGACGCCCGGGCGGTGCTGGCCACGCTCGAAGGCGCGGCCGGCAACGGCGGCGAGGGCGTCGGCGATGGCATCGGTGGAGGGGACGTCCCGGGCGCCGCGCGTCCATCCCGCCGCTGACCCAACCGTTGACCCACCCGGCTGACCACCCGCCTGGCCGGGCGACACTCCCTCCATGTCCCTCACCTCCTCCGCTTCCCTCGGGGCGTCCCCGCGCTGGCTCGTCCACCTCAAGCTCCTGGGCATGGCGGTGCTCTGGGGAGCCTCCTGGCCGGCTGGCCGGGTGATCGCGCAGTCCCTGCCGCCGCTCGCCTCTTCGGCCTGGCGCTTCGGCCTGGCGGTGCTGCTCTTCCTGCTGTGGTGCCGCCTGGCGCAGGGCGGGCTGGGCAGCCTGCGGCGACTCAGCGGCCGTCAGTGGCTGGGCCTGTCGGCGGCCGGCGCGGTGGGGGTGTTCGGCTACGCCTTCTTCTTCATGCTCGGGCTGCAGGAGGTGCCGGCCGGCCGGGCGGCGCTGATCGTCACGGTCAACCCGGTGTTCACCGCGCTCATCGCCGCGTGGTGGTTCGGCGAGCGTTTCAATGGCGCCATTGCGGCGGGCATGGCCGCCGCTCTGCTCGGTGCGGTGGTGGTGCTCACCGACGGCCGGCCCGACACGCTGTGGTCGGGCGGCATCGGCCACGGCGAATGGCTGCTCATCGGCTGCGCGGCCTGCTGGGTGGCCTACACGCTGATGGCCCGCCGGCTGCTGGCGGGCATCGCCGCCTTGACCACCACCACCGTCACGGCGGGCGCCGGCGGCCTGCTGCTGCTGCTGGGGGCGCTGGCCTTCGAAGGCACGGCCGCACTCGCCGCGCCGCTGTCGGCCACGCCCCCGGTGTGGGTGGCCCTGGCCTTTCTGGCGGTGGGCTCCACGGTGCTGGCCTATGCCTGGTATTTCGAGGGCGTGGCCGCGCTGGGCGCCGGGGGCGCAGCCGCCTACATCAGCCTGGTGCCGGTCTTCGGCGTGGCCACCTCGGCGCTGCTGCTGGGCGAGTCACTGGATGCACCGCTGATGATCGGCGGTGCCTTGGCGGTGGGCGGCATGCTGGTGATGAACCGGGCCCGCCGCTGACCGCACGAGCCGCCGACAATCTCCGCGCCATGACGACCTCCGCCCTCCAAGCCCCGACCGATGACGCCGCCGACCAGTGGGGCATGCGCCTGGCCCTGGACCAGGCGCTGAACGCGCAGCTGGCCGGCGAGGTGCCGGTGGGGGCGGTGATCGTCCGCCGGCGCGAGGGCGTGGCGCAGGTGGTGGCCACCGGCTACAACCGCCCCATCACCACACACGACCCCACGGCCCATGCCGAAGTGGTGGCCCTGCGGCACGCGGCCCAGCTGCTGGAGAACTACCGGCTCACCGACTGCGAGCTCTACGTCACGCTGGAGCCCTGCGCGATGTGCGCCATGGCCATGATGCACGCGCGGCTGCGGCGGGTGGTGTTTGCCGCGCCCGATCCCAAGACCGGCGTTGCCGGCTCGGTGCTCGACCTCTTCGCCGAGCCACGGCTGAACCACCACACCGCGGTGCGCGGCGGTGTGATGGCAGGCGAATCGGCCGCCTTGCTGCGCCGCTTCTTCGCCGAACGCCGGGCGCAGATCGCTGCCGAACGTGCCGCCGCACGCGGCCCCGAGCTGCCCGGCGGCGCGGCCATTCCGACGGGCGAGGCCCAGGAACTGCAAGTCGACCTGGGTTTTCGCACGCCCGGTGGCGAGGTGGCACCGTGAGCGACAAGCGCAGCCCAACTGCGGCATCAACGCCGCAGCCGGAACTCCACATCTTCAGCCCCGCCGGCCGCGTGGCCGACCGCGCGGCGCTGCGCCGTGCCGCCCGACGCCTGGGCACCCTGGGCTTCCAAGTGACGCTTGATGCAGCGGCCACCCGCGGCATCGCCCGTTTCGCCGGCAGCGACGACGAGCGGCTGCAGGCGCTGCACCGCGTCGCCGATGCGGCGCCGTCGGTGGCGCTGGCCAGCCGCGGGGGCTACGGCCTCACCCGGCTGCTCGACCGCATCGACTGGCAGCGCCTGGCGCGCAGCGTGGAACGCGGCACGCGCTGGGTGGGCTACAGCGACATGACGAGCCTGCACACCGGCCTGCTCGCCCACGCGCCCGCGGCCACGGCGCGGGCCTGGGCCGGCCCGATGGCCGCCGACGACTTCGGCCGTGAGGGCACCGACGACGAGGCGGTGGACGACATCACCCGGGAGGTCTTCGCCGAAGCGATGGACGGGCGCCTGGAGGCCATCGGCTTTCGCACCGACGCCGGCCTGGACGGGCTGGAGCGCCGCGGCGTGCTGTGGGGCGGCAACCTCACCGTGCTGCTCAGCCTGCTGGGCACGCCGCACTGGCCGGCCAAGCGGGTGACGCGCGGCGGCATCCTGTTCCTCGAGGATGTGAACGAGCACCCCTACCGCATCGAGCGGGGCCTGCTGCAGCTGCACCAGGCCGGCGTGCTCGACGCTCAGCAGGCGGTGCTGCTGGGCAGCTTCGATGGCTGGAAGCCCTCGCCGCTGGACCATGGCTACGGACTGCGAAGCGCCTTCGACCACCTGCGCAGCGTCACCGCCACGCCCTTGCTCAGCGGCCTGCCCTTCGGCCATGTGCGCACCAAGGTGATGCTGCCGGTGGGGCGGCGGGTGAACCTGGTGGTGCAGGGCCGCGACGCGCTGGTCGCCTGGGGCTGAAGCGCCGCCTGCCCGCCATTGGGGATGCCTCCCGGCCGCGGCGCTGGGCAGGCAAGGCACACTTCGGCGATGGTCTTTCGACGTCTGGCGCCCTGGCTGGCGACCCTCCTCTTCCTCTGCGGCTGCAACAACAACCCGCACCCCGAGGGCCTGGCGGCCACGAACACGCTGTTCACCGGCGTGGTCGACAACTCGCCGCGCCACCTCGACCCGGTGGCCTCCTACTGGTCGAACGACACGCCCTTCACCTACCAGATCTACGAGCCGCTCTATGGCTACCACCTGCTGAAGCGGCCCTTCACGCTGGTGCCCAAGACCGCCACCGAGGTGGTGGTGCCGCGCTACCTGGATGCCGCCGGGCGCGAGCTGCCGCCCGATGCCGATGGCGCGCTGGTGGCCGAAAGCGTCTATGACATCCCCATCCGCCGCGGCGTGCGCTTCGAGCCGCACCCGGCCTTCGCGCTCGACGAGGCCGGCCGCCACCGCTACCACGCGATGAAGCCAGGCGAGCTGGGCGCGCGCCGCCGGCCGCTCGACTTCGAGCACACCGGCACCCGCGAGCTCACCGCCGAGGATTTCGTCTACACCCTCAAGCGCCACGCCACCACGCGCATCACCACGCCCATCTCGGGCATCTTCAGCGAGTACGTGGTGGGCCTGAAGGACTACATGGCGCTGGTCAAGTCCGAGGACGCCAAGCTGCGCAAGGGCCTGGCCGCGGACTCGCTGGACAAGCCCTTCCTCGACTTCCGCCAGTGGCCGCTGGCCGGCGCCAGCGCGCCCGACCCGCACCTGCTGCGCATCCGCATCCACGGCAAGTACCCGCAGTGGAGCTACTGGATGTCCATGACCTTCCTCGCGCCCATTCCGTGGGAGGCCGACGCCTTCTATGCGCAGCCCGGCTTCGCTGCCGCCGGCCTGACTCTGGACAGCTGGCCGGTGGGCACCGGGCCCTACCGGCTGGTGGAATCCATCCAGGATCGCCGCCACGTGATGGAGCGCAACCCGAACTACCGCGGCGAGCCCTTCCCGTGCGAGGGCATGCCGGGCGATCGCGAGGCCGGCCTGCTCGACGACTGCGGCAAGCCCACGCCCTTCATCGACCGCATGGTCTTCACCATCGACAAGGAGTCGGTGCCGATGAAGAGCAAGTTCCGCCAGGGCTACTACGACATCGAGGTCTTCGAGCGCACCGACACCGGCATGCCCTACCGGGTGGAGATGCAGGACAGCGAGGAGACGCGCTCGCTCTACACCGAGCGCGGCTTCCGCTTCGACCGCAGCACCGAGATCTCGTCGTGGATCATCGGCTTCAACATGCTCGACCCGGTGGTCGGCCAGGGCAGCACGCCCGAGCAGGCCGAGCGCAACCGCAAGCTGCGACAGGCCCTGTCCATCGCCATCGACTGGGAGGAGTACAGCCGCATCTTCCCCAAGAGCGCGGGCGAGGTGGCGATGGGGCCGCTGCCCGCGGGCCTGTTCGGCTCGCGCCACGGAACGCCCGACGACCTCAACCCCGTCACCCACCGCCGCGAGGGCGACCGCCTGCTGCGCCGGCCCATCGACGACGCACGCCGCCTGCTGGCCGAGGCCGGCTACCCCAACGGCCGCGACGCCGCCACCGGGCGGCCGCTGGTCATCAATTACGACTACTACGCCATCCCGACGGCCGAGTCGCGGTCGAGCATCGACTGGGTGGTCAAGCAGTTCGCCAAGCTGGGCGTGCAGCTGGAGGTGCGCGCCACCGATAACAACCAGTTCCAGGACAAGGTGCGCAAGGGCAAGCACCAGGTCTTCTGGCTGGGCTGGCTCGCGGACTACCCCGACGCGGAGAATTTCCTCTTCCTGCTCTACGGCCCCAACGGCAAGAGCGCCTCGGACGGCGAGAACACCGCCAACTACGCCAACCCCGAATTCGACCGGCTGTTCGCCCGGCTCAAGCTGCTGGACGACGGCGCGCAGAAGCAGGCCACCATCGACCGCATGGTGCAGATCCTCCAGCAGGACGCGCCGTGGTCCTTCGGCTACTTCCCCTATGCGTCCGCGGCGGTGCAGCCCTGGCTGCACAACGCGCGGCCCACGGTGATGCTGCGCGACACCGGCCGCTACATGCGGCTGGACGTGGCCGAGCGGGTGAAGCGCCAGGCCGAGTGGAACCGGCCGGTGTGGTGGCCGGTGCTGCTGGGGCTCCTGGCACTGGCCGGCGTCGTGGCCTTCGCCATTCGAAGTTTCCGCCAGCGTGAACGATTAGACGGCCGCGGCGAGCCGGCCGTGGCCGGGGAGGGCGCCCGATGATCGGCATCGTGCTGCGCCGAATCGGCTACGGCCTGCTGGTGCTGCTGGGCGTGAACCTGGCCACCTTCGTGCTCTTCTTCACCGTGAACACGCCGGACGACATGGCCCGGCTGAACATTGGCGGCAAGCGGGTGACGCAGGAGCTCATCGACAAGTGGAAGGCCGAGCGCGGCTACGACAAGCCGCTCTATTTCAACGCCGCCGGGCAGGGCAGCGAGCGCTTCACCGAAACCATCTTCTACGAGCGCTCGGTGTCGCTCTTCAAGCTCGACTTCGGCCGGGCCGATGGCGAGAGCGCCGGCAACATCGGCGACCAGGTCGCGCAGCGCATGGTGGTGAGCGTGCAGCTGGCGCTGCCCATCTTCGTGCTGCAGGTGTTCGCCAGCACCGCCTTCGCCTTGCTGCTGGTGCTGTTCCGCCACACCCGATGGGACTTCTGGGGCGTGGTGCTGTGCGTGGTCATGCTGTCCATCAGCAGCCTCTTCTACATCATCGTGGGGCAGTTCCTCTTCTCCAAGCTGCTGCAGCTCGCGCCCATTTCAGGACATGCCCCGGGCATCGGCGTGGTGAAGTTCTTGGCGCTGCCCATTGCGCTGTCGCTGCTGGCGCGGCTGGGCGGAGAAGCCCGGCTTTACCGCGCGCTCTTCCTGGAAGAACGCAACCGGGATTACGTTCGCACCGCGCGGGCCAAGGGCCTGTCGGAGACGGTGGTGCTCTACCGCCACGTGCTGCGCAATGCGCTCATTCCCATCATCACCAGTGCCGGGTCCTACCTGCCCTTCGTGTTCATGGGCAGCCTGGTGTTCGAGAGCTTCTTCGGCCTTCCCGGCCTGGGCGCCTACGTGATCGACGCGATCAGCAAGCAGGACTTCGCCATCGTGCGCACGATGGTGTTCATCGGCTCGCTGCTCTACATCACCACCTTCATCCTGATCGACATCGCCTACACCTGGGTCGACCCCCGGGTGCGCCTGGCCTGAAGCCCCGCCATGACCCCGAAGTTCGTCATCCTGTGGACCGATGCGGTCGTCTGGACCTTCGTGGCGCTGCTGGCGGTCTATGCGCTGCAGGTGCGCCGTTCGCCCGAGCTGCGCGCCACCTGGCGGCGCGTGTTCAGCGATGCCGGCGCCATGGCCGCCAGTTCCGTGCTGCTGCTGTGCCTGCTGGTCACGCTGCTGGACAGCCTGCACTACCAGCGGGCGCTGCCCACCGTGCCGGGCAGCCCGCCGGGCGTGGTGAGCTACGAGCCGGTGACCCGTTCGGTGCTCGACGCGCTGCTGGGCCGGCTGGTCGAATCGCGCGAGGCCACCTACTCGCGACCGCTGTCCTACGTGGGCTTCACCAAGGAGACCCTGCTCGTCGAGGGTGTGGAACAGCGGGTGGCGCCGCGCCTGCTGCACGGCGGCGCCCACCTCACCGACCCGGCCCGCCAATGGCTGCCCGACCTGCTGATGCGCGGGGCCCTGGGTGGCCTGGTCGGGCTCGCGCTGGCGGCGCTGGTGGCGGCGGGGCTCAGGCGCTGGCTGGGGGGCGATGACCGCCTGCCGTGGAAGGCCGCGGCCTGGACCTTCGCTGCGGTGGCGGTGGCCGGCGGCATGCTTGCCGCGCTGGCCCAGCACTACCACCCCTTCGGCACCGACCGCACCGGCAACGACGTGCTCTACCAGGTGCTCAAGAGCATCCGCACCGCGGTGGTCATCGGCACGCTGGCCACGCTGGCCACGCTGCCCTTCGCCGTGGGGCTGGGCCTGGCGGCCGGCTGGTTCCGCGGCTGGGTGGACGAGCTCATCCAGTACGTCTACACCGTGCTCAGCTCGGTGCCCAACGTGCTGCTCATCGCCGCGCTGGTGCTGATGATCCAGGTCTACATCGACCTTCACCCCGAGCGATTCACCACCGGCGCGGAGCGGGCCGACTTCAAGCTCTTCCTGCTGTGCGTGGTGCTGGGCGTCACCGGCTGGGCGGGGCTTTGCCGGCTGGTGCGGGCCGAGGTGCTCAAGCTGCGCGAGCTGGAGTACGTGCAGGCGGCCACCGCCTTCGGCGTGTCCTCCTGGCGCATCATGGCCCGCCATCTGCTGCCCAACGTGATGCACCTGGTGATCATCACCACCGTGCTCGATTTCTCCGCGCTCATCCTCTACGAGGCGGTGCTGAGCTATGTGGGCGTGGGGGTGGACCCGTCGATGAACAGCTTCGGCGGCCTCATCAACCAGGCGCGCAGCGAGATGAGTCGCGACCCGGTGGTGTGGTGGAGCTTCAGCGCCGCCTTCGTCTTCATGGTGGCGCTGGTGCTGGCCATCAACCTCTTCGCCGATGGTGTGCAGCAGGCCTTCGACCCCCGCGCCCGCGCCTTCCGGCCGCGGCTGGGCCGGCTTCGCCGCACCGCTGCCTGACCGGAGCCGAAGGCCATGCTGAGCACAGAGAACCTGCAGGTCGCGCTCGACGCCGAATCGGGCATCGTCAAGGCCATCGACGGCCTGTCACTGGCCATCGAGCGCGGCGAGACCTTCGCGCTGGTGGGCGAATCCGGGTGCGGCAAGAGCATGACGGCGCTGGCGCTGATGCGGCTGCTGCCCGAGAACGGCGTGATCGTCGCCGGCCAGGTGCGGCTGGACGGCCCCGAAGGCGCGCTGGACCTGGTCGCGCTGCCCGAGGCGGCGATGCGCCGCATCCGCGGCGGGCGCATCGGCATGATCTTCCAGGAGCCGGCCACCAGCCTGAACCCGGTGATGCGCGTGGGCGACCAGCTGCGCGAGGCCATCGAGGCCCACACGCCGCTGCGGGGCGCCGCCGTACGCGAGCGGGCCATCGAGTGGCTGCGCCGGGTGGGCATTCCCGAGCCCGAGCGGCGCATCGACGACTACCCCTTCCGCATGAGCGGCGGCCAGAAGCAGCGGGTGATGATCGCGATGACGCTGGCCGCCGAGCCGGACTTCATCGTCGCCGACGAACCCACCACGGCGCTGGACGTGACCATACAGGCGCAGATCCTCGACTTGCTGCGCGAGCTCCAGCGCGAGCGCGGCGTGGGGCTGATGCTCATCACCCACGACCTGGCGGTGGTCTCGGGCATGGCCGACCGCGTGGCGCTGATGTATGCCGGGCAGATCGTCGAAGTGGCCGAGGCGGCCGAGTTCTTCGGCGCGCCCCGACACCCCTATGCGGCCCTGCTGCTGGCGGCGCTGCCCGAGACCGCACGGCCCGGCGAGCCGCTGGCGGCCATCGGCGGCACCGTGCCGGCCATGACCGTCCGCTTCGACGGCTGCCGCTTCGCACCCCGTTGCCCCCGGGCCTTCGCGCGCTGCAGCGCCAAGCCGCCGCAGCTGTGGCCGCTCCAGGGCGCTGGCCAGGCCGCTGGCGAGGCCCGCCCGCGCTCGCATTCGGTGCGCTGCTGGCTGCACCATGAGGAGGATGGCCGGGCCACCCACGGTCTGCCTGAAGGGGCGAGCCCGCCGGGCCGCTCAGCCCCCCCCGCACCCACCGCCCTGCTTTCCAGCCCAGGCGCACCGGCGTCGAGGTCGGTGTCGGTGTCCACCGACCACCCCCCGCTGCTGCAACTGCGCAGCCTGGATGTGCGCTTTCCCCAGCGCAGCGGGCTGCTGCAGCGCACGACCGGCCACTTCCACGCGGTGCGCGACGTGTCCTTCGACATTCCCGCCGGCCGCACCGTGGCCCTGGTGGGCGAATCGGGCTGCGGCAAGACCACGCTGGGCAAGGCGGTGGTGCAGCTGCTGCGCGGCAGCGCGGTGGTCACCGGCCAGGCGCTGCTGGACGGACAGGACCTTCTGACGCTGCAGGGCGACGCGCTGCGCGCCGCCCGCCGCCAGGTGCAGATCGTCTTCCAGGACCCTTTCGCCTCGCTCAACCCGCGGCTGCGCGTGGCCGAGATCCTCGAGGAAGGCGCGGCGGCGCTGAACCCGCAGGAGCCTGTCAGCGAACGCCGCGCGCGCATCGCGGCCCTGTGCGAACGCGTGGGCCTGCGCGCCGACGCGCTGGAGCGCTATCCCCATGAGTTCAGCGGCGGCCAGCGCCAGCGCATTGCCATCGCCCGGGCGCTGGCGGTGCAGCCGCGGCTCATCGTCTGCGACGAGCCCACCTCGGCGCTGGACGTTTCGGTGCAGGCGCAGATCCTCAACCTGCTGGCCGAACTGCAGCGCGACCTGGGCGTGAGCTACCTCTTCATCACCCACAACATCGGCGTGGTGGGCTACCTGGCCGACGAGGTGGTGGTGATGCGGGAGGGGCGGGTGGTGGAGCGGGGGGCGCGGGAGGCGGTGCTCCAGGCGCCGACGCAGGCGTATACGCAGGCGCTGCTGGCGGCGGTGCCGCGGCTGGTGGCCTGAGGGCAGCGTTTCCCGGTTCGACACCAGCGCATAGCTGAGGGGCCAAGCTTGCGTCCACCTTGCCGGAATCACCGTGGGGGCGCTTGTCGTGTTCTCCCCACGCCAGGGGATGCGCGTTCTAGGGGGGCGGGTGCTGCGCAGCCAAGCCCCCATTCAACGACCACGAACACCCTCGCCTGCGCCAGCCCTTCGATAAGTCCTTGATGCCAATGGGCTTGCGCCCACTCGGGCTGCGGCCACCGCGGCGGGGCTTGGTTGGCCGGCGTCGCATTTCCCCGCGCTGCGGACCCGGCGCCTCGCCTGCCTAGGATTTGCCCGAACGGTCAGGTGTGTTGCCTTCAGATGACACTTGAATGACAAGCTGCGCATTCATTGCGGCTCCGTGCGACTGGCATGGGCCTTGCGAAGACTGCGCCTTTCACCCTTTCTCAATTGAAGGAGCCCCATGTTGAAGATGAATCGTCTGAGCGCATCGCTCGCGGCTGCCGTGGCCGCTGGCGCCTTTGGCTCGTTGGGCGCTGGCGCCGTGATGGCGCAAGCGGCCCCAGGCCAGGAACTGAGCCGTGTGGAGATCACCGGTTCGTCGATTCGTCGTGTCGAGACGGAAGGGGCCCTGGCCGTCCAGGCCATCACCCGTGAAGAGATCGCCCGCTCCGGCGTCACCAGCACCGAGCAGCTGCTCAACCAGCTGTCGGCCATCTCGTCTTCGGGCGGCACCGCCAACGCGACCGGCGCCGGCGCCTCCACCTACGGCCTGTCGGCCATCTCCATGCGCGGCCTGGGCTCGGACCGCACGCTGATCCTGGTGAACGGCCGTCGCGTCGCTGCCTTCGCCGGCGGCGGTGGCGCCACCGTCAACGTCAACAACATCCCGCTGGCCGCCATCGAGCGCGTGGAGGTGCTGAAGGACGGCGCTTCCGCCATCTACGGCTCCGATGCCGTGGCCGGTGTCGTCAACTTCATCCTTAGCCGCAACCTGTCGGGCATCGACCTGTCCGCCACGCTGGGCACGCCCACCCGCTCCGGCGGTGGCCAGAACCAGCGCCTGAGCGTCGTCGGCGGCTGGGGCGACCTCAACCGCGACCGCTACAACATCACGCTGTCGGCCACCGTCGAGCGGGAAGAGGCCCTGTTCGCCAAGGACCGCGAGTTCGCCAAGACCGGCAACCAGTTTCCCTGGCTTGTCGCGGGCGCCACCGGCCTGGGCAACATCGAAGGCTCCTTCACGCCGGGTACTGGCTCGGTCGCCACCGGCAACTGGGTCGAGGGCACCCGCGGCCCCGGCTTCGGCAACAGCCCGGGCGCCGGCTTCGGCAATCCGCTGGCTGCCGCCAACCGCTGCGGCGAGATCAATATGTTCCGCAACCCGACGCCGACCTCCCAGGGCGCGCCGTATTGCACCTTCGACAGCAACGCCTTCGTCGGCCTGAATCCCAAGCGCGAGGTCACCGGCCTGACCGCCAATGGGGCGTTCAAGGTCAACGACAGCCTCGAGCTCTTCGGCGACGCGCTGTTCAGCGAGAGCATCGTCACCCAGGCCTTCCAGCCCAACCCGGTGCGCCGCAGCTTCCTGATCACCGACGCCTTGTTCCGCCAGCAGGGTGTGGACCCGGCGCTGCTGATCTTCCCGACCAACCCGAACTACGCCATCGCCGCCAACTACCTGACGGCCCAGGGTTTCGGCAGCCTGGTCGGACAGCCGCTGGCCATCACCTCGCGCGTGTTCGATTTCGGACCGCGCACCAGCAAGGACACCTCCACCCAGACCCGCTTCGTCGGCGGTGCCCGTGGCGTGGTGTTCGGCCAGGACTACGAGCTGGCCGCGTCGATGAACGAGAGCAAGACCAGCGGCATCCTGCCGTCGGGCTATTTCTCTCAGGTGGCCTATGCGCGCATCGTCCAGACCAGCAACGACTGGAATCCCTGGTCGCTGACCCAGTCGCCGTCGTTCACCGCGCGCCTGCCCTCGGCCGCCTACACCGGCGGCACGCTGGAGGCCAAGTCCAAGAGCACGGTGCTGGACGGCAAGCTCAGCGGCGAAGCCTTCAAGCTGCCCGCGGGCCAGGCCTATTACGCCGCCGGCTTCCAGCTGCGCGACGAGAAGTACACGACGGTTCCGAGCGCTGCCTTCGAGACCGGCGACATCGCCGGCCTCGGCGGCCCGCTGCCGCCGGTGGATCGCAGCCGCAAGATCACCGCGCTGTATGGCGAGGCCATCCTGCCCATCGTCAAGTCGGTTGAAGGCACGGTGGCCGTCCGCAGCGACGACTACAACGACGTCGGTGCAGCGTCCACCTACAAGGCTGCCCTACGCTGGCAGCCCACCCGCGGCCTGCTGGTGCGCGGCTCGATGGGCACCGGCTTCCGCGCGCCCACGCTCAGCGACCTGTGGCAGCCGCAGACGACTGGTACGTCCGAGCAGTTCACCGACCCGGCCTTCCCGAACACCACCAACCTGCAGGTGAACGCCATCACCGGCGGCAACCCGCAGCTGCGCCCGGAGACCTCGCGCCAGAACTCGGTGGGCCTGGTGGTTCAGCCGACCCAGTCGCTGACCTTCGGTGTCGACTACTTCCGCATCAAGATCAAGGACATCATCTCGCAGCCGTCCACGCAGGAAGTGGTGTCCGGCTTCCGTCGGGGTGACCCGGCCTACGCCGGCCTGGTGACGGTCAATGGCAGCAACGAGGTCGACTTCGTCCGCGTGACCCTGGCCAACACCGGCTCGGCCGATGTGGCCGGCCTGGACCTGGAAGCCAACTACCGCGACCGCTTCTCCTTCGGCGGCCTGGAATTGAACTTCTCCGGCACCTACATGGACAAGTTCAACCAGACCAGCCCCGGTGGCACCACCTTCCAGAAGGTGGGCACCATCGTGGACGCGAATGGTGATCCGGTCATCGGTGCGGATGATGGTGGCGTGATCCTGCGCTGGAAGCACCGCCTTTCGGCCACCTGGCTGACCGGCCCCTGGGCCTTCACCGTGGGTCAGGAGTTCTACAAGGGCTACGAGACCGGCCGCCGCCAGATCGATGGCGAGCGCAACTTCGTCACCGACCAGGCCCTGTACGACGCGCAGGTCGCCTTCAACGGCGTGAAGAACCTGCGCCTGGCGCTCGGCGTGCGCAACCTCTTCGACAAGAACCCGCCGATCTTCGTGCCGGCCAGCAACCAGTTCCAGGCGGGCTACGACATCACGCAGTACGACCCGCGTGGGCGCTTCGTCTACGTGAACCTCGGCTACAAGTTCTGATCGGAACCAGGCCCTGAAGGCCGGCGGCGCAAGGCCGCCGGCCTTTTTTCGTTCTCGTCCGGCCCTCACGGCCTAGGGCCTCGCCCTCATTCACATCCCCTGGGCGCGGTGAGAATCGCGTCTTCCGTCTTTCCCTTCGGGGTCAACGCTTCGTTCTTGGAGCCGTCATGTCTCTTGCCTCTTCCCTGGGCCTTGCCCGAGCGGCCGCCGCGCTGGCCCTCGTCCTCGCCGCCAGCCTTCCGCTCGCTCCGCCTGCGCACGCCCAGCCCGCCGCCGCCCCGGCCCCCGCCGCCTCCCTCCCCGCCATCACCCCCGTCCCCGCCACCCCGGCTGCTCCGGCCACCGCCGCCGCCGCCGCACCGGCCGCCGAAAAGACCGACAACCCCTACGGCATCCAGGCCCTGTGGGCGCAGTCCGATCTGGTGGCCAAGATCGTGCTGCTGATCCTGGTGCTGCAAAGCCTGGGCACCTGGTACATCCTCATCGTCAAGCTGCTCGACCAGAGCAAGATGATGCGGCAGGCCAAGGCTGCGGCCGAGAACTTCTGGACCGCGGGCAGCGTGGCCCAGGGTGCCGAGAAGCTCGAGGCGGCCAGCCCTTTCCGTTTCGTGGCCGATGCCGGTGTGCAGGCCACGCAGAAGCACGGCGGCCTGCTCGAGCATGTGCCGCTGTCCGACTGGGTGACCATGAGCGTGGGCCGTGCGATGGACCGCGTACAAAGCCGCATGCAGGACGGCCTGAGCTTCCTGGCCTCGGTGGGCTCCACCGCCCCGTTCATCGGCCTGTTCGGCACCGTCTGGGGCATCTACCACGCGCTGGCGCGCATCGGCGTGAGCGGCCAGGCGTCCATCGACAAGGTGGCCGGCCCGGTGGGCGAGGCGCTGATCATGACCGCCATCGGCCTGGCCGTGGCCGTGCCCGCGGTGCTGGGCTACAACTGGCTGGTCCGCCGCAACAAGGGCGTGATGGACGAGGTGCGCGCCTTCGGCGCCGACCTGCACAGCGTCATCCTGGCCTCGGCGTCCAAGAGCCGCTGAGCCCCCGCGGCCCCATCACCCCAACGGGAGAGCACACATGGCCATGAGCCTGGGCTCGGCTGACGCCGACGACGACGCCCCCATCGCCGCCATCAACACCACGCCGCTGGTCGACGTGATGCTCGTGCTGCTGATCATCTTCCTCATCACCATCCCGGCCGTGGTCACCGCCATTCCGGTGACCCTGCCCAAGGAGCGGGTGGAGGTGCGGGAGACCAAGCCCGAGAACATCATCATCAGCGTGGACGCCAAGGGCAACCTCTTCTGGTACGAGCAGCGCATGCCCACCGTGCAGGCGCTGGTCGACCGGCTCAAGCCGGTGGCCCAGCAGGTGCCGCAGCCCGAGGTGCAGATCCGTGGCGACCTGACGGCGCAGTACGACGGTGTGGGCCGGGCCTTGCTGGCCGCGCAGCGCGCGGGCATCACCAAGGTCTCGTTCATCACCGAGCCGCCCCCGCGCAACTGAGAAGGAGCCGTCATGGGCATTAGCCTTGGAAGTTCGAAGGCCGGGGGCGACCCCGAGCCGATGGTGGAGATGAACACCACCCCGCTCATCGACGTGATGCTGGTGCTGCTGATCATGCTGATCATCACCATCCCCATCCAGCTGCACGCGGTGAACCTGAACATGCCGGTGGGCACGCCGCCCACGCAGGACCTGAAGCCGGAGATCGTGAAGATCGACATCGACGAGAAGAGCGTCGTCTACTGGCAGGGCGTTGCCATCGCCGATGGCGCCGAACTGGAGGAGAAGATGCGGCTGGCCTCGGCCCAGGCGGTTCAGCCCGAGATCCACCTGCGCCCGAACAAGGTGAGCCAGTACGCGGTCGTGGCCAGCGTGCTGGCGGCCACCAAGCGCAACGGCCTGACCAAGATCGGCGTGATCGGGGCCGAGCAGTTCCTCGACCAATGAGCGGCCCGGAAGACAGCATGAGCAAGGACACATCCGGCGCGTCGCGCGGCCCTGGCGTGCCGTTGGGGGCTGTGCCCCTGGCGGCGGCGTCCGTGGGCACTGCCGCCGCCGCCCCGATGCCCCTGGGCGCCGTGGGCAGCGCGAACTACCAGTTCCAGCCGAAGAACCCCAACAGCAAGTACGTGGGCCTGGGCGTGGTGGTGGGGCTTCACGTCCTCATCGCCTACGCGCTGGTCAGCGGCCTGGGCAAGCAGGCGCTCGAGGTCATCAAGAAACCGCTCGAGGCGGTGGTGATCGCCGAGGTCAAGCTGCCCCCGCCGCCGCCCCCCCCGCCACCGCCGCCGCCCAAGCAGATCGAGCAGCCCCGCCAGGCGCCCAAGGTGGAAGCGCCGCCGCCGCCTTTCGTGCCGCCGCCGGACATCCAGCCGCCGGCCGTGAGCAACGCGCCGACCATCACCGCAGCGCCCGAGCCCCCCAAGGAGGCGCCGGTCATCGCACCGCCACCACCGCCCCCCGCACCGCCGGCACCCCCGGCGGCGCCGCCGGCGCCGGCGCGCTCGGAAATCGGCGTGGCCTGCCCGACTCAGGTCCGCCCGGAGATTCCGCGCCGGGCGCTGCAGGAAGGCGTGAGCGGCGTCGTGCGCGCCCAGGCCACCATCTCGGGCGGCACGGTCAAGGAGGTGCAGATCCTCTCCGGCCCGCGCGTCTATCACGCCGCGGTCCGCTCGGCCATGCAGCAGTACAAGTGCGTGGCGGCCGACGGCACCATCGCTGTGCAGGAGTTCGAGTTCAAGCTCGAATGAATGCGCCGGGGCTGCATCGCTGCAGCCCCTTCGGGCCCTTCAGCCCGTTGATCGCCTGCAGCGGCTTCAGCCGCCCTTGAGTTCGTCGTCGAAGAATTCGGCCGCACCCGCCACCGCGGGCATCGGCCGGGCTTCCTCGCGCTTGCGCAGTTCCACCCGGCGGATCTTCCCGCTGATGGTCTTGGGCAGGTCGGCGAACTCCAGCCGGCGGATGCGCTTGTAGGGCGCCAGGCGCTCGCGCGCGAAGGCAAGGATGTCGCGGGCCGTCTGCGTATCGGGTGCAAAGCCTGCGCGCAGGATGATGAAGGCCTTGGGCACGGCCAGCCGCAGCGGGTCGGGCGAGGGCACGACGGCGGCCTCGGCCACCGCGGGGTGCTCGATGAGCAGGCTTTCCAGCTCGAACGGGCTGATGCGGTAGTCGCTCGCCTTGAACACGTCGTCGGCGCGGCCGACGTAGGTGATGTAGCCGTCCGCATCGCGCTGGGCGACGTCTCCGGTGCGGTAGAAGCCGCTGCGCATCACCGCTTCGGTCTTGGCCTCGTCCTGGGCATAGCCCCGCATGAGGCCGGTCGGCCGGTGCGCCAGGTCCAGGCTGACTTCGCCTTCGTCGGCGGGCCGGTCTTCCGCATCCAGCAGCACCACGCGGTAGCCGGGCAGCGGACGCCCCATCGAGCCGAACTTCAAGGCCTGGCCCGGCGGGTTGCCGATCTGCGCGGTGGTCTCGGTCTGCCCGAAGCCATCGCGGATGGTGAGCGACCAGGCGCTTCGCACCTGCTCGATGACCTCCGGGTTCAGCGGCTCGCCCGCCGACAGCGCTTCGCGCAGCCGCACCGGGTAGTCCGCCAGCGGCTCCTGGATCAGCATGCGCCACACGGTGGGGGGGGCGCACAGGCTGGTCACGCCCTTGTCGACGAGTGTCTGCAGCACCCGGCGCGGCTCGAACTTGGCCGCGTTGAGGATGAACACGCAGGCGCCGACGATCCACGGCGCGAAGAAG
Organism: Rubrivivax sp.; assembly: GCA_027487905.1. Lineage (GTDB taxonomy): Bacteria > Pseudomonadota > Gammaproteobacteria > Burkholderiales > Burkholderiaceae_C > JAIYCR01. Next base: position 26,570 of record JAIYCR010000068.1, on the reverse strand, counting down.
CAGCTCCACGCGTGCTTGGCCCAGCCCGGAGACGAGATGTTCCAGTGCACGTCGCCGCTGAGCAGGCCGATCCAGTACACCGTGCTCAGGTGGCCCACCGGGTAGCTGGTGTGGGTGTGCTGCACGAGCTTGGGCTTGCTGGTGGTGCCCGAGGTGAAGTAGAGCAGCAGCGGCTCGTCGGCGAGGGTGGGCTTTCGCGCCACGTACTGTGCCGGGGCCTCGTCGGCGGCGCTGTAGTGCGTCCAGCCCTCGGGCGAGCGGCCACCCACGGCGACTCGGACGCAGTGCTCGGCCAGGCCCTCGAACTTCGGTGCCTGCGAAGGGTTGCACACCACGGCGCGCACGCGGCCGCGCTCGAGACGGTCGGCCAGGTCGTCGCGGCTGAGCAGCGTGGTGGCCGGAATCATCACCAGCCCCGCCTTGATGCACGCCAGCATCAGCTCCCACAGCGCCACTTCGTTGCCCAGCATCAGCAGCACCGGGTCGCCGCGCTGAAGCCCCAGCGATTCGAGCCAGTTCGCCACCCGCGCCGAGCGGGCCGACAGATCGGCGAAGCTGCGCACGTCCTCGCGCCCGTCCTCGTGGACGATCCACAGCGCCGGCGCGTCATTGCCCCGGGCCAGGTCGTCGAAGTGGTCCAGCGCCCAGTTGAAGGTCTCCAGCCGCGGCCACTCGAAGCCCCGGCAGGCGGCGTCATGGTCGGTGCGGTGGGCGAGCAGGAAGTCGCGGGCGCTGCGAAAGCGCTCCAGCGGCGAGGGGCTGGACGAGGGCGGGGCGGCGGCGGGGCCGCGGTTGGCGCGCTCGGAAGGGGTCATGGCAGGCTCCGGGTACGGCGGTCAGGGCTTGCTGGTCGGTCAGGCTCGGCGCGTCACTTGGGCGCCAGGCGGATGGCGCCATCCAGTCGGATGACCTCGCCGTTGAGCATCTCGTTGGTGATGATGGAGTGAACCAGCTTGGCGTAGTCGGCCGGCGTGCCCAGGCGGCTGGGGAAGGGCACCCCGGCAGCCAGCGCGTCCTGCACCTCCTGCGGCATGCCGAAGAGCATGGGCGTGCCGAAGATGCCCGGCGCGATCGTCATGTTGCGGATGCCGTTGCGCGCCAGGTCGCGCGCGATGGGCAGCGTCATGCCCACCACGCCGCCCTTGCTGGCCGCATAGGCCGCCTGACCGATCTGGCCGTCATAGGCGGCCACGCTGGCGGTGCTGATCATCACGCCGCGCTCGCCGGTGGGTTCCGGCTCGTTGCGGGCCATGGCAGTGGCGGCCAGCCGGATCATGTTGAAGCTGCCCAGCAGGTTCACGTTGAGCACCTTCTGGAAGGCCGCCAGCGGATGGGCGCCTTCCTTGCCGACGGTCTTCACGCCGATGGCGATGCCCGCGCAGTTCACCAGGCCGCACAGCTTGCCCAGGGCCACCGCACGGTCCACCACCGCCTGGCCATCGGCCTCCTGGCTGACGTCGCAACGCACGAAGGCCGCGTTCGCAGCGCCCAGCTCGTCGGCCAGCGCCTGGCCACGCTCGACCTGCATGTCGGCGATGACCACGCGGCCGCCCTGCGCGACCAGCATGCGCGCGGTGCCTTCGCCGAGGCCCGAGGCCGCGCCCGTCACGATGAAGACCTTGCCTTGGATGTCCATGGGATTCGTGCTCCTGAAGGGGAAATGAAACAGCCCGCGGCACTCGGGTGCGAGTGCGACGGGCCGATTGTGGCGAGTTGCAGTGGGAAACGGCGGCGCCGCCGGGGCGAGCCGCGGTGGCTTCAGCCCAGAGCCTGCAGCGCGCGGGCGGTGATGTCCTCGACGCTGCCGGTGCCGCTGATGCGGCGGTACTGCGGGGCGTCGGCGCCGCCAGCGGCGGCCCAGGTGCCGTAGTAGTCGACCAGCGGACGGGTCTGGCTGTGGTAGACGTCCAGGCGCTTGCGAACCGTCTCTTCCTTGTCGTCGTCGCGCTGGATCAGGTCTTCGCCGGTGGCGTCGTCCTTGCCCGCCACCTGGGGCGGGTTGAAGGTGACGTGGTAGGTGCGGCCCGAGGCGGGGTGTACGCGCCGGCCACTCATGCGCTCGATGATGGCGGAGTCGGGCACGTCGATCTCGAGCACGTAGTCGAGCTTGACCTGCGCGGTCTTCATGGCCTCGGCCTGGGGAATGGTGCGCGGGAAGCCGTCGAAGAGGAAGCCGTGGGCGCAGTCGGGCTGCGCGATGCGTTCCTTGACCAGGCCGATGATGATGTCGTCGCTCACCAGCCCGCCCGAGTCCATCACCTTCTTGGCCGCCACGCCCAGCGGCGTGCCGGCCTTCACCGAGGCGCGCAGCATGTCGCCGGTGGAAATCTGGGGAATGCCGAAACGCTTGCAGATGAAGCTGGCCTGTGTGCCCTTGCCGGCGCCTGGCGCGCCCAACAGGATCAGTCGCATGGGGTCTCCTCGTCGTCAGGATGGGGCGTGGGCGGCGGCTCGGATGCCCGCTCGATGACCCGTCGCATCATCGCAGGGACCATAGCACGCGACACCTTGTGCGAACTGACGCGTGAACCCTTGTTCGACCAGGTCAGGGGCCGAAGCGACCGGCTCGCAACAGGGCGCGCACGCGTTCGAGGTCGTCGGGCGTGTCCACGCCGGGCGCTGGCGCCGAGTCGGTGCACACCACCGCGATGCGGTGACCGTGCCACAGCACGCGCAGCTGCTCCAGGGCCTCGATGGCTTCCAGCGGGCTTTGCGGCAACGACGGGAATGCCCGCAGGAAGCCGGCCCGGTAGGCATACAGGCCGATGTGCCGCAGCAGCGGCGGCACGGGCAGGGCCAGCGGCGAAGGCCGATCACGCCAGAAGGGGATGGGCGAGCGGGAGAAATACAGCGCGCGGCCCTCGCGGTCGAGCACCACCTTGACCACGTTGGGGTTGGCGGCTTCGTCGGCGTCCGCCAGCGGATGCGCCGCGGTGGCCATCACGCAGTCGGGCTGGGCCTCGAGCCGGGCCGCGCAGGCGCCCACCAGCGCAGGGTCGATGAGGGGCTCGTCGCCCTGCACGTTGACGACGATGTCCTCGTCCTGCAGGGCCAGCCGCGCACAGGCTTCGGCCAGCCGGTCGCTGCCGGTGGGGTGCTCGGCCGAGGTGAGCAGCGCCCGCACGCCGTGGGCCTCGCAGGCCTGGACGATGCGTTCGTCGTCGGCGGCCACCACCACCTGCGCTGCCGCCGATTGCGCCGCGCGCCGCGCCACCCGCACGACCATGGGCAATCCCTCCAGGTCGGCCAGCGGCTTGCCCGGCAGGCGGGTCGAGGCCAGGCGGGCGGGAATGACGACGGTGAAGGCGGTGGTCGACATGGTGGCGATGCGCGGCGCAGGGGTGCGGGCGGGGTGGGTGGGCCGCGCGGGTGGCAGTGTCGGGTGGGCCGTTTCGGGTGGGATTCAGGCCCCCGCGCTCGGTGCAGGCGGCGATGCGGCTTCAGGGGCGGTGCCGCTGGCGGCCACCGCGTCCACCGCGGCGGCCACGGCCGCCAAGGCGGCGGCGCCGTCTTCATGGCCGTGCGGATGGTCGGGGTCGAAGGCGCGGGCTTCGGACTCCAGCATCACGGGAATGCCGTCGTGTACCGGAAAGGCCAGCCGGTCGGCCTTGCAGGCCAGCTCCTGGCTGTCGCGCCAGTGTTCGAGCGGCCCCTTGCAGATCGGGCAGACGAGCAGTTGGAGCATGCGGGTGTCCATGGGGGGTCCTCGGGCTCTGGGTGGGGTCAGCAGGGCGGCGTGGCGCTCAGCCGGGCCATCACCGCGCCAAGGGAAGCGGGGTCGAGCCGGCAGTCTAGCGGCGCCACCCACACCGGTGGCGCGGTGGTGGTGGCCGGGTCGAGCTTGATCGCATCCTTCTCGGTGACGACCACCGGCGGCCCGTCGGCGGGCCAGGGCAGGGTGTCGAAGGGGTGGTGATCGGGCAGGGGCAGGGTCTGGATGTCCAGCCCCGCCTCGCGCAGCAGGCCGAAGAAGCGCCCGGGTCGGGCGGTGCCGGCCGCGGCCAGCAGCGGGCGGCCCTGAAGCGCCTGCAGGGCCTCGGCGCTGGCCGGGCGGCCTTGCCACCAGTCCTGCAGGCTCACCACGCCCGACAGGCCGCGCCGCAGACTGTGGCCGGGCCAGGGGGTGCTGGGTGCGTCGGCGTTGTAGACAACCACCATGCGCTGCGAAGGCGCCGCGGCCATGGGCTCGCGCAGCGGCCCGGCGGGCAGGCAGCGGCCATTGCCCGCACCGCGCTCATCGAAGACGACCACCTCCACGCAACGGCCCAGCCGGCGGTGCTGCAGGCCGTCGTCGGAGACGATCACCGAGAGCTCCGGGTGCGCGGCGCGCAGCGCCCGGGCCGCCGCGACGCGGTCGCTGCCCACCACCACCGGGCAAGCGGCACGGCGGCGCAGCAGCAGCGGTTCGTCCCCGGTCAGGCGGGCCGGAAGGTGCGGCAGCACCTCCAGGGGCGCATCGCCGCTGCGGCCGCGCGCCCCGTAGCCCCGCGACACGATGCCCGGCCGGTGGCCCGCCGCGCGCAGCGCGTCCACCAGTGCCAGCACCACCGGTGTCTTGCCCGCACCGCCGGCGACGAGGTTGCCCACCACCACCACCGGCAATCCGACATCCACCGGCTGCCAAAGCCCGCTTTCCCAGCCGGCCCGACGCAGCGCCGCCAGGCCACCGAGCGCCAGGCCCAGCGGCGCCAGCCAGCGCCCCAGGCCGTCGCGTTCGAGCCAGGCGGCCTCCAGGCGTCGCTGCAGCCGGCCGGACCGATCGGGATCGGCCGGCTTCGCAGGCGGCCTGGCGGCGATCGGGCCGGAGGGTTCGAGGGGAGGGGCGGGCAAATCGGGCCGGGCAAGTCGGACCGGGCCGCCGTTCAGCGGATGGCCGCGCCGTTGGGGGTCTGCGTGGCGAAGGTGAGGCGGGCCAGCCCCGCGCGGCGGGCCGCGTCCATCACGTTGACCACCGACTGGTGCGCTGCGGTCGCGTCGGCCGACACGATCACCATCGTCTCGGGCTTGCCGTTGGCCGCCGCGGTGAGCTCGGCGGCCAGCGCTTCCACGCTGCGGCCATCCACCGCACGGCCCCCCACCGAGAAGCGGCCGTCCGCCGCCACCGAGACGATGATCTCGCCCGGGCGGTCACGGGCCGCTTCGGCGCTGGCCGTGGGCAGCGTGACCTGCAGCTCGGTGAACTTGGAAAAGCTCGTGGCCAGCATCAGGAAGATCAGGATCACCAGCAGCACGTCGATGAACGGGATCAGGTTGATCTCCGGTTCCTCGGGGCGCGAACGGTTGAAGTTCATCGCTCGCCCGGACCCTCAGCCGCCGCGCTGCGCGGTGTGTCGCAGCAGGTGGGGCACGAAGCGCTCGGCGGCCTGTTCCAGGTTCAGCGCATAGGCGTCCACGCGGCTGCGGAAGTAGCGGTAGAACATCAGCGCGGGGATGGCGATGATCAGGCCGAAGGCGGTGTTGTAGAGGGCGATGGAAATGCCATGCGCCAGTTGCTGGGGGTTGTTGCCACCCGTGGGCGACTGCGCCGCGAAGATCTCGATCATGCCGATGACCGTGCCCAGAAGCCCGAGCAGCGGGGCGGCCGATGCGATGGTGCCCAGCGCGCCGAGGTAGCGCTCCATCTGGTGCAGCACGCGCTTGCCCGCCGTCTCCAGCGCCAGGCGCAGGTTGGCCTCGTTGATGCGGGGGTCGGCAACGACCGCCCGCAGTCCGGCGGCCAGCACCTCGCCCAGCAGCGAGTTGGCCGCCAGCTTGTTGACGATGTCTGCCGAGGGGAGCGAGCCGCGCGTGACGCCGATCACCTCGTCCACCAGCTTGGGCGGGGCCACCCGGGAGGAGCGCAGGCTGGCGAAGCGCTCGCCGATCAGCGCGAGCGCCACCACTGAGCAGGCGATCAGGGGCCAGATCGGCCATCCGGCCGCTTGTATGATGGAAAACAAGCCTGTCGTCTCCGTGGTGCAAGGGGGCGCTCACAGGGCCTTGCGAGGCCCGTGGCGGGTGCGGCGGATTATGAGGTCGCGCGGCGCGCTGCCGCCCCGGCCCGGCAGCGAAGGCGGTCCACCGTGATGGTTTGCGCAGCGCCGTGGCGTGCCGTCCGGCCTTCCTTTTCACCGCTTCCCGCCTCGTCCCTTTCTGTGGATAACTTTGTGGGCAATTCCGGAAGTTCGACCCGGATTTCGCACCCACCGGGCCGGTCTGTTCTCAGGCGGAGTTTTTCGGAGCGTTTTTTCCCTTATGAATCAAGTGCTTGCGACCAAGCTTCTAGCGTTGCGACGGCACTGTGGGCCGCAGGGCCTTAGGCCGTGCGGGTGTGGAGTTCTCAAACCGCGCAGGCATTGGGTCTGCGGCCGATGAACCCCGAAGGCGGCTTGCAGCCGCGCACCGTGTGGACGGTCGCGGCCTTGCTGCAGGCCATCTCCAGCGCCATTTCGGCGCGCCTGCCGGCCTGCACCGTCAGCGGCGAACTGTCGGCGGTGTCCCGCCCGGCCAGCGGCCACCTTTACTTCAGCCTGAAGGACGCCGACGGTGGCGCCGCCCTGGTGCGCTGCGCGATGTTCCGGCGCTCGGCCGGCCTGCTCGACTTCGTGCCCCGCGAGGGCCAGCGGGTGCAGGTGCGCGGGCGGGTGGGCCTGTACGAGCCCCGAGGCGAACTGCAGCTGGTGGTGGAGTCGATGCAGCCGGCCGGCGACGGCTCGCTGTACGAGCAGTTCCTGCGCCTGAAGGCGCGGCTGGAGGCCGAGGGCCTGTTCGCGGCCGACCGCAAGCGGGCGCTGCCCCGCCTGCCCCGGCGGGTGGGGGTGGTCACCTCGCTCGGGGCGGCGGCGCTGCACGATGTGTGCACCGCGCTGTCGCGCCGCGCGCCGCAGGTGCAGGTCATCGTCTACCCGGCGCCGGTGCAGGGCGCCGAGGCCCCGCCTGCGCTGGTGCAGGCACTGGCCACGGCCAACCTGCGCCGGGAGGTGGACCTGCTGCTGCTGTGCCGCGGCGGCGGCTCGCTCGAAGACCTGTGGGCCTTCAACGACGAACGCCTGGTGCGGGCGGTGGCCTCCAGCGCCATTCCCGTGGTCTGCGGCGTGGGGCACGAAACCGATTTCACCCTGTGCGACTTCGCCGCCGACCTGCGCGCACCCACGCCCACGGCAGCGGCCGAGCTGGCCGTGCCCAGCCAGTCCGAGCTGCTCGACGACCTGGCACACCGGGCCCGACGGCTCGTCCAGGCGGCCCAGCGGCAGCTCGATCGCCAGGCCCAGCGCCTGGACCAGGCGGCCGTTCGCCTGTCCAGGCCGCGCAGCGCGGTGGCGCGCGAACAGCGGCGGCTCGACCACCTGGAGACCCGCCTGCTGGCCGCCCTTCAAGGGGCGGTGCAGCGACGCGCCCAGGCGCTGGACCGCCTGGGTCTGCGTCAGGTGGCCGCGGTGCGCCAGCGCCGCCAGCAAGCGGTGCAGCGCCTGGAGCTGGCCCGTTCCCGCTGGGGCTTGCTCAACCCGCTGCAGGTGCTCGACCGCGGCTATGCGCTGCTGGTGGACGCCGACGGCCGCGCGCGCTCGAGCGTGCGCGACGTGGCGCCGGGCAGCACCCTGACGGCCCGCCTGCGCGACGGGCGCCTCACGGTGGAGGTCAGCGGCCGCGAGTTCGAGGCGGGCGCTCCCGGCACCGCGCCCCTCGGCCACCAGGGGCCATGAGCCCTCCTTAGAATCGAACTCGAAGTCTTTCCGCGTTCTTCGCCCCAGCGGCGCCACCCACCAGGACCTGCCCCATGGAACACACCCTGCCCGCCCTTCCGTATTCGCTGGATGCCCTCGCGCCCCACCTGAGCCGCGAAACCCTGGAGTTCCACCACGGCAAGCACCACAACGCCTATGTGGTGAACCTGAACAACCTGCAGAAGGGCACCGAGTTCGAGTCGATGGCCCTCGAGGACATCGTGCGCAAGTCCTCCGGTGGCGTCTACAACAACGCCGCCCAGATCTGGAACCACACCTTCTTCTGGAACTGCATGAAGCCGGCCGGCGGCGGTGCGCCCCAGGGCGCGCTGGCCGCGGCCATCGACGCCAAGTTCGGCAGCTACGCCGCCTTCAAGGAAGCCTTCACCAAGAGCGCGGTGGGCAACTTCGGCTCGGCCTGGACCTGGCTCGTGAAGAAGGCCGACGGCAGCGTGGACATCGTCAACATGGGCGCGGCCGGCACGCCGCTGACCACCGGCGACAAGCCGCTGCTGACCATCGACGTGTGGGAACACGCCTACTACATCGACTACCGCAACGCCCGCCCGAAGTTCGTCGAAACCTTCCTGAACTCGCTGGTGAACTGGGACTTCGCGGAAGCCAACTTCGCCGCCTGATCGCCGCACGGCGATCAGCGAGGCCACGGGCCGACAGGCGCCCGCGGAATGCACGACGGGCCCCGAGGGGCCCGTTTTTCGTGGCTGACCGGGCCCCAAGGGGCCCGTTTTTTCGTGGCCTAGCCTCGGGCCTCAGCGCCTGAACGGCCCGCCGCTCAGGCGATCGCCTGCGGCCACGCCCTTGCGCTGGAACCAGCCGGCATTCATCTCCAGCACATAGCGCACCGGCCGCTGCGAGCAGTGGGTGTTGGTGGTCTGCGGCTTCATCTCGTCCAGGTTGACGATGCGGCCGTCGTCGTCGATGAAGGCGATGGCCAGCGGGATGAGCGTGTTCTTCATCCAGAAGCACTGCATCTGCGGCTGCTCGAAGACGAATAGCATGCCTTCGTTGGCCGGCATCTCGGTGCGCCACATCAGGCCGGTGGCCCGCTCGTCGGGCGAGCGCGCCACCATCGCCCGGATGCGGTGCAGGCCGGCCTGCAGGTCCACCATGGCCAGCGTCTGCGCTCGGCCTTGCGGGGACGGGGCTGCGCTGGCGGACGGCGCCTGCGCCTGCGCCGGGGCCGGCACCCCGACCGCGCCGGCGAGCGTGAACAGGCCCAGCGCCCAGGCCGCCGCCCCGGGCTTCAGGCGTCGACACCACCCGTCGAAGGCAAGTCTTGCGGGAATCTGACGGTGGATCCGGGGCGTCGAGGGGGGCATTTGGGTGTAACGGTGCGGGTTACGGCGTGACGGTCCAGCGGCTTTGATCTGGGTCATGCCCGGGGCGGTCTGGCCTGCCTAGATTACCCGAGCACCCCGCGGCCAGTCCTTGCGCGACCGGCCCGTGCCGGTGCGAGGAACCTGATGTGACCGCGCTCCCCGCCGGGCTCACCCGCCCCCCCGATGCCGCCGCGAGCGAGCCCGCTTCGCGCTGGCAGGCGCTGGACGATCCGCACGAGCAGGGCGCCTTCACCCAGTGGCACACCGACGCCACCGGTGTACGCCAGGCGGTGTCGCAGTTCCAGATCTCGGGCATGCACTGCGCGGCCTGCAGCGGCCTCATCGAGGACGCGCTGATGCAGGTGCCCGGCGTGCTCGATGCGCGGGTGAGTGCCGCCAGCGAACGCGCCGAGGTGCGCTGGGATCCGGCCCGCGTGCAGCCCTCACGCTTCGTCGCCGCGCTCGACCGGGCGGGCTACGGCGCCGTGCCCGACGCTGCGGCGCCTGCCCGCCTGGCCCGCCAGCAGGAGCGGCGCCAGTCGCTGTGGCGGCTCTTCGTGGCCGGCTTCTGCATGATGCAGGTGATGATGTACGCCACCCCGGCGTACGTGGCGCCGCCCGGCGACATCACCCCCGATGTGCTGCGCCTGCTGCAGTGGGCGAGCTGGCTGCTCACCGTGCCGGTGGTGCTGTTCGCCGCAGGGCCCTTCTTCTCCGGAGCCTGGCGCAGCCTGCGCGCCCGGCGCATCGGCATGGACGTGCCGGTGTCGCTGGGCATTGCCGTCACCTTCATCGCCAGCTCGGGCGCCACCTTCGATCCGGGTGGCGTGTTCGGGCACGAGGTCTATTTCGACTCGGTGGCCATGTTCGTCTTCTTCCTGCTTGGCGGTCGCTACCTGGAGCTGGCCGCCCGCCACCGGGTGGCGGGCACGCTGGAGGCGAGCGTGCAGCGCCTGCCCGAACGGGTCGAGCGCGTGCTGAGCGACGGAAGCATCGAGGCGGTGTCGCCACGCCGACTCGTCCCGGGCGACCAGGTCCGCGTCGCAGTGGGCCAGGCCTTCGCCGCCGATGGCCGCGTGCTGCAGGGCTGCACGGAGGCCGACGAGGCCTTGCTGACCGGTGAATCCCGCCCCGTGCCCAAGGCGGCGGGCGACGAGGTGGTGTCGGGCAGCCTGAACCTCGGCGGCCCGGTGCTGATGCGGGTCGAGCGGGTGGGGGCCGACACCCGCTATGAAGGCATCGTCTCGCTGATGCGCAGCGCGCTGACCGAGCGTCCCTCGCTGGTGCGCATGGCCGACCGCATCGCCGGCCCCTTCCTCTGGGCGGTGCTGCTGCTGGCGGCGCTCGCTGCGCTCGCCTGGTCCTTCATCGACCCCTCGCGCGCGCTGTGGGTGGCGGTGTCGGTGCTCATCGTCACCTGTCCCTGTGCGTTGGGGCTGTCCGCGCCGAGCGCCTTGCTGGCGGCCACCGGACGCCTCGCCCGGCAGGGCGTGCTGCTGCAGCGCCTGGATGCCATCGAGGCGATGACCCGGGTGGACACCGTCTTCGTCGACAAGACCGGAACCCTCACCCACGACGAGCTCGGCCTGGCGCGGGTTCAGGGGCTGAGCGCCGGCGGTGGCGGTGGCGGTGGCGCGCTCGACCAGCCCGCGCAGAACCGGTGGGTCCGGCAGGCCGCGGGTCTGGCCGTGCAGTCCCGGCACCCGTTGTCGCAGGCCCTGGTGCGGGCTGCGGCGGCACTGAAGGACGACGGGGTGGCCGACACCGCCGCCTGGACGCAGGTGCGCGAGCAGGCCGGCCGCGGCCTGAGCGCGCTGGACGGCGAGGGCCGCGAGTGGCGTCTGGGTTCGCGCGCCTTCGTGCTCGATGCGCCGGCCAGCGCGCCCGCAGCGGCCGCCAACGCCGCCGAGGCTGACGGTGCCGCGGTGCTCTTCGGTCCGCGCGGACATGCGGCCGTCGCCTTCCACTTCGACGAGACGCTCAGGCCCGACGCGCAACAGGCCGTCGCCGATCTGCAGGCCGCCGGGCTGCGGGTGGTGATGCTGTCGGGCGATGCACCGCAGCGGGTGCGGCGGGTGGCCGATGAACTGGGCGTGGCCGACTTCATCGCCCACGCGCTGCCCGAGGACAAGCTGGCGGCACTGGCCGCGGCCCAGGCCGCAGGCCGCTGCGTGGCCATGGTGGGTGACGGCATCAACGACGCCCCGGTGCTGGCCCGGGCCGACCTTTCGGTGGCGTTGTCTCAGGGCGCGAACGTCGCCCGTGCCCAGGCCGATGCGGTGCTGCTGGGCAACCGCCTGGGCGACCTGGTGCAGGCCCGGCTGCTGGCCCTGCGCACCCGCCGCATCGTGCGCCAGAACTTCGCCTGGGCAGCGTCCTACAACGCCGCCTGCATTCCGCTGGCGCTGGCCGGCTGGCTGCCGCCGTGGGCCGCCGGCATCGGCATGGCGGCCAGTTCCCTGCTGGTGGTGCTCAACGCGCAGCGCCTGGTGCTGCGCACGCCTGGAAAGGACTGAGCGATGGACATCCTCTTCCTGCTCGTGCCGCTGTCGGTGGTACTGGTGCTGCTGATCATGGGCCTGTTCGCCTGGGCACTGAAGAGTGGCCAGTTCGACGACATCGAGCGCGAAGGCGAGCGGATTCTCAAGGCCGATCGCCCGGCGGTTGACCGCGATCAAGCCACCCCCTGAACCCCCACCGAACAATCCCCCGAACCGGTCCCAAGGAGTAGGAGCAGCACGATGACGAGCGGCACAGCAACGATGCAAGGACTGCGCGCGACGCCCCAGGCGGCCAGCAGCGCAGCGGTCTATGACGACAAGGTCGTCCGCAACTTCGCCCTCGCGGCGGTGTTGTGGGGCGTGGTGGGCATGCTGGTGGGGGTGATCATTGCCGCCCAGCTGGCCTTTCCGGAACTGAACCTGGGCATCCCCTGGCTGAGCTACGGGCGGCTGCGCCCGCTGCACACCAACGCGGTGATCTTCGCCTTCGGCGGCTGCGCGCTCTTCGCCAGCAGCTACTACGTGGTGCAGCGCACCTGCCAGGTCCGGCTCTTCGGCGGCCCGCTGGCGAGCTTCACCTTCTGGGGCTGGCAGCTCGTCATCCTGCTGGCGGCCATCTCGCTGCCCATGGGCTGGACCTCGGGCAAGGAATACGCCGAACTCGAGTGGCCCATCGACGTGCTGATCACCATCGTCTGGGTGTCCTACGCGGTGGTGTTCTTCGGCACCATCGGCATGCGCAAGGTGCGCCACATCTATGTGGCCAACTGGTTCTTCGGCGCCTTCATCCTGACGGTGGCGGTGCTGCACCTGGTCAACAGCGCGGCCATGCCGGTGAGCCTGACCAAGAGCTACTCGGCCTATGCGGGCGTGCAGGACGCGATGGTGCAGTGGTGGTACGGCCACAACGCGGTGGGCTTCTTCCTCACCGCCGGCTTCCTGGGGATGATGTATTACTTCATCCCGAAGCAGGCCGAGCGCCCGGTCTACAGCTACCGGCTGTCCATCGTCCACTTCTGGGCGCTGATCTTCACCTACATGTGGGCGGGCCCCCACCACCTGCACTACACGGCGCTTCCGGACTGGACGCAGTCGGTGGGCATGCTGTTCTCGCTGGTGCTGCTGGCCCCGTCCTGGGGCGGCATGATCAACGGCATCATGACCCTGTCGGGTGCGTGGCACAAGCTGCGCGACGACCCGATCCTGAAGTTCCTGATCGTCTCGCTGTCCTTCTACGGCATGTCGACCTTCGAGGGTCCGATGATGTCCATCAAGACGGTGAACGCGCTTTCGCACTACACCGACTGGACGGTGGGCCATGTGCACTCGGGCGCGCTCGGCTGGGTGGGCCTGGTGAGCATGGGAACGCTCTACTACCTCGTGCCGCGCATGTTCGGCCGCACGAAGATGTACAGCACCCGGGCGATCGAGCTGCACTTCTGGGTGGCCACCATCGGCATCGTGCTGTACATCGCCGCGATGTGGATCGCCGGCGTCATGCAAGGCCTGATGTGGCGCGCGGTCAACCCCGACGGCACGCTCGTCTACAGCTTCGTGGAGAGCGTCAAGGCCACCTTTCCCTTCTACGTCATCCGGCTGGCCGGCGGCGCGCTCTACCTGGGCGGCATGCTGATCATGGCCTGGAACGTGGTGAAGACGGCCACCGCAGGCCGCCATGAGCCCGTCCGCATTCCCGCCGTCGCGGCCCACGCCTGACGCTGCGACGCCAGCAGTCCGAGGAGAGATTCCCCATGGCAGACGCCAACAAGCCCATCCCGACCTTCTCCCACGAGAAGATCGAGACCAACAACTTCCTGATGATCGTGCTCATCCTGCTGGTCATCGCCATCGGCGGACTGGTGGAGATCGTGCCGCTGTTCTTCCAGAAGTCCACCACGCAGGCGGTCGAGGGGCTCAAGCCCTACACGCCGCTGCAGCTGGCGGGCCGCGATGTCTACATCCGCGAGGGCTGCTACAACTGCCACTCGCAGATGATCCGGCCCTTCCGCGCCGAGACGCTGCGCTACGGGCCCTATTCGGTGGCCGGCGAGTTCGTCTACGACCACCCCTTCCAGTGGGGCAGCAAGCGCACCGGCCCCGACCTGCACCGCGTGGGCGGCCGCTACAGCGACGAGTGGCACCGCATCCACCTCACCAACCCGCGCGACCTGGTGCCCGAGTCGAACATGCCGGCCTATCCCTGGCTGCTCAAGGCCCAGCTCGACCCGGCCGACATGGCCCCGCGCCTGAAGGCGCTGCGCCGGCTGGGCGTGCCTTACTCCGACGAGGAAGTGGCCAAGGCCGGCGAGGAGGTCCAGGGCCGCACCGAGATGGACGCGGTCATCGCCTACCTGCAGGTGCTCGGCACCGCGCGCAAGTGAGCTTCGGGAGAACGACCCATGGACGTCAATGACCTGCGCAGCGTCTTCACGGTGCTGTCGCTGCTGACCTTCGTCGGCATCGTGGCCTGGGCCTGGTCCCGGCGCAATTCGAGCAAGTTCGAGGAGGCAGCGCTGCTGCCCTTCGCGGAGGACGCGCAGGCCGATCTGGCCACCGCGCGGGAAGGAGAAGTGCGATGAGTGATTTCGTCAACGGCGGCTGGTCCATCGTGATCGCCGCGATCGTGGTGGTGAGCCTGGTGGCCTGCCTGGCGCTGCTCATCCTGGCCAGCAAGCGCCAGGTGATGGCCAAGGACAACACCACCGGCCACGTCTGGGACGGCGACCTCAAGGAGCTGAACAACCCGCTGCCGCGCTGGTGGATGGTGCTGTTCGTGCTCACCGTGGTGTTCTCCGCCGCCTACCTCACCTTCTACCCCGGCCTGGGCAGCCACAAGGGGCAGCTCAACTGGAGTTCCCAGGGCCAGTACGAGGCCGAGCAGGCCAAGGCCCAGGCCGCGATGGCGCCGGTGTATGCCAGGTTCACCCAGATGGATGCGGTGGCGCTGGCCAAGGACACCCAGGCCATGGGCATCGGCGAGCGGCTCTACGTGAACAACTGCGCGCAGTGCCACGGCTCGGATGCCAAGGGCAGCAAGGGCTTTCCCAACCTGACGCTGCCGGTGGAGTCGCGCCTGGTCACCGACTCCTTCGACTCGGTCAAGGCCATCATCACCAACGGCCGCGCCGGCAACATGCCGCCGATGGGTGCTGCGGTGGGCAGTGCCGATGACATCAAGAACCTGGCGAACTATGTGCTGAGCCTGTCCGGCGCGCCGCACAACTCGGTGGCCGCCCAGCTGGGCAAGCCCAAGTTCGCCACCTGCGCTGCCTGCCACGGCCCCGAAGGCAAGGGCATGAAGGCGCTGGGTGCGCCCAACCTCACCGACAAGGTGTGGCTGCATGGCTATGGCGAGGAGTTCATCGTCTCGATGATCAAGAACGGCCGCCAGAACGTGATGCCCGCGCAGGCCTCGCGCCTCACGCCCGAGCAGATCCACGTGCTCGGCGCCTATGTGTGGAGCCTGGCCGGCGGCGGCCTGCCCGCGGCCACCGCGCAGTGAGTTCAGTGCGCAGGCAAGCCCCTCGTTCCGCCAGCCCCGAGTCCTCATGAGCGTGCAGCCGATCGGCCCTGGAATCCAGCCGCCCCCCAAGGCCAGCGACGACGCCGCCGTGCAGGTGGTGTCGCTCTACCAGGCCCAGCAGAAGATCTACGCCCGCGCGGTCAGCGGCTGGTTCGCCGGCTGGCGCTGGGCCCTGGTGGCACTCACCCAGCTGGTGTTCTACGGGCTGCCCTGGCTGCAGTGGAACGGCCGGCAGGCGGTACTCTTCGACATCGAGGCGCGGCGCTTCTACATCTTCGGGCTGGTGCTGCATCCGCAGGACTTCATCTACCTCACCGGCCTGCTCATCCTCAGCGCCTACGCGCTCTTTCTGTTCACCGCGGTGGCCGGGCGGCTGTGGTGTGGCTATGCCTGTCCGCAGACGGTGTACACCGAGATCTTCATGTGGATCGAGCGGCGCATCGAGGGCGACCGCGCCGCGCGCATGAAGCTCGACGCCGCGCCCTGGTCGCTCGAGAAGTTCGCCCGCAAGTCGGCCAAGCAGGCGGCGTGGATCGCGCTCGGCCTGTGGACGGGCTTCACCTTCGTCGGCTACTTCACCCCCATCCAGGACCTGGCCCGCTCGGCGTTGACGCTGGGCTTCGGCCCCTGGGAGTGGTTCTGGATCCTGTTCTACGGCTTTGCCACCTACGGCAACGCCGGCTACATGCGCGAGCAGGTGTGCAAGTACATGTGCCCGTACGCGCGCTTCCAGAGCGCGATGTTCGACCACGACACGATGATCATCAGCTACGACGCCACCCGCGGCGACCCGCGCGGGTCGCGCCCGCGCTCGCTCGGGCATGCGGCGGTGGTGGCGCAGGGCAAGGGCGACTGCATCGACTGCGGGCTGTGCGTGCAGGTGTGCCCCACCGGCATCGACATCCGCCAGGGCCTGCAGTACGAGTGCATCGGCTGTGCCGCCTGCGTGGACGTGTGCGACGGCGTGATGGACAAGATGGACTACCCGCGGGGGCTGATCCGCTACGCCACCCAGAACGGCATCGCACAGGGCCTGGACCAGCGTCAGATGTTGCGCAGGGTGTTCCGCCCGCGGGTGCTGGTCTACACCGCCATCATGCTGCTCATCTCGGCCGCCTTCGTGGCCAGCCTGGTGATGCGCTCGCCCTTCCGCGTGGACGTCGTCCGCGACCGCGGCACGCTGGCGCGCATCGTCGACGAGGGGCGGGTGGAGAACGTCTATCGCCTGCAGATCATGAATGCCACCGAAAGCCCGCAGCGCTACCGCATCACCGCGTCGGGCCTGCCGGGTCTGGAGCTCAAGGGTCGCGGGGTGGTGGAAGTGGCCTCCACCGAAGCGCGCTGGGTGACGGTGAACCTCGAGCTGCCCGCCGACACCGCGCAGACGCTGGGCGCCGGCGCCCACGCCATGGCCTTCCAGGTCGAGCGCCTCGACGACGCCCCGGCCGGCCCCGGATCGCCCAGCAGCCGGGTGGAAGAGAAATCCACCTTCGTCGTGCCGCGTTGAGCGCCGACGCCTCACCGGCCTTCATCAGGAGAACCTCATGAGCACGTCCACCCCTTCGATTCCCGCCGGCAGCGCGCCGCGCCCGTGGTACCGCGAGCCGCTGGTCTGGATGATCATCGGCGGGCCGCTGTCGGTGGTGGTGGCCAGCGTCATCAGCGCGGTCATCGCATGGAAGCACATCGACCCGGTCATCAGCGACCCGGTGCACGGGCAGGTCCGGGCGGCCGACAACATGGCC
The DNA here is from genome assembly GCA_027487905.1 of Rubrivivax sp. Classification (GTDB taxonomy): domain Bacteria; phylum Pseudomonadota; class Gammaproteobacteria; order Burkholderiales; family Burkholderiaceae_C; genus JAIYCR01. Next base: position 9,758 of record JAIYCR010000068.1, on the reverse strand, counting down.
GACTACCGCAACCCCACCGACGCCGATGCGCCGGCGCTGGTGGGCCGCAACCACGCGGCAACGCCGCGTCCCTGAGTTGTGAGCGCACGGGCCTGGGGCCACCCATGACCATCCGCCAACGCCTGCTGGTTGCGCTGTGGCCGGCCTTCCTGATGGCCGGCGTGCTGGAGATGCTCGTCTTCGCGGTGCTCGACCCGTCGGAGATGCGCTGGTTCGGCGGCGAGCTCGTCGGCTGGTCGCCGCAGGCGGTCTACACGGTGAGCTTCTTCATCTTCTGGGCGGTGATGTCCACCGCCACCGGGCTCACCGCGCTGCTGCTCGCCGACGCCAGGACGATCAACGACGATCAACCGCAGGACCATGCCCGCCCACGGCGCGGGCCGTGGTCGGCCCCGCGCTGAACGACGCCCGGCGCTTCAGTTCGAAGCGCTGTTGACCAGGCGCTTGAGCCCTGCGGGGTCGACGATGGTGATGGCGCGCTGCTTCACCTCGAGCAGCCCTTCGTCCTGGAACTTGGAGAAGGTGCGGCTCACGGTTTCGAGCTTCAGGCCGAGGTAGCTGCCGATTTCCTCGCGCGTCATGCGCAGGATCAGCGACGAGGCCGAGAAGCCGCGCGCCTGCAGGCGCTGGGTGAGGTTGAGCAGGAAGGCGGCCAGGCGCTCTTCGGCGCGCATGCTGCCCAGCAGCAGCATCACGCCGTGGTCGCGGACGATCTCGCGGCTCATGATCTTGTGGAACTGGTGCTGCAGCTCGGTGAAGTCGCGCGAGAGCTCTTCGAGCTGGCTGTAGGGAATGACGCAGACCTGCGAGTCCTCGAGCGCTACGGCATCGCAGGAGTGGCGGTCGTTGCTGATGCCGTCCAGGCCCAGCAGTTCGCCGGCCATCTGGAAGCCGGTGACCTGGTCGCGTCCGTCTTCGGCGGACACGCAGGTCTTGAAGAAGCCGGTGCGCACCGCATAGAGCGACTGGAAGGTGTCGCCGCTGCGGAAGAGCGTCTCGCCGCGGGGCACCGTGCGGCGCGTGGACACCAGCGTGTCCAGCTGCTCCAGGTCGGGGGCCGACAGGCCCACCGGCAGGCACAGCTCACGCAGGTTGCAACTGGAACAGGCGACCTTGAAGGCCTCCAGCTTGATCGGTGACACGACGGCTTGCTGCATGGACAAATTATTGCCCCGGGCGGGGTCCAAAAGAAGCGTTTTGCCACCCTTCGCGGGACGAGTTTCGAGATTCAGGACTGTTTACTGGCTTGCGCATGACGCTTGTCAAGTCGGTTGCACCCCGATACCGAGCGCTGCGGCCCGCCCCTTACGCCGTTGACTCAGATCAAACCCGACTGAACGGCGTTTGGCACAGTGCCTCGTCATGGCGATTCCCACCTTCCCCTCCTCGGATGCCAGCGCCACGGGCGATGCGCAGCCTGCCACGCTGATCACCGAGGACCTGCTGCGGCGGCTCGATGTCCAGGGCCCCCGCTACACCTCCTACCCCACGGCGGACCGCTTCGTCGAAGCCTTCGGCGCCGAGCAGTACCGCCGGGCGCTCGCGCAGCGGGGCCAGGGTGCGGCCAGCGGCGGCGGCACCGGCGCGATGTCGGTCTACGTGCACATCCCCTTCTGCGAGTCGGTCTGCTACTACTGCGCCTGCAACAAGGTCATCACCAAGCACCACGAGCGTGCGGGCGAATACCTGGACGCGCTGGAGACGGAGATCGCGCTGCATGTGAAGCAGCTGGGCGCTGGCATCACGCTGTCGCAGCTGCACTTCGGCGGCGGCTCGCCGACCTTCCTGTCCGATGCCGAGCTGGCGCGGCTGATGGGCTCGCTGCGCGCGGCCTTCCGGCTGACGGAGGCGGCCGAGGTGTCCATCGAGGTCGACCCGCGAACCGTCACGCCGCAGCGGCTGCAGCACCTGCGCTCGCTGGGCTTCAACCGCCTGTCCTTCGGCGTGCAGGACTTCGATCCCGCGGTGCAGGTGGCCGTGCACCGGGTGCAGAGCCATGACATGGTCGCCGCGCTGATGGCCGAGGCGCGTGCGCTGGGTTTCGAGTCGACCAACGTGGACCTGATTTACGGGCTGCCGCGGCAGAGCCCGCAGTCGCTCGATCGAACCATCCGCCAGGTGGCCGAGCTTCGGCCCGACCGCATTGCGCTGTATGCCTATGCCCACCTGCCGCAGCGCTTCAAGCCGCAGCGGCGCATCGACGCCGCGCTGCTGCCGCCCGCGGCCGACAAGATCCGCATGCTGTCCGGCGCCATCGCCGGCTTCATCGGCCACGGCTACACCTACATCGGCATGGACCACTTCGCGCTGCCCGGCGACTCGCTCGCAGCGGCCAAGCGGCAAGGCCGGCTGCACCGCAATTTCCAGGGCTACAGCACCCAGCCCGACTGCGACCTGATCGGCCTGGGCGTGTCGGCCATCGGCCGCGTGGGCGCCACCTACAGCCAGAACGCGAAGTCGCTGCCCGAGTACTACGACGCGCTGCGGCAGGGGCAGTTTCCGGTGGTGCGGGGCCTGGCGCTCACCCGCGACGACCTGGTGAGGCGCGCGGTCATCATGGCGCTGATGTGCCAGGGCCGGGTGGAGTTCGAGTCCATCGAGCTGTCCTACCTGATCGACATGCGCGAGACCTTCCGGTCCGAACTGGAGCAGCTCGCGCCGCTGCAGGAGCAGGGCCTCGTCACGGTGGAGCCGCGGGCCATCCAGGTGAGCGCGCTGGGCTGGTTCTTCGTGCGCGCGGTGGCCATGGTGTTCGACCGCCACCTGCAGGCCGACAAGGCGCGCGAGCGCTTCTCGCGGATCATCTGAGGGTGCTGTGCCATGAGCCTGGAGCTCATCGCCACCGGCCTCGTCATGGGCCTGGCCGGGGCGGGCCACTGCGCGGTGATGTGCGGCGCGCTGTGTGCTGGCCTGGGGGCTGAGCGCCGCACCCCCGGCAGCACCCCTGGCAGTCCCTCGACCGGCGCAGCGCCCGGTCCGGACACGCTGTTCGCCTCCACCGCGCTGGCTGCGGCCCCGGGCGGCGGCCGCACCATCGTGCTGCACCCCGTCACCCGCGCCGGCGCCGGCGCGGCGGCTTCGTCCAGCGACCTGGCGCTGCCGGTGTTCCTCGCCAGCCGGGTGCTCAGCTATTCGGCAGGCGGTGCGCTGGTGGCCGCCAGCGTGTCGCTGCTGGCGTCGCTCGGTGGCAGCGTTTCCATGCTGCGGCCCTTCTGGCTGCTGCTGCATGTGGCGGTTCTGCTGCTGGGCCTGTGGCTGCTGGTGGTGGGGCGCCAGCCGCCGGCGCTGGTCTCCGCCTTCGAGTGGCTGCAGGGCCTGGGTGCGGCGCGCCGCCGCAGCCGGCCGGCGCCCGGGCTGGATATGGCGCATCCGGCCGCGCGCTCGTCCATGACGCGGGCGGCTCTTGCCGGCTCGGCCTGGGTGGCCATGCCCTGCGGCCTGCTGCAGTCGGCACTCGTCACCGCCTCGCTGGCCAGCACGCCGCTGGCCGGTGCCGGCGTGATGGCGGCCTTCGCGCTCGCCTCGAGCCTCGGGTTGCTGGGCGCGCCCGCGCTGCTGGCGCTGCTGCGCCGCTGGGGCGGCGCCGGGGGCGAGCGATGGGTCACGCGGCTGGCCGGCGCCCTTCTGGCCGGTGCTGCGGGGTGGGCGCTGTGGATGATCGCCACGGCAAGCACGACGCCCGCGGTGTGCGTGGCGTGACCTCGGTGCCATGCCGGCGTGAACCCAGCCTGAAGGCGTCAGACCCCCGACAGACCCCGCTGCTTAGAATCCTAGATGGCGCATCCGCCCCTCGTACCCGAGCCGGCCGCCCGTCCAATCCCTCAGGAGACCCCCTACATGTACCAGCACATCCAGGTTCCGGCCGGCGGTCAGAAGATCACCGTCAACGGCGATTACTCGCTGAACGTCCCGGACCAGCCGATCATTCCCTACATCGAGGGTGACGGCACCGGCTTCGACATCACGCCCGTGATGATCAAGGTGGTGGATGCCGCGGTGGCCAAGGCCTACGGCGGCAAGAAGAAGATCCACTGGATGGAGATCTACGCCGGCGAGAAGTCCACCCGCATCTACGGCCCGGACGTCTGGCTGCCCGAAGAGACGCTGCAGGTGCTCAAGGAGTACGTCGTCTCCATCAAGGGCCCGCTGACCACGCCCGTGGGCGGTGGCATCCGCTCGCTGAACGTGGCGCTGCGCCAGGAACTGGACCTCTACGTCTGCCTGCGCCCCATCCAGTACTTCAAGGGCGTGCCCTCGCCGGTGAAGGAGCCCGAGAAGACCAACATGGTCATCTTCCGCGAGAACTCGGAAGACATCTACGCCGGCATCGAGTTCGAGGCCGAGAGCGAGAAGGCCAAGAAGCTCATCAAGATCCTGCAGGAAGAGTTCGGCGTCAAGAAGATCCGCTTCCCTGACACCTCCGGCATCGGCGTCAAGCCCGTGTCGCGCGAAGGCACCGAGCGCCTGGTGCGCAAGGCCATCCAGTACGCCATCGACAACGACAAGCCCAGCGTGTGCATCGTGCACAAGGGCAACATCATGAAGTTCACCGAAGGGGGCTTCCGCGACTGGGCCTATGGCCTGGCGATGAAGGAGTTCGGTGCGCAGCTGATCGACGGCGGCCCGTGGTGCAAGTTCAAGAACCCGAAGACCGGCCGCGACATCGTCGTCAAGGACTCCATCGCCGACGCCTTCCTGCAGCAGATCCTGCTGCGCCCGGCCGAGTACTCGGTCATCGCCACGCTGAACCTGAACGGCGACTACGTCTCCGACGCGCTCGCCGCGCAGGTGGGCGGCATCGGCATCGCCCCGGGCGCCAACCTGTCCGATTCGGTGGCCATGTTCGAAGCCACCCACGGCACCGCGCCCAAGTACGCCGGCAAGGACTACGTCAACCCGGGTTCGGAAATCCTCTCCGCCGAGATGATGCTGCGCCACATGGGCTGGACGGCCGCGGCCGACCTCATCATCTCCTCCATGGAGAAGTCCATCCTGTCCAAGAAGGTCACCTACGACTTCGCACGGCTGATGGATGGCGCCACCCAGGTGAGCTGCTCGGGCTTCGGGCAGGTGATGATCGACCACATGTGAGGCCGCTCCACGGCGTCTCATGACGCCCCGTAAGCCCCTGATTTTGTTGAAGAAATCAGGGGCTTTGTCTTTTCAGCACGTCTCACGGCAGACCACGAAATCCCGCCCTTTTGGCGTACCTAAAGGCGGGTGGCGAGGAGAAAAGCCCTCCAAATTCCTCCATTTGGAGGGGGCCGCCAACTGCCCTTGTGAGACCCTGCATGAGACTCTGCAACTACTCCCTGACGCCGACCCGGATCAGCAGCGCGAAGCCGCGCTCTCGCCTCTACAAGCTCACTGACGGTGGGGGCTTGTTCGTCGAGGTCAGCGCCGCCGGGCTGAAGACTTGGCGCTACCAGTACCGTTTTGGGGGAAGCCGCCGAGAGATCACGATCGGGAAGTTCCCGGAGGTCGGCGTCGCCGATGCTCGAGAGAGGCACTTTGAGATGCGGGCGATGCTTGAGCGTGGCATCGACCCGCTCGATGCCCGTCGGCAGCAAGAGAGTGCACGTCGTGAGCGATCTGCGGAAGTCCGAGCGGCAGGCGACGACTTCGAGTCGTTTTCGCGCCGCTGGATCCGGGAGCGCTTGGTGACCAAGTCGGAGACCTACCGACGCCAGGTCGAGTCAAGACTGGAGCGGTTTGTGTGGCCCGAGATCGGAAGCAAGCCACTCAGTGCAGTTCGGCCGGCTGATGTCCTGGAGATCATCGAGGCTCGGAGAGCGACGCCGAAAACAGCCGAAGGCGTCAGGCAGCACATTCAGCAGATCTACAACTACGCGATCCAGAAGCTGCTGGTCGAGGTCAACCCGGCCTTGCCACTGCGAGGCGTCATCGAGGTGCCTGCCGCCGAGCACCACCGGCATCTGACCGAGCCAGAATTGGGCGCTTTCTGGCGATCGGTGGCGAAACAGGGCGCGCACTTCGTGACCATCGCTGCCACCCGGATGCTCATGTACACGATGTGCCGCAAGTCAGAGGTGCTGCGAGCCCGGTGGCGCGAGTTCGACCTCGAGCGGGCCCAGTGGGACATCCCGGCCGAGCGCATGAAGATGAAGGCGCCGCACCGTGTCTACCTGTCCCGACAGGCACTCGAACTCCTCGGGCTGCTGAAGGCATTCGGCTCGGAGCCGCAGGCCTACGTGTTCCCGTCGGTGCTTCGTGCCGCAGTGCCGCTCGGCGACGCTACGCTGAACCACTTCTTCAAGCGACTCGACTTCGGCGTTTCTGACTTCTCGCCCCACGGAACCAGAGGCACGGCAGCGACCTTGCTTCGTGAGCATGGATTCAGCCGCGAGGTGGTCGAGTTGCTACTGGCGCATGCCGAGCGAAACAAGGTGACGGCCGCGTATCACCATCACGAGATGGCTGACGAGCGGCGGCGCGCGCTTCAGTACCTCGCAGATCAGATAGACAGGGTCGCTCAAGCTGCCCTCCATGGATCGACAGTCGCTGAAGCAAGAGACTCGACTCCTGCCAACGTCTAGTCTGGGTCACAGCGTCGCAACTTGAAACGGATCGCTGGCTGTGCGGTAGATGGAGTAGTACGCTGCGCCAGGGCACTGGTTCCGTCTTGGAGTGGCACGACCTCTATGCGAAAGACCGTCTTCCTTGCGCTCGTTCTACTTGGCTGCGCAGCCGGCCTGCTGGCCTCCATGAAGGACGATTGGGCCACGCGAGTCGTCCTGTCCCTGATCGGCGCACTGGTCGGAGCCGCGGTGGGAGGTGCTCTGACTCATCGATCCGGCATCAAGCGTCGTCCGGAGCTGGAAGGCTCCATTCCTGGGATGGGAACTTCGACGGCCGACATCGCAGCCAACTATTGGCGGGACAGGGGTCACCCGCCGCTCATGAAGCCACCATCGCCGCCGCCGGATCAGCACATCCACGATCCGGACCGGCTGGCCTGACTACCTTCGCTTCAGCAGGTCCTTCACTGCGTCGGCAGCGCCCTCGGCGGACTCCTTGGCATCCGCAGCTACTTGCTTGGCGGCGCGCTTGAGCAGTGATTGCCCTGCAACCAAGGTTCCATCCTCGCTTCGCCCGGCGTCGGCAGCCGAGTTCAACGCGCCGCTCTGTTGCTGAACACCTTCGCGGATCGCCTGGCCGCGCCGTGAAACTGCGTCACGGACTGTACCGGGCACGCTCGGTGGAGGTACAGCGCCAGATGGCAGACCGGGCTGGCGAGCGACTGCAGAATCGCCAGTGCGTTTCACGCTCTCGATATCTGGGCCCTCGGCCAGCTGATTGACCTGCCGCGCATGTTGCGTCCTGAGGGACTCAAATGACAGCGGCACGGCAGTACCGTCAGAGAGGGTCCGGTTCGGTCCGAGTGACTGCCTGGCAAGCTCGGCCTCCATCAGGGCACGGGCGGCGGCACTCGTGCCACCGTACTGCTCGGCGTACCGTGTGAACATGGCGAGGTTGTGCGGGTCCTGGGCAATGTCGAGCGCGATCACCTCACCCCGTTCATAGGCTGCGCTCACGCGCTCCGCATAGGCGCTCCGATCTGAGAGACCGGCCTCGGCGCGCGAACTCCGGGTAGAGCTCGAGTTCAGGCGTGAAGACAGTTCACGTGCCTCGCGGGCGTCAGATGCGACAACCGACGCGAAGCTTGAGTCGCGGGACACGCGGTCGCCGAACTGCTTGAACTCGGCCAACTGCTCCGAGGTCAAGGCGCCCAGTACCCTCTGCTGGTCTGCCGAAAGCCCCGCTAGGTATCCCTTCTCCGCGTTGGCAGTTGCTCGAGCGCCGGCAACTGGTGTGGAGACACCGAGATGACCAGCTGCGCCGAAAGCGATTCGTGCGACTTGCGACTGGCTCATCCCCGTGCTGTCGGCGACGCTCCTCGTGATCTGGTCCAACCGATTCAGCGTTTGCCCCAACTGCTCGAAGCTGCTGGACGTCAATCCCGTGCTGCTCCGCGATGACTTCAGCTTTGCCAAGCCCTTGGTGAATGCCTCGGACAGCACCGCCGAGCGTTCGGTGCTGGCGGCGACCGCCTCGCTGCGGGCTGCGTCGACCTGGCGGCTGGCGTCCTGTACGTCCTGCTCGCTCACGCGCATCGAGACGACCCGGGACGCGTAGCCCTGGTTGCGCAGCAGGCTCACGGCGGTCCGGCCGGTCAGCATGTTCGACGAGAAGGTGTTGCCGCTGATGTCGTTCTGCCAGTTGCTCATGAACGCGGACGTCCGGTTCGGCGCGAGCCGGATCTGGTCCATCGAGACATTACCCATGCTCAGGTTGCCCGCTGCGGCACTTGCCGTGGCACCGGCCACCATCGACTGCAGGCCCGAGAGACCGCCCACCAGCGCGGTGCCGAAGGTCTCCATCCGCTTGAGCGCCGCCCAGGCGATGAACGGGATACTGATGGCCAGGTAGCCGACCACGGCCTCGCCGGAGATCGCCCGGGAGTAGATCGTCGATGCCGTCTGCAGCGACAGGGCCTTGGCGCCGCTGCCCAGGTCAGCCGCCGCCGCGAGATCGTAGGCGGCATAGATCGACGCCATGTAGTTGAGCACGGCGTACAGGGGTGGCCAGAGCTGGATCCAGATCAGCACCGCGGCATAGCCCTTGAAGGCCAGCATGGTCTCGCGTCCGCTGGTCAGCAGCATCAGCAGGACGAGGAGGGGGAACAGCGCGTAGGTGATGGCCTCGACCACGTTGCGGAACACGGGCAGCGCCTGCTCGGCGACCTTGCCGGCGTTCAGCCAGGCCGCGTTCTGCTGCGCCACGGACTGCGCCCGCCCGACGGCCAGCACCATGGCCGCAGGGTCGTTCACCTTCTGACCGATGATGTTGCTGGTGTCGTTGATCGCATTCAGCACCGCGTTCTGGCGGATCAGGTCGGCCGCCGTCGCGGCCGCGGTCGCGATGCTGTTCTTCAGGTAGGCCTGCTGGATTTGCCCGGCGATGGCGGCATTGGCGGCCGCCGCCGGCAGCGTCGGATTCAGCTGGAAGGCGAGCTTGCCCTGGATGCGGGTCAGTTGCGCGGGAAGCCGGCCGTTGAGGTTCGTGTAGGCGTTCGGGCAGGTGTCGACGGTGATCGAGCCGCCGGCACTGGTCAAGGTCGTAAAGCGGGCCGGGTTGGGCGATGCCATCAGCGCCCACACGTCGTCCGAGCTCGAGAACGTGCCCGGATCGACCGTGCCGTCGATCAGGTCGTACATCGTGCAGTTGTGGATGAAGTTGACCAGGTCCGTGCGGAAGTTCGGATCCTGGAAGGCGACGCCTCCGGTCTCCCGGATGAGGCGGTTGCCGAACATCAGGCCGTTCTTCTCGTAGCTCAGTTCGCTTGGCAGGGCACCGACGCCCGGGATGACCTGGAAGGCCGTCTCGAACAGGCCCGTGAGCGTGTGCCCGACCGTGCTGGTGACGCTGCCGAGAAAAGCCACGCCGAACGGGACGTTGGCCACCACCTTCACAGCGGATCCGCCGGTCTTGTCGACGACGCCCACGGTCACCCGCGGCACGATGAGGACCGAGAACACCAGCAGCACGGTGGCCAGCCACTTCCAGCCCTGCAGCTTCTCGGGCGCGAAGGCGTAGGCCACCAGCGCCGCGATGAACCCGCAGAAGGCCACGGCGGCGACCGCCGCCATGTAGTCGCCAGAGCCGTGGATGGTTGCCGCAGCGTTGAAGATGCCGAACAGGCTGTCGGCGTTCTGGTAGGCGTAGATCTCCCACAT
>JAIYCR010000012.1 GCA_027487905.1 Rubrivivax sp. | reverse complement strand
GGGGGCGGCGGGCGGCGGGCGGGGGCGGCGGGCGGCGGGCGGCGGGCGGCGGGCGGCGGGCGGCGGGGCGGCAGGAAGGCCAGACGGCGCGGCGGCAGCCAGGCGGTACCCGGCCCGTCCAGAATCAGGGCATGTGCGCCCATCCTGGTCCTGCCCCCTGGCTGAGCATCGTCATGCCGGTGCTCGACGAGGCCGAGCGCATCGGGCCGGTGCTGCTGGCGCTGCAGCCGCTGCGCCGCCAGGGCGCCGAGCTCATCGTCTGCGACGGGGGCAGCCGCGACGACACCCTGCAGCATTGCACGGGCCAGGCCGACCTCATCCTGAAGGCCCCCCGGGGCCGTGCCCGACAGATGAACGCAGGCGCGGCGCAGGCCCGCGGCGGGCTGCTGCTGTTCCTGCATGCCGACACCTGGCTGCCCGACGGTGCGATGCAGGCCTTGCGCGCCCTGGCGCCGCCGACCTTCGCCGAACGGCCGCAAGGCGCGAGCGCAGGCGCCGTGACGGAAGGTCTGCCTGGGGGAGGGGTCGGGGGCGGGGGCCGAAGCGGGCACGAAAACGAACGAGGCGAACGAGGCGAACGAGGCGAACGAGGCACACAGGAGTTGGGGGCCTGGGGCCGCTTCGATGTCTGCATCGACGGTCGATCGCGCGGGCTTTCGATGGTGGCCGCGGCGATGAACCTGCGTTCCCGGCTGACGGGCATCGCCACCGGGGACCAGGCCATCTTCGTCGAGCGCAGGCTGTTCGACGCGGTGGGCGGCTTTCCCGACCAGCCGCTGATGGAGGACATCGAGATCAGCCGCCGGCTCAAGCGCCAGGTTGCGCCGACCTGCCTGCGCCTGCAGGTTCGCACCTGCGGTCGGCGCTGGGACCGCGGCGGCCTGTGGCCGACGATCGGCCTGATGTGGCGATTGCGCTGGCTCTACTGGCTGGGCGCCGATCCGGCCCGCCTCGCCCGGCTGTACCGATGAGGGTGCTGCTGCCTGGGCCTTCCCGCCAAGCAAGCTCCGGCTGCCGGATCGTCGTGCTGGCCAAGGCACCGGTGGCAGGACGGGTCAAGACCCGACTGGCCGCCACCATCGGCCCCCAGGCAGCGGCAGCGCTGGCCCGGCGGCTGCTGGACCACGCGCTGCGCCAGGCCCTCGCCGCCGACGTCGGGCCGGTGCGGCTGTGCGGCGATCCCGATCCGCACGACCCGGCCTTCGGGCCCTGGGCCTCGGATGCCCGGCTGGAGCACCGGCCCCAGGCGGCAGGCGACCTTGGCCTTCGCATGGCCTGCGCCCTGGCCGCCGCTGCCCTCGATCGGCAGCGCCAGGCGCCAGGGGTCGGCGACGCGCCGGATCGGCCCGCGGCCGTCCTGCTGATGGGCAGCGACGCCCCTGCGCTGGACGCCGCCCGGCTGCGCGCGGCGGCGGCCGCGCTGGCAGCGCATCCCGTCGTTCTGGTGCCGGCCTGGGACGGCGGCTACGCGCTGGTCGGGGTGCGCGGGGCGGCGCTGACCGCCGGGTCCGGCCCGGCGCTGCTGAGCACCCTTTTCGACGGGGTGCCCTGGAGCAGCCCGCGCACGATGGCCGTCACCCGCGAGCGTCTGGCCGCTGCCGGCTGGCCATGGGACGAACTGGAGTCGGTGGGCGACATCGACACCGCCGAAGACCTTGCCCGGGGGCTTCCCGATGGCGTCTGAGGCCCGCGCCGCCAGCCGGCGCGGCGCGCGGGTTCGGGCGTGCCGCTACCCTTGCGTCCGCGCTGCGGCCGGCCGTGCTGCCGACCGGGCCTCAATACCGGCCTGAATCCGGGCCTGAATCCGGGCCGTCGCGTTCCGTCCACCAGCCCCCTACAGGGTCGACCCATGCAACGCCGAACCGTCCTGTCCACCGCACTCGCCCTGGCCACCTGGGGCCCGCCGGCCCGGGCGCAAGGACAGGGGGGGCTCGCTGCGCTGGGCTTGGGTGCCGACTGGCCCGCGCTGCTGGCCCGGGCCCGCGGACAGACGGTGTTCTTCAACGCCTGGGCAGGCGACGAGCAGACGAACGCCTTCATCGCCTGGGCCGGCGAGCGCGTGCTGGCCCGCCATGGCGTGCGGGTGCAGCACGTCCGGCTGAAGGACACCGCCGAGGCGGTGAACCGCATCGTCGCCGAGCGCGCCGCGGGGCGGGAGCGCAATGGCAGCGTCGACCTGGTGTGGATCAACGGTCCGAACCTGCTCGCCTTGAAGCAGCAGGGTCTGCTGCTCGGCCCGGTGCTCGACGCCCTGCCGGGCAGCCGGCTGGTCGACCGCGTGGGCAAGCCGTCCAACACCATCGACTTCACGCTGCCGGTGGAGGGCTATGCCGTTCCGTGGCGCCTGGCGCAGGTCGTCTTCCTCTACGACAGTGCCCGCCTGCGCGACCGCGCGCGCCTGCCGCGCAGCGCCGCGGCCCTGCTCGACTGGAGCCGCGCCCAGCCGGGCCGTCTGACCCATCCGAACGCGTCGAACTTCCTGGGCTCGACCTTCCTGAAGCAGGCCCTGGTGGACCTGCTGCCCGACGCCGGCGTGCTGCAGCGCGCGGTGGCCGACGACGCGGCCTTCGCGGCAGTGACCGCGCCGCTGTGGAGCTGGTACGAGGCGCTGCGGCCCACGCTGTGGCGCCGTGGGCAGCAGTTCCCCGACAACGGTTCGGCCCAGCGGCAGTTGCTGGGCGATGGCGAGATCGACATCAGCCTGTCCTTCAACCCGAGCGAGGCGGCGTCCTCGGTGATCAGCGGCTTGCTGCCCGAGACCGTCCGAACCTTCACCTGGACCCGCGGCACGATCGGCAACACGAGCTTCGTGGCCGTGCCGGCCAATGCCCGTTCGCCCGAAGGCGCCCTGGTGCTGGCCGATTTCCTGCTCGAGCCGGCCACGCAGGCCCGGGCCGAGGACCTGCGGCACCTGGGGGCGCGCAACGTGCTGGACCTGTCGCTGCTCAGTGCCGAGCAGCGCGCCCTGTTCGACACCCCGTCGGCCCACCCGGCGCTGCCCACCGCGGCCGAGCTCGGCCGCCCGCTGCTCGAACCCCATCCGTCGTGGATGACCCGGGTCTCGGCCGAATGGCTTCGGCGCACCAGCCGCTGACCGGCGCTGCCGGCTGGGTGTCCCCCACCGCCGCGCCCGCGCTGAGACCGCCGGCCCGCACGCCTTGGCTGCGCGTGGCCTTGCCGCTGACGCTGGCGGTCTTCCTGCTGCCCGTGCTGGCGGGTCTGGCCGGCACGGTGGCGCCGGCCTTCGGCTGGCTGCCGGCCATCGGCGCTGCGCAGCCGAGCCTGGCGGTGTGGCGCGAGTTCGCCGCCCATCCGGGCCTTTCCACCAGCGTGGCCCTGACGCTTGCCACCGGCTGGGCAGCGACGCTGCTGTCGCTGCTGATCGCACTGGGCTGGGCGGCGTGGGCGCAGGGCCGCCCGGCGGGCCGCTGGCTGGCCCGGGCGCTGGCGCCGCTGATGGCCACGCCGCACTCTGCACTGGCCATCGGCCTGGTGTTCCTGATCGCGCCTTCGGGGTGGGTGGTGCGCTGGGTGTCGCCCGGCCTGACCGGATGGGACACGCCGCCTGACCTGGCCACCGTGGGCCATCCGTCGGGCTGGCCGTTGGTGCTGGGCCTTTTGCTCAAGGAGGTGCCTTACCTGCTGCTGATGACGCTGGGCGCGCTGCACCAGGTGCAGGCCCGCCAGCACCTGGCGGCGGCCCGTTCGCTCGGCTACGGGCCGGTGGACGCCTGGGTTCGGGTGGTGCTGCCGCAGGTCTGGCCGCAGCTGCGCCTGCCGGTGGCCGCGGTGCTGGCCTTCTCGCTGTCGGTCGTGGATGTGGCGCTGGTGCTCGGGCCGGGTCACCCACCCACGCTGGCGGCGCTGGCCGTGCGCTGGTTCGCCGACCCCGACCTGCGTCAGGTGCTCCCGGGCGCTGCGGCGGCGCTGACGGTGCTGGCCTTGGTGGTGGCCAGCCTGGCGCTGGGCCGTTGGGCCGAAGCCATCGTGGCTCGCGTCGGCCGCGCCTGGCTGCAGCGCGGTCGCCGCGGCGGGCCGGTCGCGATGCTGATGGCCACCGCCGGGCTCGCCGCGCCGGTGCTGGCCGCGGTGTCGGCGCTGGCACTGGCCGTGCTGGTGCTGTGGTCCTTCGCCAGGCAGTGGCGCTATCCGATGGCCTGGCCTTCGCAATGGACGCTGGACCACTGGCAGCGGCAGGCCGAGGCGCTGTGGGGGCCGCTGCTGGCCACGCTGGGCATCGGCCTGGCCGCCACGCTCTTCAGCGCGGTGCTGGTGGTGGCCTGCCTGGAGCAGGAAGCCCGCCAGGCGCGGCGCGCCGATGCGCCCGCGGCGCGACAGCGCCTGCTGGTGGCCTTGTACCTGCCGCTGCTCGTGCCGCAGGTGGCTTTCCTCTTCGGCCTGCAGGTGCTGCTGGTGCGATCGGGCCTGGACGGCACCGGGGCGGCGGTGGTGTGGGTGCACGCGGTGTTCGTGTTGCCCTACCTGCATCTGTCCCTGGCCGATCCCTGGCGCGCCTTCGATGCCCGGTACATCCGCAGCGCCCTGAGCCTGGGGGTGTCGCCGGCGCGGGCCTTCTGGCGCGTCAAGCTGCCCATCCTGCTGCCGCCGCTGGCGATCGCCTGCGCGGTGGGTTTCGCGGTGAGCGTGGGGCTCTACCTGCCCACGCTGTTCGCCGGCGGTGGGCGGGTGGCCACGCTGACCACCGAGGCGGTGACGCTCGCCGCGGGTGCGGACCGTCGCGTCATCGGCAGCTGGGCGGTGGCGCAGGCGGCGCTGCCGCTGCTGGGATTTGCCTTTGCGCTGGCGCTGGCCCGCTCCGCCCGCCGGCGGGCCGGGGGCATGGATTGAGCGCGGTGGCCGCAAGGCACGGTGCGACATGAGCGGGCGCGTGGAGGGGGCGCAGCCGCAGCGCAGTGCGGCGCCGGCGATGGCAACGCTGCGGCTTCAGGGCGTCGTGCTGCGCCTGGCGGGGCGTCGGCTCGTCGGCCCGCTGGACGCGACCATCTCGCCCGGCGAGTGCCTCACGCTGATGGGTCCGAGCGGTTGCGGCAAGTCGAGCCTGCTGTCCGCGCTGGCCGGCACGCTGGACCCGGCCTTCGAGGCCGAGGGACGGCTGTGGCTGGGCCCGCGGGAACTGGGCTCGCTGCCGCCCGAAGCCCGCCGCCTGGGCCTGCTGTTCCAGGACGACCTGCTGTTCCCGCACCTGACGGTGGCCGGGAACCTCGGCTTCGCGCTCCCGGCCACGGTGCGTCCGCGGCTGGAAAGGCAGCGGCGCATCGAAGCCGCACTCGAAGGCGCCGGCCTGGCCGGGCTCGGCCCGCGCAACCCCGCCACGCTGTCGGGCGGGCAGCGCGCCCGCGTGGCGCTGCTGCGCACACTGCTGGCCGAGCCGCAGGCGCTGTTGCTCGACGAGCCCTTCGGGCGGCTGGACGCCGACCGTCGGCAGTCCTTCCGCGCCACGGTCTTCGAGCATGCGCGCGCACGCGGGCTGCCGGTGCTGCTGGTCACGCACGACGAGCAGGATGCGCGCGCCGCGGGCGGGCCGGTGGTGCGGCTCGCGGCGGCGGGTGAACCCGGTGACGCTCAGGGGCCGCAGGACCACCCAGGCGCTGCGCCTCGCGGGCTGGCCGACGCGGCCGGGCAGGGCGCCGGATGAGCGACGGCCCGGGTCCGGCCGACCGGAAGATGCCAGGCGAGCGGGTTCACGGCGCGGGCCCCGATGCGCAGCACCGGGCCTTGCGCGCTGCGCTTCAGGCGGCGCTGGCCCAGCCAGGGCGTCCCGCGCTCGCCGGCCTTGACGACCAGGCGCCTGAGGGCGCACCGCCGGCGGTTCGGACGCTGGCGCTGAGCACCCTGGCCGACACCGGCCTGGCCCATGAGCACATCCGCCTGCTCGGAACGCCCTGGCTGGCCCGCCTGCCCAAGCAGAGCCAGATGGGCCTGCCAGCCGAAGGGAACCTTGCCTACCAGGCAGCCTGCTTCGAGCGGGCGGCGGCGGGTGGCCACACGCCCCGGCTCGGCTTGACGCTGCAGCCCGGCCTGGCCCTGCCCCGGGGCGGGCTGCTGGTGGAAATGATCCACGGCCGCGCGCCCGATGCAAGCCATGCCGGGGACCTGGCGGCCTTGATGCAGGCGCTCGCCTCGCTGCATGCCCTTGCCCTTCCGCCGGCAAGTGCCCGCGCGCCCTTGCTGGACCCGCCGTCGCCGCTGGCGGCGCTGCGCGCGGAACTGATGGCGCAGGCGCGCCACCTCGAGCAGGCCGCGCTCGCGCCGGCCACCCGCCGCCGACTCTTGCGGGAGATCGAGCGTTTCTCGGCCCACCCCGCGCTTCGCAGCGATGACCGATGCCTGGTGGCCTTCGATGCGCACCCTGGCAACTTTCTCATCGAAGCGGGCGGGCGGGCGGTGCTGGTCGACCTGGAAAAGGCCCGCTACGGCCATCCGGGATGCGATCTCGCCCACGCCACCCTCTACACCTCGACGACCTGGCCGATGGGCGGCGGCATGGCACTGGATGATGGGGCGGTGCTCGCCAGCCACAGGCATTGGGCCCGGTGTACCGGCCCTGCCGTGGCTGAGCGCTGGTGGCCCACGCTCGGGCTGGCCCGGCTGGGCATGGCGCTGTGGGCCTTGACCTGGTGCGCCAAGTGGCGGGTGCTGTCGGCCAGCCCCGCCGCTGCCGCCTCGGGCGGGCGCTCGGGCGACGGCGAGGACTGGTCGGCCGAGCGCAGCGCTGCCGACCTGGTGCGCCATGTGCGCGAGCGGGTGGACCACTACCTGGACGACAGCACCGTGGCCGCCGTGCTCGATGGCTGCGTCGCCATCGACCACGCGCTCGCCGCCTCGCCGCCCGGTCCTGCCTGACCCTTTTGCCGCGTGCACCGGCGCTGCGTCAGCGCAGCGGTGCCGGGGCGCGCTCCAGCGAGCGCAGGAAGTCCCGGAAGATCGCGTCGCGCTGGATGCCCACGGCCTCCCACATCGGCCCGGCCCGGGCCGCCTCTTCGGGGCTTGGGCGTACCCAGCGCAGCTGCTCGTCCAGCCGCGGGCGAGGTACCGGCTGCACCGGCACCCAGCCCGGCTCCAGCATCCACGCCACGTTGATCAGGTCCCAGATCACCCAGCTGTGGGCCAGCCAGTCGGTGATGCCCAGCAGCGGCCACAGCGGGTTGTGGGTGTAGAGCTCGAAGAGGTGGTCGCCGATGCCGCCAGGGCCGCCCCGCCCGCGGACCCACTGCTCCATCTCGGGTCGCGACAGGCGCAGCTGCGCGCCGATGTGGTAACCCGGCAGATAGACCAGCGGCACGGCGCTGTCGAGCACCACGCGGGTGGCTGCCACGTCCTGCTCCAGATTGAAGGCGAGGTTGCGCTGGGGCGAGTGCACCGAGTGGCCTGCCGTCCAGACCAGCACGATGCGCTCGGCCAGTGCCGGCTCGCGCAGCAGCGCCACGGCCAGGTTGGTGAGGCAGCCGATGGCCAGCACCCACAGCGGATCCTGTGGGGTTCGACCCTCAGCACGGGCGCGCAGGTCCTCGCTGGCGGCGGTGGCGGCGGGGGGGTGGTGCACGCTCGCCCGAGGGTCCAGGAAGCCGCGTGCGCCGGCGAAGACGCGGCCGCCCGGGTCGCGGCCGAGGCAGCGGTACACCCGCTCGATCTCCGCCAGGCTGCGGTCATGGCCCTCGGCCGGACCGCACAGCGCCGGCAGCGACACCGTGGCTGCATCCCAGCCCTGGCGTTCGAAGTGGCCGAGCGTGGCCGCATGACGGGCCAGCAGGGCCTGGTCCCGGGCCGTGGCGGAAGCCGGGTCGTCGCGTGCGGACCGCGCGCGCTGCAGCTGGCCGCGCCAGAGCTCGAAGCTGAAGGGCGCTGCGTGGCAGGCCTGCAGGTCCAGCCGGTCCTCGCGCAGCAGCGCCCAGGCGATGGCGAAGGGGTCGTCGATCTCGTTGGCCGCATCGGTGTCGAGGACGACGGCGGCGCCGGGGCGCGGGCGAGGGGCTTGCATGAGGCCATTCTCAGCCGGGGCCCGTCGCAGGTGGCCTGACCCGCATCTGCGCTTACGCTTCAGGCCCGCGCGGGCGGATGGCCTGCCCGTCCCACGCCCGCCCTGCCGGAGGCCCCGATGAACCCGACCCTTGCTGACCTGCTGCCGCCGCTGGATCCGGCGCTCGACCTGTCGCTCGACCTCGAACTGCCGGTACCGCCCGCGGCCGTCTGGGCCGGCTGGACGGTGCCCGATCGGCTGATGCCTTGGTTCTGCCCGCGGCCCTGGCGGGTGGACCTGGCCGAGATCGACCTGCGTCCTGGAGGGCGCTTCCGCACCCGCATGTGCGGGCCGGCCGGCGAGGTGTTCGACGCCACCGGCTGCTGGCTGGTGGTTCAACCCGAGCGGCTGCTGGTGTGGACGAGCCAGCTCGGCCCCGGCTTCCGGCCGCTGGCGCCCGGACCGGGCCCGGCGATGACCGGCGTGCTTCAACTGAGCCCGCTGCCCGGGGGCGGCACGCGCTACCAGGCACAGGCCCGGCATGCCACCGCCGAGGCCTGCGCGCAGCACGCGGCGATGGGCTTCGATGCCGGCTGGCGCGCCGCTGCTGCGCAGCTGGTGGAGATGATCCAGGCCGAGGCTGCCGGGTCGCAGCCGCCCGCCGCGGGCTGACCGGCCCGGGTGTTCGAACCCGCCAGACCCGCCCCGCGCGCCTTCCCGAAGCCTCCTGCCGCATGGACGCCTCCCGCCTGCCCCCGTTGACGCACCAGGAACTGCTGGCACACGCCGGCGCCTTCGTCCGCGCTGGCTGGCAGGTGAACCTGCCGGCCAGCGACCGGGCCGCCCGCCGGCTGCTGCTGCAACCCCGCAGCCCGCCGCCGGCCGCTGCGCCGACGCCCGACCTGCCCGCGGGCCCGGTGGTCGAGACCCTGTGGCTGGACGATGAGGGCGAGGGGCGGCTGCGCCTCACGCGGCATCTGCAGGCGCCCGGCCTGGCACCGGCAACCGCCGAGACCGTGGGTGCCAGCGTGCAGGCGCTGCTGTCGCGGCTTGATGCCGTGCCGCTGGCGACGCAGTTCGAGGCGGCCGCCGGCCGGTGGTGGGCGCTGTCCCTGCACGTTCCCGCCGAGGGCGCGGTGCCGGTGCTTCGCCGCGCCCGGGCCAGCCTGCCGGGCTTGACCCTGGACGTGAAGGTCAGCAGCGTGGCGGGCTACGACGCCGAGCTCACGCTGCAGCGGGCTCCCGCCCCCGGCACCCCCGCCCCGCAGCAGCTGCCCGATGACCTGTTCGAGGTGATCGCGCCGGCGTTCGGGCGCCTGGTGCCGCTGGCCACCGGTTGGCGCAGCAGTCTGGCGCTGCGCGGCGGCGAGCCCGGTCGCAGCCGGCAGGCCCGTTCACTGCTGGCCCGCTCGCTCGAGCACCTCGACCGCACGCTGCAGGCGTCGCCGGCCGTCTTCCACCGCCGGCACCGGGCTGCGCGCTGGCGCGTGTCCGGGCGTCGCAGCCTGCCGCTGACCATCGGGGCGGGCCTGCTCGCGCTGGCGCTGTGGGGGGCGCTGCGCACCGAGGGCGCCGACGCCTGGCTGGGAGCACTGGCCAATGGCGCACCGCCGCTGCTGCTGGTGCTGCTCTTCATGCGGCGCGAGATGCTGCGGCTGGAGCTGCCCCGTCCGCCGCGTCCGCTGCGCCCCGATGCGTGGCAGCCACCGCCCGGGCGGGCGCAACCTCCCGCCTTGCCGCACGGCAAGGACCTCCCCACCCGATCGGCGCCGAGCGCCCCGCCATGAGCCCCAACCCGCTGAACATTCCCTGCGTCTCGGTGTCCGCGGCCCGCGCCGCACTCGCCGCGCAGTTCGCCGACCCGCCGCTTCGCGAGCGGGCCACCATGCTCTGGGGCAACCGGGGGGTGGGCAAGTCCTCCATCGTGCGGCAGGTGGCGCAGCAGCACGCCGTCCCGCTGGTGGACCTGCGGCTGACCACGCTGGAGCCGGTGGACCTGCGCGGTGCGGTCTATGCCGACGAGCGGCTGGAGCGCACGGTGTGGTTTCCGCCGGAGTTCCTGCCCGGCCCCGAGACGCCGCAGGGCCTGCTCTTTCTCGATGAGATCACCGCGGCCGATCCCCGGCTGCAGGTGTCGGCCTATTCACTCATCCTCGACCGGCGGGTGGGCAACTACCGGCTGCCCGAGGGCTGGATGGTGGTTGCCGCGGGCAACGCCGCCTGGCAGGGTGCGGTGGCGCATGAGATGGGCACGGCGCTGGCCGACCGGATGTTCCATTTCGAGGTCCAGGCCACCATCGACGCCTTCCTCGCCCACGCCGCGGCCGAGGGCTTCGCCCCCGAGGTGATGGCCTACCTGCGCGTTCGACCCGACCGGCTGGACGACAGCGCCGCACAGCTCGAAGGCGAGCACCTGGTCGGCGCCAGCCCGCGCGGCTGGGAGGACGTGTCGCGGGTGCTGCAAAGCGGGCTGGATGCGGCCACCCAGCGCGTGTTCGTGCAGGGGCGCATCGGCTCGGCCAACGCGGCCGAGTTCTTCGGCGTGCTGCGCGAGCTGCAGGCGGGTGCCGACGTCGTGGCGCTGCTGGCCGCGCAGCCGGGCGCGCAGACGCGCTCGCTGCTGCCCGGCACGCTCGATGGCCTGCACGGGCTGGTATACGGGCTGCTGGCGGCCGCCGTGGACACGCCCACCTTGCAGCGGGCCATCGAGGTCATCGAGGAGCTCTCTGCCTGGCAGCCCCCCCGGCCGCTGCCGCTGCTGGAGGTGCAGACCCTGGCGCTGGAACTGATGGCTGCCCGTGCACTGGCGCGCGGGATGGAGCTGGCGCTGCTGGAAAGTCCGGCCTATGCCCGCCTGCAGGCGGCCAAGGACCCGGGTCGGTGAACCCGTCGACGCCGCCGGTGCCCGCCGCGCGAGCGCATCCTTCGGCGGCCGTCCAGGGTCTTCAGGCAGGGCCTGATCGACCGTCGCAGGCCAGGCCCCACCGCGGCCAGCGCGCCGTGCGGCGGCTGCTGGAATACGCCCCGGCCAGTGGGAGCCTGGCGCTGTGGGCCGAGCACCGCGACCTCGAAGCACCGCCCTGCAACCCTCAGCCCGACGAGGGTGCCGCCGCCCGACGCGAAGCCGCGCTGCGCCGTCGCGAGCTGCGCTTCCTGCCCCTGCTCCAGGAACCGCAGCCGCTGGCCGAACCCCCGGCCTTCACCGATGGCCGCACGCTCTACTACCTGCCCAGCTTCGATTCCCTGCCCATCGAGCAGCAGACCGGTTGGGTGGCCCACGAGGTGCTCCACCTGGCATTGCGCCATGTGCAGCGGCTGCGTGCGCTGCGCGCTCGGCTGGGCGATGTGGATGCGCTGCTCTTCAACCGCTGCGCCGACGCCATCGTCAACAGCAGCCTGTCGCACCTGAGCTGGCTGGCCCTGCCCGACGGAGCGCTGACCCTGCCGGTGCTGCTGTCCGAGGTGCTGGGCGTGGAGCAGGGGGAAGAAGCCGCGCTCGGGGCGTGGGACGTCGAGCGGCTGTACCGCGCGGTGGACGATCGCCGCGCGTCGCGTCGCGGCCTGCCCCGCGATGAACGCCAGCAGCCGGGAGGCTCGTCCGCCGAGCGGCCGACGAGCGAATCGGCGCGGGCGGATGGTCCCCGATCGGCCCGGCTGCGCCAGCTGGCCAGCGGCATTCCGCGCGACCTGGCCGACGCCGCCGAGACCACCGCGGCGCCCGAGCCCCCCGAGGCCGAGGCCGCACTGGCCCGCGAATGGGCCGAGCGGCTGCTGCGCGGCCATGTGGGCGATGGTGCCTTCTCGATGCTGCGCGCCTTGCCCGCCGGGAATGGTCGCGCAACGACGCCCTGGGAGGCCCTGCTGCGCAGCCGCCTGAACCGGGCGCTTGCGCCCCAGGCCGCGCTGAGCTGGTCCCGACCGGCGCGCTCCTGGACGGCGCGCCAGGGACGCGGGCCGGGCGGTACGCGGCTGCCCTTCGCGCCGGGCATCGTCGGCAGCCGGCTCGTGCCGCGGCTGGTGCTGGTGGTGGACCTTTCCGGCTCCATCGACGAAGCCTTGCTGGCCCGGTTCGCGTGCGAGGTCGAGGCCCTCGTGCGCCTGCACCGGGCGGCGCTGACGCTGGTGCTGGGCGACGATGCGGTCCGCCGCGTGCTCCACCACGACCCGGGTCGTCGCAGGCTGGACCTGGCCGCGCTGCGCGTGGAGGGTGGCGGCGGCACCGACTTCGCCCCGCTGATCGCCGAGGCGCTGCGTCACCGGCCCGACCTCGTGGTGCTGCTGACCGATCTGGACGGACCTTGCGGTACGCGTCCGGCAGTGCCGGTGCTGTGGGCTGTGCCCCCGCCTTCGCAGGGCCGAGCGATGCCCGAGGCGCCGTTCGGGCGGGTGATGCGGGTGGGGTGATGCGGGTAGGGGGATCGGTGAAGGCGCCTGCTGGCGCCAGCGATCCGCCGCGGCGCAAGGCTAGCGGCGGGTTCCGAGCTGCACCAGCGTGGCCTCGAGCGCGGCCTTGCGGGCCTCCAGCGCCTTGAGCCGGTCCTGCTTGGCTCGCTCGGCCGCCGGGTCCGGCGGGGCGTTGGCCGCCGCCGCGGCCTGCGCAGCGCGGTTCTGCCGATCGATCTGCTGCATCTCGTTGCGCACCGCGTCCATCTCGCGCTGCAACTCGGCGGCACGCTGCTGGCTGACCCGACGGGCGCCGACGGCCTCGGCCAGCTGCCGGTTCTGGCGTCCGATGTCCTGCTCCAGCGCCTTCAGGCGTTCATCCGAGCGGGCGATCTCGCGTTCGCGCTGCAGGCGTTCTTCCTGCAGTGCGGCGGTGCGCGTCTGTTCGCGCTGAAGGTCGGCCAGGGCGGCGGCCCGCTGCTGATCGCCCACGCCGCCAGGAGCGACATAGCGTCCGGCCTGGTCATAGGTCTGCATCGCCGCGCATCCGCCCAGCAGCATCGCCGCGGCCAGCGCGGCCAGCCGGTTCGTGGCCGCGCCCCGGTCCACCGGCGTCATCCGGCCGACACCGTCAGGGAGCCGGACAGGCCGCTGATGGATCGCTCCAGCGCAGCCACGCTCTGCGCCATGCGGGAGATCTCGGAGTCGAGGTCGCGCCGGGCGGCGGGGCTGCCCTGGGCGACGCTGGCCTGGTAGGTCGCCGAGGCCTTGGAGTACTGGGCAAGCGTCTCCTGCGCCTTCTTGTGATTGGCCTTCATCAGCGCGAGGTTCTGCTCCTCGCGCTTGCGCGCCGCGTCGGCCTGGGCGGCGGTGATGCGCTTGGCGTTGAGGTCGGCGCGCATCGTCGTCAGGCGCAGTCGGCTTTCCTCGAGCACCGCGTTGGAGCTTTCGACAGCCGCCTGCAGGTTGGCGTTGTCCTTGCGAATGTCGGCTACGGTCGACTGGATCGCGCCCACCTCATCCATCTTGGACTGCTGCAGCTTGGCCTTCGTGTAGCCGTCTGCACCGCCCAGCAGACCCCCGGCGACGGCGCCTGCCACTGCACCGCGAGCCGCGTCCTTTCGATCGCCGCCGGTCAGCAGCACGGCCACGGCGCCCACGCCCGCGCCGATCATCGCGCCGCGCATCACGCCGCCGATCACGGTGTTGTCGAAGCGCTCCTTGTCCACGCGCAGCTTCTGCTCGGCCGGCGTGAGCACAGCCACCGGCGCCGTCGGCCCGGGCGTCACGCAGCCCACGGTGGTCAGCAGCGTGGCCGCGACCAGGGCGGCACACAGGTGGCGTTGAATGGGCATTGATCGAATGGGCATGTCGGGTTTCCTCTCCTTGGTTTGCTTGGCCTGGGGTCTCGGCCTGTCTGTATCGGCCGCAATGGTCGGCAATTGATGGGGCATTCGAGAAATCGAAACGGTTCGACCGGATGCCGGCCGGTCCCGGGCAGTTCGGTGCGGCGTCTCAGGGGCCCCGGGGCTCGAGCTTGGCCAGTTCGGCCAACAGCGCATTGCGGTCCACCGGATTGCCGCTTCGGACCGACTGGGCGGTGCGGCTGACCAGATCGACCACGGGTCCGTACACCGGCGCGGAGCGGCGGGCCTCGAACTCCCGCTTGAGGATCTCGCCCTGGCTGGCGATGCTGCTCGATGCGAAGTCCAGGCCCAGTTGCTTGAGCGTGTCCACCAGGTAGAGCACGGTGGTCTCCAGCGCCTCGCGGGAGGCCGTGAGGTTGGCCTGCGGACCGGCACGCAGGTTGTCCGGCAGGGTGGCCACCGCCGCCTCCAGCGCGCGGATCTTCGATCGATCCTCCATCACCTTGCGCGACAGGTAGGCGGCCACGCGGATCTCGCTCTTGGCGGAGCGGTCGCGCTGCTCGTTGCGAGCCTGGATGTTGGCCTTGAGCACACCGCCGATGCCCTCGATGCGCGAGCGCAGCGCCGGATCGTTCACCGCCTTGGCCAGCGCCTCGATCTCCTTGACCGGGTCGGCCAGCGCCTGGCGGTCCGCGCTGGAAGCCTGGGCCAGCCGCGGCCACAGGGTTCTCACCTCCTGCAGCCTGGCGCTGCTGGGCAGCGACCCTGGCACGATGACCACCCGAAGTCCGGTGGCCTTGTCGCGGCGCTCGCCCGATTTGTCCACTGGAAGGTATTCCACGCGTGCAGCGCTGCGAAGCTCGGCCAGCGGCGTGCGGAAGTCCCCGCCCTTGACCGTGTAGCCCCCGGCCTGGCCGTGCAGCCGGGCGTGCTTGTTCAGCCGGAAGGGATCGAGAACGAACTCCCCGACGTTGCCGATCACGTCGTGCAGCCCCAGCGGGTTGGGGCGCAGCAGGCCGATCGCGTTCAGCTCGTTGTTCGACGAATCGGTTCCGGCATGCCAGGCATGGCGCGGCGTGCCCTCGGGCATGGGGTAGAGCGTCTGCTCGAACACCGCGTCGGGCACGGCGACGCCGCCACGCGCGGCGAATTCCCACTCGGCTTCGGTGGGCAGGCGCACGAAGCCGGGCTGGCCGTCGTCGTCGGGCAGTTGCCGCAGCGCGTTGCGCACCAGCCAGGCGCCGTAGCGGTTGGCGAAGCCCACTGCCTCGGCCCAGGTGATGCCGGCCTTGGGCAGGCGGCCTTCCTCGTTGACGGCGGGGCAGGCGCTGCCCAGCGCATCGAACTGCAGCTGGGTGACCTCGTACTTGCCGATGAGGTAGTAGCGCTGGTTGCGCAGCTTGCTGTCCACGAAGCCGCCGCCCAGGTAGTCACTGCGCACGCTTTCGGCGTAGGCATGGCGTGCGTCCGAACCCCCAAGCTGCACGCGGCGATCGTCCAGGGCGTCGGCGCTGGGCACGTTCACCCGGCGGAAGACCATCGAGCCGCCGCATGGCATGGGCAGCACCACGTCGCCCGCAGCGGCTGCCGGGTTGCTGAGATTCGCCGGCCAGGCGGCGGGCGTCTGTGCATGGCCGCTGGCGCCTGCGGCGAGCAGTGCGCCGAGCAAGGCCCACCCGCGCAGGGCTCCCGGTGCATGCCCGGTGCGGGTTTGGCGGGTGCGGTGTTCAATGCTCGCGCAGCTCATCGGCGGTCTCCACGGTGGAGGCCTTCCAGCCTCCGTACAGGGCGGGTGGCAGGCTCAGCAGCACGGCGCCGGCGAAGCCCGCGGCCAGGCCGTCCGGGCCCAGGCGCACGGCGGCTTCGCCCGACGCCAGGTGGGCGGCGAAATGCAGGTCGATCGCCATCGCGGCGGCGCCATACAGGAGGCTGGCCAGGGCCGCGCCGGCCAGGGCCACGGCGACCGCGGACACGGCCGGCAAGGCCACCAGCCAGGCGGCGCCATGGCCGGTGAGGTTCAGCAGCGCCTGCTCGCGGCGCTTGCGCTGCATGGTGGAGACCTGCAGTGCCGTCAGCGCGACGGCCGCGCCGGCCACGAGCACCACCCCCACCAGGGTCAGGATGGCCCGCAGGTTGCGCTGCAGGCCCAGGGTGGCGGCGATCTGCGGCGAGTCCACTTCAACGGGAATGCCTTCGGCGGCCAGGCGCGCGGCCACGGCCTCGACCTCCCGGATCGAACGCGTGTGCAGCCGGAACCGGGCGTGGGTGCCGCGGGGCGGCGCCAGCCCCTGTCCCTGCTCGCCCAGGCCGGGAACGGTGTATCCGTCCCGCCAGTGTTCGATGTCCGACAACAGGCCCCCGGAAACCATCGCCATCTCCCGCGAACCGGCCTGCACGGGCAGCACATCGGCAACGCTCAGGTCCAGCCGCACCCGCTCGGTCTGGCCCAGACGCTCCCGCCCGAGGGCCAGACTGAGCGCGTCGCCCGGCTTGACCTGCAGGCGCTGGGCGGCCGAATGGCTCAGAACCATGGCGCGCTCGACGGGCGGCCGGACGCCGGCCAGCAGCGGGTCGCCTGCCGCACTTTCGTGCAGCTCGGTGTTCAGAGGCTCGGACGCTGCGTCGGAGAAGAGGTCCACCAGGCTGGCCGCGTAGCGCACCGTGGGAATGGCGAACTCCACTTCGGGCCAGGTCCGCACCCGGTCGAACCAGGCCGCGTCGAACCGGTGCTGGCCGGTGGCCAGCGGCGTGATGCGGCGCATCTGCGGGTCGCGCTCCATGCGCTCGATCAAGGTGCCGATGACCCCACGCTCCAGACCCCACAGCGTCCACAGAGGAGCCAGGCAGGCGGCTAGCACGCAGGCCGCGCTGATGGCCATCCAGCGTTCGTGCCAGAGCTCGTGCCAGGCCAGACGCAGCAGCGCGGCGCTGCGCAAGGGAATGCGGGTGTCCGCCTGCATGTCAGCTCGCTGGCGCCAGCCGGACGCCCTGCGGGCCGGCCTCGCAGGCCAGCAGCGCGAGGCCCCGGCTGCGCAGCAGGGCCAGGTCGTGGCTCACCACCACCAAGGCGGTTGCGCAGCTGCGCGTCAGCTCGAGCAGCAGGTCCAGCGCGGGCGGCCCGTGCCGGGCCCCGAGCGAGGCGGTCGGCTCGTCGGCCAGCACCAGCGCCGGCCGGTGGGCGAGCGCGCGTGCAATGGCCAGGCGCTGCCGCTGGCCCACCGACAGCTGCGCCGGACGCCGCGTCTGCAGCCCGTTCAGGTCGAGGACGTCGAGTAGGTGCCGCACCCACGGCGGGTCGTCCCGACCGAGCAGTCGCAGCGGCAGCATCAGGTTGTCCAGCAGGGGCAGGCTGGGCAGCAGCCCGCCGGTCTGCAGCACCACGCCCAGATGGCGGCCGCGCAGCGCCGTGCGCGCTTCGGGATGGTCGTCGTTCCACAGCGCCGCGGCGTCGCGCCCGAGCAGACCGAAGCGCGTCGCTGTGCTGGGTCGGCGCAGCAGCGCGAGCAGATCGATGACCGTGGACTTGCCGCAGCCCGAGGGGCCGACCAGCCCGATCGTTTCGCCCGGCATCAGCCGCAGCCGGGGCAGTTCGATCACGAAGCCGCCGCGCTGGAAGGACAAGGCCTCGATGTCCACGACGGGCAGGGTGGCCCCGCAGCCCTGCGGGTTCGCATCGGCAGACACGGCGGCGGCAATCAAGCCCAGGCGCCTGAGGTTCAGGGCAGCGAGTCGATGGGCACCGGGAAGACCCGGTCCCCGTCGCCTGCGGCCGGGTTCAGCAGCACCCAGCGGTCCACGTCGTCGTGGAAGCGCTGGTACAGCGTGGCCAGTGAACGCAGGTTGTCCACCACGGCCTGCTGCTGGCCCACGCTCATGTTCTTCCAGGTGTCGAAGTTCATCCGCATGAGCGGGCTCTGGTAGGGCAGACCCTCCAGGTATTCGGCCATCAGTCCGGCCTGCTCGAGGTTCTTCACACTGCCCTGTCCTAGGCGCGACGGGTCCCGCCCCATGGCGGCGGCGGCGCTGCGCAGCTGGTTGAAGAAGTTGGTCGGGTCCAGCTGGGTCTTCTCGTAGGCATCGCCCAGCCGGCGCACCGTGGCCTGCAGGTCGGACAGCTGGTTCTTGGTCAGTAGCACCCGAACGGTGAAGCTGGGCAGCTCGCGGTTGCGCACGTCGCGGTCCATGGCCCAGCTCTCGTAGAGGGGTGGCGCCTTCACGCCCTGCTCGCGGCCGAGGAAGGACAGCACCATGGCGCGGCCCACGGCATCCAGGCTCTGTTTCATCGGGTCC
The DNA here is from genome assembly GCA_027487905.1 of Rubrivivax sp. Taxonomy (GTDB): domain Bacteria; phylum Pseudomonadota; class Gammaproteobacteria; order Burkholderiales; family Burkholderiaceae_C; genus JAIYCR01. The sequence goes on along the minus strand of JAIYCR010000012.1, from coordinate 20,211 downwards.
GCTGCCGCCGCCGACGATGCGGCGCCCGAGCGGTCCCCGGTGGGCGCCTGCAGCGCCTTCTGCGGCGAGGCAACCTGATCGACCAGCGCAGTGGCCATGCGCTTCACATCGGCCTCGAAGCGCGCCGGGTCGCCCGCCTCCACCGGGAAGTACAGGGCGCCGCGTCCGGGCCAGTCGGTGAGCTGGCGGAACTGGGCCTCGGCCACCGCGTGGTCGGACTTGCCCTCGGGTGTCTTCAGGTGCAGCGCGTAGATGGCCACACCCCTCTCCTGCGCCTGGGTGCGCATCTGCGGGGTGGCCAGCCTTGTCGAGGCCAGTGGGGAGTCGCCTTCGCGCGCGCTGGCGTCGGTGATGTAGACGATGTAGCGCCCGCCATAGGGCGCCCAGTTGATGCGCCGCAGCGCGTCGTCCAGCCCGGCGTAGGCGTCCTCGGCAAAGGCGCGGGTGGAGCGAGGCGTGGCCTTGAGCTGCTGCATCGCGCCGATGAACTGCTCGCGCGTGCTGGTCTGGTTCGGGTCGGCGAACACCCGTGACAGGTACTCCATGCCAGGCGCCTTCTTCGGGTCGTCCTGGAAGCCCACCAGCCCGAAACGGATCCGACCGGCGACCTTCGCCGCCTCGGCTGCCTTGAGCACCTGTTCCATCGCTTCGCGGGTGCGGTCGATGTAGGGCTGCATCGACGAGGTGGCGTCGATCACGAAGACCACCGCCGCGCGGTAGTTGGTGATGCCCACGTCCTGCGAGGCCGCGCCCTGGGGCGCCCCGGAAGCGCCGCCATCCGATGTCGTGGTGATGGAGGCCACCTTGACCACCCGCGCCCGGTGGCCGGACTTCAGCACGGTGGAGGCCGACTCGAGCACCGGCAGCAGGTAGAAGCTCTTCTGCAGGTCCACATGTCGTGCCGGCTCGGCAGCGATCACCGGATGCGCCGGCCCCAGGCTGGCCTGGGTGCCGATCTCGCGCAGCAGGCGCGCGCTGTCGCCTGCCGGGTCGCTGCCGTTCATGAAGGTCGTCAGCCCCTCCCGGTCGCGGAAGAAGAGCACCCGCTCGCGGGTGGTCGGCGACGCGAAGGCCAGGGTGATCATGTGCCGCCAGGGCACGGTGTCGGTCTCGGCCAGATGGCCCTGCGTCCGCCCGTCGCTGCCCCCGCCCACCAGCAGCCAGGTCCGTCCGGCCTGTTCGATGCGCTCGTAGACGAAGAAGACGCTGAAGGGCGGCAAGGCCCGTCCAGCGGCGTCCCCTGGCCGGGCCACGAGGCTGGCACCCGGGCGGGTCAGCACCCGCTGGAACAGGGTCTTCTTGCCCTCCAGCAGCAAGGGGCTGCGGGCCTGGGCCCAACTGCGGGTGGGCAGCAGCGGGCCTGCGGCGGCGGCTGCGAGCAAGGTGCGACGAAGGAGGTGCATGGTCCGGCCTGCGGGTTGGGGGTGTCGTGCGGCCGCCAGAAGGACCGCTCGGCCTCAGCGGGCGAGTGCGGCCTGGGCCAGCGGGTGCCCCGCGTCCAGCGCCCGCTGCAGGTAGGCCTGCGCCTTCTCCGGCCCGTCGGCCTCGTCGGTGCGGCCCAGCTTGAGCAGCATGCCGTAGCGATAGAGCGACTCGCGGTCGCCGGCGTCGGCGGCCAGCTTGTGCCAGCGCGCTGCCTCTCCCGGGTTGGGTGCGGGCAGCGGGCTGGTCTCCTTCGACCAGGTGTCAGGGTCGTAGAAGCCGCCCAGCAGGCGCGCGGCCACGGTGTCCTTGCCCGAGGCGGCGTGCTTGAGCAGCAGCAGCTGGCAGTCCAGCAGGCGCCCGCCGCGCGCCAGTGCCTCGGCTTCCGCCCGGGCCGCAGCCGGCTCCAGCCCCGCCGACACCTTCGCCCGGCAGCTGTCCATGGTGAGGGTCGACGCGGACGTCGACGCGCCCGGACCTGCCAGCCACCAAAGGCCGATCGCCAGCGCGACACCCGCGACGGCCACCGCCGCGATCCACGGCGCCTTCGATCGGCCACCGGAAGGCGCGCTGCCCGACTGCGGCGCGGCTGCGGGGGGCGGCGAAGGCTGCGGTGCAGCAGCTGGTGCGGCCGGAGGTACTTCGTCCGCCCGTGGCGCTGCGAAGGCCGCTTCGGAGGTCGGTCGCGCCGTGGGTGCAGCCCCGTCCGCCACCCCATCGGCCGCCCCATCTGCCGGACCCTGCGGCTCGGCCGGCGGCGTCCAGCCCGTCGGCTTGCGGCTGGGCCGGCGAAGCTGGCGCGGCAGGGAGAAGATCTCGTCCACCGTGCGGCCGTCTGCTCCGCGCAGCCGCAGCTTGAAGGGAAGGTCAGGCGGCAGGTGGAAGGTCACGCCGTGGTCGAGCTCCAGCCACAGCGCGGCACCCTCGAGCCGGGCGCCCTGGGGGCGGAAGAACCACAGTGCCGTCTTCCAGGGCTGATCGACGTCGCGCGGGTCGAGGAACTGATCGGCCGCGCCGACCTTGATGATGGCGATCTCGCAGCGCTCGGCCTCGCCCAGCGCAGCCACCGAAGCTCCGCTGATCTTCAGTGCCGCAGTGCCCGGCGGATGCCGGTCGGCCGGGAATTGCTCGACTTTGACGCTCATCTCGGGGCCGTGCCTTCAGGGTTGGGGGCCATCAGGCGCAACGCGGGCCCGAAGCCATCGAGGATCTCGCCGAGCCGCTCGTTGTCCTCCGCGCCGATCTCCAGCCCGACCCTCGAGCCCACGTTGTCCAGCCCGACCTGCATCAGCGAGGTCGCCCAGTCGACGAAGTGGTCCCGGTCCAGGTCGCGCCGCGTGGCGCCCAGGTGGGGGAGGGCGTCACGCTCGGGCAGCGGCGGGACGGCGAACACCGGCCGCCGGGCGGGGTCGCCGGGGCGGCCGTACAGCGGCCGTGCGGATTCGGCGACACCGGCGAAGCCCAGGCTCGCGACGAAATCGTTGACCTGGGCCGTGGCGATGCCGGCGGCCCGGTCGGCTTCGTCCTCATGTCGGGCAGTTGCCGAGTCGAGTTGCATGCGCACGGTATCGGCCATGCGTTCGGCCAGCTTGAGTCGATGCGCGGCCACCACCAGCTCGTCAGCCAGGGCCACCACCGCGGCCGCATCCAGCCGCAGCGCGCCCAGGGCGGCTGCGTCGTTGGCGAGCTTGCGCACCCGCTCGGTCCAGACATCGAGCACCCGGTGGGCGAAGTGGTCGTAGCGGTCGCTCGAGCGGCGCGTGGTGTCCGTCGCCGGGGTGGCGGGAGTCGCCGGTACCGCCGGCGGGCTGTCCCAGGGGTTGTCGGCCCAGGGGTCGGCGTCGGCACCCACGGCGGCCGGGGCGGGCGTCTGCACACTCAGCGACGCGACGTCGAGGAAGGCCCGGCGCACGTCGGATTCCTGCACCTGCAGCCGTCCGAGCAGCTGTGCGAAGCGACGCAGCCGCGGCGCCACGCTGTCCAGGCAGGCGGTGTAGAGGCGCTGCTGCAGCTGCTGCAGTTCGGCCTGGCGCGTCTGCCGGGAGGCCTGCGCCTCGGCCACGTGGAAACGTCGCAGCGCATGGTCCAGGTGCTGTGCCCGTTCGACGAGCCGGCCGGCGAGCTGGCGCGTCTTCAGCGTCGGCGACAGCGCCCCCTGGAGCCGCTGCACCAGGTGACGGACTCCGCCGTCGTTGGGCTCCATCACCGCTTGCCAGGCCTCGGTCGGCGACTCGATGTGGCGGGCACACACGGGCGACGCCTCAAGCCCCGCGCGGATCAGCTCCAGCCTTTCGATGGCCGCGGGCTTTATCTGCGTCTCCCGTGGCGGCGGCGCGTCCGGCCCCTGCCCGGCGGCCGAGGCCTGGTGCTCGAACACGCTGCCGTCGGTGAACCGGGGGTTGCGCAGGAAGCAGGTCTGGGAGAAGGGCTGGCCGTTCCAGTCGAGCAGCCAGGGCTGCTGGCCGAAGAGCTCGAGGATGGAGGCACCCACGCGGGTCTGCATCCGCCCGCGCAGCGATTCGCGGGTGTCCTGCTCGCGAGCGCTGAGCTCCTTGTCGAGCATGGTGAGCACCAGGAAGAGCGCGCAGGGCAGGGCCGCGCGTGCCGCGGGCGTCGCCCCGTGGGTCTGCTCCACCCATTGCCCGACCAGCGAGGCGAGGACCTTCACCTCCTGCACCGAAGGCCCGATGCACAGCAGCATGCTGGTCAGCTCGCGGTCCTCCGAATAGCGCTGGAAGAGGTAGGCCACCTTGCCGCGCACGAAGAGGTTGCGCACGCTGAGTTGCCGGGTGGTGGGATCTTCCGGCAGCCGGCTGAGGTTTTCGCGCGCCCGCGCACCCGGGAAGTCCAGCAGGTCGGTGTGCTCGAAGAAGGGCCAGGGCCGGTCGGCCATCACGATCTTGATCTCGGCCACCAGTGCGCACAGCGTGGCGCGGGGCACCCGAACCGCTCGGCCGTCCGTGCCGAGCCGGCTTTCAGGCACCACGTCGAGCAGGTCGCTGGCGTCCTGCGGCGTGCCCAGGCGGGTCTTGAGCACCTCCACGTCCAGGATGCTGTGCTCGCGTGGCGTGAGCGATGCCATCGGGGCACGTGCGGTCGCGGCGTGGCCCAGCGCCTCGAGCGAGCGGTGCAGCTGCTCGAACAGCTCGGTCAGCTCGGGCAGCTCGCCCCAGACCAGGCTGTACAGCCGGATGCGGGCCGCGCCGGGCAGGCGGTGTCCGAAGCGGGTCAGTGCCTCCCAGTAGCCGGCCTGGCGCAGGGGCTCGGTCGACCCGCGGAAGTGGGTCTCGAAGTATTCGCCGATGTCGTACATCGCGATCTCGTCGAGGTGGCTGGCCGGCTCGGCCTGCGCCTGCGCCTCGCACTGCGCGATGACCTCGCCCAGCCGACCGGGTCCACCCAGTCCGAGGCTTCGGTGGTTCTGGTCGAAGTCGGCGAGGAAGCTGTTGCCGATGATCTTCACCAGGTCCGTCTCGGTGAGCAGCCGAAGCTCCACCGGGTGCTGACGGTCCTGGCTGCCGCCGGCGGTGGTGAAGCGGCTGACCAGGCCTGTGGATTCCTTGCCACCGGCCGGGTTGAGCTCGCGGATGAAGTCGCGCCGCTCGCCGGCGAAGTCGGCCATCAGCGGCGCGTCCTCGGCCCGGCCGAGCGAGGACACCAGGAATGACTTGCCCGCCTGGCTGGGGCCGAAGACGCCCACGCTGCTGCGCCGTCCGGCCGACGCGCCGATGCGCCGGGCGAGGTTCTCTGTTCGGCGGGTCTCCTCCACCAGGGAGCGTTCCTCCGCCCGCACCTTGGTGGCCACCGGCGCGAGCCGGCGCACCCAGCTTCGGGCCTCGGCGCTGGCCCGGGCCAGCGACTGTGCGCCCAGGCGCAGGGCCTCTTGTGAATCGTTCATCGCATCAGTTCCTCAGCAGGATTCCGGTGTCCAGCCAGTAGCCGGCGGCATCGTCCAGCGTCTGCAGGCGCAGGCGCACGCTGTCCTTGGGCACCGAGCCCTGGCCACCGTCCGTTTCCACCCGTTGGATCTCCAGTTCGGGGTGCTCGACGACGCGCTCGTCCTCGCCACCCGACGGCACCGCACGGGCGGGCTTGCGCCGCAGCACGACCTTCAGCGGGACGAGGCGGCCATACCTGGCCACGTCGTCCGCGCTGCGCCATTCCAGCGTGTAGAGACGGCTGGCCGTCCACCAGTCCATCGGCAGCTGCCGGAATCCCAGCGGCAGGGGCCCACGGAACTGAAAGGAGCGATCCTCGGGCAGGCGGTAGTCGGGGTTGTCCAGGTCGAGATCGTCGTGATAGACGTCCGCGTCGAGCACCCGCTGATCGTTGCTCAGCTTGCCGAAGTAGCGGGCGGTCGAACGCGGGCGCAGGCGATCGGAGCGCAGGTTGAAGTTCTGCAGCCGGCCCTGGCCGAGCAGGCAGATCATGGCGCCCACGGCCGCGGTCGTCTTGGGGTCTCCCAGCGTGGATGCGCCCATCGCCCGGAACGGGTACCAGCCGCCGACGCGGAACTGATTCAGCGGGATCACCCGGTGCGCGGGCAGGCCTGCGCACTCGCGCAGCAGCCCGGGCACGGCCGGCATGCAGGAGCTGCGGCCCGAGACCAGCAGCAAGTCGCAGCGGTAGCGGTGCAGGACATCGCTCACGTCGCGCAGCATCCGGTACAGCGTGCTTCGCACGGTGGCGTCCAGGGCTGCCAGCGGGATGCGAAGCCGCAGGTCCTGCAGCCTGAAGCCGGGCAGCCCGGCCTTGGCCACCGTGGCGTTGAAGTGCGCGAACAGCGACTCCGGCGGACGTTCGACGTCCTTGAAGAAGGCCTCGACGGTCCGGTCGATGTCCGGACCCGGCTCCAGGGGGTCGAAGGCTTCGTAGTCGCGCAGCAGCGCCAGACCGATGGGCGCGGCCACCCGTGCGGCGAACTGCTGCCGGCGCACGTACTCGATCGCCTGCTTGTTGCCGTGGTTGCCGCCGACGAGGAAGTCGAGCACCGAGCGGGCCGAGGCGCCCAGCCCCGCCTGGCTCAGTGCCTGCTCGATCGGGTCGAGCAGGTGGCGGCCGATGATCTCCAGCAGCACGTCGTCGCCGGCGAGGTTGAAGCCTTCGCGGAATTCCTGGAAGGGCTCGATCGTGACGTGGTTGCCCTGGCCGTCGGCGGTGAAGGAGGTGATGACCAGGTCGGTGGTGCCGCCGCCGATGTCCAGCGTGGCCAGCCGCAGCTGCCGCGCGGTGGCCGGATCCAGGGCGTTCTCGGGCCGGCGAACGCTGTCGAAGAAGGCGTGTGCGCCACCGGAGAAGTTCTGCGCGACCTGGGTGTAGAGGTAGACCGCCTGCGTCGCCGTGGCTTCGTCCCACTGCAGGATGACTTCCGGTCCGGCCTGCGGACGGTCCGGGTGCAGGCGACCGTCCAGCGTGTAGGCCAGTCGGCTGCGGCCATCCTCGGTCTCCTCCAGCGTGGCCAGCCCCAGTGCCAGGTAGACCAGGTCGCGCGCCGATTCGGCCTGTTCGCGCAGGATCTTGCGTTCGACCAGCGGCATGGCCGTGGGCAGGGTCATGATGATGCGGCGCAGGCGCCGCGGCAGCCCGGCGTTGGCCGGTCGGCGATAGCGGTGCATGGGCGCGTTCATCAGCTGCATCGCCTGCATGAAGATCTCGCCCAGCGCGAACGACGCCAGATTGCGCCGGGAATAGAGCGCACGCAGCGCGAGGATGCCGCGGTCGGGCATCTGCTCGATGTCGGCCGGGCCGAGCCGGTGGATGGTCTCGCCCAGGTCGTTGACCAGGGCGGTGAAGGCCACGCCGGTGGCGAAGGGGTTCTCACCCTCGGCGAGCGTGGCCGCATTGACGCGCCAGGAATCGGGCTGCGGGTCTTCGTCCCACAGATAGCGCTTGGGGCTGCTCAACCCGGTGAGGCCTTCCACCCCCGACCGCAGCGTGGACAGCCGCACCGCCTCCGGCCCGATGCGCACGATGGAGGGCCAGCCGAAGGCGCCGCTGCGCCCGCTCTTCTGCGACAGGTGCTCGCTGCCGAAGCTGGCGCGGGCGAACTCGAACTGGCTGGGGAAGGGCTCGGAATAGACCTGCTCGGCACGGCCGAGGTCACGCAGCTGCAGCAGCACCACGGCGCTGGACATGTCCACCCGGGCTTCGGAGGGATCCGACTCGATCAGCAGGCCGCAGCTGCGCGAGTTGCCCAGGTCGAGCACGAGGTCGACGTCGATGGGTGTCTTGCGCGGCTCGCTGACACGGTCCTCGAGCACGAATCCGGGCACGATGGCCAGGCTGTGCAGGAGGTCCAGCCAGGCGCGGTAACGCGCCATCGGCTCGTTGCTGCCTTCCATCCGGTCCAGCACTTCCTCGGGCGTGAAAGGCTTGAAGGCCAGCCCCCTGCGCGCCCGCTCGTCGCGGTGCAGCATCTCGGTGAAGGTCTCCATCATCCAGTCGCGCACCCAGGGTTCGGCGTGGAACCAGTCGATGTCGTCCTTGTGGGTGGGCAGCCTGAACTTGCGACCGGTGCGCGCATCCTGGGCGCTGGGGGCGAGGTAGGCGCCGTCCTCGTCGTAGTCGAGCAGCGTGGTGTCCAGTGCGATGACCAGCCGGTAGTCGTTGCCCCGCGCGTCGGGCGTGTCCAGCCGGGCCAGGTAGGCACGCGCCCAGTTCGTCGGGCCTCGGAAGAAGCCCTTGCCCTGTTCGCGCAGCAGCGGCAGGGGCACCCACACGCGGTCGAACATCTTCACCAGCCGCCGCACGTCCACCGAGTAGGACTCCACGCCCTCGGCCTCCTGGTTGCCCCGGCGGCAGAAGCGGGGCGCGCGGGCATTGACTTCTCCCTTGCGGGGGTCGAAGAAGCCCCACTCGGTGGGCACGTCGTCGTCGCGCTGCGGAATCGAGAAGCCCAGGTCGAGGAACTGCACTCCGGTGTCGGGAATCATCTGCACCACTTCGGGCACGCGATCCATCAGTTCATTCAGGGCCATGGGCGGTCTCGCGGGAGAGGGGGAAAAGAGGGTGTGGATGGACCTGTGCATGCGCGTCAGCGCGCATCCGTCAGTCGGTTCAGGTGGGCCTGCCAGCGGCGACCATCGGACTGGTTGACCGATTCGCACAGGGTTCGGCCGGTCTCGGTGCGGCGGCATTCCTGCCGGCTGGGGCCCGTGCCCGACCCCTTGTTGTCGGCCACTTCGCAGGGCCCTTGATCGATCACCAGCACGCGGCCGTCGGTGCTCGCCCGCATGCTGCCCGAGCACGGCGGGTAGGCGGGGCCGTCGGTCTGGCCGCGACCGTGCTGGCGACGCTCGACGAAGTGCGCCCGTCCGGTTCCGTCGCGCCCGAAGGACAGCACCCGGCGCCCGCTGCCCGTGACCTGATCGGGTGTGTCCCGGTACTGGATCAGGCGGTCGTCGCCGAGCTGCCAGTCGCCTTCCAGGAAGCTCAGGTCACCCCGTTCGAGCGCCCCGGGCGGAATGTCCAGCGCCTGTTCGGCCTTGCGCCCTTCGGTGCGAGGGGGCGTCGGCTCTGCGGCGGGTGCGGGGCGGTCGGAGCAACGGCCCAGGCTGCCGAACGCGAGCAGCAGCGCCAGCAGGCCCAATCCGGCAGCCAGCGCCAGCAGTGCCCGGCGCCATCGCCAGGGTCGGGCCGGCGCCTGGCTCGCCGGCGGTGGCAGGGGTGCGGGCGGTGTGGGCAGTACGGCAGGAGCCGGCGGTGCCGGCTCGGGTGGCGTGTCGCGCCCGGACAGGCACTGCAGCGCAGGGTCGACGCTCAGGCCGCGCGCATCGGCGAAGCCCCAGAAGTCGATCACCGGCTGGTCGGCCATGAAATGCAGGTGCTCGCCTGTGGCCGGCACCTGCATGGCGTGGCCGAGCAGCTCGGCGAAGGCCCGCCCGCCCCCAGGCCCGGTGGCCGGGGCGGACGACAGCTGGGAGATCTGTTCCAGCAGGCCCTGGTGAACGGCCTGCAGTCGCTCGCGCGCCCGGGCACGGGCGTCGGGATCCAACTGCGACCATCGCCGGGCTTCGCCGGCCATCGGTGCGACCCACCGGATCTCGCCACGCTCGGGGTCGTGCAGCGGCGTCGAGAAATATGCGGCCAGGTCCGCCCGCTTTCGAGCGTTGAGCAAGGCCTGCAGCTGCGCGTGGCTCTGGTAGGCCGGCACGCCGAAGGCGCCGAGCGGCCGGACGTGGACGAGGCTGTCGAGGGCCAGCACGGGCGCCGGACGCGTCACGGACGCCTCATGTCCATGTAGTAGCGGCTGCCGTCGCGGTTCACGCCCTGGCAGTCGGCCTGTCCGCCAGGCCCGCGGCTGCATTCGATCCGGGGCGCTCCATAGGAGCCGCCCCCGGCGCAGGGCACCGACTGGTTGCCCTCCACCACCAGGCGCTGGCCCTGCATCTGTCCCTGCACCGGGCCGCTGCATTGCACGCCGTCCGGCCGCCGCAGCGTCACCTCGCCCGCGCCGCCCGGCCCGAAGCGAAGCGACAGGTCCAGCGGCTGGCGCGTGTTCTTGTCCGCCAGGCCCTCGCCGGCTTTCCAGTTGCCCAGCAGGAAGTCCATTGAACGGTCCGTCGCGGGGTCGGACGGAAGCTTCATCGCGCGCGGATCGGCAGCAGGCCTCGGCGGGGGCGCCCCCGGAGCCGGCGCTGCCGGGTCGGATGGGCTCGGCAGCGGGGGTGTGAGCGCTGCGGGAAGTGCCGGTGACTTCGGGGGCGTCGCGGCGGGAGCATCGCCCGCCGCAGCAGGCGCCGGTGCGCCGGCTTCTGAGGCTGCGCCCGCCGGCGCTGAGGGTGCGGAGCCGGGACGTGGCTCGAAGGCTTCTGTGCTGGTGTCAGTACTGGTGCCGGAGGGGCCCGCGCGCTGCACGCCGGTGCCGCCAAGACCCGGAACGGCGATCCCAGATGGCGCGCCGGGCAAGCGGGCACCGCCCAGCGAAGGCAGGCACGCCCTCAGTGTCCCGAGCAGCAGCGCCAGCAGCGTCAACCCGAGCAGGCCGAACAGCAACCACTGCCACCAGGGGCGTCGCCGGACGGTGTCCGTCCGTGCCGTCGATGGGGTGTTCGGCCCCGCCCTTTCCGGTGCACTGGGCAGCGGCGGTGGCGGCCGCGCGCCACGGGCCGGCGGGGTCGTCGAAGCGGCTGCGGCGGCCAGACCGATGGCCGGGTCCACGCTGCGCCCCTGCTGGTCCTCGAAGCCCCAGAAGGCGATCATCGGCTGGTCGCCCACCTGGAACAGGAAGCTGCCGCTGGCGGGTACCTTCAGCGCTTGCTCAAGCAGGCTGCCAAAGGCCCGTGTGCCCGTGCCCGCGCCCTGGCGGAGTTCGACCGCCAGCGCCGCCAGGCGGCCACGGATGTCCTGCACATCGAGCGCGAAGCGCTCGCGCTGGGCGGGCTCCAGCGTGGCCCAGGGCTGGGGTGCCGCGCCGCCACGAGAGGCCGTCCACCGCATCACCCGCGTGTCCGGGTCCAGCACCGGGACGGCGAGGTAGTCCGCACAGCGCTCGCCCAGGCGCTGCTGGATCAGCGCACGCAGCGCGGCGTGGCTCTGCCAGGCCGGCTGGCCGAAGGCGCCGGCGGGCCGGAAGCGGTCGATGTCGTCGGCCAGCAGCAGGGGGCCGTGGGTTCCAGGCGTCATGGATTCAGCTCAGGCAAGTCACCGCTGCTGCCGCGCCGAAGGACGCCGGCTGGCACGCGTCCAGGGCGAGCCGCCCCACGTCGCCCGAGCCCGGCCTGCTGGCGGGGGAGGCAGGCATGGCAGGCATGGCAGGCATGGCAGGCATGGCAGGCATGGCAGGCATGGCAGGCATCTCCGGCAGGCTGGGGCGTCGAGGGACGCCGGGCGCGGGGGCATCATCCAGCGGGCCTGCGGGCGGGGAAGGCGAGGGCGGGGGCGGGGGCAAGGTCGGGGGCGAGGCCTGGCCCTGCGGGCCGGGCCGGTCGGCCAGGGACGGCGTGTCGGGTCCGCATTGCATGAGGGCGCTTCGCTGGCGAAGCAGCCGCTGCGCGAGCTCCGCGTTGGCTGCATCCAGTTCGGCGACGCGCGCGTCCAGCGCCTGCGGGTCCGGGCTGAATCGGGCCAGCCCGATCGCCAGCAGCAGGAGGGCCGCCACGGCCAGTGCGGCCGCGACCCATCGCGCCCGCGATGCCGCAGGACGCGCCGAGACGGACCGGGTGGGTGGCGTTGTCGATGGACCCGGTGACGGCGACGGTGACGGCGACGGTGAGGTGGGAGCCGCAGGTCCACTCGCAGGGGCACTCGAAGGGGAGGGCGCGGATGCAGGCCTGGGCGGTGGCGCAGGCGGGGACGGCGGCGCAGAAGCCGGTCCAGTGGAATGCGGCGGCGGTGCCGGCGCGCCGGGGTCCCCATGCCCCCAGAGAACCTGCACCGCGCGCCCATCGACGCTGTAGAGCCAGGGGCCGGGCGGGAACTGCACGGCCGCTTCGAGCTGATCGGCCACGGAAGACCCGCCGCCGGACTCCAGGCGCAACGCCGCGGCGAGGTCGCGGATGTCGCGCACCACTCGCTCGGCCTTGCGTTGCAGCGCGAGGCGGTCTGCATCGGCCAGGCTGTCGGCACGGACGGCCGGGCCCGTCAAGCCCGTCTGCCACTGGATGGATCCGTCGGCCGCCCTGCGCGGATGGGCCAGCCATTCGGCATGGTTGCTGCCCAGGCGGCTGCGCAGGATGCCAGCCAGCAGGTCATGCAACGCGGGCAGTTCCTGCCCATCGACCTCCAGGGGGCGGGCCTGCGCGCGATCGGTCCTGACCAGGCCCTGTGGCAATGCCTTCTCCCTCCTGCCTTTCCGCGATTCGTCCGAATGCGGTTCGTGTTGTTCTGGCGCGCTCCCGAGTGGACGCGTCTGTGGGCGACTATACGGAGGCGGGCCGCGCCGACGCCTTCACTGGAAGGCCTGCAATGCGATGGACTTCACGCCCTCGCGCTCCCGGGTTCACCAGTGGGATCAATGAACCACCCCCATTGACTAGACTGGCCGACTTTCCTTTGCGTCAGGACGCACGGCATGAGCGCCCCTCCGGATCCCGCCCCCGTGGCGACCGCACCCGTGCGCGCTGCGCCTGGGCGTCGCCTGGGCTACATCGCGGTGGCCACCGGGTTCGCTGTCCTGCTGGTCGTCCTGGCCTGGTGGTGGACCGGCCCGAGGGCCTTCGATGCCGATCCGCGGGTGCGCGAGCGGCTGGACCGCCAGAGCGCTTTGCAGGCAGAACTGGCGGCCCTGCCGACGCAGAGCCCGACCCAATGCCCGGCCGGTCAGAGCCTGCGTCCGGCTGCTTCTTCGTCCCCGCTCCTGCCCGACCCCGCGGGTCGGGACGGCGCCGTCGGCGCGCGGCCCCCGGCCGCCAGTGCGGCTGCGTCGCCAGCGGATGCGGCCGCGCCCCTGGCAGCGGGCGAGGTCCAGGCGCTCGGCGACGCCGCGCTGGCCCAGCGCCTGGAGCAAGCCACCGTCATCGTGCTGGTCAAGGGCGAGCAGGGCATGGGCCTCGGAACGGGCTTCTTCATCGCGCCTGATCTCATCGTGACCAACCGCCACGTGGTGGAAGCCTCCACCACCCCGGGCGTGCTGGTGGGCAGCAAGGCCCTGGGCACGCTGCGCCGGGCGACCGTGATGAAGGTGACCCGCGGTTCGGACATCGGCACCCCGGACTTCGCGCTGCTGCGGCTGGACGAGGGCGCCGCGGCCGGCGTGCTCGAACTCGCGCCGTCGGCCAGCAAGCTCGCGCCGGTGATCGCCGCGGGCTATCCCGCCGTGGTGGTGCAGAACGACAGCAGCTTCCGGCGGCTGGCCGAGGGCGATCTGTCCGCCGCACCGGACCTCAACCTCACCCGGGGCTCGGTGCAGTCGCTGCAGACGGGCAGCACGGGCACGCCCCTGCTGGTGCACACCGCGTCGATCGCCAAGGGCAACTCGGGCGGTCCGCTGATCGACACCTGCGGACGCGTGGTGGGGGTGAACACCTTCATCAACGTCGACCTAGCCCAGTCGGCCAAGATCCAGTATGCGATCCGGTCGGCGGCGGTGGCCGAGTTCGTCCAGGCCGCAGGCGCGAGTCCGCGGCTGGACCCGCGGGCCTGTGCCTCGCGCCCTTGAAGGCCGGACGCACGAAGCGGTTGCGACGAGGCGTTTGCCCAGGCCTCAGCGCCGTCCGAACATGAAGTTGCGCGCCAGCGAGCGCTTCACCGGCCCGAGCGATTGCAGCGCCGCCAGACCCAGGCCCCGCGCCAGTGCGGCACCGGGCAGCTGCCAGGTGAAGCTGCGGGCGAGGAAATCGGTGGTGGCGATCAGCGCCCAGCGGTCGGGTGCCCGGCGCCATTCGATGCGCTGCAGCACCGCGGCCACCGTCGGCCCGCGCTTGAGCCCGTCCACCAGCGCCCAGGCATCGCGCAGCCCGAGGTTCAGCCCCTGGCCGGCCACCGGGTGCAGCGTCTGCGCCGCATTGCCGATGCGCACCACGGCGCCTTCATGCAGCGTCCGTTCCGCGTTCAGTCCGAGCGCGAAGCGCTTGAGCGGACCGATGTGCACCAGGCGGCCCACTTCGTCGTGCACCAGGCTTTGCAGCACCGTCAGGCGCTGGGCGTCGTCCAGCGCCTCGACCGGGTCGTCGCGTGCATCGGTGCACCATACCAGCGACGCTCGGACCGTGTCCGGGCTGTCGTCCGGCCGCTGCGGCAGGGGCAGCAGCGCCACCGGGCCGTGCCGGGTGAAGCGTTCCCACGCGGTGTGCGCCCGCGCGTTCTCGAGCGTCACCGTGCCCACCCAGGCCGTCTGACGGTAGTCGTGTGTGAGGGCCTTGCGGGCCTGTTCGGAGAAGACGCCGCCCTCGGCCACCACCGCAAGGTCGTGCCGCTCGACGACGCCGGCATCCACCTCCACCGCCTCGCCTGCCGGGCCCTGAACGGCCTTCAGGCCCTGCACCGCCAGCCCGAATCGGGTGCGCAGGCGGCCCGCCTCCCGTTCGGCCCGTTCCAGCCAGGCGCGCTGCAGCGGCGCCACGATGGCGCCATAGGACAGCACGGCGCCGAGCATCGGCACGCCCTCGTCGCAGGCTGTGATGCGCACCTGCGGCTCGCGCCCGAGCAAGGCCTGCAGTGCCGGCGAATGGTTCTGCTGCGACACCTGCACCTCGAGGATGGGCTCCGCCTGGGCGGCGTCCCAGGCGCCCAGGCGTTCCAGCAGCTGGATGCTGCCCAGCGACAGCGCGAGCGTGCGGCCATCGCCGGACACATCGCGGTCCAGCGGGCGCGCGTCGTAGAGGGTGATCTCCGCTGAGGGCAGCCGTTCGGCCGCCAGCAAGCCGAGCGCGAGGCCCACCGGTCCGGCGCCGATCACCGCGATGCGCAGCGGCGCGTCGGCTCGCGCGTGCTCATCGGCGCCCGGCGCCTGCGGGCTCACCCGCTGCAACTCGACCGGTGGCGGCGTGTCGTCCTGCGCGGGGCGCTTCGTGGCGTTGTCCATCATTTGGGCTCCTGCTGCGCCTGACCGACACACGGCGCGAGGGTCCGGCCGTGCCCGAACGTATTATTTGGCGAGCCGCGCTCCCGCACCGGGCGCGCGGCCTGGCCGCCGAGCCACACAGAAGCACAAACCCGGGAGAAGCGCATGGCCCTGATGGACTTCATCAAGAAACAGTTCATCGACATCATCGAGTGGCTCGAGCCGCAGGATGGCATCCTGGCCTGGCGTTTCCCGATGGCGGGCAACGAGATCCAGAACGGTGCGTCGCTGACGGTGCGCGAGTCGCAGCAGGCCCTGTTCGTCAACGAAGGCCAGGTGGCCGACCTCTTCGTGCCCGGCCGCTACCGGCTGACCACGCAGACGCTGCCCGTCCTCACCTACCTGCAGAACTGGGACAAGCTCTTCCAGAGCCCGTTCAAGAGCGACGTCTACTTCTTCAGCACCCGACAGCAGGTCGACCAGCGCTGGGGCACCACGCAGCCCATCACCATCCGCGACAAGGACTTCGGTGCGGTGCGGCTGCGCGCCTTCGGCAACTACAGCTTCCGCATCGCCGACCCCAAGCGTTTCCACACCGAGATCTCCGGCACCCGCGACACCTACACCGTGGCCGAACTGGAAGGCCAGCTGCGCGCGCTGATGCTGCAGCACATCAGCGACGCGGTGGCCGCCAGCGGCATCGCCTTCCTCGATCTGGCGGCCAACCAGGTGGAGTTCGCCGCGCAGCTGCGCGCGGCCACGGCACCTTCCTTCGAGCGCCTGGGCCTGCAGCTCGACGAGGTGACGGTGCAGAACGTGTCGCTGCCCGAGGAGCTGCAGAAGATCCTTGACCAGCGCATCGGCATGGGCATGGTCGGCCAGGACATGGGCCGCTTCATGCAGTACCAGACCGCCCAGGCCATCCCGAAGTTCGCCGAGGGCGCTGGGGGTGCGGGCGGGGGTGGGGGTGGCGGCGTCGTCGGCGACGCGATCGGCCTGGGCGCCGGCGTTGCGATGGGGCAGGCCATGGCCTCCCAGCTTGCGCAGGGCCTGCAGGGCGTGCCGGCCGTCGCGCCGGTGGTGGCCGCCGTGGCGGCGCTGCGGCCCGACGAGGTGATGGCCACCCTCGAGAAGCTGGCCGAGCTCAAGGGCAAGGGCATCCTGACCGAAGAGGAATTCGCCTCCAAGAAGGCCGAGCTGCTCAAGAAGCTGGTCTGAGGTGACGCCCACCCGCGCACCCTGGCGGGAGCAGGTGCGATCGGTCATCCACTGGGAGTGGACGCTGCTGCGCGACTGGCCCCGCCTGCGCTGGGCGGTGCTCGGGCTGGTCTTCGTGCCAGCCGTTTACACGCTGCTGTCGCTGAGCAGCGCCTGGGACCCGGCTTCGCACAGCCGCTCGCTCCCGGTGGGGCTGGTCAATGGCGACCTCGGTGCGAGCTACCGCGAGCGCGAACTCAACCTGGGCGCCCAGGTGCTCGACGCCCTCGAGCAGGCCGCTCAGTTCGACTACCGCCGCTATGCCGATGCCGAGGCCGCGCGCGCCGACGTGCGGCAGGGCCGGCTCGATTTCCTGCTGATCATCCCGCCCGAGTTCTCCCGGCAGGCCGTGCCGGGTGAGGCGCCCGGTGCCGGCAAGCTCATCGTCTACACCTCCGAGGGCAACGACTATTTCGCGGCGGCCTTCGCGCGACGTTTCGCGCCGGAGGTGGCCGCCCGCGTGAACGCGATGCTCAACGAGGCCCGCTGGAGCCTGGTGCTCGACCGGGCGGCCGGCTCGCAGAAGAGCCTGGAGGCGCTGCGCCAGTCGCTGGCCGAACTCGGCCAGGGTGCCGGTGAACTGCGCGATGGCGTGGCCCGCGCGCGCGACGGGGCTCAGACGCTTTCCCGGGGCAGCGCCCGCGCCACCCCGGCGCTCGAGCGCTTGCAGGCGGGCAGCCGCAGCGCGGCCGACAACGGGCTGCTGCTCGCCGGCGGCGTGCGCCAGCTCAACGGCACGCTGCGGGCGATGGAGTCGCGCCGGCCTGCGGATGCGGAGGTGCAGGCGCTGCGCGCCGGGGCCCGCACGCTGGCCGAAGGCCACCGCGAACTGGGCCGCAACCTGGAGCTCGCGCAGACCGGCGCGGTGCGGCTCGAGGAGGGCCTGGAGGCGCTGAAGGAGTCGGCCGACGGCATTCCGCTGGTCGGCGGTCGCCTGGCCGAAGGGGCCGGGCAGCTGCGGGGTGGCGCAGGCCAGCTCGCCGAGGGTCTGGGGTCGATGCGCGAAGGCCAGTCGCGCCTGGCCGCGGGCGCGACCCGCCTGGACGAGAGCGTGTTCGTGATGACCGAAGGCGTGATGCGCAGCGGTGCGGCGCTGACGGGCATCGTCTCGCGCCTGCCCGATGAGGCGCGGCTCGACCAGTTCGTCTCCGGGCTGCGCGAGCTGGCCGCCGGCACGCAGGCGGTGTCCGTGGGGCTGGAGCCGCTGGACGAGGGCCTGCAGGGCCTGCAGGCGGGCCTGAAGACCCTGGCCGATGGCAGCGTGCGCCTGTCCAGCGGCCTCACGCTGGTGCTGCAGGCGCTGCCCGGCGAGGTCAATGTCCCCGGTGGCAGCGCCCCGGGCATGGCCGCGTCGGTCGAACCGGTGCTGCAGGTGCAGGCGCCGGTGGCCAACCAGGGCCTGGCGCTGGCGGTGAACTTCGTGCCGCTGTCCCTGTGGGTGGGCGCGGTCACGGCGGCCTTCCTGTTCCACCTGCGCCGTCTGCGCGAGCCCACCGCGGGCTTTGCGCGCAGCGCCCAGGTCGCCGGCAAGCTGGCCATTCCGGCCGCCGTGGTGCTGCTGCAGGCGCTGCTCATGGTGCTGCTGCTGCGCCTGGGCTTCGGCGTGGAGCTGGAACGCCCGCTGGCCTTCGCCGCGGTGCTGGCCAGCGCCTCGCTGTGCTTCCTGTCGGTGGTCTTCCTGCTGGTTCGCCTGCTGGGCGACCTGGGCAAGGTGCTGGCCGTGCTGCTGCTGATCGTGCAGATCGGTGCGGCCGGCGCCTTGCTGCCCATCCAGCTGAGCACGCCGCTCTTCCAGACGCTGCACCCCCTGCTGCCCTTCACCTGGGTGGTGAAGTCCTTCCGGGCGGCCCTCTTCGGCGCCTTCGATGGCCAGTGGCTCGCACCGCTGGGGGTGGTGCTGTCCATCGGTGCGGGCGCGCTGCTGCTGGCCATGCTGGTCGGGCGCTGGCGGGTGCTGGCGCCCGCGCAGTGGCGTCCGGCCCTGGACCTGGACTGAGCGACGATGGCCTCCGACCCCCGGTCATCGACGCCGCCCCCGCCGCCGCCGCCGGCCCCCTCCCAGCGGGTCTGGCGGGCGATGTGCCCGCAGTGCGGCGCCCCGGTGGACTTCCGCTCGGCGGCTTCGGCCTTCGCAGTCTGCGGCTACTGCCGCAGCCAGGTGCTGCGCGACGGCGAGGCGCTGCGCCGCATCGGCCAGAGCGCCGAGCTGATGGCCGATGGCAGTGCGCTGCGTCTGGGCGCCTCCGGGGTGCTCGACGGCCTGGCCTTCACGCTGGTGGGGCGGCGGCAGCTGCGCACGGCCGACAGCGTCTGGAGCGAGTGGCATGCATGGTTCGACGGGGGCGCCCAGGGGCGCCCCCGCAGCGGCTGGCTCAGCGAGGACAACGGCCGCCATGTCTTCTCCTTCGATGCGCCGCTGCAGGGCCCGGTGCCCGAGGCGCAGACGCTGAAGGTCGGCCAGCCGCTGCGCCTGGACGGCCGGACCTGGACGGTGGCCTCGCGGGTGGTGGCGCGGCTCGCGGCCGCCGAGGGCGAGCTGCCCGCGCAGCCCCGGCAGTCCGGCGGCTTCGTGGTGGCGGACCTGCGAAGCACCGCGGGCGAGGTTGGCACGCTCGAATACGCCGGGACCGGTCGCGACCCGTCGTGGTCGGTGGGCCGGGCCGTCGCGCTGGCCGACCTGTCGATGCGCGGCCTGGACGACGCGGCAGGCGCGGTTGGCCTGGCCGGGCGCAGCCTCGCCTGCCCGTCCTGCGGACAGCCTCTGACGCTGGCGCTGCAGACCACCCGCAGCGTGGTGTGCGGGCAATGCCGCGCGGTGGTGGATGTGTCCACGCTGGGCCCGGACGCGGCCGCGAGCGCCCAGGGGCTGGAGCACTTCGCACAGCAGGCCGGCACCGTGGAGCCGGCCATCGCGCTGGGCAGCGTGGGCCGGCTGGCCGTGCCGCGCAGCGGCCGCCCCGGCGCCGCGCCGGCGGCTGCCCTGCCCTGGCAGGTGGTGGGCTATGTCGAGCGCTGCACGCTGCCGGCCGATGGCGATGACGAGCAGTACTTCTGGCGCGAATACCTGCTCTTCAACCGGATCGAGGGCTTCGCCTTCCTGGTGGACAGCGACGAGGGCTGGAGCCTGGTGCGTCCGCTCACCGGCGTGCCCACGCCCGCCGGATCGGGGCTGCAGCTCGACGGCGTGGCCTACCGCTTCGGCTCGCGCTACGAGAGCCGGATCACGCAGGTGCTGGGCGAGTTCTACTGGGTGCTGCGCGCCGGCGAGCGCACCCGCCACACCGACTACCTGGGCAGCGGACTGGCGATGCGCCGGCGGCTCAACCGCGAGGAGACCGGTGCGCCCGGCGGCGATGCCGAGGTGACCTGGTCGGCCGGCGAGACGCTGGATGCACGCGCCGTGCAGCAGGCCTTCGGGGTGCCGGGCGTGGCCACCGGCGGCGGCCTGCGCCTGGACACCGGCACCCGCAACATCGAGCTCAGCCAGATCCGCCTGTCGCCCAACGTCACGGTCTCGCCGCTGGTGCTGTTCGCGCTGCTGGCGGTGGTCATCGTGGTGCTGGCCCGCTGCAGCAGCTCCGAGCGTTGCGACGACGTGCGCCAGGCCTTCGGTGCCGACTCGGCCGAGGCGCGCCAGTGCGAGCGTTCTGGCGGCGGTGCCCCGCGCAGCGGCGGGGGCTCCTTCGGCGGCTATTCCGGCGGCGGCGGGCACAAGTAAGCCGCTCCCCTTTCCCTTCACGTTCCTTCACGTCCCTTCACAGGAGGTTCCCATGCTCGGCATCGAATGGCTTCGGCCGGCGGTCTTCTTCGGCTCCATCGTGTTCGCGCTCGTCGGCGTGCTGATCTTCTGGATCAGCTTCGTCATCGTCGACCGCCTCACGCCCTACAACCTGTGGGAGGAGATCGTGGAGAAGCAGAACCTGGCGCTGGCCATCGTGGTGGGCTCCATGTGCATCGCCATAGGCCTAATCGTCTCCGCCGCCGTTCATGGGTGAGGCTGGACGAGAAGGCGTCCCTGCGGACGGCTTCTCGCCTGCCGAACCGGCCCGCGTCTCGCGGGCCGTGGAGGAGGCTGGACGAGCGGGCGTCCC
>JAIYCR010000080.1 GCA_027487905.1 Rubrivivax sp. | reverse complement strand
TTCTTGTTGTTGCGGAAGGCCTTCCACTCGCTCTCGTTGGAGTGGGCGAGCACGACGCCGTCGAAGGGCATGGCGCCAAAGCCCTCGGTGCCCTTGTAGTTGCCCTCCTGCGTGGCGGTGAGCAGCGGGTGCAGCACCTTGATCGGCGCCTTGAACATCTCGACGAACTCGAGCAGGCCCTGGTTTGCAAGGCACAGGCCGCCGGAATAGCTGTAGGCGTCCGGGTCGTCCTGCGCGAAGGTCTCCAGCTTGCGGATGTCCACCTTGCCCACCAGGCTGGAGATGTCCTGGTTGTTCTCGTCGCCCGGCTCGGTCTTGGCGATGCCGGTCTGCTTGAGGATGGACGGGTAGCGCTTGACGACCTTGAACTTGCGGATGTCGCCGCCGTACTCCTCCAGGCGCTTGACCGCCCAGGGCGACAGCACGCGCTGCAGGTAGCGCCGCGGGATGCCGTATTCCCGCTCGAGGATGGCCCCGTCCTCGGCCGCGTCGAAGAGTCCGAGCGGCGACTCGTTCACCGGCGAGCCCTTGATGGCGTAGAAGGGCACCCGCTCCATCAGCTGCTTGAGCCGCTCGGCGATGCTGCTCTTGCCGCCGCCCACGGGCCCCAGCAGGTAGAGGATCTGCTTTTTCTCCTCCAGCCCCTGCGCGGCATGGCGGAAGTAGGACACCACCTGCTCGATGCTGTCCTCCATGCCGTAGAACTCGGCGAAGGCGGGATAGACCTTGATGATCTTGTTGGCGAAGAGCCGCGACAGCCGCGGGTCGTTGCGGGTGTCGATGCTCTGCGGCTCGCCGATGGCGGCGAGCATGCGCTCGGCCGCGGTGGAGTAGGCCACCGGGTTGCGCTTGCATTCGGCGAGGTAGTCCTCGAGCGAGAGCTCTTCCTCGCGGGTTCGCTCGTATCGAGCGGCGAAATGGCTGACCACATCCATGCTGACCTCCTGAGGGTGTCCAGGTGGCGGCATCGGCGGAGCCGGTGCCGTCGGGGAAGTTCTGATGAAGTCCGCCTCTTGCGGGGCTTGGGGCTCCATCAGAGCTTTCCTGCAGGTCTGCGATGGGTGCGCGGTGGGTGCCGCGCCTTCATGGTGGGCGCACGGGTTGCCGGGAATCGCTCGATCAGCGCCGCGATGATGGACCAGTTCGGCCCGAGCGCCACCGGTGGGTCCGGTCTGTGCCTCGTTGTCGTGGGATCGTCACCTCCAGGGAGTCTGGTCTGGCTTGAGCAAGGAGCATGCCTTCGGACGGCGATGCGCAGGAAGCACCCGGGCTTCGACCCACTGCAGAACGCGGGTATGCGGGCATTGATCACAACGCGCGCAGCCCACGTGAGGCTGACGGGGGCCTCACTCGGCATCGGGCACGCGGCATCGGGCACTCGGCACGCGGCGTCGGGCACGCGCCTTAGCATCGGCCATGAACCCGTCGATCGACCCCACGGACGGCGCGACGCGCGACGCGCTCGCCCGCAGCCCCAAGGTGCTGCTGCACGAGCACCTGGACGGTGGCCTCAGAACGTCCACCTTGCTCGAGTTGCTGCGCGAGCGGGGCCAGGCGGCTCCGGCGTCCGACGCGGCGGCGCTGGGCCGCTGGTTCGACGAGCGCGCCCATTCGGGCAGCCTGGAGCGCTATCTGGAGGGCTTTTCGCTGACGGTGCCGGCGATGGCCGATCCGCACGCGCTGCATCGGGTGGCCTTCGAGGCGGCCGAGGATGCGCTGGCCGATGGCGTGGTGCTGGCCGAATTCCGCATCGCCCCGCTGCTGTTCGAAGCCTTCGGCCTGGACGGCGACACGGCGGTGGAGGCGATGGTGTCGGGCCTGCGGCGAAGCGGCCTGCCCAGCGGGCTCATCGTCTGTGCAATGCGCCAGGAGGATGAGGCCCAGACCCGGCGTGCGGCGGACCTGGCGCTGCGCTGGAGCGGGCGAGGGGTGGTGGGATTCGACCTGGCAGGCCCCGAACGCGGCTTCGACCCATCGCGCCATGCCCGGGCGCTGGCGCTGGTGCGCGAGGCGGGCTTGCCGATCACGCTGCATGCCGGCGAGGCCGACGCCGGCGAGCGGGTGCTGCAAGCCGCCCGGCTCGGCGCGCGCCGCATCGGGCACGGGGTTCGGCTGGCCGAACTGCTCGACGGGCCGCGCCGCTCGGCGGTGCTCGCCGAGGTGCTGCAACGAGATCTCCACCTGGAGGTGTGCCCGACCAGCAACCTGCACACCGCCGCAGTGGCGGCCATCGCCGAACACCCCATCGCCGGGCTGTGGCAGGCCGGCGTGAGCCTGTCGGTGAACACCGACAACCGGCTGATGTCGCGGGTGACGCTGGGCAATGAGTTCCACACGGTGCTCGCACACACCCCGCTGGGCCCGGTGGATCTGCTGGCCATGACGCTGGAGGCCGCCCGCCACAGCTTCCTGGCGGCGCCCGAGCGCGAACGGGCGCGCGACGCCGTGTGGGCCCATGCGCAGCGCACCGGCGCCACCGGCGCGCTGGCCGCCTTGCTGCGCGAGCGCGGGCTGCCCGGCCCGCCCGCAGGCCGCCCGCCTGCGGCGTGACCCCTCTTGGAGGAGGCCGCGACCTTGCGGCGATGATGCGCTCCCGTGCCTGTCCTCGAAACCGCCCCTGACCCATGACCGAAGAAGACCAGAGCCCCCCGGCCCGCCGTGATCCCCTGGCGGCTGTGCGCCGCCTGTCGACCGTGCGGGCGCGCTGCGAGGCGGTTGCCCACGCGCTGGAGGGCGGTCGGTCGGGCCATTTCCGGCTGGACGCCGATGCATTGCCCCGCCTGGTGGGGCGGCTGCAGGCGGCCGGCGCGGGCCTGGCCGGCCCGGGCCTGGCCGGCCCGGGCCACACCGCAGCGGCCATCGACACCGGCCCGCCCCCTCGCGGCGACCGCTGGGCCGCGCTGCAGGCGGGCGGCCGCGACCGGGCAGCCGCGCTGCTGGCGGCCGCAGCCCGGGACGGCGATGAGGGAGAAGCCCGCACGAATGCGGCCTACGACCTGGCGCTGCTGCTGGCGCTGATGGACAGCCAGGCGGCCCGGGACTGGCACTTCGACGAACCGGCCACGGCCTTCGCGCCCGGTGGCGCCGGCGTCGCCGTCGCCGTCGCCGTGGACCCGCTGGCGCTGCCGGTGGAGCAGCATGCGAGCGACGACCTCTTCGCGATGCTCGACCGCTTCACGCCGCCGCCGTCCTCCGCGGCCCCGGTTTCTCCCGCGCCTACACCGGTCGCCCCGGCGGCCACACCCCCGCGCGGCACGCGCTGGACGGGCTCGACCGCGCTGTCGCTGGCCACCGCCCAGGCCCTGGCTGCCGGGGTGTTCTCCTCCCAGCGAAGTGCGCCGGTGCAAGCCGATGCCGCGGCCCTGCGGCGTCTGGACGCCGCCGCCTTGCGCGCCGCCTTGCAGGCCGGGGCGTCCAACCCCCTGCCCGGGCTGGAAGCGCGCGCCGCCGCGCTGTCCCGGCTCGGCCAGCGGCTGGGCGAGCAAGCCGCGCGCGAGGGGGGCCTGGCGCGTCCGGCGCGCTGGGTCCGCCAGGCCATCGACGCGGCCCGCGACGCCCGGGACCCCAGCCGGGTGCACGCGCCCCGCATGGCAGCCTGGCTGGCCCGCCACCTGGCCGAGGTGACGCCGGGCGGGCGGCAGGTGCTGGGGCTTCCCGCCGGGGAGGTGTCGCCCCACCTGTGGGCGGGCGCCCAGTCGGGCGCTGACCCGGCCACCCTTTCGGAAGCGGCACAGCCCGATGCGGCGGCTCGAACGGCCGACCCCGGCACCGGCGGCTGGGTGCCCTTCCACACGATGGCGCAGTCGCTGGTGCGCACGCTGCGCTCGGCGCTGGCCGAACAGGGGCTGGCCCTGGTGGGGCTGGACGATCTGGCCGACAGCGGCGCCGAGCGGCATGTGGCGCTGATGCTCGACAGCGGCCTGCTGCTGCCGCGTTCGCCCGCCGTGCTGGCGCGGCCACTGGCGGCTTCCGGCGAAGCGGTGGTCGAAGCGCGCGCCGCGGCCATCCACTGGTTGCCTCTGGCGGCGGCAAAGGCTCGACAGGCCTTGCTGGCGGGCGGCGCTGCCAGCCCACCGAGCGCGGACGCGCTGATCGAAGCCGCCTGTGCCGCGCTGCCTCAGGCAGGTGCAGGCCGCCTGTCGGTGCTGGGCGAAGACGGCGCCTGGTGAGGCCGCGCGTCGGGCCGGGCCGGGCCAGGTCGGGCCGGGCCCGGCCGCCCGCCGCTCAGCCCAGCAGCGGCAGCACCGATTGCTGGAACCAGGTCCAGCCGCCGGCCACGGCGGCCAGGCGGGCGAGCTTGCCCAGCGCGTACAGCGGCAGCGCGAGCAAGGGGTTCAGGCGCAGCCAGCCGGCGGCCAGGCACAGCGCATCGCCGAACAGAGGCACCCAACTGAAGAGCAAGGCCCAGTAGCCGAAGCGGTGCAGCGTGGCCATGGCCTTGGGGTTGACCTTGCCCTTGTTGGGCACCAGCCGCCCCACCAGGTAGCTGGTCAGCCCACCCAGCGTGTTGCCTGCGGTGGCCACCGCAAGCGCCAGCCACAGCGACTCGGGGTGCTGGTGCAGTTGCGCCACCAGCACCACCTCGGCGCCGCCGGGCAGCAGCGTGGCCGAAACGAAGGCGGCGAAGAACAGGCCCCACAGGCCCGCTTCAGGGGAAAACTCGAACATGGTCGAAAAGGGCCGCACAGCCGGGGCCGTGCCGCCCACAGGCAGACGATGCACCGCAGGGTAACAAGCGCGGCTGTCTAGAATCGTTTCGTTTGCCTTTCGACGCAGGATCCGCGCCGGCCGGGTATCGCCCGCCGGATCCCACCCACCACCCCAGGCGCTGCGCGCCGCCGTTTCCCAGGGATGCCCCATGAAGCTCATCGGTTCACTGACCAGCCCCTACGTGCGCAAGGTGCGCGTCGTGCTGGCGGAGAAGAAGATGAACTATCAGTTCGTCGAGGAAGACGTCTGGGGCAGCGACGCCATGCTCGCCTCCAACCCGCTGGGCAAGGTGCCCTGCCTGGTGCTCGAAGGCGGCGAGGCGCTGTTCGATTCGCGGGTGATCGTCGAATACCTGGACACGCTGTCGCCGCTGGGCCGGCTGATCCCCGACCGCGGCCGTGAGCGGGCCGAGGTGCGCACCTGGGAGGCCCTGGCCGACGGCCTGCTCGACGCGGCCATCGCAGCGCGGCTGGAGCAGACCTGGCCGCACCGCGCCGCCAGCGAGCGCAGCGCCGCCTGGACGGCGCGCCAGATGTCGCGGGTGGACTCGGCCGTCAAGGCCATGGCCGAAGGCCTGGGCGATCGGCCCTGGTGCTGCGGCAACCACCTGAGCCTGGCGGACATCGCGGTGGTGTGCTCGCTCGGCTACCTCGACTTCCGCTTCCCGCAGCACCCGTGGCGCCAGGAGCGCGCCAACCTGGTGAAGCTGGCCGACAAGCTGCTTGCCCGGCCGAGCTTCGTGGACAGCGCACCGCCGCGCTGAAGTGTCTTGCTGAGGCCTCGGCTTCAGAGCCTCAAGGCGGGGTCACACCTTCGAAGCCGATCGCGCGCGGCGCGAAACTGGACGCCTGAGCCATCGGCCAGTAGAGCCGGTAGACCTGCTGGGGCAGCTCGCCGCGCACCAGCGCGCCCGGCTCGACAAAGGGCAGCAGGTTGGCCAGCAGCTTCACGCCGCTGTCGGTGCGGCGAACGATGTGCGAGGCGGTGATCTGCCCGGGGTGCTCCAGGCCCGCGGCCTGCACCAGTTCCTGCAGGGCCTTGAGCGTTTCCTGGTGGAAATGGAACACCCGGTCGGCCTTGGTGGGCACCACGAGTGCGCGCTGGCGCTGCGGGTCCTGCGAGGTCACGCCGGTGGGGCACTGGCCGGTGTGGCAGGTCTGGGCCTGGATGCAGCCCAGCGCGAACATGAAGCCGCGCGCGGCATTGCACCAGTCCGCACCGATGGCCAGCAGCCGCGCGATGTCGAAGGCGCTGACCACCTTGCCAGCGCAGCCCACGCGCACCCGCTCGCGCAGGTTCAGTCCGACCAGGGTGTTGTGCACCAGCAGCAGGCCCTCCTGCAGCGGCGCGCCCACGTGGTCGGTGAATTCCAGTGGCGCCGCGCCCGTGCCGCCCTCGGCACCGTCGACGACGATGAAGTCCGGCGTGATGCCCGTCTCGAGCATGGCCTTGCAGATGGCGAACCACTCCCAGGGGTGGCCGATGCACAGCTTCAAGCCGGTGGGCTTGCCACCGGACAGGCGGCGCAGCCGGGCGATGAACTGCAGCAGCTCGACGGGCGTGTCGAAGGCGCCGTGGCGTGCGGGTGACACGCAGTCCACCCCCACGGGAACGCCACGCGCCTCGGCGATCTCCGGCGTCACCTTCGCCCCAGGCAGCACGCCGCCGTGGCCGGGCTTGGCGCCCTGGCTGAGCTTGAGCTCGATCATCTTCACCTGCGGGTCGGCCGCGTTGGCCGCGAAGCGGGCCTCGTCGAAGCGGCCGTCGGCATCGCGGCAGCCGAAATAGCCCGAGCCGATTTCCCAGATGAGGTCGCCGCCGTGCACCCGGTGGTGCTGGCTGATGCTGCCCTCGCCGGTGTCGTGGGCGAAGCCGCCCCGGCGCGCACCGGCGTTCAGCGCGAGGATGGCGTTGGCCGACAGCGCACCGAAGCTCATGGCCGAGATGTTGAACACGCTGCAGGAATAGGGCTGGGTGCACTCCGGCGAGGCGCCCACCAGGACGCGGAAGTCATGGCTGGTCAGCCGGGTGGGTGCGATGGAGTGGTTGATCCACTCGTAGCCGGCCGCCGCCACGTCCAGCTGCGTGCCGAAGGGCCGCTTGTCCGACTCGCCCTTGGCCCTCTGGTAGACCAGCGAGCGCTGCGAGCGCGAGTAGGGCGCAGCCTCGCGGTCGCCCTCGATGAAGTACTGGCGGATCTCCGGGCGGATGAATTCCAGCAGGAAGCGCAGGTGGCCGATGACCGGGTAGTTGCGCAGCACCGCATGGCGCTGCTGGCGCGTGTCGCGCAGTCCCAGCAGCGTGAGCGCAAAGCACAGCGCTGCCGGGACCGCAGTGGCCGATCCGGCCAGCGCGGCCAAGGTGAGCAAGGCCGCCAGCACCGCGCAGGCGAACCAGGCCAGGTAGCGCAGCGGGAAGTGCTGGTTCAGGCGTTCGAGCCAGGCTTGCATGGCGGGCCTTCCGTGTCGCGGCGGGGCCGCGGGAAGCCGCAGGGTAGTGGCTCGCCAGCGGCGGGATATGCTGAAATCCACCGCTTCCAGCGCCGATTTGCTCCGGCTTGCGGGCGCTTCACAAATGCCGCTAAACAGGCGTCCGGCCCGGGGCCGGCCGCAGCACGCGGCGCCTCCCCGACCGAGATGACCTCACGAGTGGACCCGGCGGGCGCCCTTGCGGGCGCCGCCAACCCGGCCTTCGGACCGGCCGCGGACGCTGCCGCGCAACCGGCATGGGCCACCGCGGCACCCGCCCCGACGGCAGCCCACGGACACACCCCGCCCTTGCCCCCAACCCCGCACCCGCCCCTGGCCGGCGGCTCGGTGGGCATCGTCGAGCCGCGCACGATGCGCTTTTCCGATCCGCTGCCGCTGCGCAGCGGCGCGGTGCTGCCCGACTACTCGCTGGTGTACGAGACCTACGGCGAGCTCAACGCCGACCGCAGCAATGCGGTGCTGGTGTGCCACGCGCTGAACGCGAGCCACCATGTGGCCGGCGTGCACGCCGGCGTGGCGCGCAGCGAGGGCTGGTGGGACAACCTGGTGGGGCCGGGCAAGCCGCTGGACACCCGGCGCTTCTTCGTCATCGGGGTGAACAACCCCGGCTCCTGCTTCGGCTCCACCGGCCCGATGCACACCAACCCGGCGACCGGCCGGCCCTGGGGCGCGGACTTTCCGGTCCTCACGGTGGAAGACTGGGTGGATGCGCAGGCGCGGCTGGTGGACGCGCTGGGCATCGGGCAGCTCGCCGCGGTGGTGGGCGGAAGCCTGGGCGGCATGCAGGCGCTGGACTGGGCGCTGCGCCACCCGCTGCGCCTGCGCGAGTGCTACGCCATCGCCACCGCGCCGAACCTGTCGGCCCAGAACATCGCCTTCAACGAGGTGGCGCGCCGGGCCATCGTCACCGACCCCGATTTCCACGGCGGTCACTTCTATGCCCACGGGGTGGTGCCCAAGCGCGGGCTGCGGGTGGCGCGGATGATCGGCCACATCACCTACCTGTCCGACGACACGATGGAGGCCAAGTTCGGCCGCGAACTGCGCGAGGCCGAACTGGCCTACAGCACCCAGGCCATCGAGTTCCAGATCGAGAGCTACCTGCGCCACCAGGGCGACAAGTTCAGCGACTACTTCGACGCCAACACCTACTTGCTGATCACCCGCGCGCTGGACTACTTCGACCCCGCCCGCCGCTTCGGCGGCGATCTCTCCGCGGCCTTCGCATCCGCCCGCTGCCGCTTCCAGGTGGTGAGCTTCACCACCGACTGGCGCTTCTCGCCGCTGCGATCACGGGAGATCGTTCGCGCGCTGCTCGACAACCGGCTGTCGGTGAGCTATGCGGAGATCGAGGCCCCCCACGGCCACGACGCCTTCCTGCTCGACGACCCGCGCTACCACGGCGTGCTCAGGGCACGCCTGGAGCGGCTGGCCGAATCGGTGGGCTGCTGAGGAGCCGCGCAGGCCGCCACCGGCCCGCGCTGCGTTCGCGCTAGCGGGGCAGCGCGAACCAGTAGCCCGCGTTGGCTGCGGCGTCGAAGAAGAGCGGGTTGGCGCTCTGGGTGGCCGAGAAGGTGCTGCGGCAGCCGGCCACGCTGTCGGGGCGGCCGCGGTAGTTCCAGTAGACGCTGCAGAAGTT
>JAIYCR010000074.1 GCA_027487905.1 Rubrivivax sp. | reverse complement strand
GGCTGCCGCGCGGCACCTCAGCAGCGTGCAAAGACAACCAGAGCGGATCAAAAGCTACTTCCAGCATGAGCCGGTGCGATATGCGGCTTGAGTTCAATAGTTCAATGCCGGGTCAATAATGGACACGCGAACCACTCGACGATCGGTGCTGGGCGCTGCCGCGATGGCGCCGCTGATCGGATCGCCCGCAGCCGCCTTTGCCACTGCGCGGACCCGAACCCGCGCGCGCATCGTCATCGCCGGCAGCGGCCTGGGCGGCATCGCGGTGGCGACCCGGCTGACCCGGATGCTCGACGGTGCGCAGATCACCATCGTGGATCAGAAGGAGGAACACAACTACCAGCCGGGCTACACGTTGGTGGCCACCGGCGTGTGGCCGGTCGACAAGGTGCGGGACCGCAACGCGGATTTCCTGCCGGAAGGCGTGCAGTGGGTGCGCGACCGGGTGGTCGCCTTCGACCCGGTCACCAACAGCGTGGCCACCTCGCTTGGGCAGCGAATCGAATACGACTACCTGGTCGTGGCCACCGGCGTGCACCTTGACTACGCGCAGATCGAGGGCATGGACGTGGCCGCCATCGGCCGCGAGGGGCTGGCCAGCGTCTACCCGAGCCCCGAGGCTGCGCTGGCCACCTGGCGGACGATGGAGGCCTTCGCGCAGCGCGGGGGCCATGCCCTGATGACGCTGCCGGCCACGCCGCTCAAGTGCGCCGGCGCCCCGCTGAAGATGACTTTCATGCTGCGCGACCGGCTGCATCGGGCCGGCACGCTCGGGCGCAGCCAGGTGCAGTTCCTCTCCGCCACGAGCAACGTGTTCGGCGTGCCCGCGGTCAATGCCAACGTGCTAGAGCGATGGAAGTCACTGGGCATCGGCGTGGACTACACCCACCGGCTCAGCGCCGTGGACATCGGTGCGCGCCGCGCCACCTTCACCCGACCCGACGGCACGAGGCTCGAGAAGGGCTACGACTTCCTGCACGTCGTGCCGCCCATGCGGGCACCGGATGCGGTGCGGGCCAGCGACCTGGCGTGGAAGGAGGGCCCCTTCGCCGCAGGCGGCTGGCTTGAGGTGGACAAGGCCACGCTGCAGCATCGGCGTTACCCCAACGTCTTCGGCATCGGCGACATCAACGGCACGCCCCGGGGCAAGACCGCGGCCACCGTCAAGAAGAGCGCGCCGATCGTGGCGCACAACCTGGTGGAAATGATCGCCGGCCGCTCGCCCGACCACGGCTTCGACGGCTACACCTCCTGCCCGCTCATCACCCGGGAGGGCTCGGCGATGCTGATCGAGTTCGACTACGAGGGCCGGCTGGTGCCAAGCCTGCCGATGATCGAGCCGCTCCAGGACAGCTTCTTCGCCTGGATGATGAAGGTACGCCTGCTCAAGCCCGCGTATGTCTCGGTCCTCAAGGGCCGGGTCTGAAAGGAGACGACCATGTACGAGATCTGGCTGGCCCTGAACATCGTCTGGGAGATCGCGCGGGGCCTCTGGCCGTGGATCGCCGCGGCCGCGCTGCTGTGGGTGGTGGCCATGGCCCTGGCCGTCCGGCGGCCGCACGGCCGCTGGCGGGCCACGCTGCCCGGCGCGCTCGCCGCAGGCCTGGCCGTGGGCTTGCTCGCCTTCCTGGGCATTCCGTCGGCACTGCAATCGTCACTGAGCGAACTGGGCTACTGGGTGGACTGGGCCAACCTGCTGGCGATGGCCGCCGCGGCCGCCGCGGTGGGCGTGGCCTTCGCCTGGCCGGTGTTGCGCTGGACGCGAGGGTGAGGAAACGGCCAGCCCTTGACCCGACGAGCAGCGTCAATCAACCCTGGAGACGACAGCCGAATCAGGCCTTTCGCCCAACCCACAACGCCCGGGCCCCTTGGGCGGCAGGCGCCAGCACCCCTGCGACCAGCGGCGCCACCAGGGCCCCGACGGCCAGACCGGCCACCGCATCCAGCGCCGCGCGGGCGACCCAGGCCGCAAGGCCGGGGGCCGCCGACACCGCCGCACGCACCCGGTCGGTCAGGGCCTGCACCCACTGCTCGGGCGCCGTCAGCCCCAGTTCATGGGCACCGTGGATGACGATGTGGCCACCGACCCACAGCATCGCCACCATGCCCACCGTGCTCAGCAGCTTGAGGAAGATCGGCATGCCCAGCACGATGCCGCGGCCCACGGCCCGGATGGCGCCGTGTCCGGTGCGAGCCAGGAAGGCGCCGAAGTCGTCGGCCTTCACGATGAGGGCCACGGCGCCGTAGACACCGACGGTCATGCCCAGGCCCACCAGCGCCAGCACCGCGGCCTGCACCCACACGGTGAGCCCGGTCAGCGTGGCCAGCGTGATGGCCATGATCTCGGCGGACAGAATGAAATCGGTGCGGATGGCGCTGCCCACGCGCTCTTGCTCCAGCACCTCGGGCGTCTTGCCCTCGTCGGCATCGGACAGCCCGTCGCCGTCGGCATCGCCCCCGGCGCCCTGCTGCCCCCGCCCCAGCAGGTCGGACACCTTGTGCCAGCCCTCCAGGCACAGGAAGGCGCCGCCGAGCATCAGCAGCGGCGTGATGGCCCAGGGCGCGAAGAAGCCCAGCAGCAGCGCGCCCGGCAGCAGGAACAGCAGCTTGTTCTTCAATGAACCCGAAGCGATGCGCCCGATGATGGGCAGTTCGCGATCCGCCGCGAAGCCCACCACATAGCGGGGCGTGACCGCAGCGTCGTCAATGACGATGCCAGCGGCCTTGGACGCCGCCTTGGAGCCGGCCTTGGCCGCCTGTGCCGCGACATCGTCCAGCGAAGCAGCGGCCAGCTTGGCCAGAGCGGCGACGTCATCCAGCAGTGCGATCAGACCTGTGCTCACTTGCGTTCCTCATTCCATCGGCAGACAAGCCGAATCATCGCCGACGCAGGCTGAGCCGGCGCGCGATTGCAGGAGGCGGCCCAGTCGCCCACCCCCTCGAAAGCCAGCTTGGCGGGAGCTCGCAATCTGCCGGCGTTCTGAAAGCTCAGCGGGCGCATTACCCGCCTCGGCCATGGTCTTTTGCAGGGCTACATTCAAGGTGGCCAGGGGCGAGGCATGCGGCGTGGACCGGCTGCTGCTGAACGACCAGCCAGGTCGATCCCCGCTCGCGCGGGGCAGCC